>NZ_JBIYCW010000014.1:0-148082 GCF_044908115.1 Bacillus sp. RC51 | reverse complement strand
GAACTTTCTCCGATCCCAATTTTCTCTCATTATACAAGAAATACCCTATAGAATAGACTTTTTTTTCAGTGTCTATTCTATAGGGTACATTTTAAAGTATAGGTGCATCTTTTTTACTGTATTCTCTTCTAATTAGTTTCAATTTTCATCTCGCTTTATTAATAAGCTCTATATATTGTAGGTCCCCATATCCTATTGTTGGAAAAAGATTAAATAACCTTTTTAATAACTCTTGTGTTGGTAAATCTTTATTTTTGGAGATATACTTTACTACTACATTATTTTCTTTTAGCATTTCTAAATATAAATCTATCGCCTGATACATTACAAGTAGTACCTCATGAGATGGCTTTTTATGATTTACTAGAACTTCATTGTAAACAGAAAAATAGTTCCCTAATTCAAGTTCAATTTGACTAACTTTAAATTCATCCTCTCTGAAGCTATTTAAGTATACTTTTCCCTTATAACCAGACTGTTCAAGGTAAGAAAGTACTGTAAGTAGATTCATTTGGCAAAACATATCTTCACCGAACCATAAAACAATACATTTATACTCTTTCTTAAAAAGATTCTCTAAAGGATGAATAACCTTTTTCGTATAATTTTCTACAGTACCTTGGTGTCCTTCTGCCCTTGTTTTAATAAACTCATCATCAAAAATCTGTGCAGTAGTCGTATTTACACACATAGCTTCATTAAATGGAGCGTAATCACACTCCCCCATTAGTTTTTCACTTTTAAATTCTTCATACATAAATTGACCATTTAATATATTTAGTACATCTTTATCAAACAGCTCACTCTTCGCATTTCGTAACTGATCAACTTCAATTTTTCTAGAAAAATTCATTCTATCCCACTCCTTGCCATCATTGATTGAGAGTTTAATAAATGATTGAACCGGTATTTTGTTAAGTTGGAATTTTCCTGGGGTTATACCAAAAACAGTTTTAAATGCTCTACTATAAGCCTCTTGCGAAGAGTAATCGTAATCAAATGCGATATCAATTATCTTTCTATCATTCGTCAAATCTTCCGTTGATAAATACAATCTTCTAAGAAGAATATATCGTCTAATACTTATCCCTGTTACTTGATGAAATTTAAACGAACAGAAGTAAGGAGAATATCCCATATAATTAGATAATTTATCTAATGAAAACTTCTTTTTTAAATTGCCCTCAATCCATTCAATCATTAGCTGTATATGTTCATTCATTTATCCCCCTCCTCACTAAAAATTATAAGAAGTATCCACTTCTTTCTTTTGATATTTCTTGTGGTTTATAACATTAACCACTCTCTAGAACCTTTAAATATCATATGTAATTACTCATTTCATATTTTTTCAGCTATCTTATTTTGTCATACATTTACTTAACTTTCCAATAAAGTGAAACTTTATTCAGTGGGGAGTTTCTTCCTCCCCACTGATTATTATCCCATACTAATCGGGTTTTTACGGGATAAATCTTTTTTAAAGGATTCTACCAAATAAAACACGAAATTTGTAAGTTAAGGAACTAGTAGTGTTGTGAGTGGAAAATTTATGTTTGGAAAGGAAGTTAAAATGAATAATATAGAAAAAGAGATACTTAAACTAATTAATAAACTATATCCATTGGATTTTATTGAAATGACACCAATAACAAATGAAATGTATCAATGTCTCACAGCACAAGGTACTTACTTCGTTAGAATTACAAACTATAAAACATATGAAGAGCAATTAGAAGAAGTTACATATACGAACTTTTTATATCAAAAGGGCTTAGGAGTCCCTCCAATAATACCTTCTTTAAAGGCGAATTTAGTAGAGAAAATAACCTTAGACAAAGAAGTTTTTGCTGTATTATATAAAGCTGCTCCTGGTATACATTTACCAAGAAACGAATGGAATTCTAATGTATTTAAAAAGCTCGGTCAACAAATTGGAAAATTACATCGTATATCTAAAGACTTTGAAAGAGTTCAACCGGTAAATCATATAAACGATTGGTATGAAAATGAAGAGTATAATTTTCTTAACTATATCCCAAAAGAAGAAACTACTATAAGAGAAATTGCATCTGACGTTTTAACTTCTATAAAGGAGCTGCCAAAGTCCACTTCAAATTACGGCTTAATTCATGGAGATTTATGGTTAGAAAACATATTAGTGGACAATGATTTAAATTTAACAATGATTGATTTTCAAGACTGTGAAAAACATTTTTACATATTCGATTTAGCTATTCCAGTCTATAGCGCGATAGAATATTCTTTCGTTGGGAATGGCAACATAGTCGACTATGAGAATTCTATTACAAAAGCAATAATCGACGGATACCAGGAGGAAAATGATCTACCTAAAGAAATGATAGAGCAGCTTCCATTGTTTATTAAATTAAAAGAGATATTCGAATATAGTTTAATGCATATGTATTGGAATAAAGAAGAGTTAACTGAGGAGCAAGTACGGATAATGAACCTTTATAGAATAAAGATTGAAAAAAGCCATTCTTTAAACACAGTTGGTTTCCTATGAAGTACACCCAATTGTTACATTCAGTTTAACAATTGGGTGTACTTTTCTATAGATAAGTTTTCTTCAAAAGACAAAATACAAGGAGCGAAACGATATTTAATCGTACAGTGGCACCTATTTTTCAATCCATTCAACGGATTTATCTAGCTTAATACCATCCTCGATATTACTTTCTTCCAAAGTATTTGCCCTAGCTTGAATACAAATAAAATAAAGAGGTTCACTTGAATTGTTACGCCAAATTCTTTCCCCCTCTTGTGCCACCCTTATGACAGTACCCTCTTTGATTTCAAGGATTTCATCATCAATCTTGAATTCCCCTTGTCCTTTGACGAAGATATACAGCTCTTCATTTTCTCTATGCTTATGATAAAAGGGCATTGAAATGCCTGGAGGGAAAACATTTAGTGAAGCTTCCATCCCTGTACATTGTAAGTCATCTTTAAGAAATACCTTTCCAGGAGCTTTAAATGGATTTCCATTTTTATATTGAAGCAGATCCTCCCACTTTCCTACTTGAACAGCACTAAAATTTTTACCTTCCATTGTTGAATTAACAAATTGACTCATTTGTATTCTCCTCTCATATTTATTTTCCATAATTTCACTTTTTATTCTCTAATAAATGAATAAATCCTCTCACAAAAAGAAACCGAATAGTCTCTTTTTTGCGGTAAAAAAACGGCTCAATTAGCCATAATATGTTATTAAGAAGTTTATTAGTAAAGATTGTTTTTTACATATTTATTTATCTCTACATTTATTTTATTTAGAATTTCTAAAAAACGAAGCAATCCAATTTTTATTAATTAATATTTATTTAAAATTGTAAATTATGGCCTCAGCAGCTTCCATCACAATCTCACTTAAAGTTAGTTGAGCATGTGGTGTTAATGCAATATCCTCAACTGTCATGCCTGATTCAATTGCTAAACCCATTTCGGCAATTATTTCTGATGCACCATTTCCCACGATTTGAGCACCTACTAATACACCATCTTCTTTACGCACCAATAGCCTCAAGAACCCTTTTCCTTCATTTGATACAAGTGCACGACCGTTTGCTGAAAATGGGGATTGAATCACTTTTACTTCCATGCCTTCTGCCTTTGCTCGCTCTTCAGCATAACCAACTGTAGCTAATTCAGGATTTGTGAAACAAACTGCTGGAATTGCCAAGTAATCAACAAATGATAGTTCACCAGAGATAGCTTCGGCAGCTACTTTCCCTTCGTAAAATGCTTTATGTGCAAGCTGTGGACCAGCAATGATATCTCCTATAGCAAAAATGTTCGGAAGGTTAGTACGGCATTGTTGATCAACTTTTAATAAACCGCGGTCAGAAAACTCAATACCGATTTTTTCAAAACCCATATTTTCAGTATTAGGACGACGGCCAACCGTTACTAATACGTAATCAGCGTCAACTTTCTTTTCTTCACCACCAATCTCGTAGGTAACAATTACACCATTTTCAACTTCTTCTACACCTTTAGCGGATGCATCTACTATTACTGTAACACCTTTGTTTATAAGGTCTTCTTTCACAATTTGAGTCATTTGTTTATCGAAGCCAGTTAAAATATCTTTACCTCCTTCAATAATTGTTACTATAGAACCGAGGGAAGCGTAAGCAGAGCCCAATTCAGTACCAATGTAACCACCACCGATTACAACCAATTTACTTGGAACTTCAGTTAAACTAAGTGCACCTGTAGAGTTAATCACACGTTTTGTAAATTTAAATGTTGGAATTTCAACTGGGCGTGATCCAGTAGCTATAATTGCATTTTTAAATGTATATGTTTGAGTTGCATCTTTATTGGTTACTCGTATAGTGTTAGCATCCATGAAATAAGCTTCACCTTTTATCACTTCTACTTTATTGCTTTTTAATAACCCTTCTACACCACCTACTAATTTCTTTACAACGTTGTTTTTAAATTTTTGTACTTTTGCGAAGTCCACATTTACACCAGAAGAAAAAATCCCCATATTTTCTGAATGCTTTGTTTCCTCAAAACGATGACCTACAGAAATAAGTGCCTTAGATGGAATGCAGCCGACGTTAGCACATACGCCACCAAGATTCTCTCTTTCTATAATTGCCACTTGTTTCCCTAATTGTGAAGCTCTTATTGCAGCAACATATCCTCCAGGTCCAGAGCCAATTACGATTGTTTCTATTTCTCTCATATCCTTTTTCACACTCCTCCAAAATTAGAAACAGGTAGGCCGAAATTGTTCATACTCTACACATTTTTCAATTTACTATTTTGTATTAGTACCATTCTTCTCTCATCCGTTTTTTCATAGTTCCATCATAGAATTTCTATTAAGTGATCACCCCCTCAAAAAAAGAAACCGATCAGTCTCTTTTTAGCGATAAAAATTACGGCTTACTTGGCCGTAATTTGTTTTTCCAATTCATCTAAAAGTCGTGACGATACTGTATCAATATAGACTGTATCTTGGTATAAGCGTGACAAGGCAAGTGCTCCTTCAAGAGAAGAAATCCAGATGATAGCAACCTGCTTTGCTTGAGTATCTGGTTTTAACTCTCCTTGCTCAATTCCATACGTAATAATCTTTTCAATTATTCCAAGTAATTGATTCATCGCTATCTGTGCTTGTACTGCCATGAGAGGATGGGAATCATCTGCTTCTAACGTTACGTTCATGATTGGACACCCTCCAGGAAGAGGATCATTATTAATGAGAGATGTAAAAACTGAAATAAAAGTTTTTAACTTATCCAACGTATTGGATGCTTTTTTTATCTCTTCGACATAACGCACTCCCATTTGTGAAGTTGCGTGCTGAAAGGCTTGAACAGCCAAGTCATCTTTATTTTTAAAGTGACGATAAATACCCCCCTTCTCCAGCCCAGTCTCTCGCATAATATCAGAAATTGAAGAACCACTATAGCCCTTTACATTAAACAGAGCAGAGGAACGATCAAGAATCATTCTTTTTGTTAATTCACCTTTACGCATTGTGTCCCCCTAAAAGAAAACGTTTGGTCTCTTTTAAGTATATGATAAATCGAAAAGAATTGGCAAGAAAAATAACGGAGAGAATCAATGAGTAAAAAAATAAATGATTCACTATTTTAATAGGGATCAAAATAAATACTTGAAAACATCTTTTATTTACAGAGGTGTACTCTCTGCCAATCTAGCTGCGCTAATAATAGGAGCCCACTGGAAAATTTCATCTCTTAATAGACCTGTTTTTTTGCAATATATATGTAAATACATTTCAGCTAATTCCACTGAATTCTGTGAATACAATAAGTATGTCCGAAACACATCTGCACGAATATCACCTGAACTGGCATCAACCCAATCTATAATATTCACATCACCATTACTCATGATTAAATTAAACGGATGAAAATCACCATGACATACTCTAGGTTCAAATGTGATTGAATCTAACTTTTTTAATATATTTCCCTTTTGTTTTTCATCCAGATCATGTACGGAGTTAATTTGACGATAAAGCCTTTCTTCCATCGGTTCTATTTCATCCGAGCTCACAGATATAGCATGAATTTTTTGTTGTACACTAACACATATACTTATGTAATGCTCCGCTTTACTCAAATTATTAAGCAAAAGCTCACCAACACTTTCCCCTTCTACATATTCCATAATAATAGCTTGTCTACCTTGTATCTCTGTAACTTCAAATACTTTAGGAACGTGTAAACCACATGAATATGCATACTTTTGTTTTCGTGCTTCGTATAGAGATTCTGTATTAGGGAGGTATTCTTTAAACAATTTCACAACTTTATTATCACAAAGATAAATTTCAGCCGTATTTCCTTTGGCTATCGGATTTCCTAGATTCAATTCATTTCTCTCCTTACAGTAAATTAGAATAACGCCTTATAGTCCTCTATAAATTCAGTGTAATTATACTGATACCCTTCTTCATGAAAATTCAAAAAACTTACCCCTACCTATAATTATATAGAAAGTGGTAAGTTTAATTTTCTAGGAATATCGGAATGAAACTCCGGTGTATGCAAAACAGAAAATGAATACCCTTGTTGAATAAACAATACTTCAATATGTTTACTTTCAAATGGAACACCATTTTTCTTAAAGTTATTTTGGATTTGTTGTAAAAACGCATGATCCGGTGTTCCGAATGAAACATGTACTTTCGGTGGTAAAGCTTTCATCACAATGGGAATCCAAGGTCGCTGCCACCAGGTTGCGATGATATATGCAGTGCCACCTATAACAAAGTTGAAAATATCCCCATCTTCCTTCGTTTTCATGTCTAGATTTGATTTCAACCATTCCGTAAATACAGGTACACTTTTAACCGGAAGACCAATTTCCCTTACGTATAAAATGTTTAGCGGTGAATGCGGGACTAATACCTCTTCTTTAACATAACTATGTGCGATAATTTCGAGAAGATTTCCATCACCATCTTTAAAGTATAAATTGAATCGACCGTTTTCCTCATCAATTGTATGACCATCTTTCCATTTCACAATGAGTAATCCAGAACCTTCAAGCCATCTTACTGTTTCATGAAATTTTGAATATGGGATCTCAAAAGCGAAATGCGCAGGTGCAATTGGTTCATATACTTCTTGAAAACTAATTGTTGTATACGGTGTTACTTCAAATTGAATATATGATGCGGTTTCTTTTTTTATTGGAAAAGATAATATGTCTTTATAAACTTGTTTTACCCCTTCTATAGAAACCGTTTGTAGTTTTATATCTGATATATGTGTAATCACTTTACATTCCCCCTTGTTTCTTATTATCTATTCTTATTGTATTACACTTATAAATAGATAAAATCAAACGGAAGGATTGATTTTTTATATAAAAACTACAACTTTAGTATGAATATGTTAGCTCCAATTACTTTTTATTTCCGCTATAACAACTTCTGGTTTATCCCAGTGTAACAAATGTGTAGTATCAGAGATTAATCTTACTTTCGCGCCAGTTTTTAACTTAAAAATTTCTACTGTTTTATCTCTATATTCATCCCATATCTGCGGTAGTGTAGCTCGAAGCAATATAATATTAGATGGTAACTTCTCGTAAATATCTATCGTTTCATCTTTATGCATACCTCTTATTATATTACCAGCTGTTGTACCTCTCGCATGCCAACATACTTCATTATCCATTTCAATCCCTAGGTCTTTTACAGCAATTTCTAATAATGGAGACCACCTAGTATAGGCTTCTTTTTCACTTTTGAAAAATCCATCCCAATTATTAAAAATATATTCTTCAAAATCCTTTTCGTAATACGCGACTTCCTCTTCAAGCGTTTCTTCTCGAAGCCTTTTTGTTTGATATCCTCCATCAATAAGAATGCTTCCTAGTACTTTTTCTGGATTATTTAATAAATAAAATAGTGCTACAAAACTTCCCCACGAATGTGATAAAAAATAGAAATGTTCAATTCTCAGTTCATTTATTATTTCATTTAACCAGTTTGCTAAATTCAGCATCTCATAATCTTCCGTTCTTTCAAAGGGCGGTGTTTTACCATGCCCAGGTGCATCAATGGAGATAAATCTATACTCTTCCTTTAATTCTTCTGCAATTTCTATAAAACTTAAGCTCGTACTACCTAACCCATGTAAACAAAAGATAACAGGCTTTTCATTATTTCCCCACTCAGTAATATGTGCGTTTATTTTTTCGTTGTTAATATAGTAACGTTTCAAAATAATTACCCCCTATATTTCAATTTTCAGATTACCACTTTACCTATTTCTATGATTTTTAAGTTTTCCCTGCATTCTTTTCCACAAAAAAAGCTGATTTTCTTTTAAAGAAAATCAGCTTTTACGTTAAAATACACTATGATTTAACAGCAATAATCATAAACCTTTTTGAATTCGTACGAATACCTTTTTCGGAACTATTAGCGTCAATGAACTTTTGTAAAATATTAAAATCCTCTTCCTCTTCTCCAAATCTAGGAATAATAGGCGTATGTTTTAATAAGAAAATGAGATCTTCAGGAGTACTGTAATAATCGGTGACATCGTATTCACGCACTTGCACGAGTTCAAATCCCGCACTAATAAGTTCACCCATATACTTTTCTTTTAAAGTTCCATCTCTTTCACCTAAGCATTGTCCTCTGCCAAATGCTTCTTTAAGGTTTAATTTATCATGTTCACTAACTTGTTGTGTTAAGAAAAAAGCACCCTTTTTCATTACTTTTGCTAACTCAGATGCTACAAACGGCGCATGACAACTTGAAGCAATATCAAAATGAGCATGTGGAAACGTTAAAGCTTCAGAATCCATTTGAAGAAATTCAACGTTTTGTACACCTGCTTTATTCAAATTAAAATGTGCTGTTTTGATCATTCCATTAGAATTATCTATTCCAATCAGTAATGCAGCTGAAGATGCTATGTTAAGTACATTTTCTCCTCCACCTGTACCAACATCAAGTAAAATATGTGATGGTTTACATCTTACTTTCACTTCACTATAAAAGTCCCAGGTGTCTCCTACAGTCTCACATTTTAGCTTACTAAAATCCCAGCCGTTTTCACTTCCCACTTTATCATAAAAATTTTTGTACTCTAATTCATTCATTTTATTATTTCCCCTTTGCAAAAATGTATTAAATGTTTATGATGATCCCCGAAATAGACTCAAAGTTGATATTTTCGTAAATCTCCTTTTATATCTGGTACGCATTTTTTCAGCCCCGAACAACTAGTTACTTCGAACGATACAGCATTTCATCTATATCACCTCATCTGGAAGACTCCATATATAATAACCTATAACACTATTTAATTGTATATTATAAAATATAAATTATTAAAACGATATGTTTCGACACATCACATTTAGTTTACATAATAATATTATAGTTTGTTTTTATCGATATATTCTAAATGTCCTCTTCCCCAACCACACATACTATCCAAAACAGTACTAACTGTTTTTCCATGCTCAGTTAAGCTATATTCCACTTTAGGTGGTATTTCTTGATAAATTTCGCGTTTTATTAGTTGATCGTGCTCTAATTCACGAAGCTGCTTCGCTAATGTTCCTTGAGAAATGCCTGGTATTAATCGCTTTAATTCACCAAACCGTTTCGTTCCATCTGTTAATAATATAAATAAAATGAGTGGCTTCCATTTCCCACCGATTATTTGTAATGTCGCTATTACTCCTTTTAATTTCGGTTCCTCTAAATTCATTTTCCTCACCCCTCCCCTCAAATCATAAATTATAATGAATAATTTTTTATATTATGTATCCATATAACAAGCGATTAGTACGAAATTCGCGACTAAGTACATATAAAGTGCGTACTTTTCAGTAGTCATTTTTTAACGAATAATAAAATTAACACAACTTATTTTAAATCTTATATTAAGGGAGATGTTTAATCATGTCTATTACTGTATTAAAAGATAAACATATCGTTATCATCGGCGGGAGTTCTGGTATTGGATTAGCAACAGCAAAACAAGCACTTGAACAAGGAGCACATGTTATTATTGCAGGGCGCTCGGAAGAAAAATTAAAGGCTGCTCGAGAAATAATAAATAACAACCATCTTCAAACTTATGTATTGGATAATCAAAATAAAGAGCAATTACAAGATTTTTTCAAGAAGGTTGGGAATTTTAATCATTTATTCACACCAGGAGCCTCTTACACACTTGGATCAATAACTGCTACGGATGATATCGCTGAAAGCAGCTTTATCGGAAAGTTTTGGCCACAATATTATGCCGTAAAATATGCAATTCCTTTTCTTTCAAACTCTGGATCTATCGTATTAATGTCCGGTGCATTTAGTCAACGGCCACTTAAAGGAGCGCCTGCTTACGGAGCTTGTAATGGTGCTATTGAAAGCTTAGGGAAAGCTTTAGCTGTTGAATTAGCTCCTATTAGAGTTAACGTTGTTTCTCCTGGAACGATACGAAGAGAGAATGAACAAAATGAGAAAAGACTAGCTGCTTATGAAGATTATAAATCTCTTTCTCTTGTACAGAGACCTGGGTATAATGATGAAATTGCACATACTGTCCTGTATTTAATGCAAAATGGTTTTACTACAGGTAATGTATTATTTCCTGATGGAGGATACACATATCATTAATTTATAACAATTCAATGCCTCCTTAGATTAACTAGTATTAAGGAGGCTATTATGGTTAATCAACGAGTCCTTTGCGCTAAATATTTCCAGATAGAAATGAAGTAAAAAAGGCATATACGATGCCTTTTTTACTTTATTGTTTATTTGTTTATCAGATAACAAACCTCTGTAACCCACTTATTAGG
Organism: Bacillus sp. RC51; assembly: GCF_044908115.1. Lineage (NCBI taxonomy): Bacteria > Bacillati > Bacillota > Bacilli > Caryophanales > Bacillaceae > Bacillus > Bacillus sp. RC51. Next base: position 137,228 of record NZ_JBIYCW010000014.1, on the reverse strand, counting down.
ATCTGATTCCATCGCTGGACTAACGTGATAAATATTAAACATCGGTCCAGCTAATTCATAACCTTCCGTTTCAATCCATTTTGCTGCCGCCTCATTTACAGCTGTCATTTGTTCATAACTTCCGTTAACTGTTATTGAAGCTACATAGGATGGATCTATCTTTTTGAAATTAACATCTTTTGTATTTTCATGCTCCCCTAAAATATTTAGCTGTATTTCTACATCTACATCATTTTCTTTATATTCTTGATCATGGAATGTAGCAATACTATAACTCGGATTAGCTATACTAATATTTTTAACATTAATTTCTTGCATCAATATACTCCATAAATCCCCTTCGCAATTATACGATGGAATAACCTTTCTAACACTTGCTACATTTCTTTCTGGAATTTCTTTTAATGAAACATGATAGTTCATTTCAATAACATCCTCTCTCATCGTTTTCATTGATTCTTCGAGGAGACGTAATTGTTTTTTGAGATCGTCCATTTCTTCCTTTACTTGAGCACTACGATTTTCAAATTGTGACTTTATTACTTCAATATTTTCACTCTCTACTAATTCTTTAATAGTGGCAATATTAAATCCCATATCTTTTAACACTTGAATTTGATTTACTTTCTTTAATTGGGCTGCTGAATAAAATCGATAACCACTTTGCTCATCGACTTTTACTGGTTGTAATAATTCCACTTTATCGTAATGTCTCAACATACGTATACTAATGGAAGATAGTTTTGAAAAATCTCCTATTTTGAACATTAGTTCCTCCTATTTATTACAATTATTCGAAGCTCAAATTAAGCTTAAACAATGACATTGTGTGAGAGTCAACTATTTATAACAGTTTAAACAATTATTTAATGTATTATATTTATATAATTAAAAGCTCTTACGACTTATTTACTAATTCACTTTTCAACGCAATATATATTGATATTAATCCATTTACATTCAATAAAGTAACTATAATACTAATGAGCAACGCTACATCTGCAGAAAACATTTTAATCGTCTGCCACGGTGAATTTGTACTATAAATAAGAAGTGGAATTAAAGTAATAGATAATATTAGAAATAAACTCCCTAGAAAAATCCAGGTTATTTTTTTACAAATTTTCTTACGTTTATACTTTATTATTAACATAATTGCTGTAATGAAAAGTGCGAATATTAATATTGACATAACAATTTGAACTATCGGTATATTATTTGGTATATCAACCGGTTCTTCACCATTCAAAATATTAATAATCCCTTTTTTAAATTCTGGTAGTGATGCTTCTTCTAAAACATGATTTTTATTCGTTAAAATCACAACACCCCAGCCAGTTTCATTTAAAATAAATATTTCTGCATGTGAATCAGGAGTTGAGCCTGATTGCCAAACCATCTTTTCGTTTCCATTTATATTTGTTGTCCTCAGTCCAAAACCATAATATTTCGCTGAATCTATTTTATATAATGGAGATAAATAAAGATCCATACTATCTTTACTTAAAAATTGTGTATGCTCTTGGTGATTCAAAAACTTAATGAATTGAATCATATCTTCTAGATTTGCTGTAATACCTTTCAGTTTAAAATTTAATAATTTAAGAATAATTTATATTAGTATTACAAATAGATTTTTCTTGCTATATGGGGTAGCGTCAGGATAATGCGGATTTACAACGTTAAGGAAATTCCAAATTAAAAAGCCCAACTTCTCTGCAAAACAAAATAGAGAAAGTGAGCTTTTCAGTTACTTCATTATTTTTATTTGAACTAATATAAAACTGCTAAGTTGATTTTTTAGCTCAGCTATTTATTGAATTCATTAACTGGAAGAAGTATTCAGGTTTATGAGTCTTATTTAGGTTATACCATGAATGTAATGTGTCGGGTGCAAATACATCTAATTTTTTCAGTACTTCCATCGCAAATTCCAGAGGAGCTATTCCTGATGCAGTAACTAAATTCGCAGCAGATACCGCGGATCTCAACTCATAGAACTTTTCTCCTTTATAGTTAGGACATACCATTTTAGTGTATTCTAAATTATTACTTGTATGCTTTCTAGTATCTAAGTATCCCATATTCGCAAGGGCCTCAGTTGCACCACAAATTGCAGCAACAATAGTGCCAAGCTTTAAAGCTTGGCCAATTCTTTCCAAGATAGGTTGATGAATTTCTTCACTCCAAGTAGTCCCTCCTGGTAAAATTAAAAGATCTTTACTCTCAAGAGTACATTCATCAAGGGAAATATCTGGTTTTATGCTCAGCCCTCCCATAGTAGTAATCATTTCTTTATTAGCTCCTACTGTAATTACTTTTAAAGGTACTAAATCTTTTTTGAAATATCTTCCTGAGTTTAGTTCAGCAATTAAATATCCATATTCCCAGTCCGACATTGTATTAAATACATATAGAAAAACTTTTTTTGTTTGCATCCAATAACACTCCAATCACAATTGATATAGCTATTATAATATAACTTCCCTGACAGTTAACGTCAGGGAAGTTATATTACTTGATGAAATTTTATTAATTCCGACAGAATTTCAATAAGTCTTTTCTTAAGACTTATTGGCTCAATAACTTTAATAGATTTATTGTACGGTAAAAGTAAATAAGGCACATATGTATGTATTATATCTTTTTCAAGAAGAAAAACTGCTTGATTTGAAGTCCGTTCTTGTAAATAATGTCCTAAAAACCAATGTTGGCAAATATCAGCCAATACACTTTTATCCCCATTAATAACCAAAGAAATAATCCCTTCCTTATCTTCTATAGTTGGAAGAAGATTTTTCATAAAAAAGTCACGTGCTGAAAAATTTTCTGGCCGGTTAAACTTATTTTCGGTTAGCATTAGACTTTCAATTCGATCTACTCTAAAACTACGGATATCATTCCTAAGATGACAAAATCCAATTACATACCACTTATGATTCCAATAGATAATTCTGTACGGATCGACCAATCTATAATTTAATTGCTTTTCGCCACTTTTATAGTAAAGAATTTTTACTGAGCACCCGTCAGCTACGGCCTGCTCCAACTCCTTCAAAAAAGGTTCCATAGAGAGTGAACTTAATCGACTTATTACTTCTAGACTAGTTAAATGTTGGTTTATCTTTGCTTCCTGCTCTTGATTTGAGTATTTACTTAGTTTTGAAATGGCCCTATTTAGTGCTTCACCTCCATAATATCCGGCTTCTTCTGCAAAAACAGCAGCGTGAAATAGTGAAGTTTGCTCCTCAAAATCAAAAAAAAGAGGAGCCTCAATAAAATTGTTCAATAAAGTGTATCCACCGTTATGTCCTGGTTCTGAAATTATAGGTACACCACTTGTTGAAATAGTATCAATATAACGATACACAGTCCTTATATTCATCTCTAACTTTTCTGAAATTTGTTTTGCCGTAACTTTTTTACCTGAGCGAAGCATCCATAGAATTGCTAACATATTGTCAATTTTAGGCATATAATTCCACCTCTATATGGAATTTATTTTCTATTATATATTTCTGATTTTTGGTATAACTCATCAACTGTTCCTTTCCGATAGCTTTCTATATAATGAGGTCCTAGACACATTTGTAATTTCACAAATTTGATTTACAGTCATATCTCCCTCTTTTAAAGCTTTACTGCATAATTCATTCCTGCATGATTTTTATGATACTTCTTTAATCGACCTTTAAACTTTCCTTCTTTCTTAGCCAGTTCAATCCCTTCACGCTGCCGCATACGGATAAGATTACGTTCTAATTGGTTTACACCCGCCATAAGCGTAATTAAGAATTGGCTGTAGGGATTACCTTCTGATAAATCTAGCCATGTATCTTTTAAGGATTTTAAATTTTCCTTTTTACTCCGTATGTTATCGATTAATTCAAATAAATCTTGTGTACTACGAGTAATCCGAGTTAAGTCCGTAACATAAATGATGTCACCTTCTTGTATATCCTCTAACATTTTTGAAGTTGCTCACAATCTTTTGTTGCTCCAGAAACTTTTTCTTTAAAAATAATATCCATTCCGAGTTCGTTCAGTTGCTGAAATTGCCTTGAAGGATTCTGGCTAGTTGAACTGACACGTATATAACCAATTTTCCGCAAAATATCACCTCGTTTTTGAGACAAGTCTTATGGGACGCTCTTAACTATGATTTTATCAGTCTTCTACACTCTATTGATATATAATTGAACTAATTAACTGAATAATTACAGAAATGAGATGATACTGTATGAAAATAGCAAGAGGTAGCGAATTACTTACACCGGAACAACGACAAGCCTTTATACAAATTTCTGAAGATGAGTGGGTGCTAGGAACCTACTACACTTTTTCCAAACGAGATTTAGAAATTATAAATAAGCGAAGGAGGAAAAATTAGACGCTTTTGAGGTTTTAGGTACCCCTATATTATGTTAAAGAAACTCTTCTTCAACATAAAAACTCATTTGCAGATTATTGCAAATGAGTTTTTAATCCCTAACTGACCACTATTTTTTATTCTTCTTAATTTAATTATTTTTCTCAAGACATTCATAAACTGCCATCATTTCTTGCTTATTCAACTCACGAATTCGATTAAATATTAGAATGTCTGCAACATCCTCAGTTCGTAAGCTTTCATCCACAACATCACTAACTTTTCCAGTTAACCATGTTTCTACGTCTATGCCATCGACAATTTCTTTACGTCCTTCATCGTTAATACCACTTGCATTACAAGTTACACACGGAATTGTTAATTTGAACACGCCGTCATGCAGGTTATCTTCTGTTATTACTTTTTTTCCGTTACAGAATGGACATGGGTTACTTTTTTTAATTTTATTAATTTGGGTAACTAATTTTTTGTAACCAAATGCTTCATACACATATGTTAGTTTTTTATATTTTCCATTTGTGAAATACTTATCTATAATGGTTTCTCTTGTTTCATTGATATTTTGGAAATCACAAATAGTCACCTTATTATTATTGCTGATTGATTCGACATTACCTTTAATTTCGCCCCAGAATGGTAATACATTTTGTAATACCATTTCATAGTTTGAAAAGCTTGCTTGTTCTAATTCAAACATTTTCAGTGCGACTTGTATATTTCTAGGTAATAAAGAAACATCTTCTGTCATAATCATATCGTCACCTACGATAGATTTCAATTTGACGAGTACAGGCAAATCTCCTACAAATTTTAATACTTCGTTAAGCGGCTGATTAATAATTTCACGAATATCTGTATCTCCAAAATTAAGTGGTTTATGGTGATTTAATAAAGTCCCCTTACAAATTGGACATGTCATCATTTCTTTAGAAGTCTTAATATCTTCTTTAATAGCTGCTTTTGAAATAACAATATACCCGCCAATAATCGTATTAAATCCTACCCATGTTCTACGTGTCTTTCCTTTCTTATCATAAAAGGACTTATCAAAATAGCCGTACCAAAATGTATGTTTCTCTTCCTCAGACATATCATTATAGCTTTTCGTCAAATCATGACCAAGCTCATTTTTAATTTCTTCAAATAGAAATTCTATTTTTTCATATTGATAAAATTTTAATACTTTCATGATTTCCGGATCGAATAGACCATCCCAAAATGGAACGTTTTTATCTTGAATTGTAATTTCTTTATCAAAAACTTCAATTTGAAGACGTCCAGAACAAGATGGGCAATGATTATCCTGAGAATAGAAATCGAAACTTCTCGTATCTTTATTAGTCGGATGAGCAGCTACAATATGATTGATCAATCCACCAATTTCATATAAGAAACTATATTGACTATACAAATGTCTTTCGAGATCAATAGCAACAACAGGTGCCATTGTATCAGATTCATATTCACCATAAATTAATCGTGCCATTGATGATAAGCTTTTTAAAATACCACCCTTATAAACGTTTTCAGCATTTTTAAAATAGTTAATATGATTTTCTTTTAAATAGTGAACTCCTTCTTTACGCTTAAGCGTTGAAGAAATGTGTATTTGTTCAGCATTATTCACACTGCTTTTTTGACGATAATAATCCTCATGACTTACTACATCAAGATGCTCTATAGATTCAACCTGTCTTTTTCCAAAATCGACAATATAATCAGAGCTTTCTAGCATGTAACTGTTATGCTCAATCATTATGATAGAGACTGATTCATCTTGCAATATCCCTCTAACACTATCTATAAATTGATTTAAAATATTTTGCGATAAACCTTTTGAAGGCTCATCAAAAATAAACAATGTATGTGGATTTCTTGTTTTTGCAAATAACTCAGAAACTAAATGAACACATTGAAACTCACCCGTTGATAATGTTTGTGTTTTTCGTTCTAATGTTAAATATCCCAGTCCTAATTTGATTAGTAGGCTCAAGCGTTTATACGCAATATCTTCATTTGGAATTTCATCAATAATATCCTCAATTGAGCGCTCAAAAATATCATCAATTTCTTCACTATACTTTGTCAGTTTCTTTTTAACATCTAGGAAAGTTGCTACAGTTGATCGACTTGTAATCGATTGGTTTCGATCTTGCCCTACCATAACTAGTTTATCTTTTGGATATCGTTTCAAGAAATCTGTAGCTAAACACTCATTGACAAGTGTAGATTTCCCGCATCCAGACTCTCCCGTAACAGTTACAAGTCTATTTTTAGGAATCTGAAACTCAGTCATTTGGATATTTCGGCAATATAATTCATGGAATGTATAATATTCTGTTGGCATTTCGTAATTTCGTTCCGATAGTATTGGTTTTGGTCTTGGTGATTCTTTCACGATTTGTCCACCATATTTTCCGCTACCAGGTCCGAAGAACAATTGCTCATCTGTTGTATCCAGTACTGTATCTGAATGATCAATGAGCCAGATTTGATTTTTACACCCTAATTGCTTGATCTCTTCTAATATTTGTAACAATGTTTCATTATCAAGTCCAACTGAAATCTCATCAATAATAATTACAGTATTTTCACTAACTGCCATGAATTCAGCTAAGTAAAGTCGTGTTAATTCTCCACCTGACAACGTACCCATAATTCGATTTAATGTTAAATAACCAATGTTCATATTGATAATATTTTGCAATATATGTTGTTTTGCTTCACTAATATTTAATTCTTCTGCTAATGAAAGAATAGATTCAACACTTAAATCGTTAATATCCGAAATTGTATGTGATTTAGCAAATAACTCAATAGTACGTTGTTCAACTTCTTCACTATAACGTTTCCCCTTACATTTTTTACACTCAATATTTTTAGTAGTACCACGCCCTTTACAGCCAGCACACCAACCTAATTGATTATTAAATGAAAAGACTTCAGGAGAAAGATTAAATTCTTCCGCTAGTTTTTCACGAATCTCTTTAAAAACACCTGTATGAGTACCAATCGTCGAACGCGGATTGGAAGAAATTGATGATTTCCCTAAAAAAAGTACTAAAGGTATTTCCTCCATCTTAATGGCACTAAAATTAGTTTCCATAATATTAGGAAATAAATATTGATATTCAGCCTTTGGCAATAAGGAAACTAGACGCTTCTTTGATTCTTCACCAATTGTTTGACAAAGAGTTGTTTTTCCAGATCCAGATAAACCAGCAATACCAAGTGATTTATTAAACGGAATAACAGTATCAAGTTTATTTATGTTATTAGCAATTAATTGATTTACTTTCATATTAACCTCTATTCTTATTTTTCCACAAAATCATTTTTATAATATAATAATTACATAATAAATATTACCTATTATATAATTTACCCTCTAACTTCATGAATCTTATCCTTGTATTTTTCGAACCATTGTTGCCATTCGTTTTTAGAAAATCCTTTCTCTTCCCCTTCTAAAACTGAAGAAAAAAGATCTAAACAAATATGCCAACCAGCTATATCTTTCGGTGTATGGTCAGTTAATTCCTGAATGTATTCTTTAAGAAGTAAAAGAGAACCATTTTCCTCTTTATGTATTTCAAATCGGACACGATCTTTATCCCATGTGAATTCAAGTACTGAATTTAGTTGGCACTCTAAAATATCAATATTTAAAAATGAACCATCCATCATGTCGAACTTCATAATTCCACCTGTTTTAAGGTTTTCAATCTGTAAATTAGACATCCATTTTTTAAGCTTGCTGTTTTCAGTTAAAACAGACCAAACTTCCTCTATTGTATAAGAAAATTGGCGTTCAAATTTCACAATATAGCCGTCAGTTTGTTTCTCTATTTCAGCCAACATATTTATTGCCTCCTACTCGTATACAGAATGTATGTTCTTGATTTATTTTACACGAATTTATGTATAAAAGAAATCTCTATGGCAATGAAATATTAATTTAATGTGTGAATGGTAATTTGAACATTGATTTATTATATATTCTCTCCATATGTTTATTACAATAGGCGTACCTCAACATTTCCACAAAAAAATTCAACATGAGAAAACGTTGATTTATTTATTTTATATGATATTTCCATTAAATATTTAAAAGCAATTTCCTTTAAGATAAATGGTGTTAATAAGAGCTAATATAGTATTCAAATCAAGTTATGTAATGTTCAAAATCACTTATTATGTATGTTTGCTTCCATGTTAAACTTAGGATTACAGCACAAATAAAAAAAGCCGCATTTGCGACTAATGAACTGATAGAACTAACACCTACTTTAGGTGAATGACTTACCTTTTAATTGCGTCAACAATTAGCGATGGAAAACCAAGTTTATCGCCTCTATTTCTAGAATCATACTTTTTCGAACGGAAAATAACACCATCGTTTGCATCCCATTCATTGTAATAAAATTGACCATTTTCATCACAATATTCAAGTAAAACTACCTCAAATCCAGCAGTTTCAAACATTTTCTTTAATGTTTTATAATTATGAACAATTTTATGACTTGCTGCTGGGTGGTCTTTCGGACCAGGCCCGCCTATTTGAACTATATTTTGATATGCTTCATCTCGGAAAAACGCATCAGGAACACCGCACCGAATATGCCCTGCTGGCTTTAAAAATTTATAACAAATTCCAGCTGCTTTTACACCTTCTTCAAACGTAAGGTGTTCCCATACATGCTCTGCTAAAATAGCTGAAATAGAATTATATTCAAATCGCTCTTCCCAAGTAGTTTTATCTAGTAAGTTAAGTTTATCTTCTCTAGTTTGAACCCAACCTGGATTATTATTAAACACTCCAGCTCCGACTACTACTTTAATTTCGTCTTGCTTAATTGTCATCACTTTCACCTCATAAATCTTTTAATGTATTAATATATTCTATGTTTACTATATTTTTTCCTTCTTCAACTAAAGTGCCAGTTAGCTCAATAAGATAGGTGACAAAACTTCTGTTGTTTTTACTTATCCTCCCACATACAGCAAAAACGTTTATAGTGCAAAATAAAAAGCGAAAAGAATAATTCCTTCCGCTTTTTATAGCAATAAATACATTTCATATTGTGCTAAAGAATTCTTTTCAAATCCAGATTTCTTTAAAAACCCTTCCAGTAAATTGTTGTTTGGAAACCCAATTGATAAACTTGATAACTTTAATTCTTCACTTGCTACCTGTAATAATTTCGTCCCAACACCAATATTTCTATAGTCTTTGTCTATGAAAATAAAACTAATTTTTCCTTGTTCATTTACACATACAGAACCTTTTATATCACTATCAACATATGCACCGTAAAATGTATGATTTGTTTTTTCGATATAATCAATATCATTTTGCCAATTTATATGGAAGTTTAGCCATTTCTGAATTTCAACTTTAAATGTTGGGAATTCTAATTGTTTTACTTCAATATTTTTATTACCTTTATTCATTATTTTAGTTAAATCATTTAAATTATAATAAGAAAGATCATATACTTTTTCATAACCTAATTTGTTATAAAAATGAATCGCCCGATCGTTTCCTACAATAACTTCAAGAAAAAGCTGCTTACATTTATTTTGTGTCGCTTCTTCTTTATGTAACTCAAATAACTTTTGACTTACACCAATGCCTCGAAACTCTGGATGAACAGCTAATGTTCCGCAGCGCATTGTTTTTATACTTTCATATACCTTAATACCACCAAGTATTACACCAACACATTTGTCACCGTCTAAAGCAAGAAAGGAGTGTTCTAGCGAATTCCCTTCTGGCCCAAAAAATCTTTTTATAAAATCTTCTTTTGAAACTTCCAGTTTAATGATGTAATCTGAAAATCCATCCTTAAAAGCTTTATACACTAAATCTATACTTACTTCACTACATCTTTTGTATTGAATCATATAAGTATAATCCCCCGCTTTGACTTGTTATAAACTGCATTCAAATACATGAAATGAATTACCTTCACCATATCCATCTTTTATTTCATGAACAACAATTTGACTAAACCCATTAGTAATAATTATATTTTCAAATTCTTTTAAATCATATAGTCTTATAGGAAAATCCATAATCTCAGTTTCTTTTATTTTCTCATCATGAATGATTTCATATTTCAGTATAATATTTAGAAGTTTTTGCGCCTTATCATATGAAACTTTTCTATACTCAACAATTAATTCATTGTTAATTTCTTTTCTATTTGTCTCTATCCAATCTAAAATTTGTTCTGTCTCACTTCCACCTTGTACAATTGTCAGAAGTAATTTGCCATTTTCCTTTAAGTTGTTTTTCATATTTTGAAGACTATTGTCTACTAAATTATTTGGTAAAAGTGAAAATGAACCGATAGGAATCATAATAAGATCGTATTTTTTATCACTATGATATTCTTCTATTCTTCCTTGTGACACAACCGGTTTTAAGTTTAATTTTTCTGCTTTATCTTTACAAACTTTAAGCATATCTTTTGAAATATCGAACCCTTCTATATTCACACCATTTTGCATAAAAGGAATTAACATTCTACCATTTTCGCACATTGGTTCTAACACATGTATATTTTTATCTTTTACAAAAGAAAGATAAAAATCCAATTCTTTTCCGGCTGCAATTGATTTATCACTTTCATATATCTTTGTACAAAGTTCTCCATAATACGTATGCAATTGTAATTCACCTCTTAATTTGAAATGAGCGGACACTTTCCTATATATCTTTCACTATTAATTTGTTTTATTACAAACGGTGCAATATCCCCATTTTGAATTTTGATTCCTGGCATATCTACTAAACTCTCTTTAATATCACCAATCCCATTTCCCTCTATAACAAACGGTAATCTAACAATTGTCCAATCTATTTCACTACTTTGTATAATTTGCAATTCTTTATATTTATCCTGCATCATCTTTGGAAGAAATAATCGAAACAAATTAGCCCCTATTTTATTTGCAATTCCCTTCTGATCTCCTTTTACATTTAAGGAGCCTCCAGAAATAAGAATATAGCGCTTCATTTCATATTCCTTCATTACTTTTAAAATATGCTTCGTAACTGTACTAAAAATATAAGGTTCATTTTTCGGCTGACCCACCGCATTAATCACAGCTTTACACCCTTGAAGTAATTCCTGTATGACTGAAAAATCGCGGGCATCCCCACTGATAGTCTCTATATTTTCATTAGTTATCGTCATATTTTTAGAATTTCTCGTTAATATTCGTACTTGATAGCCCTTTTCTAACGCTTGATTTACGAGGAATTTTCCGACTTTTCCATTCGCACCAAGAATCGCTATTTTATTTGTAGCTTTCATCACTATACTCCTCTTACTATACATTGTTAACTACAGTAATCTCATAAACACGTAAAAAAGTAATTAAATGCTCACACGCTCGTTCACATGCTAACATTTTAAAAACCTTTTGTTCTTCTTTCGTTTTGTCATTCGCTTGATCTGAGGCAGCTTTTAAACATAGAAATGGTTTGTTATTTACACGACATACATAAGCGAATGCTGCCACTTCTTGATCAACGGCTAAAGCACCGTATACAGTATGAAGTAAATACCTCATTTCTGAACTTCGAATACGTTGATCTCCAGATAGAAATGTACCAAAATGGACCGGGTCATACGAACGCAATTTCTTCATTCGTTTTACGAGTGATTTAGTTGTTTCAATAGGTGCTGTTCTACCATCATATAGATTAAAACTATCTTCTCCTGAACCAGCCGCTGTAACATCATGCTGCAAAGTATTAAGAGCTACAACGATGTGTCCATTTTTCACCTTATCTGATAAACTCCCGCAAATCCCTGTCATAAATAACTGGTCTGGCTGGAATTCACTTATTAATAGTTGTACACAACTAGCACAACTTACTTTACCGACACCAGTTACAACTGAAATAACTTCTAATTCATTAATAGAATGAAAATGAAATTCCCAAGCTGCTATTTTTTCTACACGCTCACTTGGATAATGTTGATGCAAATAGGTAAGCTCTGGTTCCCATGCAGATACAATTGCGATCCTTTTCATTACACACTTCACTTCCTCCTATTTTCATGTAAATAAGTCATCTATACTCTCTCGTTCATATTCTGGTATCCACTCTTTATACTTCTCATATAAATCCCGTATCTTTTCTTTATTCTTCGCAATTACTTCACATCCTCTATCACCATAAATAAACATGATAATATCCTTTGTTACATTTATAAAAAATACATCTGGATATGAAATTTCTTTTTTTCGCCCTAGACGTGGACGTAGGTCAGGGAAATCTTCATGATTAGCTGCTTGAATAAGCGGTTCATATTTAATATCTTCAGCAAGACATTTTAAAGAAAATTGATATGTACAATATAAGTCAGCTTCTTCATCTTCAAATAGAAAAGGTAATGTTTCTTGTCTAATATGAAACTTTAAACCGCTCTTTTTAATAAATCTATTGTATACATTTATTTTCTGCAGATTTTTTATATTTTCCTGTTTAAATCGATAAACATTTGTGATTAAAAAGACGGTATCTTCTTTTGAAAATATATCTTTAAATAGATTTTTATTATACCTATATAGTTGTGTGAAATATTCCATATTATACGTGTTACCATCTTCTTTGAATTGATGTTTATCTTTCCCAAAATCAAAATGAAGATGATTTTCCCACTGAGAGTATATGTACGGTACTAACGTAACTCCTGGAAATGTTTGATTCATATATTCTTTTAATTGCATTTTTATACCCTTTCTACTCTACAATTTCTTTTAAATACCAATATGCTTCTTCTAACCACGGGTGTATGACTTTTAATGTATATTTTCTTTCCCACAAATATGAAATATATACAAAAGCAGCATGTTCCAAAGATTTTTCCAATCCTTTTTTTACCTCAATTAAATATGACGGTGTCCCTATTTGATCCCATTCTAATTTATCAGCAATAAATAATACTAAATCCATCTTCGTTGCATGTTTATGCAACGTAGTGTGGCAACAGATAGCATTTAAAACTTCTTTATCTTCTACTTTAAATACCTCTTTTGCAATTACTCTCGATAATTTTTGGTGAATAATCATTGGAAATTCTCGTTCTTCTTGTAATATTTCTATGCCAAATTCTTCAGCAACTGCGATCCGCTCCTCATTCGGAAAGATTGCACTAATATCATGTAAACACCCTGCAATCGCTGCTTTTTCTTCATCTTCATAAAATATTTTCGCAATTTTTCTCGCCTCATTTGCCACACGAATTGAATGTTTATATGTAAATTCTTTATTGTATTTTAATAGAAAATCTTTAATATCATTTTCTATTTTTCCAGTTGGAGTAAATGAATATATATCATTATATAACATAGCAAGTCCCCCTTATAACTATCTTTCAGTATAATGTGGAGTTTAAATGTCCTTCTTATTTTATATTCGTTATGAATGTTTTAATTCCTTTTTAATACGATACATGAAATTTTATGTAGAAACATTACTACAAAATACATAAATGTTTGATATTATAGTAATGTTGATTAATTGTAAGGAAAGGAACTAACTATAAAATGAATAAAAACATATTAATTATTGATGATGATAAAGATATTGTAGAATTACTGGCTGTTTATTTACGAAATGAAGGCTATAACATTTATAAAGCTTATGATGGTGATGAAGCATTACAAATGATATGTACATATGAAGTTGACCTTATGCTTTTAGATATTATGATGCCAAAACGAAACGGATTGGAAGTTTGTCAAGAAGTGCGTGAAAATAATACTGTACCTATCCTTATGCTTAGTGCAAAGGCTGAAGATATGGATAAAATTTTAGGACTTATGACCGGCGCAGATGATTATATGATTAAACCGTTTAATCCACTAGAATTAGTGGCTAGAGTGAAAGCTTTATTACGAAGATCCTCTTTCCAAAATGCTACTTCCCAAAAGAATGAAGATGGTATTATTCGTATTCGTTCTGTTGAAATACATAAACATAATCATACTGTTAAAGTAAATGGAGAATATATTAAACTCACCTCTATCGAATTTGATATTTTATATTTACTAGCGAGTAATACTGGAAGAGTATTTAGCTCTGAAGAGATATTCGAACGAGTTTGGAATGAAGACGGTTATGGTTCTAATAAAACGGTAATGGTCCATATTAGTAATTTACGCGATAAACTTGAAACCGTAATGAATGGTGAAAAACTAATTCATACGGTTTGGGGAGTAGGATATAAAATTGAGAAATGAAGCATTTGATATATTAAAAGATATACCAAAGTGGAAGCTTATTTTTTGGCTTTTATTAGCTATCACTCTTACACCAATTACCGAATTAATTATATTTCGCCTCGTAACGAGTGTAATTGAGAGTTCACTTACTCTAAGCGAACTAGGAAAAGAATTCATTAGAATTTTTGGCCATGAAAAATATATTGGATTAAAAGAGTCTTTATGGATGATGATTGTATCTTATTTGTTTTTATTTTCTATTTTCTCATCCTATTTATACATTTTTTATCGTCATGAAAGAAAGGTTTACTATGAAACTTGTATAAAAAAAATGATTGAAGAGATTCGGTATATTGCAAGTGGAAACTTTAATCATAAAGTTTCCATCGTACACCATAATTATTTAGAAGAACTGGCAACTGGGGTCAATCAAATTATTGAGCAATTAAAAGTATCAATTGATGAAGAAAGACAGGCAGAACAAGCAAAAAGCGAACTTATTACAAATGTATCACATGATTTACGAACCCCTCTTACATCTATAGTTGGATACGTAAATTTAATCCATCATGATAATTATAGAGATGAAGTAGAATTACGTTACTATATTCAAGTCATTTACGATAAAGTAACTCGTCTTAATGCATTAATGAATGACTTGTTTGAATATACACGCGTTCAAAATAAAGAGTTAAGTTTATATTCTGCTCCCATTGATATTGTAGAATTGCTTGGACAATTAACTGTCCAATTTCGGATACAGCTTCAAGAAGCTAATATTGAATGTCGCCCTTCTTTCCCATCTCAAAAGCTAATGGTACTAGCTGATGGGGATAAATTAGTACGTGTGTTTGAAAATCTAATCATAAACGCTATTACTTATGGAAATGATGGAGATCATATTGATATTACCGCTTACGAAAGCAATAACATGATTACAATTGATATAACAAATTACGGACAACCTATCCCTAGTACTGATTTACCTCATATTTTTGAACGTTTTTATCGTGTTGAAAAATCACGTTCAACAAACACTGGTGGATCTGGGCTCGGATTAGCAATTGCAAAAAGTATTGTTGAATTGCATAAAGGAACAATTGAAGTATATAGCGATGATAAAAAAACAACTTTCACTGTAAAATTACTCCCTTATAAAGCTTAATACCACATATTTATAGGTTCAATTTTTTATCATATAAGAAATTGAACCTTTTATATTCCATCAATATCCAAAATTAAAGAATTCCTTAAAATTCTTTAGAAATTCTTTACCTTTTCTTTCTTCCTAATTAAGCATTCCTTTTTACAATAATATTATTGATGTAATAGTAGGAGGATCGCTAATGCAATTCTTAAAAAAAATAACAGTTTTATTATTATCTTTTCTTATTACTGCACTTATCGTTTTATATTTTTATCTTTATGTAAATGGTCCAATTATTCAAGCTAAATCAGCTACTTTAATAGATACTAATTCTGGTGAGATTGTTTATAAAAAAAATGAAGAAACTCCTATACAATCAGCTACTTTATCTAAATTAATGACAGAGTATATCGCACTGGAACAACTGAATGAAGGAAAAATACAGTTAGATGAATTAGTAAAAATAAGTAACGAAGTTTTCCGAGCAGAAACGAGTCCTATACAAGTAACTTCGAAAGATAAAACGACGGTTCGTGATTTACTTCATGCATTGTTTTTGACAGGGAATAATCGTTCCGCACTTGCCCTTGCAGAACACATTGCTGGAAACGAAGATAACTTTACACTTTTAATGAATGACAAAGCAAAACAACTAAAGTTATCACAACCATCCCCGTTTCTAAATGCTACTGGAATTAATAACGATACGAATAAACAATCAACTACAACATCGATAGACGTCGCTAAACTAGCAACACAATTAGTAAAAGACTTTCCAGATGTATTGAATGTTACGAAACTAACTTCTTACCAATTTACCTTCAAAGATTCAAAAGTTTTCAATACAAATAAAATGATATATTCCCTTAATAAAAACATTAAACTCCAAGGTGTTGACGGCTTACAAACTAGTTTTTCAACTAATGGTAATTATAGTTTTGTCAGTACAGCCACACGAGGAGATACTAGACTTATTTCAGTAATATTAGACGCCGGTGATGAAAACAGTACTTTTATTGAAACAAAAAAGTTACTTCAGTACGGTTTTGATCCTTCCTCGTACTCTGCACTCCAAGCTTTTAAAGATGCTGTTACATCTTGGACAATATTGTTTCAGTTTAAAAATTTAATCATACAAACGATTATGATCTTTTTCATCATTACAATCTTAATGTTTTTATATATACGTCAAAAAAAAGCCGAGGATTTTAATTAAGAAATCTTCTTATATATAAAAACCGACTTGCGTTTACACTGCAAGTCGGTTTCTAAATCTACAATCCTCTTCCAATTAAATTCGCTGAAACGGGCTGAAGATTTAATTCTCTTGCCCATATAGATATCTGACCAATATGATGAATTTCATGTGCAATTACATGCCTTAAAACTTCACCGTATTTATATGATTTATCTGTCCATGAAGCTTTCAATATTTTTGATTCGAAGTCGCCAGACCATGACTGCAAAAAGTTATCTAATTCTCGTCTATATAAATCAGATAATGCTTTCACTTTTTTGATTGATTGATAACCTTTAAACTGTGGTTCGTTATCCTCTTTTTCTTGAAGCGCACTAATCCAGCTATACTCAACATCTACAATATGGAAAATTGTTTCTAAAATACTCCCAACACCTCCAACACGTTTGCGAAGCAATTCCTCCTCTGTAAGCTGTTCACACCACTTAAACCAATCATCTCTTACTTGCCAATTATATTGAAATAAAGTGTACACATTTATCTCTCCCCTACCCCAAGGATCCGCTTAACAGCATCTATTACATAATGTGGCTCATCTTTTTGAATATAGTGACCGCTATTTTCTGCAATAATAAATTTATTATTGGTTGATAATTGTAATAATTCTTCTTGCAATTGTAACCATTTCAGTTGTGCATCTGCTGAATAAAAATCTTTTTTTCCAGCAGCTAACACGACAAGTGGAATATCTCTCATTGACTTACAATGTCGATCTGCTTCACCTAGACTAAACATAAACTCTTCATATGAACTTTCATATACAAATTGTTTGTAGTAAGCTTCTTGAAATTCTGGAGACATTATTGGCAAAAAATCTTCTTTATAATTTTCTGGTGTCGCATCAACTAAAACTACTCCCATCGTATCTTCAGGATAAAAAGTTGTAAATACACGTATATTTATACCCCCAAAGGAATGTCCTACAAAAATATAGGGTGGCTTAAGTTGTAATTGTTTTAAGCAAGCTCTTAATTCTTTTACCATTTCAGAACTAATACGCCGCTTGGAACTCTTCCCGCTTTTTCCTAATCCAGCTCTATCATATGTAAGTACCTTCCCATATTCCGTCAGCCCTTCCGCAATACGATCCCATGCCTTTGAATAATCACCATAACCTGCTTCCATTATAATAACAGGCTGCAGCTTCTTTCCTTGGAATATTTTCGTATATATTTTAAAGTCATCAACTTGCACATATTCTTCTATACATTTAATCATTGACGATCACTTCTCTCAGATTAAGTTCCTCTACAATTTGATCAATTATTTCACCGACAGGTAAAGATCCATCCAAAACAATATCTGAATTTGGCTTTACAGTATGAATCGCCTCCAAATAAGCTTTTCTAGCATATGTTATATAATGCTTTAAATCATTATGTATTTCGTCCATTGTACCTTCTTTAAAATCTCGCAAAATTCCTCTAGCCATTGCGATATCTAAAGGTGTATCGATAAATATAGTTACATCAATGAATTGTCGCATTTCACTATTTAAGTATGCAAAAGGATAATCTACAATAATATAATCTACATTACCATCTCGTATAAGATGCTGAATATCATGAATTAATGGTGTAAGTACCCATTCATCATAATTTGCTCCATCATCAATCCATTTACAAATATCTGCGGGACAGTTATCAAATTTATAACTATCAAAATATAGAGCCTTTGAGTTTTTCAACTCACGAGTTAATCTTTCTGTAATTGTAGTTTTACCTCCCCCTGAAACAGCTGCGATTGAAATTATTTTAGTTTTTTTATTCATTATTTCCCACCAAACCCCTTTTGTTAACATAATATAATTATAAAATATTATTGTTATTTATTGTTCCATTCATATTCTAACATACTCATTTCCCATAAATTCCAATACGTTTCTCCTACTTTTTTTGAATCTCTTAATAACCCTTCTTTTACAAATCCTATTTTTTTATAACATGAAATGGCCGACGTATTAAAATCATAAACACCAAGAGTTACCCTATGTAGTTTTAATTCTTCAAAAGCAATACAAAGTACTGCTTTCATCATATGTTTTCCTATTGAACGCCCTCTCATTTTCGTATTACCAACTAACACTTTTCCAACTCTAGCAGACTTATTTATATTATCTATTTGCCCAAGTGAAATATGACCAATTACTTCTTCAGACTTTTCATCTATTACTTTGAAAGCGAGTGTATTTGCACTTTCTATATATTTATCTAATTGCTGTTCATTTAAAGGATATGTAAATGCATTTCCTGACCACTGTATTAAAAATTGTTCGGAATTAATCCAATTTATTAATTGCTTAAAATCCGTTCTTTTAAAGTGCTCTAGTCTAATCACTCTCATTCTCCTTTCGTACATCATTATTTATAAACTCAAACTTAATTCTATATAAAGAATATATTCTCCTTTTATAACAAATTAAAATAAAGCCATTCATAAGAATGACTTTACAAAAAACAGTATTATTAAGCTTTGTTTGCTACGTCAACACCATTAAAATCAAACTCAGCAGTAACCGTTGTAACAGGCGGGAAAATTGCTTCAATTTTACAAATGGAGATAATTACTCCAACTGATCCAGGAATAGCTGCAAGCTTAACAACATCACAGCTTACAGACGACACCGTACCTACATAAGTACGTCCCTCTGTGTTAATTTGAACTGTTTGATTAATTAATTTCTTAAGCTCATCTCTAATTCCTTGTACACAAGAATTATCACATTTCTCATGCTTCTCCTTTTTACACTCTTCGAATATCTCCCAACAATCATCCTGTTTACATGTACACTTCTTTTTACAATTGTTAAATCGAGATCCCAAAACCTCACCCCCTAATCCTTTCTATTAGTAAAGTATGTCCACTAGCTTAAAAGTGTACGAGACGAAAGCATAAAAACAAAAAAACAAACACTTGTACTAAACCTTCTTTTTATATACTAAAAACGAAATTGCGTCATTTATAAAAACACCACTAATCTATTTTGTTAATAAAAAATAAAAAAGCGGACACCAAACTACAGAGCAATATAACAACGCCCTTTTTAGTTTGATGTCCACTGGTTCTTCCAGTAGGACTAAATGTATAATTATTATTACAGCATTTTCTCATATTTTAGTATATTTCTTATTAGAAAAGAATTATTTTATATAGATTACTATAAGCATCCATAAAGCCAAGGCGCCAATGATAGCGAGCGCTATACGCGTAGATAGAACCCTTAATTCAAAGTCTGTTTTCTTGGAGGATTCAGGATATGCAATTATGTAGATCCCCTTTAGAACAATTCCAACACCTTTATATAGGCCAAATTCTGCTCTTTATTCATACAAACATGGCATATTCAATGCCCATCCTTAATCAACATATTTCTCTACGAAATGAAATTTTTATATCATTCTTCATTATCATCTACCCGAATCAACCGAAGTCGCTATGTACTATCGCCGTACACTTTTTCATAGTTTGGAGCTAACATGCACCGAAGCCAACCTAATAATTTATTCACCCTTTCACTAACCTCTAAAACTGTCCCCTCTTTAATAAAATAATCACCTTGATAAAACGTTTACTCGTTTGTCCCATGGAATCATCATTATTCCCCACCCTATTAAAATAGCGTTTTTGTTTCAAATAATGCTCTCATTAATTTGGGCGCATTTACCAGTATATTTACCAAAAAATTCATGATATCGTTAACTAGTCGAGTACGTCATTACTTGACGATTACCCTTAGGAGCCCCGCAGACAATCGGGGTTCCTTTTATTTAAATAAGGATTTTGTTTAAACTTTACAAAACTCACCTATATTAAAATATCTTCTAAAATTCCCATTGAACATTTATAATACTTTTAAACGATTTAAATTCTACAATCAGTAATGGAGGCATTTTAATGGGAAACATCCCAAAAATATCATCACAACAATCAAATCCTAAGATACCCTCACAGCAAGTGAACGTTAACACCAAACAAGGTAATAATAAAAAAACAAGACGCCGTATTATAACTACTTTAGTTTTTATATTACCTATAATTTTTGTCCTTCAATATTCTCTTAATAACCAGCAAGAAATGATTAAAGAAAAACAAATCACGGTTAATACGGAGCAACAAAAATTATCTTCTTTAAAGAAAGATGGTCATACCCTTAAAAATGATGTTAAAGTTTTAACAGGTAGTGAAGAAGAAGTTTTAAAATTCGCAAGGAAGCTGTATGGATTTTCCAAACCGAATGAAACTATATTTCAAATAACTGAATAAAATTACACTGTATTATCCAAAAGGCGATATGAAGATAATCGCCTTTTTATATTTAATTTCTAAAGTAATCATACTAATCTCTCTTTCTATCAAATAACTATTTTGTTTAATTTATTAAAATACAGCCACTTGTCCATTTCACTTTGCTCTATCATTACATTTACTATTAGTAATACGATTTTTAGAGGTGATATATAATGGACGAGTTTTTATCTTTTGCTGCACTTAATCCGGGTTCTATTGGACCTACACTTCCACCTGTTCCACCCTTTCAATTCCCTACCGGTCCTACTGGATCAACCGGTTCTACTGGACCAACTGGGCCAACCGGACCAACCGGACCAACCGGACCAACCGGACCAACTGGACCAACCGGACCAACCGGACCAACCGGACCAACCGGACCAACCGGACCAACCGGACCAACCGGACCAACTGGACCAACTGGACCAACTGGACCAACTGGACCAACTGGATTTAATCTTCCTGCTGGGCCTGCATCTATTACCTTGACTTCTAACGAAACCACAGCATGTGTATCCACTCAAGGAAATAATACTTTATTTTTTTCGGGTCAAGTATTAGTAAACGGTAGTCCTACTCCAGGAGTAGTAGTCAGTTTTTCATTTAGTAACCCTTCTCTTGCTTTCATGGTTCCTCTTGCTGTCATTACCAATGCTTCAGGTAACTTTACCGCTGTATTTCTAGCCGCTAATGGGCCTGGAACAGTAACCGTTACTGCTTCACTTCTTGATTCTCCTGGAACAATGGCAAACGTCACTATTACCATTGTGAATTGTCCGTAACGGTTTTATTTTTAAGGACTAAGCAATTTCTGATAAGATGAGCACAGATTTAC
This sequence comes from Bacillus sp. RC51, assembly GCF_044908115.1. Taxonomy (NCBI): domain Bacteria; kingdom Bacillati; phylum Bacillota; class Bacilli; order Caryophanales; family Bacillaceae; genus Bacillus; species Bacillus sp. RC51. The sequence continues at coordinate 115,063 of NZ_JBIYCW010000014.1, read as the reverse complement.
AGTGCTCATCTTATCATTGGGATGTTCCTTTCAAATGAAATTTCGTAGCATCCAACGAATGGGATCTAGTTACCACTAATAGAAATGTTCAAGTAACCCCCATTCATTATCTGTTGTCCTTTTTGAAAGGACTTGTTCCGTACAACAGGTCCTATTTAATCTGCGCCCTACTAAAATAACGCTTTTATTAAGGACTAATGATCTTTATATTTCTTAAGCTTGTCATCACAAGTACTTTTTATTATTAGTTAAATTCTCAATATAGTTTGTGTATATAATTCCATTCAAAGATACATAATACCCACGTAACTATTTAAAAGCACTTCGTTTTTATATCTAAGTTCAAAAAGGAGCTACATAACATGGATAAAAAAGATTTATTAAGTCAACAACTTGATCCTGTGTCATTAGATGCGCTGAATACTCCTAGTAAGGCCCAAGAACAACTGCAAGAAGCATCTCAGGAGGCACATGATTCAAATAAAAAGGACAGTACTCAAGCTTTACATGGCGAAGATTTACCAATTTCAGATGTATATAGAACAACGAACAAACAGTAAATTTAAAAGGGAAAAATCTTAAGAACGAGTGAACTTAATTCTTTTCCCTTTTCCTATTTAAATAATGTTTTTATATGAAACACGTACACATTTTTGACACATCCACTATCACAATCTCCTGAAAATTCGTGATAATATTAATTTGTCGGATACGCCAAATTTCGACATCGAACGACAATATTATCTCCCTTATCGAATCCCTGTCCCCCAGGGATTTCTCCTTTTATTCATTACTTTTTGTGAACATTAAAAATAAGCTCTATTTACATAGAGCTCATTCGTAATGTTATAGTTTGCTAGACTGTAGTCCTTGAATGAAGGGTACTACTTCAGGATTTACTAGTGACGATAAATCGCCTAACTCTTTTCCTAAGTAAGCTGCTTTAATAACACGTCGCATTACTTTAGAATTACGTGTTTTTGGTAAATCTTCTACAACATGAATATCTTTTGGACATAATGCTTTTCCGATATGAGAATTTACTAAACTCATTAATTCTTTCTTTAATTCTGCTGTAAATATTACACCGTCTCGTAATACTACAAAGCAATGACAAACCTCACCTTTAACATCGTCAGGTACACCAATTGCAGCTGCTTCTATTACATTATTATGTTTCACAAGAATAGATTCATATTCAGCAGGTCCAATACGTTTTCCAGCAATGTTTAACGTATCATCTGAACGGCCTGTAATGATATATTGTTCACCGTCATAAATGACCCAGTCACCATGAACCCATTTATTTTCAAAGCGTGACCAATATGTGTTTACATAACGTTCATCATCTTCCCAGAAACTTTTCGTCATACCTACCCAAGGTTTTTCTAAACATAATTCTCCGACTTCATCTCGAATTGGTTTACCTCGATCATCAAGTACAACCGCTGCCATTCCTGGTAAAGATGCGTTAAAACTAATCGGTGCGATCGGCTTAATTAGGACATTCCCGAAAATCCCACCTGAAATTTCAGTTCCACCTGAATAGTTACAAATTGGTACTTTACCTTTACCAACTGTATTAAATAACCACATCCATGGGTCTGGATTCCAAGGTTCTCCTGTTGATGCGAATACTTCTAAACTCTTTAACGAGTGTTTATTTACATATTCATCACCTTTTGCCATTAATGCACGGATTAACGTTGGCGAAATACCGAGATGAGTAATTTCATATTTATCAACTGTCTCCCATAAGCGATCTGCTTCTGGGAAGTCTGGAACACCTTCGTACATAACCATTGTTGCGCCATTAATTAAAGAGCCGAATAGTAAAAATGGTCCCATCATCCAGCCCATATCAGTTACCCATAATACGCGGTCGCCTTGTTTTATATTCATTCCAAATCCTGCATCAAATGCAGATTTTAGCGGGAAACCAGCATGTGTGTGTACTGTCCCCTTCGGCTTACCAGTCGTTCCAGATGTATATATAAGCATTAATGGATCATCACTGTTCATTTCTTCAGCATGTCTAAATGGTTTTTCTTTTTCTAACGTACTCCATGAAAAATCATAATTATGCGGTGTAAAATCATTTCCTGCATGACGAACAATTACCACCTTTTCAACAGTTGGACAATGTTCACAAGCTTTATCTACTTCATCTTTTAATGAAACAATTTTCCCACGGCGTGAAAAGCCATCTGCGGTAATAATCATTTTTGAACCAGCTGCTTGTACACGTGTCATTACTGCATCAGCAGCAAAACCTGAGAATATTGGTGAAATAATCGCTCCAATTTTCATTACCGCTAACATAGCAACAACTGTTTCAGGAATCATTGGCATGTAAATTGTTACACGATCACCTTTTTCAATACCAGCATGTTTCAAACCGTTGGCAACACGGCTTACCCAGCTATCAAGCTCTTCATATGTAAATGATTTTGAAGTTCCGTTTTCCCCTTCATACATAAGTGCTGCTTGTGTTTTCATTTTATCGTCTGCAAGCCAGCGAGATAAAGCAGATTCTACAACGTTACAAGTTCCCTCAGTATACCACTGTGCAAACGGTGTACCATTTTCTAAATCTAACACTTCTGTATATGGTTTCATCCACTGATAGCCAACTGCTCTCTCAGCTTCTCCCCAAAACCATGCTGTTTCTTCAATTGACTTATTATAAAAAGCTTCGTAATCTTCATAGCCTAATGATTTCATCCAACCAAATAAACGCGTTTTTTCTTTATATTCTTCTGTTGGAAACCAAACTGCTTGTTTCAATGTTTTCCCCTCCTTGACTTTTTGAGCAAGAAAGCCCTAAATAGGGCTTTTAAACTGGATATACAGGATGTTTACGATCCGTGAATACTTGATATTTACTCATATACATTTCGAATCGTCCTTTTAACTCTTCACGTAAATTATTTGGATGAACAATACCATCGATCACCATCTCTGATGCTAAACGGTAAATATCAATATCTTTCTTATACTCTTCTCGTTTTTCAGCAATAAAGCTTGCACGCTCTTCTTCTGGTAAAGCTGCAATTTTATTTGCATATACAGCATTGACTGCTGCTTCTGGACCCATTACTGCAATAGAAGCTGTCGGTAATGCTAAGCAGCAATCTGGTTCAAACGCTGGACCTGCCATTGCATATAAGCCAGCTCCATATGCTTTTCGAACGACGATAGAAATTTTCGGTACAGTTGCTTCACTCATTGCAGAGATCATTTTTGCACCGTGACGAATAATTCCGGCACGTTCTACTTTTGTACCAATCATAAATCCAGGTACATCTGCAAGGAATAATAATGGGATATGGTATGCATCGCATAAATTTATAAACTTCGCTGCTTTATCAGCTGAATCGTGGAATAAAACGCCGCCCTTCATACGCGGCTGATTTGCAATAATGCCAATTGGCTTACCATCAATACGCGCTAAACCTGTAATTAGTTCTTGAGCAAATAATTTTTTCACTTCAAAGAAAGAACTTTCATCAATAATTCTGTTAATGAGATCTTTCATATTGAAAGGAGCATTTTGATTTTCTGGAATGATTTCTTCTAACGTTTTATCGAACTGTTTCGGTTCTTGAGGTGTAATCAAAGGAGTCTTTTCTAAATAGTTACTTGGAAAATAAGAAATATATTGTCTTGCTTGCGTAATTGCATCTTCTTCTGTTTTACATAAAACATCTCCGCATCCTGATACTGAGCAATGCATACGTGCTCCGCCCATTTCTTCTAAAGTTACCTTCTCACCGATAACCATTTCAGCCATACGCGGAGACCCTAAATACATAGAAGCATTTCCTTCAACCATCATAACAACGTCACAAAATGCTGGAATATACGCACCACCAGCCGCTGAAGGTCCAAATAATAAACAAATTTGTGGCACTTTACCAGATAATTTCACTTGGTTATAAAAGATCCTTCCTGCACCGCGGCGTCCAGGGAACATTTCAACTTGATCTGTAATACGTGCCCCAGCAGAGTCAACTAAATAAAATAACGGTACACGTAATTTCTCAGCCGTTTCTTGAATACGTAAAATCTTTTCAACTGTACGTGCTCCCCATGATCCAGCTTTTACAGTCGAATCATTTGCCATTACGCACGCAGTACGACCATGTATTTTACCAGTCGCAGTTACAACACCATCAGCTGGTAATCCAGTTTGTTCACAATTTGCAAATAATGCATCTTCCACATATTCACCATTATCGAATAAAAGAGCTAAACGATCTCGAACAAAAAGTTTCCCTTTTGCTTTGTTTTGTTCATGATATTTCGGTGCCCCGCCTTGCTTAATTGTTTCAACCCGTTCTTCAAATGAATTAGATTGTTGTTTTTGATCTAACATATTTACTCCCCCTTATACATTGGTTTGCGTTTTTCCTTGAATGCCTGTAATCCTTCTAATCTATCTTTCGTATCGATTACGCCCTCATACGCCTGTTTTTCCATTTGTAAGCCGGTATGTAAATCTACTTGAATACCATTTGAAATTGCTTCTTTTGCTAATCGAACGGCAATTGGACCATTATTAGCAATTCGATCTGCAATTTCAATTGCTTTCTCTTCTAGTAAATCAGCTGGTACTACGAATTCTACTAAACCATACTCTTTCGCTTCTTGCGCCGAAATACGTCTTCCAGTATAAATTAATTCTTTCGCTCTACCAACTCCAATTAATCTAGGTAAGCGCTGAGTACCACCCGCCCCAGGTATAATTGCAAGGGAAGTTTCAGTGAGACCTAGACTTGCAGTGTCAGAAGCAATTCTAAAATCACAAGCTAAGCTTAATTCAGTACCTCCACCAAGTGCGATTCCATTAATAGCAGCAATAACTGGTTGTGGTAATTGTTCCACCATCTCCATAGTAGAACGAATCATACCCACAGCATGGCGAACTTGTTCTTCACTCATGTTGGCACGCTCTTTTAGATCAGCACCAGCGCAAAATGCTTTTTCGCCATCCCCTGTTAAAATAACAACGCGCGTATTTGATTCTTCGTTTATTTGAGTTAATATAGTTTGTAATTCTTCTAATAATGCCAAGGATAATGAGTTTGCTTGTCTTTCACGATTTAACGAAATCTTTACAACGTGCGGTGTAACATAGTCAACTGAAATGTTTTGTAATTGTAGCATCTTCTCACCTACTTATCGTTTTATGTTGAAGCGCTCTATACACATGACTCGGTAATTGGATATTTAACTTACTTTGAATAAACTGACTAGCTCTCAATAACTTTTCTTCATCAATATTAGTTTGGACTCCCAGCTTATGGAGCATATGCACTAAGTCATCAGTAGCAACATTACCCGATGCTCCTGGTGCATAAGGACATCCTCCGAGTCCACCACAAGAACTATCAAACGTTGTAATACCATATTCTAAAGACTTAACTACATTCGCCAGAGCCATTCCATACGTATTATGAAAATGCATTGCAAACTGCGAAGCATCATACTTCTTTAATAGATGTTCTAATACTTGTTCTACTTGTAATGGATTCGCTACACCAATCGTGTCACCGAGAGAAACTTCATAAATGCCGTATGAAAATAGTTGATTACATATTTCGTCAACTGCTGTGGCACTTATATCCCCTTCATAAGGACATCCAAATACAGTAGAAACATAGCCTCTTACCTTTTTACCTCCGAATATTGCCTGTTTTGTTATATCTTCAATTACAGCTAATGCTTCTTTAATAGATTTATTAATATTACTTTTATTGTGAGATTCACTTGCTGATAAAAAAACATTCACCTCATCTACATTTTGCAAAAAAGCTCGTTCCAAACCATTTTGATTCGGAACAAGCGCTGCATATGTAACATTTGGATCCCTTTTTAGCTCAGAAAATACATCACTTGCATCTGCTAATGCAGGAACCCATTTAGGGTGAACGAATGAGGAAACTTCAACGTACGACAATCCCGCTTCTGTAAGTAGTTGAATCCATTTTACTTTATCTTTTGTGCCAACAATCTTTTTTTCATTCTGTAAGCCATCACGCGGCCCGACTTCTTTAATGACAGCAAAATTAGGTAGTTTCAATTCGCTTCCCCCTATATCTCCCTATTCAATTTCTAGTAATACATCTCCTTCATTTACAAAATCGCCTTCTTGTACGTTAATTTTCATAACAGTTCCGGCTTCTTCTGAAACGATTGGAATTTCCATTTTCATAGATTCCAAAATGACGACATCCTGCTCTTCCTCTACTGTATCTCCTACTCCTACAACAATCTTCCAAACATTTCCTGCCATCGATGCATATACTTTCGTCATCATTTTTTCCCCCTTAATATTCATAACTCTTATTTTTTAACAAGTTGTTTCGCTACAAAACCCGTTGTATAAATACCACTTTTGAACACATCGTCTCCGAGTACTTGCAGTAACATTGGTGTGTTTGTTTTAATACCTTCTACTTTTAACTCTTCTAGAGCAATTTTTAATTTTGAAATCGCTTCTTCACGAGTTTCACCATGAGCGATTACTTTCGCAATCATTGGATCATAGAAAGGTGTAATCGTTACTTGATTCTCCAAAAAGTGATCAATACGTATATTTGTCGGTAACGTTAAATCTGTAATTTTCCCAGGTGATGGGAAGAATGTTTTCGGATCTTCTGCATAAATACGAGCCTCAATGGCATGACCACTACGTTTTACATCATCCTGTGTAAATGATAGCTTCTCACCATATGCGATAAGTAATTGTTGTTCAACTAAGTCTAACCCAGTAATTTCTTCTGTAACTGGATGTTCTACTTGTAATCTCGTATTCATTTCTAAGAAATAAAAGTTCTTTTGATCATCTACAAGAAACTCAACTGTACCTGCATTTGTATAACCAAGTGCTTTAGCAGCTTGTACAGCAACTTCTCCCATAGCCTTTCGTGTACCCTCATCTAAAAATGGTGAAGGTGCTTCTTCAATTACTTTTTGATTTCGGCGCTGCACTGAACATTCGCGTTCCCATAAATACACTGTATTACCATGTGTATCTGCTAAAAGCTGAATTTCAATATGATGTGCATCTGCTATATAGCGCTCTAAATACATTTCTCCGTTACCAAAGAAATTTTGCGCTCTTGTTTTATTACTTTCAAATGCTTTGGTGAGCGTTTGCTCAGTTTCCATCAACTGCATTCCAATGCCTCCGCCGCCCGCGGATGCCTTAAGCATTAATGGATAACCAATTTGTTTTGCAATTTCAATTGCTTCTTCAGCAGTTTCGATATTTGTAGTAATGCCTGGAACTACTGGTACATCTGCTGCTTGCATTGCTATACGTGACTCAATTTTACTTCCCATCTTAGTAATGATTTCTTCTGAAGGACCGATAAATACGATTCCTTCTTCTTTACAGCGAATCGGAAAAGATGGATTCTCTGATAATAATCCGTACCCCGGATGGATTGCTTCAGCATTTGTCTTCTTAGCTATTTCAATAATTTTTTCAAGGTTTAAATAGCTTTCTTGGACACGTGGACCGCCTACTAAGTAAGCTTCATTTGCCAATTTTACATGAAGGGCATTTTCATCAGCCTCAGAATAAATAGCAACGGTACGAATGCCAAGTTTTTGACAAGTTTTCATAATGCGAACTGCGATTTCCCCGCGATTAGCAATTAATATTTTTTGAAACATAGTGATTCCTCCTTTTTATCTACATCCTAAATGTCTTGCAATTACGAGACGTTGAATTTCAGAAGTTCCTTCACCAATTTCTAAAAGTTTTGCATCACGAATATATCGTTCAACTTCATATTCACGCATATAGCCATATCCACCATGAATTTGTACTGCATGATTTGCTATACGACTTGCAGCTTCAGATGCAAACAACTTTGCCATAGCCGCTTCTTTACCGAAAGGTTTATCGTTATCTTTTAACCAAGCTGCTTTATGTACTAAATTACGCGCTAATTCTACTTCAGTCGCCATATCAGCCAATTTAAATTGAATCGCTTGGAAATTAGAAATCGGTTTTCCAAATTGTTGACGTTCTTTCGCATATTGCAATGCACGTTCAAATGCAGATTGTGCAATACCTACTGCTAATGCTGCAATTGAAATACGTCCTCCATCAAGTGTATATAAGAATTGTTTAAATCCTTTATTTACATCACCAAGAATATTTTCTTTCGGTACACGTACACCATCAAGTACGATTTCACAAGTATTAGAAGCACGAACACCCATCTTATCGTAAGGGCTTGAAATCGTTAATCCTTCACTAGTAGTCGGTACGATAAATGCAGAAATACGTTTTTTACCATTGTCTTCAAAACCGTTGATAGCGGTTACAATAATTGTATTTGCATACTCTGCGTTTGTAATCCAGCACTTTTCACCACTAATAACATATTCATCGCCATCTAAAATTGCTTTCGTTTGTGTGCCCCCTGCATCAGATCCAGCATTTGGCTCCGTTAATCCGAAAGCACCTAACGTTTTACCTGACGCCATTGGAACTAAAAATTTCTGTTTTTGTTCTTCTGTACCGAAATAATAAATTGGAGAAGCACCTAATGAAATTGTTGCAGCATAGCTTAAACCTGTTCCACCACAAGCACGACCAATTTCTTCAACAGCTAACGCGTACGATAACGTATCGCCACCTGAACCTCCATACTCTTCCGGGAATGGGATACCTAATAATCCTAGTTCGCCCATTTTTTGAAATGTTTCATATGGAAATTCCGCAGTTTTGTCATAATATACAGCTTTCGGTGCGATTTCCTTTTCAGCAAAATCACGTACCATTTCTTTAATCATTTGTTTTTCGCGAGTTAGAGTAAATTCCATTCCGCTACACACCCCTTATCGAATATTGAGTTTCGACAGCGTGCGAGTTTCTACTACAAACATTACTTCTTAAAAGACACGAATATTAGTTAGATAATTGCTATAATTCTGTCATAACTTAATTTTAAAACAGATTCTGTACCAATGCACAAAAAAATTCCTACATTGTTCTACAACAACATAGGAGATTTTGTGTCGAATTATGTAATTTATTGTTTAATAATCTCTACCTTTTCCCGAATCAGAAATTTCTACTAACCCTTCAGGGTATGGCTCAAAATATGTTTGTCTTAATAAATACTTTTCATCAAATCGAATGGCCCATGATTTTAAAATTGTAAGCAAACTACTAAGTGGTATTTTCTTTTCTGCATATTTTTGTATCAGTTCTAGAAAATGATCTTTTTCTTGTTTTTTTAGCTTTGTTTTAAAATATCCGAAAATGTGCTCACATACATTTACATTCGATGTATAGCGAGGCGCGCGCATAAATAATTCATATAAAGTCTTCTCATATTTATCAAATATGACTTCCATTGTTTCATTTTTTTGATTTGCAATAATACGCCCTAATTCTTTTTGTTTCATCTGATTATATGCCATAAATAAATACTTATAATCTGATTGAAACGCTACGAGTTCTTTTATGTTTTTAGTATGTTTAATCATTTTGTAATGCGCGATTGTAAACAATCTTGTAAAGAAATGCTCTCTAATAATAAAATTCGACAATCTACCTTCTTCTTCAATTGGAAGATGCGAAAATTTTTTTATTACTGCTCCACCAAATAATCCAGTTCCTTTTCCTTTTACTGGCCCTTTTTCAAAACCAGAATAGATTTTCACATCACGAGTTCCGCAACTTGGCGAACGATTCTTCAAAATAAAACCGTCAACTTCAGGTAATGTTTGTAAAAACGCATTTGAAAATTCATTCATTTTTTCAGTTACATCTTCTCGTATTGACGGTTGTACAAGCATATTCGCACCATTTTTTTCTACAATACGTATCGTTTCACGAGGAGTCCCTAAACCAATTTCTACTTCAGGACATACAGGTATAAATGTAACAAATGGCTGCAAGTTTCGAATTGTTAAATCTGGAACCATCTCTCCATTATAACGACAGGCATCAAATTCTAAACATTTACTTACAACAATTATCGGTTTAGCAAATTGTCGCATCACATTACCTCCGTGGCGTTAGTCCATACAATATAAATTGAATCGTATTTTCAATTTCCACTTCATCGTCCCATTTCTCTTCCGGTAATAATAAAAACCTCGTTAAGAGCAACCCTAATACAGCTGATAAAGTAAGACGTAATACGGAAGATGGCGGAAGTTCAATAATTTCCCCTTCTTCTTGAAACTTTGCAATCAGCTTTTTAAAATGTACAAGCAGTTCTGTTTCTATTAATTGTTGTATTTCACTTTTTAGTTCCGGCTGAAATGGTACTTCTTGAATTAATATTTTTATCATTGGAAAGTGCTTTTTAGCAAATTCAAATCTATTTTGAATTATTACTCTTAAAAGCACTTCATACGATTCATACTCTGTTTTAAATATTTCTTTTGCAAAGGCTTGTACGAAAAATGGTGCAGCAAACTTTGTTAAGGTCGGCATCACGACTGCAAACAATAAATCTTTTTTCGTTTTATAGTAGCGGAAGATTGTTCCTTCCGCTACACCAGCTCGCTTTGCAATTTCACTCGTTGAAGTTGAGGCGTACCCTTTTTCTCCAAACATATCAACAGCTGCCTCTAATATACGCATTTGACGTTCATTACGTTTATCAGTATTCGTTGCGGCAACTAATTCTTCCAGCCAATCCTTCTTCATTTATTGTGCTCCTTTTTATCATCATTATATTTTGCGATGTTTCTTTAATGCAAATACATTTCCTACTGCAAATAATAGTGAAAAAAGTAGTAATACAGTAAGATCTAATGCAATCTCTGTAAACCCTTGATTCCGAATCATTACTTGTCTCATAGCGTCAGCACCATATGTGAGTGGAAATAATTTACCTAACATTTGTAACCATGTATTCATGGATTCCATTGGAAACAACCCAGAAAAGAAGACTTGTGGCACGATAACAAGCGGTATAAATTGAATCATTTGAAATTCATTATTTGCGTATGCCGATAAAAATGTGCCTAATGTTAGTGCAGTTAAAGAAAGCATACATGTTATAAGTAGCGTTAGCCATATTGAGCCAGCTACATATAAATCTAAAATATAAACTGAAAAACTTACAATTATAATAGATTGTATAAATGCAAAGATTCCAAAACCAATAATATATCCTAAAACTATTTCCCATCTTCTCACTGGTGTGGACAATAATCTCTCTAATGTACCACTTAAACGTTCTCTTACAAAAGATACTCCGGACAATATAAATACAAAGAAAAATGTAAAGAAACCAATTAATACGGGACCAAGCCCATCGAACATCGTAATGTCTTTAGAGCCATGTAAATAATCCACTTCAGGCTTCATCATTGATACATCATTCTTCTCTGTACTCTTTTGCAATACTTGAAGTACCGCACGGTTTTTTGATGAATCACTGCCTTCTAATAGAAGATTCATTTTTCCATTTTCTAAATGAATTACTGCATCTACCTTTTGCTTTTCTAATTCCGAAATTGCTTTGTCTTTACTATATTCATAAATTGATGCTTCTTGATTTTTCATTGCTTTTACTATAGGAGCAGGTACATCGACTACAGCAATATGCGGTATATAGTCTTTTTGTGTAAATACTAGCGATAATAACCAAAGTAATAACATTGGTGCCCCAAACATCATTGCTAAAGAACGCTTATCTCGAAAAAATTGACGAATGATACGGATGACTACACCATTAACTCTCATGATTCAATCACTCCTTCTAACATAAAGACATCTTCAATTCGTCCAGAAGATGTTTGTTTTTTCAATTCCTCCGGTGTGCCAATCGCAACTAAATTCCCTTCTCTAATTAGCCCTAGACGTTCGCAAAACTCAGCTTCATCCATAATGTGCGTTGTTACAATAATAGTTGTTCCTTTCTTTTTAAGGTCATAAAACTTCTCCCAAATCGATTTTCGAAGTAGAGGATCTATCCCAACTGTTGGCTCATCTAAAATTAATATTTCTGGTTCATGAAGGAGTGCTATCGCCAATGATAAACGTTTTTTCATTCCACCTGAAAAATGCTGTACTTGCTTTTTCATATGCTCTGATAATTGCACAAGTTCAAAAACTTCTACGATTCTCTCTTTCTTACGCTTACCTTTTAACCCATACATCGTTGCAATAAAATCTGCATTTTCATATGCCGATAGTTCTTCGTATAATGCATCAGCCTGAGCCATATAACCAATTCTTTTCATTTCATTTAGATTAGGCATGTTTGTATTAAAAACAATTACATCCCCTGTAGTTGACTCATTAATACCTGCAATCATTTTAATGAGTGTTGTTTTCCCTGATCCGGAAGGTCCAACCAAGCCAAAAATGTCTGCTTTTTCTACTTGCAGCGAAAGGTTATGCAAAGCTTCTTTTTTCCCAAAACTTTTTGATACATCTCGTAAAATAATTGAAGGTTGCTGCACTAAAAATCCCCCTTTTCTTTAAAATGAGTGAGTACTCACTTTTATTTTACTCTCGAATTATTATATGTCAAACTTTTCAAATATATTTTTTTCTGTTATTTACTAAATCAATGAAACAGAGTCGACATTAGAATATCTTTTCTTAAAGTCGACTCTGTTTCATTGTAAATTATTCGATTTTTGTTATGTTTTTAAATTTAAATACCTTCTAATTCTAGCAACATCTAAAGAATATTCGATAACTATTTGCTGTATTGGTAATATAACCGTTTCCGGATATAAATGTGCATATTGTAACGTTTCTGCATACTTTTCCAACCGTTTTTCTAAATACTTTACAATTTGCTCAGGATGACTTACTAATAAAGACGTACTATAATAATGAATTTGCTCCTCAATCGCCGTATATTCTTCAATTTCAAATTCTTTATGCATTTGTACACCCCTTTATATTTTTAATATTGCTTAATAATAACTATTTTAACTCGACTAATTTTTAAGTTTTTTGATTATTTACACTATAACAAACTCAATAGGTCAAATTTTGTTACTTTATGTAACCTTGAAAAATTTTAACAAAATTGTAATGGAAACTTGTACTCAAGAAAAACTACCTTTAAATTATTCACCTGAACAAAAAAGCCGTACAGATTAATTTAACTGTACGACTACAATCTCAGGTCTATTAAAAACTCTTTGCGGAATGATACTATTGCCTAATCCTCTACTAACTATCATAGACGTATTTTGTTGTTCATATAAACCCGCTGTATATTTTGGCAGTATTCCTTGATTAGGAGCAACTAATCCCCCGATAAAAGGTAACCGAACTTGTCCCCCATGTGCATGACCCGATAACACTAAATCTACTTTCTCCTCAGCATACTCTTCTAAAAATTCAGGCCTATGGGATAATAATACATTATACCTATCTGGCTGCGTTTCAATTTTTGCTTTTACAATTGCATCTTTTACAATACTTCCTTCATCAATATCTCCAGTATTAAATTCCGGATCATCAATTCCTAACAAGTTTATTTCGTGTCCTCCCTTTTGTATTATTACATGTTCATTTCTTAAAACAGTGACATGCTGTTTCTTTAATTTTTTTTCTAAACTGTTATATTTTCCTGACCATTTTTCATGATTTCCTGTCACAAAATATACCGGATATTCCTTTACAAGTTCTCGTATTACTTGCATACTAATTTCTGCATCGTACGATTTACTGTCTATTAAATCACCCGTAATAGTAATAATATCTGGATTTATGCTTTTTACTTTTTGAATTAAAACGTCTTGATTATCACCAAATTTTTTATTATGTAAATCTGAAATTTGTAGTATTTTATATCCTTTAAAAGAAGAGGGAATTTTACTAGAGGTTATTTTAACCTCAGTTATACTTATTAAATTGTTTTGTAAATATAAAAAGATACTAATGCCTACTAATATACCAATAATTAATATGATTCTTTTAGTCTTCTTGTTCATATTTCCTCCTAAAATCTTGATCAGTACTACAGTTCACAATAAATATTACGTGCCCTTCGCATTCAGAATAACTGAAATTTTTTAATTGATTTGTAGTATTTGTTATAGTTTTATACGCCACTTATAAAATTTTTCAATCGCATGCGTGTATGATGTCATGCTCATTTTTCAGTAATTTTATAGCAGATCACTGGAATTTTTTCATAATATTAACATTTATCTTACTTAGTTTGATAACTATATCATGATAATTCCTATAGTTTTTTATAAAAATATTGTGTACTTTTCTCGAAGTATATACGACATTTGATTACAAATATATTATTACCACTACGATTTTAATTTGTTTAAAACGTACAAAGAGAGAATTGAAACACTAAATTGCCTTATGAAAAGGTATTACTGTACTATTTGTTAGAAAATTGAAAAAACATGTGTAGATAGCTATCATTGTAAGTGCATATATAATTAACTTTAATTTCCTGACATAATTTCACATAATTCTTAACCTAGTTTTTGCGTGCATTATGAAATAAAATATTGTCCCATGTCAGTCTTTAAAAAATTATATATCATAACTTTAAGGGAGGAAGAAAACTATGAAGATGAAAAGAAAAATCATGATGACGACAGCACTTGCAGCTACATTAGCTACAGGTGCACTACCGACTACATCGGTGTTTGCTGCAGAAAAAGAGGCTCCTATCCAACAAAAAGAGGCACAAATGAGTATTCAACCATTCGCACAAAATAATCTGGAAACAGCAGTTAAAGCTGCCTTAAATGGTCCAGAAGTTAAAAAAATTAAAGTATTTGAGCATGAATTTAATGTAAAACCAATTGAAGTAGTAAATTTAGGTGGCGGTAAAACATATGTTAAGGGACAAATTTCTCATCATTTAAGTTTTCGTCCAGATGATCAATTTTATTATGAGTTTACAGTGCAAGATGGAAAGGTAATAGATAAGCCTGTATTTAATATTGATAGAGGTGGTTGGACACCATTTGCTGCTCCACTTTTATCAATTCTTGCTGCGTATAATGGGATTCCAGTAAATCCAAATGATTTAAATGCACTTGGTCAACAAATTGGGAAAGTTATAGATGGAAGCTGGGAACATGCAGCCCAATCTATCGCAACTGTAGTTAGTTTAAGTTTTAATGAATAGAATTTTTAAATTTTTATTAGCATTGTAGAGATCCACTTTTCCTAAGTAGCCTTGTTATAAGAAATTCTGAAACAGCTATAAATAGATTTTTACCACTCAGTCACATTATCTTGATTTGTTAACCACCTTATCATTCATTATATGTCACAAAATAGAAGTCTTTTTTAAGACTTCTGTTTTGTTTGTATACAGTACAGCGGAAAGTTTGTTTTTTACCTATCTATGCTTCAATTCTTTAAGAATCCGTTTGACTATTAGATACAATTTATTACAACAAACTATTAAAATCTCAAATAACTTCCTACCCTATTTTGATTTTTTCAAACACAAAAATTCATTACTTTAAGAATGAAAACAATAGATGTAGTAAAAAATCATCTTGTTTTATTATATCTATTGTTTAAAAGTCAGGAGAGATAAAATGAACAAAATAAAAATGAGGAATTTTTTTAAAATTAGTATCCTTACTTGTTTCACACTAGCAAGTTTAAGTACACCATCTACTATTTTTGCTGATAGTCATCCAGGTTATTCCTATGAATCCAATATAGGCTATCAAAACCCAGCATGGATGTCGAAAGTAGCAGATTCAACAAAATTGAGTGAAATATCTATTCCAGGGACTCACGGTACAATGGCTTTACATGGAGCAAGTTTTCTTGATGAAAATTTGACAAGAAATCAAACTATGAGTCTACCACAACAATTAAATTCCGGAATTCGATATGTAGATATGCGTGTTAAACGTGTAAAAGATTCTTTTGCAATGTACCATGGGATTGTAAATCAAAAAGCAATGTTTGAAGATGTATTAAAAGAGGCAATTCAATTTTTAAAAGATCATCCTACAGAAACAATTTTAATGCGCTTAAAAGAAGAAACTACTCCTGAAAGTGGCTCACTATCATTCGAGGAAATACTTAATAAATACAAAGACCTTAATTCTTCCTATTTTTGGGATCCGAGTTCTGTACCAACTTCAAAAAGAAATAATCCTACTCTAGGAGACATCCGAGGAAAAATTGTAATCTTACAAAACTTTACAGCCTCTCAGCAATATGGTATTAATTACGATAGCTTAAATATACAAGATACATTTGAAATTGAAAACGGACCAGACGGAATGTATGAAAAATGGAATGCGGTGAGAACCCACCTTCAAAATGCAAATAATAATTTTAACAATGATAAAATCTATCTTAACCATTTTAGTGGCACAGGTGGTGCTGCTGCATTATTAAATAATGTTTATCCTTGGTTTGTTGCAAGTGGTAAAGAGAGCAGAAATACTGATAGTAACCCCAAGATGATTCAAAAAGCTACAACTAATGCGTGGGAAGATTTCCCTCGTAATATAAATGGTCAAGTATTTTATGGTGGAATGAATACACTTGGGACCGAACTCTTGCAACAAGGTGGAATTAAACATTCTGGTATTATCGCAGCTGATTTTCCTGGTCCAGGTTTAATTGATAGTATCATTAAATTAAATGGTATACATTCGAATGAAAAAGAAATATTAATTTCGCAAACTTCATCCGAATCTAGCCCTTTATCCGGACAACAAAATCGATCCAGTCAAAACTTTAAAATTGATAGTTTACCTGTAGGTACTAAGGAATTAAAATGGATTATTGAACCTTCAGAAAAAGATCATCCTTCTTCTATCTCTTTCAATGTAATGATTGACGTTTCCCTAGGTACAGATTCTACTCGTTGGAAAAATATTTCACATGGATCTAGGACTGAAGCTTATACGAATACTAAATATTATATTGCAAGCCCACTTGGTGCCACTAACAAATTTACAGTGAAAATATACGCTATTACAAATTAAAAAATAAAGAACCCAATGGAATTCCTTTTTGATGGAATACCATTGGGGTTCTTTAATAATTTCATTTCGTATATATTGGGATGAAGAGTAACAATTGCACCCCTGTTCCGGTATTGCACATAGAATAAGTGATAACTACCCTTTTCCACTTATCATTTATTTAAAACTGGCTTCCAAAGCGATAGTGCAAAAATCCAATTTGGATCGCCGTTCCCTTGATAACTTTGAACCGCTTCATACACTTTTCCCTCATGTACTACTTTATCACCTTTATTGTATGCTTTTCTTGCATCCCATTTTTCATAAGTAGACCCCTCTAGTTTTGTTGCTACAGTTAAAACATCACTTCTACTAGACTCATTTCTAGCTAAATCAACCGCTGTCACTACATATTTGTACGATGTATTTGCCTTTAAATTTTTATCCACAAAGGATGTATTATCCGTTGTCCCAATTTTATTCATAACCCCTGCGTTTTCTCTATATACAACATAATGGTCAACACCTACATTATCTTCAGACGGACTCCACATCAAATCAACAGTTGTCGCTGTTGTACCCATACTATGTAATCCTTTTGGTTGAGTCGGAGCCTCTTTATCTGGAATTTCATTTGTTGTCTTAGCCTTTAGTTTTTCACTTTCTTTTGATATGTTTCCAGCAGCGTCTAATGCCTTTATTGTATAGGTATATTCCGTATTTGCTTTTAATTTTTTATCAGTAAAAGTTGTACCTGGTACCGTACCAATTACTTCTCCATTACGTAACACTTGATATTCTTTTACGCCTATATTATCAGTAGAGGCCTTCCATGTTAGTTCAACACTATTGGCAGAAACTTTAGACGCATTTAATCCCGTTGGTTGACTTGGAGCTACTGTGTCGGGAGTTTCATTATTTACTAAATTCACATCAATTACGTTATAAAACGCATTTGACGTATCTGCTACATCCCATACAGCTAAAATAACATGATAACCATTGCGATCAGTTGGTACATTAATTGTATGTGTTAAATTATTTGATGCTGCCGAACCGTCATGATTCACAGTTCCAATTGGTTCTAATTCAGCACGTGTTAATGGTTTATTAGGATCCCATCCCTTTTTTGTAATGTAATAATGCCATTTACTTGTAGAATGTGCCGCTGTGTATTTCCATGTAAATGTATTTGCTCCCCCCTTTATTGTGTTTTTGAACCAGCGATTTGATGTTTGTTGATCAAGAATCCCTCCAAACAATCCTCCTGCCGAAGCAATTTTCCCATCAATCGGTCCACCATCTGGGAATCCTTTAGGTGCTTCTAGACTTTGAGGTTCGTACATTACATTTCCACAATTTAAATTTAATGCTCCATAATTCTGACTACATAAAGCAGCACGACTACTCGGCTTTTCAACAAACCCATGTGCATATGCACTTTGAGGAATCATTGTAATTGCCGTCACCCCTGCAGCTAAAACACAAGCACCAATTCCTTTTTTACTTTTTCTTAATCTTTCTAACTTAGATGTTAATTTCAAATTCATACTTGTCCCCCCAATATATTGTTTACGCTAATATAATAGCAATATAGGGATAAACGAACAAATCACCTACTAATATATTAATAGTTCAATAACATAAACACATTTAGTTTATTTATTAACCTGATATGGGGCTAAATTAAGCAAATTAATTCTATTTTGTAACATTATGTAGTAAGGAGTTTATAAAAAACCAATAAAGATTCACAAAAAATCCAAATATCGATTACTTAATTTTTTACAACCACACCCCACACGATAACTACATTATTAAGCAGGTTTCATGATTTATTACATTCTCTCGCCACCTGACAAAATCAGATCAAAAACATATCCCTGCATATTATCAATTAGTTTAACCACATCTGGATTTTTATCGTTGCTCAGCGACCAATTAATTGACACCATTGCGTTTGCTGTATACAACTGAGCTACAAAGTCAATCGGCACACTTACTTCAACCTGCTGCTCTTTCAAATAGGAATAGCAGGCATTATATAAAATGGATTCTAATTCTAAACGTAAATCCGCTGAGGGAACACGTACATGGAGTAAAGTTGCAACCTCTTTTTTTCGCGCTGAGATCTTATCGGTTATCATATTAATAGCTTGAGCCACATTTCCATTCTCTATTAATGCGAAACGAAATTCAATTTCTTCCTTGAACCAGCAGACATAATTTTGCACTAATTTTTCCAAAAGATCATATTTATCTGCAAAATGGCTGTAAAATGTGGACTTACTCACCATAGCATGTATGCAAATATCTTTAGTTGTAATTCGCCCAAACTCTTTTTCGTTCAAGAGGGTAATAAGTGTATTAGAAATATTTTTCTTCGTTTTATAAACGCGAACATCCTCTCCCATTAATAATCAATCTCCTTCCCAAAGTTGCTTATCAAACCATTTATATCCTTATGGTTCGATTTCGTACTTCTTACCCTTTCCTGCTTGTTGTTTCTTTAATATACTTCTCTTATCCTTACCTTGTAGTCAAATATAAGGAGGGATTTTATGTTTAAACAGTATGTAAACAACGAACAGTTCAATTTGCAAATTAACCGTTTTTTCAACGATTTCTATCAAGACGATGAGCGGGCAAATCAGGATTTGCAAGCCATCATCCCAAGACTTACAGACACGGACAGCTGGTATAACACTTGGATAGAATATGCAGCAATGCGGGAGCATCAGAAAGACTTCGATCTGGCTTCGGTTTATTATCAGGCTGCCGAGTTTTATATGGAATCATCCGATCCAAAAAAAGAAAAAGTGTACCAAAAATACCGTGAAACTTTTTATAAGGGCTTTCATGACTTTGAGTATGAAACCTATCAAATTCCTTATGAAGATTCCTATCTTCCTGCAATCAAATTCATGACACCAGGCGCATGTAATACACTACTTTTCTTTGGAGGCTACGATTCCTACATGGAGGAAATGATGAAGATGATGAACTACCTCATAGGAATCAATTATAATATTATAGTTTTTGATGGACCTGGACAAGGAACAGCACTGAAAAACGGCTTAAAATTCATCCACAACTGGGAGAAGCCCGTTTCCACAGTCATTGACTATTTCAAACTTGACCGTGTTAGTATTCTCGGAGCTTCTTGGGGCGGCTACTTGGCAATGCGTGCCGCCGCTTTTGAAAAACGAATCGACAAAGTCATCGCCTTTAATATTTTTTATAGTGGCCTTGATGCACTCAAGATGCGCATGCCGGATAATATCTGGAATAAATTGACCACGCTTCTGACTACTAATGAAGCTGACAAAATTAATACCATGTTTAAACAAATGATGGCCACCAGCATCGACCTGAACTGGAAAGTTAAAAAAGGTATGGAAAATACAGGTGAAAAAACGCCATTTAACTTACTTAAAAACTTTGAAAAACATACGATGGCAGGAATCGGTCAGTTCATAAATCAAGAAGTATTGCTCCTGGCTGGTGAAGACGATCAGTACGTTCCAATTAGCCGATTACCGCAAATCGAATCGGAGCTATGTAATGCAGCCTCCATCACTTCTGTAGTTTTCACTAAGAAAACTGGTGGTGAACAACATTGTCAGGCTGGTCATCGTCACTTAGCTTTTGATGAAATTAAAAGATTTTTGCGACATAACTTCTAGTGAATAATATCAAGCATTTTAGCACTTTCAAAATTTTTCATATACTAACACATTAGAACATGGTGACTATCGTGACACTCCTCAAAAAAACTGATATTTTGTCATAAAAGAAATCCCCCACTTATTTGTGGGGGGATTATTCTGTGCTTTACTTATAATGATATGTGTGAAGTTTTGTTTATTTACAAACCTAAAATCCCTACAATCTGACTCGCCTTTAAATTAGTAATATAATTGTACATCTCTAAGCCTTTTCTTTCAGCCTTTAGCACCTTGCCTCTCATTTTCGATAAATGTTGGGAAACAATAGATTGTGGAATTTTTAAAAGCTCCGTCAATTGTGTAACATTACATTTTTTATACTGAATTAACTCGTTTATAATTTGCAATCGAATTGGATGTGCCATTATTTTTAACATATCTACATCCTCTTCAGTTATTACACTCTTTTTCATTTCACCTTTATACATTGTCATAAGAAATTCTCCTTTATTATCCGTGCATTTCCGCACGTCTTTTAATTAGAAGTATATTCTAAAATTATTACGGTTTAATATTCTTATTTTTTGGTATATTGAAGTTTATATTTTTAAAATAATATAATTCCAGAAACGCCTTACACTCATATTGTACAATTCCAATATGCGATTCATATGAACTTAATATACGGTTTAAATGAATCTTATATAATGAATCTCACTTCACTATGGAGACACTGTTGAAACGTTACTTCAATAACTCTGTAGGAAACTTATAAACAACTAAAAAAGGACACACCTATAGCATATGTATGCGTAGGTGTGTCCTTTTCTAAGATAAATTTTAAAGTATTAACTTCTTTTTATCCTATCGTATAAGATAACTATTTAAATTTCAAAATATATAGTATAGAATAGGAACATTCGCTATATTTATGTATGAAAGGATTTTTGGAAATGGACTTGTTGCAAATCAAGAAAATGGAAAATTTAATTTGGACTATTGAACATAGTAGTGACCTCTCAAAAAGGTTTTACATAATAAAATTTTTTGATAGAGAAAATACAATTAAGCCAATTGAAACATTAGAATTTGGAAATAGAAATATCGACAAATTTGAATGGGTGTTTATTAATATATTTCCAAGGGTAGTAACAACTTATGTCCCTTCCACTGGAAGGAAACCTGATGAATCATTAATAGATACAACTAGAGAAAACAGTAAAGAATCACTTATTTTACAAGGAATACGAACCTACACCAAGTTTTGGTCATGTTAACCCCCACCCTTCTATAGCAGCAAGTATAATTTTGCATAAAATGTGGATTTTTGAGTTAAGGTGAATTCTATATGTAAATTCTGCTGAGAGTTTCATTCACATTGTATTGTTCGTTATTTGAAGAACAAGGAGTTTTTTATAATATACGATATATCAATTTTTAAAATGTATGTTTATACTTATTTTTTTAGGCATTTTATTTTCTTAAGAGCATCCACGCAAATACATGCTCTTAAGAAAATAAAAGTAGTACGCATGAGATTGAATGAATATTAAATAAAACACTTTGGATCTGGAACTTACCTTACACTTTGTTTTATATACATAAAAGAAGAGTAGAATATCCTTTTTTATTTTTATATTTTCCTACTAACACTTCAAACAATCTATCAGGACGTTAAGTAGTGAATAGTTCAATTTAAGGGGATTGTTTTAGTCTCTACTAATTTAGCAGAAAATTCAGTTTCATATTTAACCTTTCTAAATTCTAGATGATTAAACCCTTGATTAGCGCCTCATCGGTTGAATCAAAAAGGGTATGCACTTTAATACACCTAGTCCAACAAACGTAAATATTACTCCTACCAAATCAAACAAAAAAATTTGAGTAGCCCCCTATTTATTGCACTAATTATAACTAGAGCTAGCCCTTTCCCTTTCTTTTTCTTTAAATTCCTACTTTAACTAGAACATACGGACGTTAAGTGATATGAATTCATTTTATAATGGGGGAATTTTTCACTTTTTTTAAACAACTTATTATATTATTTTTATCTAATAAGGCACAGAAACAAATTAAAAACCTTTAGTGCTCCTGAGAAAATCTCTTGAGGAAAAACGTTTTTAGGGTGAAACATTTTTCAGGGTACTTTTATACTGACTCTTTTCCTTAAAATGTTTCTGTACCTAATATTTAAATTAACTTATGTCAAAATATTTCGCAATACAAGTGCTAAATGCTACATGGATATATAGAAAATGACACTTTTTATGAGCATACCCCATCAAATACTTATATTAAATATAGAAAAGTCACCTTACTATTATTAAATTTGTTAAATTAAATAATAGAAATGGAGAATGCTAACTTTATAATTGTCACAATTTAATTTATATATCTAACTCTTTTATTACTCGTAAAAATCATTTGATAATTCCTTCAATATTAATTTATGAAATACAGAGACCATCTAAAGCAACAATTTTCTTACATTAGATTGTTTTTCTATCTATTTTATTTTGTCGAAAAAAGTCGATATTTTCATATTTTTTTCATTTAATTATTGTACATTTGCACATTTAATGTTAGGATTATGCCTATTCAAATTAGATCCTATTGATTCCTCTTTAAGATTTCTTTATTTTATTTTTGAAAATTAGTTACTTTCTAGTAAATTCCCAGCAATAATACAGCAAACTACACTAATAATAATTCTAAAATTATATTTTCATCTCGTAAATTCATAAAAAGGAATTTAAGTCAAACTATCTTTTCTATCTGTGTATATTCATTCTTTATTCAAACATGATTAATCATAAGTTCTAACTCGTTAATCAAATTTAAATAACAATTTTGATTCTAAAATAAGTTCAAAATCAAAATAAATATATTGTTATTTCAAAATAATGTTGTAAACTATCTTTAGAATGGAAAGATTTATGTAACAGCATGTTAAGGGGTTACAGGGGGAATAAAAATGAGAAATTTTTTCGATGACAGGTATAAAAATATTGAATTAAAAAGGAGACTATTAAATATAATTAGTGAAATTAGTGAATTAAAAGGAAAATTAGCTGCTTATCAGGAACAAAATCCTGATATATTTACTAGCTTAGAAAAAACCATACCACTTCATTACATAAAAAACTTTACTACTACCTATGAAGATATAAAAGTCCCTAATAAAAGATTAAAAGAACTTATTTTAGATGATATAGTACCTCAAAATATTTCGGAAGATGCTATCTTTTGTTTTTATCAAACACTTACTTTTGTACATAAGAATTCCTGTGATTTATTAATCAATCCAGAGACTATACAGGAATTACATTTTCAATTAATACATTACATTACCTCTGACAGTGCCAAATGGCGCGAAAAACCGTTTACTATTCCAGGTATTCCTGAAAACGGAATGCACTTAAATAGTTACCGCATTCTTCCACATGAGCTTATTCCACAAGTAATGGAACAATTATGTGATCAATATAACTCATTAAATTCTAGTAAGGGCCATCATTCACTTTTATTAATAGCTCGTTTTATATTTAATTTTTATTGCATAGTCCCTTTTAATCAGGGTAACGGCAGATTGGCACTTATGTTAATGCAATTGCTATTAATTAAGAGTGGAAATACATTTGTAAAATATGTATGTCTGGATAAATACATTAAGAAAAATGAATCTGAATATTACAATTCGATTTATAAATCTTCGGTAAATTGGTACTGTGAGGAACATAATAGTAGCTTTTGGTTAAAAACCTTTTTAACTATTATATTAGAGGCGTACAAAGATCTTCATAATACAGTTCTAGATTCTATATGTAAGCATACTAAAGTGGAGAGAATTCAGGATTTTATCCTTAAACAAAAACAACCCTTTACTAAGGAGTGTATTCGTAACACATATCCAGACATAGCAGAGAGTACAATCAGTAAGGCTTTAAATTCCTTGCAATTGTTTGGCCATATTAAGCTAGTGACAAAAGGAAGAAATGCTAGTTGGATTAAAGTTTAACTATACTTGTAAAACACTTACAGTTCAAAAAAGAAAATTATAACTTTATCATTTAAATTCATGCCTTTGGACTCTTATTCATTGAATTTCACTTTAATATATTAAGCTATTATTACTAATTTAGTTATTTCTAATTCCTACAAAACGTTTTATAGGAATATTTGTCGAAAAAAGTCGCATTTTAATATTTTTTCTTTATTTTCTGGTTGTAAACGTTTCATTTTCGTGTTACCATCTTAATCAAACAATAGATGGTAATAAAAATGAAAATATTTCTTTCCCTTAGAAACATATAAACGTACGGTCATATCAAGAAAATAAGGCCAAAGAAATATTTGATACCTATCCAAATTGCCAATAGGAATTTTGCCGCATTAACTTTCTGTTATTTCAGAATAAAACTTCACATTTTGTCCCTAAACAAAATTTGTTAGCGTGCAAAATTCAAATACACTAAAACACCCAAATAAATGAAATGTCCTTTTTTATTGAGCATTGAGGTATGAAAAAATAATTCTTCCTAAAAATTCAGCTGAGTAACATAGAGACATCTAAATTACTACCTTTATCGCCATCTATTGTTGACAACATATTTACCAACTATTAAAAAGAACCTATCAAGGGTTCTTTTTTATTATAATCATTCAAATTTCACTTCTATCTTGATACTTAGATTTCTACACAAATTACATCTACTTTTTTACTCTCAATTATTGAATTTATAATATAGTACTTCAATTTTAGTTATTCTTGATCTCAATTCGTTTAAATTAGTGAATAAAATTCAAACATATAAAAATAATAACTACAACTAATCGTTATATATTAAAGAGGTGTCAATTTTGTCCTTAAATGAAAAGACCCTAGAAACAAAGACAGATAAAGCCATTGAAAAAATCCAAACAAGTAACTTAAAAGAACTTAAAAATACATTAGATAACATCTTTGATATTAGTGCAGATTTGATTGAACATCCTTTGCAATTAAAAACAAACACGAATATTTTACTATATTATTTTGAAGGCCTTACAGATGGTGTTGCATTAAAAGGAAATGTTGTTACACCATTATTACAAGAAGTAAATGAAGACAGTCAAATATTTAATTCTAATATTATTGCTACTCATACCAAAATAGTATATACGTGGAATGAAATTAAAGAAGGATTACTTGAGGGACAATGTGTACTGTTTATGGAAGGAGAAAAGAGGTCCCTTCTAATAAATACAAAAGGCTGGGCAGAAAGAGCGATTCAAGAACCCATTTCAGAAGTTACTATTAAAGGCTCACATGATGGGTTTATTGAGAATGCCACAAAAAACATAGGCTTAATTCGTCGATATATTCCTTCTACTGAATTGAAAATTAAAAAAATGACAATTGGAGAACGTGCCACTTCTTTAGTCTATTTAATTTACTTAGGGGATGTAGCAAACGAAGATGTGGTCCAAGAAATAGAAACTAGAATCTGTAAAATTAAAACGGATGCGGTATTGAGCATTGGAGAACTATCTAATTTTACAAAGGATCAAAATTGGACTCCTTTTCCACAGGCTTATTTAAGTGAACGCCCAGATGCCATTTCTAATCATATACTTGATGGAAAAGTAGCAGTGTTAATTGATAGATCTCCTGGTGCGATGATTGTCCCAATGAATTTAATTGGATTTTTTCAGACTCCAGATGATTATAATATACATTGGCTCATTGCATCATTTTTTCGCTTATTACGATTTGCAGGATTTATTATAGCTATTTTTTTACCCGCAATTTATATTGCTATAGTCTCTTTTCACTTTGAAATCATTCCTTTAGATCTATACACTTCTATTGCAACGTCAAGAGTTAAAGTCCCTTTCTCTCCTTTATTGGAAGCTTTTATAATGGAAATCACACTAGAAATGCTACGTGAAGCTGGTATTCGCTTACCACAACCAATTGGACAAACAATTGGAATTGTTGGAGGGATTGTAATTGGGCAGGCGGCTGTTCAAGCTGGGCTTGTAAGTAACGTTATGGTTATTATCGTATCTATTACCGCCATTGCATCATTTATTGTTTCTAATTATGATTTATCAAGTTGTATTCGGCTTATTCGTTTTCCAATGATGTTATTGGCCTATTTTTATGGGATTGTAGGTATTGTTAGTGGATTAATGCTCTTATTTGCTCATTTTGTTTCATTAACTTCCTATGGTTCACCATATGGATTGCCAATTGCACCATTTCGTCTCCAAGAGTTAAAAGATTCTTTTGTAAGATTTCCTATTTCCATGATCACGACCCGCTCGAGTACAGGACAGCCGAAACAAAAAAAGAAAAAAGAAGGTGGTTCGCATGGGGAATCTTAAATTTCAAAACATAACTTTATTTGAATTTATTGTTTTCATCCATTCACTGCAACTTGCATCAGGTATGTTAATTATGCCAAGCCCACTTGCTACTACCGCTGGCACAGATGGCTGGATTTCTATCATTCTGGGATGGATGGTTACTTCTATAATTGGCGTATTTATTGTATTAATGTTACAAAAAAGTCCTAGCAAAAATTTCTCACAGATTTTAAAAACATACTTTGGTAAATGGCTAGGAACAATTTTTCTTCTTTTATATGCCTTTTATCTATTTTTTGCTGGTTTTAATACTTTATTAAAGGCAACTGACATTATAAAAGTGTGGATATTCCCTTCCACTCCTGCTTATCAAATCGCCATATTATTACTATTGCCTTTTATTATTTTATCATTGAGTGGGATAAGGGCTCTTACTAGTTATTCTATGCTTGTTTTCTTCTTCACTGCTTGGATGCCACTATTTCTTCTGTTTTCATTAAAGAGTAACTACAATCCTTTACACCTACTACCTATTTTTAAAGATGGCATATCCCCTATTGTAAAGGCAACAAAAGAAACAATTACCCCTTATGCTGGCTTAGAAATTGCATATTTTATTTATCCGTTCTTACAAAAAAAACAAAAAGCCATAAAAGGAATACTAATAGCGAATACTGGAACCATGTTTTTCTATCTATATGTGACTATTCTTTCTTATATATACTTTAGTCCGGAGGGGATAAAAGACGTAATTTGGCCAGTATTTCATTTGTTAAAAGGGGTTCGTTTTTCATTCATAGAACGATTAGAAATTATATATATCGCTTACTATTTGATTGTATTTTCTACTACAATATATCCGTATTTATTTTTCAGTTTTGAATCTGTGACCATTTCACTTCAAAAAAATGCTCGCAATTGGGTGCTCGTTAGTTTTATGTTTTTAATAGTCGGCTTATTTATTTTTCTAAATCCCGACGTGGATCAATATTTGTTTATATATTCTCTTATGGATATCTTAAATATCATTTTTTTTATTCTATTACCAATCTTTTTTTTCGCATACAGCATTCTTTTCACTTGGTTAACTAGGAGGAAACAACTTTGATTCGAAAATGGATATGGATTGTAACTTGTTGTGTATGTTTAATCGGTTGTAGTCAAAAAATCCCTCTTGAACAGGTTTCATTAATCCTGTTAATCGCCTTAGATAGAACTTCTAATGGAGACATAAAAGTGGGCACAAGCATACCACTCTTTCATCATAAACAGCAAAGAAGTACTATAGAGCAATGGGCGCGGGCATCCACTGTATATAATGGATTCAGTAAAATAGATACGAAGTTAACGGGCTATATGACAGCCTCAAAAGCTGAAATCATTTTAATTGGGAAAAAATTGGCCCAAGAAGCAAATTGGATGCAGGAGCTTGATTCTTCTTACCGTGATCCTTACGCTACCATTAATGCTAAAGTAGTACTTGTTGATGGACCTGTAGAAGAAATTTTCACAATTAATAAGCCCGATAAACCATCACTACCATCTTACATAAGTAGTGTAATCGAATCCTCCATTCAAAATAATCAATCCGTTTCTTCCACGATTCAACAATTAATGAGAGAAAAAAATGAAGAAGGAATGACACAAGCTGTTCCAGTTATAAAAAAAACAAAGAATGAAATCGACACGGTAGGAATTGCACTTTTAGATCGACAAGGTAAATATTTAAGCCGTATCCCTAAAAAAAATGTTAAGTTCTTCAATCTTTTAAATAAGCCCAAAAATAAAGGCCGGATGATACTACACCTTGCGCTTCCACCTAAAAAATCCAGCCAAAAACCAAACACTTCTATATTAATACAGAATGCGACTAGGAAAATAGATGTTAATTTTCAAAAAGGAAAGTTTGTATTTAATTTCGATATAAACGCTAATGTAGCTGTAATAGAAAAAACTAACGCACATTTAATTAAGGAGCATTATGATAATAAAAAAAACATACATAATTTAGAAAATGAGGTTCAAAAAGAAATTAATAAGAAATTACAAAATATGTTGTATGAATTACAAAAGAATAAAATTGATCCTATCGGATTATCGTTATATGCTAGAGCTTTTCAATATAAAGAGTGGAAAAAAGTAAAAGGAAATTGGTTGCGAGCGTTAACAGAGGCTAAAATAAATGTAAAGACACACGTCAAAATAAAAGATACAGGGACCATTAGAAATTAGATTAGCCTATTCTTTTATTTGACAGCATTTCTCAGTCGAATTTCCCTTCCTCAATAATTATGATATAAAAGACGCTAATTCAAAGAAAAATCTTTCGGTTAAATGCTAACCAATAGATTTTTCTTTTTTCTCTAACCAGTTCTTTTAAAAGGGCAACAATTTAACTACGGTAATCAAGTACAAGTTTCTAATTTAAGGGGTTTCGGCTTTTTGAGTTCGTTCGAATATCTTAGTTTTAGTTTTATGTACTTTGATAGAATAGATACACATCAGCATATTGTGCTTAATTTTATCGTTTAATGCGGCTTTAATAAATCATTTTTAGTTTATATATCCCATACTGATAGCAATTGAATTTTATTATTTATCCCCTTAGATTATTTCAAATGATTCTATTTTCTTTCCATTTGACTCTTTTGATATATTTCAAATTTCTTGATTACATGTTGTATAGGGGAGCCCTTCTTTTTTCCACGTAAGAAATCCTCCCTTTAAATTAACTACTTTCTTTATATCAGCTTTTTGTAAAATGCTAGCTGCTATAGCGGAACGTAACCCCGTTCGACATTGTAAAACTATTGGACAATTTTTCGGTACATCATCTAGCCGTTCAAGTAGATTGCCTAAAGTGATATGTATTGCATCATGAAGATGTCCTTCATCCCACTCTTTTTTACTACGCACATCGATAACCTTTACACTTCCATCTTTTATTAACGGATATAATTCATTTGATGTTTTTTCCTTATAAATCTCTAAACTATGGAATCTTTGAATTACCTTTGAAGGTGCAAAAGCAATAATATTATCTAAGCCAATGGACTCAAAGTCTCTAATAACTTCCTCCACTTTAACATTTTCCGCATCCAAAATTATTAAAGTTTCTTTTTTATAATCTAATATCCCCCCACACCAAGTTGTGAAAGAATTGTTATAAGGTATGTTAATTGACTTCTCGATGTGGCCAGCAGCAAAACACTCTACATCCCTTATATCAACTATTTGCTGAACACCCCTCATCACTTCTTGAAGTTCTTCTATTATATAAATAGCAGTAATCTCTCTCTTCTTACGAGTTGGTGGACCATACTTATTTAAATGCTTCATTAATGGAAAATACTTTGGAGGCTCTGGCTGTCCCGTCAATAAATTCGATATAAAATTATCTTCATCATTACATTGAAACGCCCAATTAAACATCTTTTCATAACCTAATGTGGAAGTTGGAATTGCTCCTAATGCTTTTCCACATGCACTTCCTGCACCATGTGATGGCCATATTTGCAAATAATCGGGGAGTATTTTTATTTTTTGTATAGAATCAAATAATTGTTTCGCTCCTATTTTTGCGGTATCTTTAATACCAACAGCAATTTCTAATAAATCGGGTCTACCTATATCTCCTACAAATATAAAATCACCTGTGAATATTCCTATCGGTTTATCATTCATATAATTATTTTGACTTGTATCGGTTACTAAAAAGGAAATACTTTCAGGCGTATGCCCTGGGGTATGAATGACATTGAATTTTATATGACCAACCTTAAACTCTGTTCCCTCTCTAACCAAATTGTATCGGCCCTCATTAAGATTTTGATATTTCCAATCACTATCTCCTTCATCTGATACATATAAATTTGCATTAAAAAGAAGGGAAAGTTCTCTAGACCCAGATAGAAAATCTGCATGAATATGAGTCTCAGCCGCAGCAATTACTTCCATTCCCTCTTTCTTAGCAAATTCTATATATTGTTCTATATAGCGGCTGGGATCAATAACAATTGCTACGCCTTCCTTCTGACAACCAACTAAATAGGAAGCATGAGCTAATTTTTCATCATAAAAATATTTTAAAAGCATAGCTATTCCCTCCAAATGCTTATTTCAAATTACTTCTCGGTTGTTACAACAACTCTCTATCTTTCCTTATAGAATCCCTTTCAACATTAAATTCCAATACATATAGGGCAACATATACCTTTTAAGTAAAAACATACTATACCGTTCTTTCGCTTGATTAAACGGAAACGTTTCTTGAGGCTCATGCTCATAGTTAAATTCAGCGAGTATAAGACTTTTATATCCTGTAACAATCGGACAGGATGTATACCCATCATAATTAGCCTGCAAGTCTCTTCCATTAAGTACGTCCAAAATATTTTGTTTTAAGACAGGTATTTGTTTTCGAATTGCCGCTCCAGTTTTAGATGTAGGTAAATTGGTACAATCTCCAAGTCCAAAAATATTCTTATATTTTACATGCTGCAAAGTATAAGGACTTATATCTACCCACCCCTGATGATCACTTATCTCACTTTCTTTAATAAAGTTAGGTGGCCCCATTGGTGGAACAACATGTATCATACTATATGGTACTGTTTCTCGTTTCAGTGTTTGCGTATCTTCAAAAATTGCTTCTCTCTTTTCAGCGATAATTTCTACTAAGTTTTTATTATAGTTCGTTATAATTTGCTTTCTTTCTATTACTTGTTCTAATGTTTCAGCATAACGCGGTACCTGAAATATGTTAGCGTTCGCAGAATAAAACATTACTTCACTTCTGTTTTTCAAACCGCCATTACAAAAATACTCTTCTGCTAAATACATAATTTTTTGTGGGGCGCCACCACATTTAATAGGAGTATTGGGGTGGGTAAAAATCGCATTTCCTCCTTTGAATTTTTCAATTTCTCTCCAAGTAGAATCAACATATTTATAAGAATAATTGCTACAAATCCCATTAGTCCCAATAGACTCCTTTAAGCCTTTAATACCACCCCAATTTATTTGTATACCGGCTGCTACAATAAGAATCTCATATTCAAGTAGCATTCCATCATCTAAAAGTATCTTATTTTGATCTGGAAACAACTTAACAACACTTTTAGGAATCCACGTTGCTCCTTTTGGAATAAGTGATTCTTGATCACGCATCGTACATTCCTTTGAAACAATTCCTCCCCCAACTAAACTCCATAGTGGTTGGAAGTAATGTTTTTTAGATGAATCGATAATAGCTATACTTTCTTTCAATAGGGATACATTTCGTAACAAATGTGCAGTAGAAGATAGTCCTGCAGTCCCAGCACCAATCACAATAATTTTATAATTATCTCTGGTCTTCATTATCCTCTTCCTATCTGAATTTAATTTTTAAGTTAACTAATTATTAGCCTTATTTCATCGTAGTAACAATATTATAAGATTAAAATACTATTATTTTATCTTATTAAAACGAATATTCCGTTAACTTTATCCGTCGACATTACTATATGCGTAAATCCCTTATGTTACTTCTTTAATTTGTTTCAAACTCTACAAACTTTACATTTCTCAATATTAGCCTGTATCCTATCTCACTTTAATGACATTACACTTCTATAGATAATGAAATGCAAGTTTCTTTGGTATGGTTTGTCCATCCTCCTTTTCAGGAGATAGACAAAAACAATCTTATTCCAATAGCTATATTACCTATTCTTTTTTGAATCTTTGTTATAAATATCTATACATGCATTTGAGAACGTCTTTGTTGTTTTTCCAGTCCCTCAATAATGTGAGAATTGCTATTACCATATTTCCCGTAGCCTTTGATTTATAGGGAGCTGAAAATAGTACATACCAACCCGACTGGAATATTGAACACCTCATAACAGGAGATACTTTCTACTTAACTCAACGTTTTGGTAGAGCGCATTTTGGTGCCAAAATGAAGATTTTCAAGGTTCACCCTGACGGTACTTTACAACGCTTTATTACAATTGAACCAGAATTTATTACTACGCCTAAAGGGTTAGAAATTTGGAGAACACCAATTACAAATGTATATACTAAAGGGACATATATTGCAGTAATTAAGTATAACGGAGAATTTACCTACTCAAATCATTTTCAAATTAATTAACTCTTTCCTACTCAGTAGCTAGAATTGATTAATTAGGTAGCTATGAAGAATTAAGATCTTAACCAGCTTCAATTGGATTTTAACTTTTTTAATATAAACACATTTTACTTTTAATAGAAATAAGTTAACTATTATATCCACCTACTCTTCGTATGCAATATTGCATACGAAGGGCCTTAAATATTTTGGTATACTATGCATGTGGATTTTTCATCCAAAATTCCACTCAAACGCATATTTATGTATATGCCGACCCTAATTGCTAAAAGTGAGAAGAATGTTATTCATTCTTCTCACTTTTTTTATTTAAAATGTGTGCTTGAACTTAGGTCTTTAGATATTTTACATTTTGAATCTTAATACTAATCCACGTATGTGAATTTCCTTATAAAAATAAACTCCAAAATAGAATTAATCTTCCAAATTCCACCTATGGAGTCAGTTGTTTTCTAAAAAACATTCCAGCGTTTTTATCAATTGATTTTAGAATAGTTAAATAACAATACCATATACAAGCTCTGCATAAATTATTCATTTTCTTTTATATAATACCTACCTTTTTACTTCTGATAAATCATTAAACATTGGATTATATTTCACTTTTATATAAATAAAAGCCAAATAGCCGTTCATAATGAACGACTATTTGGCATCTTACTAATAATTTGAAGTTTATTCATATTAATCTATTTTGCTTAATCCCGTAGAAGTAACTTGATAGGTTCTTTTCTTACCTATATATTCCTGTTTACTATTCTCAAGGTTAATAAGTGTAGCCCGTGTCTTTTCCTTTACTGCTTCCCCTTCTATATGGGTAAACTCGATATAATCTCCCACTTTGACTGGCACAGTTTGTCTTTCAGCAGTTTGCTGTCTATTTCCCACTATTTCCTTATTGTACACAACACTACCGGATGAATTCTGTACTTTGATACTTGCATACGTATTATTAAAATAAGAATGTGGTACGCCTGCTTCTAAATTTACCTGCATTTTCTCTGTAGCCCTATTATAATCTACTTTTGCGATTTCTCTATCACTATATCCTTTTAAAGACCAACCAAATTGATTTCCGTCTAAAACCGTTGCTTCTGGCATCTTTTCTACTTTCTTCAGACCTTCTTTTGTAACTTCGTACATTGCTTTTTTTCCAAAGCTCTCTTGTTTACTGTTGTCTACATTTGTGAAAGTAGCTCTATGCACACCTTCTAGATGTGTTAACTCAATATAATCGCCTACTTTGACTGGAACTTTTTGCGATTCAGCATTTTGTTGTTTGTTTCCATAGATGTCTTTATTGTATACTACTTTTCCTGATGCATTTTGTACTTTAATACTCGCATATGTTTCATTAAAATAATGATGCGGTACACCTGCTTTTAAGTCCACTTGCATTTCTTCTGCCGACTTATTGAAATTGATTTTAGCAAACTCGAAATCACTAATTCCTTTTAGTGACCAGCCAAATTGATTTCCATCTAAAATTGTTGCTTCTGGCATTTTTTCTACTTTCTTCAAGCCTTCTTTTGTGACTTCATACATTGCTTTTTTTCCAAAGCTTTCTTGTTTACTGTTGTCTACATTTGTGAAAGTAGCTCTATGCACACCTTCTAGATGTGTTAACTCAATATAATCGCCTACTTTGACTGGAACTTTTTGCGATTCAGCATTTTGTTGCTTGTTTCCATAAATGTCTTTATTGTATACTACTTTTCCTGATGCATTTTGTACTTTAATACTCGCATACGTTTCATTAAAATAATGATGTGGTATGCCTGCTTTTAAGTCAATTTGCATTTTTTCTGTCGACTTATTGAAATTGATTTTAGCAAATTCGAAATCACTAATCCCTTTTAGTGACCATGCAAATTGGCTTCCTTCTAAAATATTATTTTCATTAGGCACATCTGGTTTAATTGGATTAGAATCCGTACCCTTCCAAATCTCTGCTGTTAAAATTGGATATCCTAATGCAGCCACTTTTTGAATGGTATCGTTATTTGGACGTAATCCCCACTTCTCAAAGAAAGGTATCAAATTTTGTTTGGCTATTTTTGATGCCGAAATCATAAATAATTGTTTTTTATTTTCATCAGTTTGTGGAAGTTCACTTGAAGACATGTCTCTATACAATTGATGCAATTTAGGATAGAAGTCCTCTCCATATGCTAACTGTAGTTGCCAAAGCATAACAAGCTTAACAAAAACATCACTAACTTCGTCATAATTTTTATTAGGTTGTTCTAAGTATTGAAATGCCTTAGTATAAGCACCCTCCTGTTGCAATCTAAAAGATTGATTAGATGTAAATACTTTTTCTACAGAAAGGCTGTAAATATTATTTTGTACTTCTGTCATATTATAAAACTTCCAAGGTGATTGCTGTCTCAAATGCCCTGCCTCATGCCAAGGACCCCAGCCATCTTTTATAAATTTATTAATATCTAACACGTATTGGATTGCATCTCCTACATATGCGGTTCGATAAGAAGTTGCATACATATAATAATCGGGAGAATGATTTTCTTCTACGTAATGAATATAATGTTTATCTACTTGTTCCTCGGATAAACCAGCTACTTTGTCTTGAATTCGAGTAGCTTCATCCATCTTTTTTAAGAGTTGTACAGGATCTGTATTAGAACCTAACAAATATTTCTTAACACGTGCAGGGCTGGCCGTAATTAATACACGTTCTCCTTTTAACTCCACTGCATGTGCATTGGGATATTGGTCCAGCATGTTTATTAAATCTTGTTTCGTATGCTTTCCTAGTTCAAAAAAAGGAGTAGTCGTTCCACCTGTTGTGACTGTTGTTCGAATGGTACCACCTTGTTGTTTATTATAAAAATAAATCATCCCCCCATTTGGAGATTGGATTGTGTTTATACCAGGTTTTAATGTAAATGATTTTATTTTAGAATCTTCTCTCCAAGAAGCATCATACGAATACGTTCCAATGTATGCTTGAATATTTTGATTTCCTTCTACATTAATCGTTATTTGTTCATTTGGCTTTGCATATAAACCAGTGGGTTCATATGGACTAAATGCCATACTTTTTCTTTCCTGTTGT
The DNA here is from genome assembly GCF_044908115.1 of Bacillus sp. RC51. Lineage (NCBI taxonomy): Bacteria > Bacillati > Bacillota > Bacilli > Caryophanales > Bacillaceae > Bacillus > Bacillus sp. RC51. Next base: position 78,894 of record NZ_JBIYCW010000014.1, on the reverse strand, counting down.
TTTAGTACCTCAACATCCCCTTTTCCTGGGACTGTATATGTTCTATTTTCTAATTTAACTGACTTTTCTTCTTGCAGTGATGTTGATAATTTTTTTTGCTGCTGCATTTCCTCTGCAAAGACATCCGGTGAAGAAATCATTCCAGTCGCAAGCATAGTTACTGTAGCAGTAGCTGCAAGTATTTTTCTAGTTTTATATTTTGAATTATTCCCCATATTATCTCCCTCATTTTTCCTTAGTGCATGTAAGGATTATTATTTTATTTATTATGTTTTTACACCGAAAATCATTTACGCTATTTATGTTGTATCTAATACTCTATTTTTTCTCATAATAATCTCCTTTTCTTTATTTCTAATTGTTTATAAATGTTATTTGATGACACATAAAATAACAACTTTGCGATAAACTCATCAATAACAACCTATTATGTTTTGATTTAGTATTGTTAACTTCCATCTAATTGTATAAAAGTATTCAATTAGGAAAATAAGAATATAAAGCTCACTAATCATAGATTATGTTTTGCGGAAAAATTCATAAAAATCATTCACCTTAAAAATTCAAACTTGTATAACTACTTTCTACATATAGGATGGAATTATAAAAATATTTCAATAAAATAAAAGACAGAGGCCTGATTATACCTCCGTCTTTTCAATTTATAAAGAACAAAAAATCATTTTATAGCTGTATAAATGCCCTTGCAACAAATACCGTATTCCGCTATTTTTTTGAAGAAACAGGATCCATTTTTAATGTTTTTATCCCTTCTTTTAATGTAAACGCATCCGCGCTCAATGTTTTCCAACTATCTTTCGCTGCATTCAAATTAGGTTTTAGGAATTTGAATTTATTTTGATCCGCTTTTTGGGACGCTTTGTCAATATGACTAAGTACTCCTGAATATTGAGAATCTAAATCATGCCATTGTGCAGACATATAAGTAAGAGCATTAATAGCCGACCCAATTGCATTGTGCATTTCATTAATGTTATTATACGCAACACCGACTACACGATTTAATGTTACTTTATAATCTATAGTCTGACGTAATTGTGCTAACAACGGCTCTAACGTACCTAAATTATTTCTTGCTACCCCTATCATTACACCACCAGCAATCCACGTAGGAATTGAGGGAATTGATACAGTTATTATTCCATCTGATTCTACTTGTTTAAAATGTCTTACTTGCTCTAAAACTTCATTTAGGCGCTTTTCATCTTCATCAATTCCAGATGCTTGGTTTTTCAGAATCGAATGCAAAATATCTTTATGACCTGCAAATGCTCGGACATCTTCTCCAATACTATCTCTTAACTTAGCTAATTCTTGTATTAAATTCTGTGTATACGCTTGGTTTTGTTGAATCTCTTCTTGTAAATCTGTAATTCCTTCTTTTAATGTATCTCCATCTCCTTCATCAATGGCTTCTACTAGTGTATCGTAATAATTGTCAAACTTGGTATCATACTCCACAATACCCGTCAACGTATCTAAAAGTTGTCTTTTTATGTGCGTATCCCATTTAGTAGCATGCTCTCTTGCATTCTTTTGATCTTGTAGAATTTGACTAGGTAGATTTGTATATCCTTTAATGTCAATTCCTTCAAAGTTAACATCTGGGTTTTTAATTAACAAATAAGAGTAATCATTCATGGATTTTGCAAATACCCCAGCATCTTGCAAAGCTTTTTTCATCTTTTCGCTGTTTACAGAAAGAGATATATCTTCGGTACTAGTTTGTTCCATTTTACTTTCACTTGCGAAGGCTGCCACTGGAGAAACTACAGTAGTTGTTGTCAGAGTTAAAAACGTCGATACAGCAAGTAGTTTATAAGGAAAGTTTTTATTCATTTTAATTCCTCCTATACATATATATTGATTTTTAATTTGTTTTTTCTTGTTTAAAAGCAATGTCTTTTGAAATGAATTCTGCATCCTTATGAATATCATTCCAACTTTGTTTAGCAGCTTTTAAATCATCAGGTATTAAAGAAAGTTTATGTTCTTGCATTTGGTCGATATTATCATATAAATCTTTATAATTCGCTCCCATCGTATTCCATTGTTGCTGAATATTCGTTAGAGACATGATTGCTTGATCCACTGTCTGATACAAATATGTCAATGTGTCTTTTGTATTAGTAAGTGAAATAACTGCTTGGTTAGCAAGATCGGCTTTCATACTTAATTCTCCAATTTTATTAGAAATTTCGTTATAGGAGTTCATATGATTAGATGCCGCAACACCAGCTGCTGTTCCTAAACCGATACCAGCTGCCCCTAGAGCTGTTAGACCACCAACAACAGCTGGTGTCGCTGTGCCACCGGTCACAACAATTACTACCGCTCCTGCAATCGTTCCAATAACTAAAATAGCTGCTCCTAATCCACCACCAATTGACCAGGCTAATACATTATCAAAATGTGCTTTCTGCGTAGAACGTAAATTCTCAATTTCGGCCTGAAGTTGTGGGACTAGTGCTTGTTTTCCCGCTAATATAGCAGTTAATCCCCCTTGTCCATCTGGACCTCCAACATTATTTTTAAAATCTACAGTATTTGTATACAACTTTGTTTTGAAAGCTTCTAACATCTTAATAACTTCCGTAACTTCATTTGAATTTGTATGAATTGTACCGATTAAATCCCCTATTCCTTCTTTGAGGCCCGCCTTATCTTTCTTTTTTACAGTATCTACTAGTGTGTCGTAATAATTTTGAAATTGTTCATCATAATTTACAATATTACGTGCTGTCTTTTGAATGTTTGGCTTCGCTGTATCTAGCCAGTAATTTGCATTGATTCGTGACAGTTCCTGATTCAGGTGAATGTTTTTGATTAATTCTCCCCCTCCTGAACCTAAATCAATGTTGGATAAATTTACATTCGGTTGCTTAATCATTGTTTTTGCGTACAAATCCATTACAAGAATATGAGAGCCTGTTTCAGCCAACACTTTCTTTAATCCTTCAGGTCCTAACGTATAATTTTCTATTTTCTGTTCTTGTGCTGTCTGTTCTTGTGCAAGTGCGTGAATAGTACTACCATTCGTAGCAGTTATAACCGTTGCTAAAGCGGCCAAAGTTATGACCTTAAATGGAAATTTCATTTTTTGATTCTCCTCCTTATTTTCAGTTGCGTTATAATTTTTTCATTAAACCTTATTTCTTAATATTAAAATTTATTAACTTGTTCTTCGAGCTGATTTGTTACATTTTTTAGTCGTCTTAATGTATCTTTTTGAGACTGAGTGTTATTAGTATCAACTTCAGTCAATAATTTTGTAATACTATTATTTATTAGATTCAAATCCTCTTTATAACGTTTCATTAGCTCAATTTCTCCATCTACTTGATTAGCAAATGTATGCAAATCATTTTGCATGAAAAGAATCATTGATTTTTGTAAATCTGCTACTGTTAATTTAGTTGTTAAGTCATATAATTTTTGATTTTGTTTCTCTAGATCATCTAAATGCGCTCGTTGCTCTGCTGTTAGTTTATTAATTTCGGCAAAGGTACTATATGTTTTTTTAATTTTTTCAGGATCAATTACTTTCATAAGATCATACTCTTTCGTTTTTGTAACTGCAGCTGCAGCAATTTCACCTTTTTTACTTTTCTCTATCGCTTCACGTACTTCTTTTTTGGCAGCTTCAATTTCTATAGCTGATTTTCCTTTTTCTGTTGCTTCTTGCTCTGCTTTCTTCTCTGCTTCTACAATAGCATTGTTTATTTCTTTTCCTTTGCTATACGCTACTACCGCTGTTTGAGCAGCCGGTTCAATGATATCTTTTGATAGGCTATAAATTTCTTGGAATACCTTTAGCCCTTGTTCATTTAAAGCTCCTGGTAATAATGCTATTTGCTCTAAATCATTTTGAATTGATTTTTTTGTATTTAGCATTTCATTTTTTAACTTGTCTATTTTTCCTGTTCCCTCTGAACTAAGTACACTCTGTGCTTTTACCACATCTGTATCAAGATTTTTCAGTTTCTTATCTACCTGTAGTTTAAGATCTGTTAACTCATTAATCTGACGTTGCACGTTTTCTTGGTTTGTTATAGTCATATCTTGAAGAACTTCCAGTCTATTTATAAACCCTTCTTTATCTTCCTTATTATCTACAAATCCTTTTAATGTTGGATAATAGCTATTAAATTTGGTTGCAAATCCTTTACTTTTTGAATTTAGTAGAATTAATTTTGGATATAGTTCTGATGACCACTCTTTCATATCTTGTTTAATTAGAAATTGAGTTGTATTTAAAGATGGAACTTCTTCAAGTTGCACATTCGGACTTGCTAAAGCTCCATCGATAAAGGTTTGTGTTAACTTGGAGTGTGCACCTATTTTTCGTAATGCTGAGGAAATATCTACATTATCTTGTTTTGTTTCTGCCTGAACGATTGGCGTTGCGAGAGTATTGATAGGAATAGTCGCTCCAGTAACGATTGATGTTATTAAAAATCCTGTCATAATTTCATTCTTCATTCCGTACACCTCTTCACTATTGTTTTTTACAGTTTTAATCGTAAATGTTGTACAACCTAACGTTAGGATTTCTTCACATATACTTGAGGATAGAGATTTTTTCAAAAAAGTAATTACATCTCGTTTTTTATTTATTTTTGATAGAATATAAGGACCTTACTTCCCCCTCATTTTAAACACTATGTTTTTCATAAGTAAACCAGAAAATCGCTTTGATTAAATTTGATTTTTCAGATATTTATTATTCAAATTATAAAATATTATATTTAAAAAAGTTAAATCCAAATTTCATTTCATAAAGTGAAATAATTATACTATGATAATTAATCATAAAAATCCTTTTATTCCCCAAATCCTATATGAATCCCTCACCCAAAAATGATTTTAATATAATTTAATAGTGATTGACGCATATGTGTCTTTTATATGGATATGTAAAATTACATATCCATATAGGAGTAACTAGCATACATACGCCAAAATATTATTATCGTATATATAATAATCATGTTACTACGAACACCACAGGAGAAAACTCCCCTCATGCACTTTAGAGGATAAATTATCCATGAAATAATAATTTTTGCTTATATACTTACTATTATTATAGGAATACAAAAAAGCGATTCTTTTCACAGTAAAAAGAATCGCCTTCTAGGTTCCTATTTTCAATTACATTACATAAAGAATTGAGAAATTATCATTTAAGAGCCTTAACTATCACTTCAGTTGCCTCTGCAATTAGTTGATTATCATAGGCAGCCTCTTTTTCATCTTTACTAGATAAAATTGCGATGATAATGGGTGCTCTATTTGGCGGCCAAACGATAGCAATATCATTGCGTGTCCCATAACTTCCAGCTCCTGATTTATCTCCAACTACCCAGTCAGTTGGTACGCCTGCACGAATAAGTTTGTCTCCTGTAGCATTTCCTTTCATCCACTCTGTAAGAATTTTACGTTTATCAGCTGGAAGTGCATTTCCGACCGTAAAAGCTTTAAGATTCGTAGCAATGGCTTTCGCTGTACTAGTGTCACGGATGTCTCCTGGAGTAGCTTCGTTCAACTCTGGCTCAAAGCGATCAGCCATAGTAACCCGATCGCCCATCTGTCTAAGTGCTTTTTCATATCCTTTAGGTCCGCCTATTTTATTAAATAAAATGTTCCCGGCGGTATTATCACTGGAACGAACAGCCGCCTCTGCAATTTCCCCAAGTTTCATGCCTGTATCTACATGTTTCTCTGTAATGGGTGAATATTCCACCAAGTCGTCTTTCGTATAAGTGATAACTTCATTTAATTTCTCAGTTGAGTTTTGCTGTAGCAATACTCCTGCCGCTAATGCCTTGTAGGTTGATGCAAAAGAAAATCTTTCGTTAGGTCGATAAGCGATTGTTCGATTTGTACCAGTATCAATAGCATACACACCTAATCGAGCATCAAATTTTTTCTCAAGTTGAAAGAATTCTTTATACGTCGCATGATTTTTATGTTTAACTGGTCCGGTCTTTTCTTTCGCTTCAACTTGCAATGCCCCTCCTGTAAAAGCTTCTAGACTTGTAAGACTTAAACCTAATATACCAACGCATATACCTATTTTTAGCATCCTCTTGTTTTTCAAAATCATCATTCCTTTCAAATTTTCAATACTGAAAACAAGTAGTAAATTCAATACACTGTATCCTATTTGAACACCTGTTTTTATACGTACACATAATAGACCATCTAAAAAACAAGTTTGTTCCATAAAGTGAAACTTTAATCAGCCCTCACCAATCGGGCTTTTACGGGCAGTTGATCTCCCGCCTAACTTCTTTGCTCCAGCTGAATTTTGAGGTGGGAGTTTTACTACCCGGCAAATAGCGGGATAAATTTAAAACCTTTTTAACTAGTAGCCAAGGTATTAACAAAAGTAAGAGATAGCAACTATCTCTTATTTCAAATCTTACTTTTTCTTTAACTTATAAAGGCTTTTATATAAACAGGGTCTCTTCCCCTGAGAAAAGTGCACAAATTTTACTAATTTTGATTCGAACTATCTGTACTAGCAGCTTCACCATGTATACGTTGCTTTTTTAAATCAAAGTATACATCTAAAATTTCCTTTCCAATTATAGAATTAATTCCATTTTTATCATCATGAAGCCATGGGACTACTACAGAAAATGCTACTTCTGGATTATCATATGGAGCATATCCAACTAATGTTAAGTTGTAACATTCCATACGTTCTCCTTTTGCATTTCTACCAATTGGATCATCTCCACCATATACAGTTTGAGCTGTCCCTGTCTTTCCTGCTGGTTTATATGGCGCATTTTTGAAATACTTCACGCCAGTTCCATCACCTTCTTGGAATACCCATCTAAAGCCTTCTTTTATCCGATCAATATGTTCTTTCTTCATATCAACTCGATTTAATACGACAGGCTCTATAGAGCGTATAACTTTACCGACCTCTTCTTCTTTTATTGATTGCTCTCGTATTTCTTGTACAATTTGGGGTTGCATTCTATATCCACCATTTGCAATAGTTGAAATATATTGTGCCAATTGCAATGGCGTATACGTATCATACTGACCGATAGAAAAATCTAGTAAAAACCCAGGTTGACTATCTACTTTTCTCGTTTGCCCAATTATTTCATTCGGTAAATCAATACCTGTTGGTACCCCTAAACCAAATTGTTTAAAATAATAACGCATTTTATCAAATGCTTCTTGTTTAATATCCAATGAACCATTCGGTACGTAATTAACTCCCGCAATTTTTAAAGCTGTCTGGAACATGTATACATTCGAAGATACTTGTAAAGCTCGTAAATCATTAATATTACCAAATCCGGATACATTCCATGATTTCTTGGCTTGTGTACCTTTAAATTTCATCGGTGCATCATAAAATTGATCTCCTGGCTGTATTGCCCCTGTCTCATATCCAGTTAATAACGTTGCGCCTTTTACAGCTGATCCTAGCTCATACGAAGTTGTCATGTTACCTAATGCCAAATCCTCAATCTCTATTTTCCCTTCTTTTTCTACAATCTTTTTGCCTGCCATAGATAAAATCTGTCCGTTATTCGGATTTGTCATGACGACAAACGCTCGGTCCAACAATGGCTCTGAACTCTTAAAAGCTCTCAAATTTTTCTCTATACTTTCTTCCACTTTCTTTTGTAATTCCATATCAATCGTTAATGTTAAGCTACTACCACTTTTTCCTTTAGAGATTATTTCTGTGTTTATAATGTTTCCTGATTTATCAGTAATGTTTTTCACTTCTTCTTTTGTGCCGTGTAATACATCTTCATATCGTTGTTCAATATAACTTTTTCCTACACGATCATTACGGTTATATCCACGTATCAAATAAGAATCTAAGTTTTCTTTCGGTAATCCTTCTTCACTACTTGTAATATTACCTAACACGGAACGAAATAAATTACCATTTACATAATTACGTTCCCAATCAACTGTTGTATCTACTCCTGGAAACTCCGCAAGGTTTTCACTTATCCGCGCATATTCTTGATCTGTCACATCTTTTTTAATAATTTGTGGTGTCAGTTGATAACCTGAACTCATTTTACTTTTAATAGCTAACACCTTTAAATCTTGTGCTGTTAATTCTGCCAATTCTACTTCTGTGACGCGACTTCGTCTTAAGTCTTGAATTTTTTTGTCTAGTTCTTTTCCCTCTATTCCCTTTTCTTTAAACTTTCCTATGTCTTTTTTAGTAATCTTTGATTCCGCACGTTTCGTATTCAATTGCATCCAGAAATCTTTTTTATCGATATCGGTTAATTTATTTATATCTTGCTCAGGCATTTCAAGTACTTTCGCCAAGTCTTTTGCTGTTTTTAAAATATCTTCACTCGTAATCCCCTTCACCCTTGTATACGTAATTGTGCGAAGAGATTTATTATTAACGACCGTTTTCCCTTCTCGATCTAGAATCTGTCCACGTGGAACTGGTATACTAGTTGTTTCATTTTGACTGTTTTCCACTTGGTTCTTATAAGCCTCTCCCTCAACGATTTGTACTTTTCCTAGCTGCATAATAATAGCTGAGAATAGTACAAATATGCAAAGGAACATTATATTCAATCGAATAGATATATATGTCTTCTGTTTCTTTACTTTTTGTTCTTTCATAAATCCTCCATATAATTCTTCAGGAAATCCTCACTAATACTTAGTAAATAAATATACTAAAAGCGTTCCCTATATATTAGAAACCACTATTCAGTTATAATAGTGTCTTATCTTTTTTGTTAAATCCTTGTAAGCATCCATTCCTTTTGGTTTAGCCGTGTAATTGATAAATCTCCCTTCCTGTTTTTTTCTCTATTTTTTTGTCACCTGCATTAGAAATGCTAAACTGTATAATGACTCATATTAAACTTACACATAGACTTACACATAGACTTACACATAGACTTACTATTAACATGTACTTTTTTTCATACTGATTGTTCCTTTCTTCATGCTGTAATACTTAATAGACAACCTAAGTAATAAAGTTGTTCCACATTTACAAAAAAAAAAATTAACTATAAGATGGAATAGGCTACATAAGGGAGGGTTATATGTTACATACGAAAAGATGGAGATTTTTTGCGGTTCTTTCTATTGTAAGTGTGATTTTACTAATTTTATTAAAAATCAACTTCATTTCAATTACTATCGCAACTTCTTCAGCTGAAAGAGGAAAAATTCTTGATCAAAATGGTGTAATACTAGCTACAAATAAGAAAGTTAAGTCTCTATATTGCACTTCTAATGATGAAAAACTATCGAATAAAGATACATCAAACACATTAGCTTTTTTCAATCAATTTTCAAACGAGTTTCAACATGACATTTCTACAGAGGACATAAAATCTCAATTACAACAATCCTGTAATAAGCAGACTATGAATGAAATATCCTTATACTCTGATATAAATAAAAATGAAATTTCATTCATAAACAAGAATAAACCTAAAAATGTAGTGATCAAAGACGAATTCATTCGATATTATCCAAAGAACGAAATTGCTTCACAAGTAATTGGGTATGTAGAAAATGACCTTAATTCTAAAAATGTACCTGTTGGTAAAAGTGGGATTGAGTTTCAATATGAAAATGATTTAAAAGGAAAACCCGGAAAAACTCTGATTTTTAAAATGAATAATAAAAAGTTCTTATGGAACATTCAAAAAGTACAAAAAGGAAAAGATGTCCGGCTAGCTTTAGACTCTAAATTGCAGCAAAAAACAGAGGAAGCACTAAGATCTCAAATTAAGAAAGTACCTGATGCTAATGCTGGTTATGCAGTAGTAACCGATGTAAAAACTGGCGCAATATTAACTATGGCCAATTCGGCAGTTTTTGATCCAAATATATTAAATACACATGTATCATCTAAAAAAGAAAACATTAAATCCCTTTCGCAAAATAAAGCAATTCAAAAATTAAAGTATGGTGAATCTTATGTAAATATGGCCTCTACTATAAAGCCACTTACTATTTTAATCGGATTAAACGAAAAGCTTTTTCAACCTGAGGATACATATTTGGATAATGGTAGTTTTCAGTATGATAATCAAAATAACATCATTAATGCTCCTGGAACACCAACAGGTGAAATTACACCGAGTCAAGCTATCATTAATTCATCAAATACATTTATGACGGCAAAAGTAGCTCTCCCCTTATTCAACCGAAATAATGGGAATATAGAAAAAGTAGCAAATATATGGACAGATTATTTAAAGCAATTTGGCCTCCGCTCTAAAACTGGTATTGATTTACCCTTTGAAGAAGACGGAGAATATGAATTTCATCCATCTAATAAGTTTGAAAATGGAATCTCTGCTTTATTAAATGCATCTTGGGGAGGAAATGAAGTACACACCCCTCTACAACTTGCTCAATATGCAGCAACTTTGGCAAGTAAAGGTGATAAATATAAACCTCAAATCGTAAGTGCTATTATTGGTCAAGACGATAAGGAAACAAAAAAGTTTAAACCACTCTTAGAAAGTTCAAATCGTTATCCTATGAAATTTTGGAGTGTCGTGCAAGGTGGGATGAGTCAAAATATAGAGGAGATTAAAAACTTGCCCTTTCATGTCGCGGGTAAAACAGGGATAACTGGCTCTCCGAACGAGCAAGAAAGAATGATAAATCATTCTCTTTTCATTGCATATGCTCCTACCGAAGATCCAAAAATTGCTATTTCTGTCGTTATTCCTGGTAGTAATTCGGAAAAAAATATTGCTGCTCTCGTTACATCAGAAATTTTAGAGTGCTGGAATTCACTTCAAAAAGAGGATAAAGATAAAGAGGAAGGTTCATTAAAGTGAACCTTCCTCTTTTACCATATAGAATCTATATTCGTTATTTCCCATATACCTTCATCATTCTTTTCAAATATGAAAGAATATTTAATATCAGTTAAAACATACTCTTTTTGTACATATCCAGTATGACCGTTAATTGTCGATACTTTTATAAATCCATCATTCCGTACTTTTTCTGGAATCAAAGCTTTTACCATTTCATTAGATACTTCATATAAAACTTGTGATTCTCGTTTTGGTTCAGCTAAAATTTTCGTTTTATTTCCAGTAACAGTTGCATATATAAAATGCGATTGCTTTGGTTGGTTACTTTCTGTCAATCCACTTGGTACTTTGTATGCTTTCTTTGTATCATTTGCAAATTCTCCCCCCATTGTAAGAGCGACTTGCAACTCATGAAAAATATCCTCATCAAACTTCAATTCATCCTTCTGATAACTTTTCCCTTTAAATAGAACTTCATCATTTAACGCTCTATACAGGTCATTTTCATTTTTTGAATTTGTACTTCGATATAACTCATTCATAAATTGTTTTAATGATGGATCTTGAGCAGACTCATCTTTTGTTTTGGGCTTAATTTGAGTACTACTTTGTACCGGTGATTTATTATCATCAAGCCAAGGTTGTTGAACAATAAAAAATAACATTGTACAAACCAAAACAACTACAATAGGCAATGCTTTTTTACGAAATGGTCTCTTGTATGGTACAGAGTCTACTTCACTATTTTGGTATATCGATTGCTTTATTTTATAAATAAATGCTTCTTCATCTTTACGACGCTCCATTGGTCCATTTTTTAATTTGCTATACCAGTCAGGATTTTTTTTACTGTTCATCACTTCTACCCTCCCCTATTAATTTTGAAACTTTACTTCTTGCTCTGCTTAACCTAGATTTGACTGTTCCAATGGATACACCTAATGTTTCAGCCATTTCTTCATAAGATAATTCATATTTCGCGTCCAATATTAGTATTTCGCGGTGTTTTTTAGGTAGTTTTAATACAACATCCCACACATCATTCATTTCCTCTTGATTAAAAAATTCTTGTTCTGCCGATGGAGATTGCTTATCGTCACTAAAAAATCCCACTAAAGATATCCTTTTAAAATAAGAGGATTTCAAATAGTTTATTGCCGTATTTCTTGTAATTTTTAATATCCACGTTTTAATAGATGACTCCTTTCGAAACGAATTCCAATGTTTAAAAACCTTAATAAATACATCTTGTGTGATGTCATCTGATAAGTGTGGATCTTTCGTAATAATAAATGAATAATTCCATACATCTTGCCAATAGTCTTTTATAACATAGTCAAGCTCATCATGATTACATTTTTCAATAAACTTCTGTTCCATTTCCACACCTCAAACTTATTTGAATAAACATAAAGCTGCCCTCACTTTTAATATGGTTTCAATATATAGACATGATACAAGTTTCATTTGTTCCATTGTTTATCTTTTTTTTCGACAGATGATATTTCTAAAAAAATGTAATAAAAAAGACCAGGATAAATTCTTAAAATCATCCTGGTTTTTCTGTATTAAATATATTTTCATTATTTTTTTATAATAGAAACCGCATCTAATACATCCACTTGACTCCCCATAGTTTTAGTGAGTTTTTTCCATTCAGTTTCTGCTTGTACAGCCGTAACATCATCTGTGTTATATGGTCTATCTTCACCATACGATTTATTGAAATGAAGGATTTCCATTGATGTTTCATTTACAGGGATTTGATTGAAAGTTGCATTATCAACAATTACAATCAATTCCTCGTAATTTGGATTACGATAGTGACCAAACCAAGTATCACTAGCATACTGGACATCTATTTTCTTTTCATTAATTGTTAATTCCTTGATTTTTTTATTTTTCTTACTAGCTAGTAAGACAGCTTTACCTTTTGGAACTGAAGGTACTGACTTAATTGGGTCTGAACTCCATACTTCATCATCATTATCTGACTCTCTTAATACACCTAACCCAACCATTTTTTTCGCTGTTTTTTGATCCATCATTAATACTTGTTTACCATCAATTTCTGCTTGCTTCACTTTATACAAAGTGTTGGTCTTAATTTCACTTTTATGTTGATTTACTATTCCTTTTAATGATTGTTCTCCTCCAATTAATAAAGCGGCATTCCTTGGTTCTTCTTTCTTCCCAAAAGAACAAGCTCCTAACATAGAAATAGATACAATCCCTGCCACGCACACTTTCATTACTTTTTTCATTGCTTTTTCTCCTCTTTGCTTGTTTTATCAATACGCTACATAATTTTTTTATATAACCGTTGTAAATAACGCCAACGGACAGTGAAAAAGTACACACTTTGAATGGATATAAAGGCTAGTATAATTAAAATCGAAATCTTTAAAACAGAGTAGTCAATTAGCTGTTGCAAGGCTATAAAAGCGACCCCGCTATGAATAATCGCTATAATGATAGGCAAGAAGAACATTAGTATAAGCTGTCGTGTTACGATTTTCTTTAGTTCTTTTCTACTTAGACCGACCTTCGCAATCATTTCGTATTGTTGTTGTTCTCTTTCTAAATCTGCATATAGCCTGAAATATAATAGGCTGGCTGCAAACGTAAAGAATACGATCCCTACTAATACACTGACAATAAGTAAAATACCGTTCTCTTGTTTCGAAGAAATCCATTCAGAATACAACGCTTTAAAATAATGATGTGCTTGCCCCGAATTATGATTACCCATTGTTTCTTCTAATTTTTTTGTAACCACTCTTGATTTCTCCCAATTTTCCACGACAAAACCATATTGACTTTTCATTACGTAAGAATCATCTTCCGTCTTTCTGTTAGGGATTTTATCGTACAGAGAATCCGAAACAACAATAATGGCTCCAATTGAATTTGGGAGAACTATATGTGGGACCGCCTTCTTGACCCGGAGGGACATTTCTAAGTTTTCCTGTACTACATCTATTTTCTCGGGTATATCTTTTCCTCTTGCATACTTTTCTTTTTGCGAAATGATTGAGGGTACTATAATCGCTTCTTGATCATTATCTATCTTTTCCATTTCATACCCGAAGATTTTTGCAAACTTGTTATACTCTGATACTTTGATTAGCACTAAATTATTTTCCGTGAATTTAGGATTCGTAACCGCTACCTGATAAGAGAAATTTGAGCGAGTAAGTTGTTTTTTTATTTCTGTAATGTGCTCTTCTTCTTGTGCATTTTCTCCTAACGAAGTATATGTAAATGCAAATGGGTTGGTCATTTCGGTTAATCCCTTATTTCCCATTGCTAGGCATGTACCAATCCCTGTGAAGGCCACAGCGGAAACAATCGCTAGCATAAAGAACATAGTTGCATTATCCTTCATACGATAGGCCAATTCAGATATAGTAAGAAGGTTTGTTTTATTAAAAAACAAAGTGTCTTTTTTCTTTAAGACACGTATTACATACACGCTCAACTGTGAAAATAGAAAATATGTCCCTATCACTACAAAGACTACCCCTCCAAGTAAGTAAGGCATAATGAAGTTTCTTTCTAGTACGAAATAGAACACACATCCATACCCTAATCCAATTAATAATACGGAAAGGAATGCTAATGCTTTTGATGCCTTTGGCTCTGGTTTTGGCTTTTCCTCTGATTTCATCAAATCAATTAACTTGTTTGCTTTTACCATTTTAGAAGTAAACAACGAAATGACTAGAAACAGAATCAAAAATGCGCCAGTTGTCGTAAAGACAGCTTTTATAGGAACGTAAAAAGGAAGACCCTTATCAATCGCTAATATATTTTCACTTGCCAATAAATTGAGCTTTGAAAATATCAAACCAATTAAGATACCAAATGTAATTGAAGCGACTCCAATTAACATATTTTCTAAAAAAATTAATTTATTTAACTGCGCCGGTGTCATACCATGCATGATTAAAATTCCAAATTCTTTTTTTCTTGTTTTTAAAAAAGAACTCACCGAATATAAAAGAAAGAAGAATGAAAATACAAAAATGAGATATTGAGAGATTTGCATCCCCATTGTTCCTAAAAGGCTCATTGTTTTACTTGTGGAGGCTAGTTCTCCTTGTAAATCAGGATGAAAAAGTAAGAGTGAATATGTGAAAAAAACCATAACTGAAAATGAGCTACTTAGAAAGTGTGCAGCATAAGTCCGCTTACTTCGAATGATATTATTAAAAGCGAATCTTTGAAAAGTCATGCTTACGACCTCCTAGTAATGCAAGTACATCTATAATTTTTTGATAAAACATTTGTTGGTTTTCTCCGTTATAAATTTCGTTATATAATTTTCCATCTTTAATAAATACAACGCGATCACAAAAACTTGCAGCCACTGGATCGTGCGTAACAAGCATCATTGTTGCATCTTGTTCTTTATTTAATCGTTTTAATAACTCCATTACATCATTAGCCGCTTTTGAATCTAAGTTTCCTGTCGGCTCATCTGCAAGTAATAATTTAGGTTTATGAATTAGAGCACGTGCAATTGCTGTTCTTTGTGCTTGTCCGCCCGATATTTCATATGTTCGTTTATTTAATATATCTTGAATGCCTAATTTTTCTGCAATACCTTCTACACGCTGATTCATATCCTCAACTTTAGTACCATCTAACGTCAGAGGAAGAACAATATTTTCTTTTACAGTTAATGTTGTAAGAAGATTGAATGCTTGAAACACAAAACCTAATTCACGTCTTCGAAATAATGCCAGTTCATTTTGAGATAATTGATATGGATTTTCTCCATTAATCAATATTTCTCCTGATGTGGGAGAATCAATAGTAGAAACCATGTTCAACAAAGTAGTTTTTCCACTTCCTGATGGTCCCATTATTCCTACAAACTCCCCTTTTTTCACACTCAAATTAATGTCGGCGAGCGCTTCATAAGATACCTTTCCTGTATAGATTTTACTCAGTTCACAGACCTTTAATATTTCCATATCGTTTTGCTCCTTTTTATCTTTTAATAACCTAAGTTTATCTAAGCGTCCCTTCTTCTCATATCGATTAACCTTTCATATATCTAACAGGTCTGTAATATTTCTGAAAAATCAAACTAAACACCGTTCTAACGATTTGCATAAGGGAAAATAATACAGATTGTTGTTCCTTTTCCTACTTCCGACTTTATTTCAATATCATGTTCCAATCTTTTTATAATATTTTTCACAAGATATAATCCCATCCCAGTAGATTCCTTAAATTTCCGACCGTTTATTCCCGTATAAAATGGGCGGAATACTCTCGGGAGGTCTTCTTTTGGAATTCCCACACCATGATCGTGTATTTCAAGGATTACTGAGCGCTCTTCTTCTAATGTAGTAATAGTAACGTTTTTTCTACTTCCTGCTGAATACTTAATGGCATTGGATATCACTTGATGAATAACAAACCGAAGCCACTTTCTATCGGTTTCTACCATAATAGTTTGTTTTACTTTTACTTCTGGATAAACATAGCTACGGATAAACAGACGTTTATTTTCACGGATTACTTCTTGAACGATTTCCTGTAACGAAACTCTTTCCACATAAAAATCTTGCTCAAACGTTTGTAATCGCGCCATATATAAGACCATTTCTAATCCGTACTGCATTTGATCTACTTCTTCCACAATACTTTCAAAAACCTCCCCATTCTCTTCTTGTGTGATCAGTTCAATAACTGATAGGGGCGTTTTCATCTGATGCACCCATTGATTAATAAATGTAAGGTGCTCTTTTTGTTTATATTCCCAAGTCTTTAACTGTTGATGATATTGACTGTATTGTGTCTTTAACACACGCTGAAGTGCTACTGATAATGGAGTGGAATCGAGTTCTTCTAAGGAGTCCTCTAATGTTTCAGAAGGGTTGGATAATTTGTTATAAAATCTACGATGGCTAAAGTAGCGATAAAGTAAAAACGCAATTAAAAAGCATCCTCCTAAAAACACACTATATAACGCAGTAGATAAGTGGTTATATCCATCCAGCCAATAAACAGTTAGAACGACAAATAGCTGAATGATTGAGAACCAAATGAAAGGGATATGTTCACGTAAAAATAAATTCATTATTATACCTCATCATTCTTCCAAGTTATTTTCAAACGATATCCAGCACCACGAACTGTTTCTAATGCATTTTTTATTCCGATTTCCTCTAATTTTTTTCGGACACGTGTAACATTTACACTTAACGTATTATCATCTACATACGTATAGTCATCCCAAAGTTTTTCTAAAATTTTCTCTCGACTAACAATACTAGGAGATTGTCGTAAGAGAGTTTCTAGTAAAACAGTTTCTTTTTTTGACAGTATACACATGCTATCATTTAGCTTTAATTCCATTTTTTCTGGATAAAGTATTAAACCGGATTGCTGAACAACTCTTTCTTCCGCTTTCGGTGCGTATTCTCCGTAAATTCTTCGAAGATGACTTCGGATTTTTGCCATTACAACTTCATAATGAAACGGTTTAGTGATATAATCGTCTGCACCATGTTCAAGTGCCATAACTTGCTCCATCTCTCCACTACGTGCTGATATAAATATAATGGGACAAGTAGAGACCGTTCTAATTTGTCGGCACCAGTAGAAACCATCAAAACTCGGTAAATTTACATCTAATAAAACTAAATCAGGTTGAATTTTTTCAAAGTTAGCCAAAATATTTTCAAAATCCTCTGTAATATTTCCTTCATACCCGTACTTATTAATATGGGATTGAAGTAGTTTAGAAATTTTTTGGTCATCTTCTACAATCATGATTTTATACATATATTTAGCTCCTTTTATTTATGTATCTATTTATTATCTAGAAATATCTAATTAATACTTTTATCTTTTAGTATAAAGAAATTCCCCTCTTACTTATATTGAATAACCTTACTTCAAACTAACAGCTTTGTAATATTTCTGAAAATAAAGTTAAGTATAATAGCTCTTATTTTTTAAATTTCAATTATCTAATTTAACATTTAAAAATTTGTTGTTTTATAATTTTTAAATAAAAAATAATCGTATTTAATTGTGTAAAAAAACACGTAATTAAATACGATTATTAAAATCATAAAATCTGCGTTTAGACATAAATTAACCGATTCCTAATATAATCTTGAATCGGTAAGGTTTGTATATTTACTAAAGAAGTAAATTTCACCTTCTAATTAAGTATTATTTCTGAAAAACATGTTTTATTTTTTCACCTGGAACGTTGCTCCCGCCTCTTCCTTTTACATCTTCAATCATCATGGTAACAATCATGTTTGGCGCGCTTGCATCGAAAGCTGCAAACCATCCAAGTTCTTTACCCTCTGCTTCTTTCGATTCTTTCAGTTCTGCTGTACCTGTCTTACCAGCGAGAGTTACACCATCAACTTTAGCAATTCTCCCAGCACCATCAGGATCATTAATAACCTTTATTAACGCATTTTTTAATATCTCTTGATTCTTGGTAGAAATCACATTTTCTTTCCAATTTCCCGCTTCTTTTGTTTTTTTTATAAGATGCGGTGACGGAATGTTACCCTCATTGACAATCGGTGCATAAGTCAATGCTAAATGAAGAGGTGTCATTAATACTTGTCCTTGTCCGTACCCCGTGTCTGCTAGTTGAATATCATTTTTTATCCCATCTTTTGCAATGATTGAAATAGGGAATTCGTATTCAATTGGTAATTTTTCATGAAATCCGTATTTCTTAAATTCATTTACATACTGATCTTTTCCTATTTTCAAAGCTTGTTGAGCAAAATAAATATTATCAGAGTACTTCATTGCCTTATCAAAATCAACTGGACTAGCATCCTTCACACGTGTTACATAATAATTTCCCCAAGATGAATCTTTTGTCCACTTTAATCCTTGAATTTTAAATTCTTCCTTAGGATTTATTGTGTTTGTTTCCAAACCAATTGCACCTGTAATCGTTTTAAATACGGAACCTGGTACAAATGCTTGTGTGAAGCGATTCATCATTGGCAGTTTCGAGTCGTTATTCCATGCTTCCCGTTGAGCTTTTGATGCTCCTCTAACTATTGTATTTGGATTATAAGCAGGGCTACTTACAAGTGCGATTGTTTCACCCGTTTTAGGATTGACCGCTGCACTAGATCCTGCTTCATTTTTCATCTCATTAAAGATTTTTTCTTGAATTGCAGCATCAATAGTTAACGTAACATTTTCTCCTTTTTTTGCTTCTTGTTTTGCTACGTTTTTAATCTCTTTCCCGTTCTCATCTTCCATAAATACGCGTCCACCCTTTTCACCACGCAATTTATTCTCTAATACTTTCTCTAAACCTGTCTTACCCACTAAATCATCTGCTTGATAACCTTTTTTTTGAAGCGATTTTAACTCCTCTGCATTTACCTTTCCTATATATCCCGTTAAGTGTGCCGCTGCTTCTCCTAATGGATACGTACGAATATTTACTGGGCGAGATGAAACTCCTTCTAATTCAATATAATCATTCTGTCTGGTTCCCTCTTTTAAAATACCAATTGGTACAAAGGAATCTGGTTTTATCCATTTCGCTGCGAGCTTCTGATCGACCTCTTCTGTAGACATATCAAGTAATTGTGCTACTATTTCTTTTGTTTGCGCTGCCGTTTCACCTAGTTTCTCTGGAATAATTCCAACTTCAGTCGCTTTACCATTCGTTGCAAGCCCTTTTCCATTTCGATCATATATTTCTCCGCGTTTTCCTTGCTCTGTTTGCATACGTACTTTGTAATCTTTTTTCATACCTGGGAAAATGAAGTCTGGTGTCCAATCTATTTTCCAAGATTCCTTATCTTTATCTTTCACGAGTTTTGCTTCATGGATGAATGAAACTGTTCCTCCATCCGTATCCATATTAACTTCAAAAAGAAAAAGTTCTTTATCTTTAGTATTCTCTCCTTTCGTTTTAATTTTTAAATTCTTAACTCCAATACCCTCATAAATTTTTTGATATTTCTCTGTGAACTCCTTTTTAGAAATCGTTTTTTTTGCATGTTCTGATAAATAATCATACATATTTGTAAATTTTTTATCATTCCATAAATTGATATATTCTTCAAATGCTTGTTTTGGCGGCTCATCTTTATTGCATCCTACCAACATAACTCCAAAACAAAAGAAAAGCAGCATCCATATTTTTTTCAATTCAATCTTCTCCCTTAATTAAAAATGATTATTCCTTTCTAAATATGTTAAATAAAAAATGTTTTAACGCTTAATAGACAGTGTAAGTAATGAAATAGTTCCACATTTACAAAAAAATTAAATTTATGGTTAAGCTGCATTCAAAAAGGGAAGATTTTAAGATTCTTACAAACGACGAATATATTTAGCGAACGTTATCATTATTAGTGTTGTTTTAACAATTCATTTAAAATACCTTTTAGTTCATTTTCGCCAATTTCATCTTTTTTCTTTATAGATTATTGATACAAAAAAAGAATCCTTATAATAAGGATTCTGCAACAGAAAATAACAAAGATATAAACAATAAAAAGAATTACTTAAAGTATAATTTATAGGCACTCTATATCCTTCTTTTTCGCACCAAAAACCCCTGTACAGCATGCGACAGGAGTTTAGGTCATTCTACAGCTTATTTAAAAGAGTCGTGTACAGGCAAACTACTAAAAATCAATTCAGCAACTTTTACATATCCTTTTGAGTTTGGATGAATTAAATCCGTAGACCAAAGCGTATTGTCATTAACTAAATGATGATTCCAAAAGTCAACATGATGAAGCTTATACTCTCTACTCAGTGAAAGTATAACTTCATTTGCCTCTAATAATTGTTCTTTTAATACTTGTTTTTTTTCAGAAGGAAATGGAAGCCTAACAGTAAAATCTGGAAGGTTTGCTATAATAATATCAGCATCTGTTTTACTTAATGTATCTATCATAAATTCCATATCGTTCTTATATGCATGATGATTCCAACGTCCTTTTAAAACATCGTTTGCACCTGCAATTAGACTAACCAAATCTGGATTAAAAGTTAATGCCTGTTCCAATTGCTGTGAGCGAATTTCTTTAGTTACTAACCCACGTTTTGCAAAATTAGCATATTTTAAATCATCTATACACAGTTGAACAAAATGATCTACCCAGCTTTTTAATGCTATTCCCTCAACTTCATCCCCTATCCCCTCTGTAAAACTATCACCAATCGCTACAAATCGCTTCCACATATATAGTCCCCCTTTTTTGTTATTCATATCTACACTATACAATAGCCCACAGCGTAATTGTTCTTCTTAAATGTTTTTCAATTTCAATTAAATTCCATAGGAGATTTTTCAAATGAGAAAGACAACTCGATTAAACTATTTCACATGAACAAAAACATGAAAATCTATGTTATCTTCTCGCAGAAATAGGTTGAGACCAACTATCTTTCCCATTATCATTTAAGCGTACTTGAAAAACATATATAGGTTGAGAAAAGCCTTTTGTATCAGCGTAGTAATCTATATTATAATCTGTAATGACTAATGTATCACCTGCTTTGAAAGATATTATAGGATCAAAGTCTCCTTGTTTTAGTTTTTGAAATACTTCTTTGGGAGACAGAATTTCGACATCTCGAATATGTGATTTTTTTGTAACTGGCTCATTGTCATTAGGCATTTTTGTAATTTCCTCTTTGTAAACAGGCATTTTATTACCTTCGTCTTTTAACTTTATTGATGTTTTTATAGTGACATCAGTCATGTCTGTTTTTGTAATGGGATCTAAAGGCATATTCCCAAATTCCTTCATTTGATACGAAATCATTATTCCAAGTGCAACAAAACTTACTGTAATCGGAAGAAATAAATATGTGATCATTTGTGTATCTGGTTCTTTTTTCTTCAACAATATAAGAACTATATTTAACATAGAATATCCTAGCATCATTCCTAAAGTATTATGAAGTAAATCGGCTAGTTCCATACTTCCACGTTGCATTATAAATTCAAGGATTTCAATCAATAAACTTGCTATAATTGAGCTGATTAACATCCATTTTGTTTTTTGAAAAACATTACTAAATAAAGGTAATAAAATTCCTAACGGAAAAAGCATACCTATATTCACAATGATATGGAAAAAAGAAGAAAATGAAAAGGTATTCCATGCTTTTTTATAAACACTAAGTACATCAAAGTCAATTGTTCTTGCGAAAGTTATATCATCTGGACGACCAAATGAAGTGGCTGATAATACAAGGGAATAATATCCTATTATCAATATAAACAATATAACTTGTTGTGCGGTAAATTCCCCCCCTCCTTTACATACCTTTTTGTATACTACAAAGTAGCTAAAAACAAAAATGAGTAGTAACAAGAATGTGAGTTGTATTGTAGGAATTGCAAAGGTAACAAGTAGTTCGGAAATAAAATTCATTTTACACCTCTGTTTTTACGAATAAAATATTCAATAGTTTTATATAACATTTTAGATATAGATAGCGATGTGTTGTTACCCCTAATAATTATTAATACAGAATTAAACCTGTATACATTGAGCATTTCTTCCTCTTGAAACTAGCTTTATTTGACCAAGCAGCTACAAGGAAACTAGCGTTTTACTAATTGTACTTTCGGCTATGTCTGGAAAAACGTTACGAAGATTCTCTTTAGTAAGAGGATTTTTGGAGTTAAGTATAAAATTAAAAATTTGTTCAATTTTAGTATATTTATATAGAATCCGTAATTGACCGATTCCTAATATACTTAGGAATCGGTCATATTCGTATATTTACTAAAGAAATAAAATTCCTTCAAGCATTACACTTTTTTTCGGGAATTTGTTGTTCTTTGTTTTGCCCAGTTGATACATTTCTTTTCAATTAAATGATACGAAACTATAGAAAAAAGTATTGTCATTGAAATACACAAAGCAAGAAGGAAAAAGATAGGTATCTTTGTATACAAAAGTTTAAATAGTACCATCATGATTGGAAAATGACACAAATAGATACTGTATGAAATTTCTCCTAAGTATACAAATACACTCTTATTTAAAAATGCTTTCACTTTTAGATTACTCATGGCCATTATTATAAATATACTAACACCGATTACGACACCCCAATCTTTTAATAAGAAAGTAGTATCATTGCGGGAAAAACCATAAATTAAAATGGAATATAAATATAGAATAATCCCTAATGCAATAAGAAATCCTTTATTAAATTTTTTCATATTCCTATATAAGTAGATAAGCTTTTCCTGATGCTTAAAAAGTAACATTCCAACCATAAACATCGATGTGAAATGCAGTGTATCGGCATAACCATTATAAAATCCCTCTGCTTTCCCTATATGCAACATATTAAGGAAAACACTAATTAAAGAAAAGCTCAAAGCAAATAGTATCGTTTTCTTCCAACTCAGTTTATAAAAAAGAAGGAATAACAACGGAAACACAATAGATATACGCATTTCTTGAGCCAATGACCAGATAACTGGATTATAATTTTCCGTAAAAAAGTTATTAAGAAGTACAAAATGGTTTATAATATCTATTTTTGTTATAGACCCTTGCCACCTATCATAGAACCAATCCCGTAGTCCAGCCACTTCATACGGCGAGAACAAAATAAATAAAGCAAAGGTAATGATTATCCAAAAATAATAAGGAATATAGATTCGTACAAATCGCTTAATTAAATATCCCCAATAATTTGTTTTTGAATGATAAAGTGCCATAGATAACACAAAACCACTGAGTACATAAAAAACGATTACAGCTTCCCCGCCAGCCCATAAAAACCTAAGCGGAGAAAATTTAATAGAATTAGGTAACGATGGTAGCATTAAACAAAAATGTCCAAATACCACTGTCAGTGCCGCTAACCCTCGTATGGAATCTAATTCTTTTATTCTCTTACTCATAAAATGTTCTCCTTGTAAATTGTAGATTTTGCTGTTAATAAAGGCCACTATACTATTGTAGTGGGAGAATTATACATATTGTTTCTTTAAATTCCTAATATAAGCAGTACAAAGTCAATCTATGTATCTGTTTTAGGAAACTTTCGTATTTAGGCATAAGTTATATAATAATAGAAAGAAAAAAGAAATTTCATTCTATAAAATCATATTGTCGTTTAGAAAACATTTTAAAACTGTTTTCTAAACCCTCGTTATAGTCTGTCTGCTTATTTGTCCATTGAACACCCTTATTCCCAGGCCACCCTGAGGTATTAGCAACATATTTTAATAGCTCTGGTCCTTTTAAATTTTGCTGTAAACCACGGTTATATGCATTTATCATATTAGATATTGCAATTCGAGTATTGGTTTCTGCATTTTTCAAATCTTCGTTCGTTAAATCTTTAGGTGCTAGTCCACCTCGATGAAGCTGAAACAGTCCAAATGATGTCCCCTGATCTCCAATTGCGTTTCGATCAAACTTACTTTCATGGAATGCAATAGATAAAGGAATCCATGGCGGTATACCATGCTCTATTGATATTTGTTGAATCGTGTCTCTTACTTTAACTCGGTTAGTATGATGGTCATATGCGTATTTTGTAAGATATAGCCCTCCTGTTAAAACTAAAATAAATACTCCACTTTTTATTAATGTCCCTCTCATCGACGTCACCTCAATTGTCAGTATCAAAGATTGTCACTAGTAATCCTATCTTTTGGGGATATTAACTCGTAATCATGTATCATCTTGTTATTGTTTGTTTCATTAATTATCGATTTTCAGGTGAAATTATTAGGGGGTTCCCTCCATATAACATTCGCTTTTATCACTTTCGGTACAATTTACTTTTGTATGGGAGAGCGTTTTCTCTGTATGGTACCGTACTTTTTTCTCGAATACCTTGCTTTTTTATTCGATTGAAATTAAAGAATAACTATATACATAGGGATAAACACTATAAAAAGATACTTAAATTTCTTTAAAAAATTCATTTTTCGGCCTCCATTTCTTTATATAATTAATTTAAAACAAAATATTTAATAAGAAGAAAAGATTTTATTAAATTTTTATAAAATTTAATAACAGGAATAAGTACCAGGTATTTATTTTTATTGTCACTTGATGGAATAATGAATGTGTTTTCATCATGTAACTTTATTAAACTAGCCTTGCACCAGAACCCTTTGAATCGAACAATTCATAATAAACGCCATCCTTTCTGTATATTTCTACAAAAAGAATAGCGTTTTTTGATTATATGGATACAAATTTATCTTAGCTTGATTGCAATACCGAAAGTTCCGAAGAACCAGATTTGAGAATTAATGCAATCTTCCATTCCAAGCCATCCACATAAGAATCTATAATACTTTGAAACCTTTTATTTCAGGCTAATATTTAGTTTTATCCTACAAAGTTAGCCTTTTACTATATCAACCGCACTATTCCACATACCGCTAAAGAAAGATCCTATTTCGCGCATAAAACGTGTAAACCAATTTGCTTGTTCTACTTCAGATTTTGTTACAAGGTCTACTTGTAATGATTTACCTGATAAGAACCCAGGATCTGTAATATCTTTAGGCGATATAATCATTTGACTAATTGTTACACCTTTTTTAATAGGCGCTTCTTGTTCTTTATTCGATACTTTAAATTCTTTTTTATAAACGTCTTTGTTGCCCTTTGGCATTGGAAGTGAAACAGCTTGCTTCGTTTGAACAACTATATCTTTGTCCTTTGCATTTGCTACTCGCACTGTTTCATGACCTTTTACTACTGAATCTTTTCCATAGACCTTCTTCACTTCAAAATTCGCAAATCCATAATCATATAATTTCTTTGTTTCATCAAAACGTGCTGTATGAGAGTTTGCTTTTATAACTACAGAGATTAGACGCATACCGTTTTTTTCTACTGTACCAGTAAAACAATCTCCGGCTTCTGGAGTAGTTCCTGTTTTTAACCCATCTACACCTTCGTATTGCTTAATTAAGCCTTTTAACATCCAGTTAAAGTTCGTCATATCAATCGGATACTTGCCACCCTTTTGGAATGTTTTTTTAGGGATTTTTGCTGTATCTAATATTTTCGGGAAATCTTGAATAAGACGTTGTGCTAAAATCGCACAATCTCTTGCGGACATTTTATTTTTCTCGTCTGGAGTTGTCCCTTCTGGGTGATGTCCTTTTAAATCATGGTTTGTTAAACCTGTAGAGTTTACAAATTTATAATTTTTCATTCCAAACTCTTTTGATTTATCGTTCATCATTTTCACGAAATTGACTTCTTTTCCAGCAATCTCTTCAGCTAAAGCAATTGTTGCACCGTTTGCAGAGTAGATTACCATTGCCTCATATAACTCTTTGACCGTATAAGAGCCACCATTTTCTAATGGAACGTTTGATAATGAGCGATCTTGCGAAATCTTATATGCATATTCAGAAATTTTAACTTTTTGATCCCATTTAAGTTTTCCTTTATCCACCGCTTCATGAACTAAGTATTCACTCATCATTTTTGTCATACTAGCAATTGCTAATGATTCATCTGCATTTTTTTGATATAAAATTTTCCCGGAATTTGCTTCTACTAAAATTGCTGATCCTGCTTCTACGTCTATAGCAGGAACTGTTTCCGCTGATGCTCTTCCAAATGTAACGGCCATGCTACAAAATAGTGTAAGCACTGTTACTATTGTAATAAATCTCTTGCAAAACATACTTTTCACTTCTGTTACCTCCAATATCTTTGTACTCAAAAAAACGTTATTTTAACATAATCCTCCAAAAAATAGACAGCGTTATCAAATTCTATATACATATAAGACATTAGAACCACTTTCATATAGACCATCCCATCCCACCCTTTTAGGCACACTGACACTTAGTGTTCCCACACATATCCCTCTTTTTAATACCTTTGTATTTTTCGAAATGATCTGTACTTTCATATCTTTTAGGATTACACTTAATAGACAATCTAAGTAATACATTTGTTCCACATTTATAAAAAAATAAAACCAGTGTGCCCCGGTTGAATACCAAAACACACTGGTTGCTAAATTTACTATCGTCTCTTACATTATTCATATCAATGAACTTCCCCTTTATTCGATTAATCACTTTATAATAATAAATCAAATTAACTTATCAGTATCATGTCTACTATGAATGGCCTACTTGAATTATTAACTTAAGAAGTTTCTTAAGTTTAAAAAAAAGCTTATGGAACCTTTCATTCCATAAGCCATTCTATTTAATTGGATGTTCAACAATAAAGGACATCCAGCCGTCTTTATACTCTGCATGTATATTACCATGATGAAGTTCAACAATTCTTTTTGAGATAGCAAGTCCTAGACCATTTCCCTGGTCATCTTTTCTTGCCTTATCTCCCCTGAAAAACCTTTCAAACAATTTATTTGGATCGCTAACAGGTGGCTTCTCGACTTTATTTGATACTTTTAAAATTGCTTTGTTACCTATTAGTTCAAGACTTATTGATAATTCGGATGGTTTCATGCTGTACTTTATCGCATTCATAAACAGGTTTTCATAAACACGTACCATTTTTTCTACATCCATGAAAATAGGTATTGTTTCTTGTGTGATTGATTTTTGAACGATTAAGCTTTCCTTTTCAAATATAGGAATGTATTCTCCAACTATTTGCTCCAACAAACCTGATAAATCAACTTCATTAAGGTTTAACTTAGCATCGAGGTCTGATAAACGGGTATATTCAAACAGTTCATCAATTAGATATTTCAGTCTCTGTGATTTTAAATAAGTGGTTTCGAGGTATTCCTGTAATTGTGTTTTACTGTCGTATTGCCCTCTTTTTAATAAATCTACATATCCGATAATAGATGTCAACGGTGTGCGTAAGTCATGAGATACGTTGGTAATGAGTTCATTTTTTGTACGTTCCAATTGTCTTTCCTGTTCAAATGTATTCTCCAATTCCTTGGACATATAATTAATATTTTGAGCAAGTTGGGTCAATTCGTCCCTACTTTCTATTCTGATTGTTAAACCAAGTTTTCCATTAGCAATATGGTGAACGCTCTCGGTAATAAGTTTCAAATATAATAATTTTTTCCGCACCATTAACAAAAATACTGCAATAAAGATAAAGATTATGATTGAAAACAAAATTAGCGTATAAATATAACCTGTAACTAGAGTAACTTCGGGCAGATAATTTTTTACGGATAGATGATAAAGCAATTTACTGAAGAGAAATATCGCACCAAGTGAAACAAAAAAACTAATTGCTACCGCAATAAGAAGTTTTGCAACTAACTTATTTCTAAGTTTAAACATCCTCATATTTTATATCCTACTCCCCATACTGTTTTAATGTAGATGGGATGTTTGGAATCTTCTTCTATTTTATCTCTAATTCTTGTAATGTGTACCATTACATTATTATCCGATTTGTAAAAATTCTCCTTCCAAACAGCTTCATATATTTTTTCAATGCTTAAGACCATCCCTTTGTTACGAGCAAGAAGTTCAAGTATATCGAATTCTTTAGGAGTAAGCCTGGTTTCCTTTCCCCTTACCCATACTTGACGTGCATCTGTATTCAAGGTCAAATTACCAATTTCAATAATATTTTTATTCTTGTTCGTTTCAGTATTATATTTTGTATATCTTCTTAATTGAGATTTTACTCTAGCAATTAATTCTAATGGGTTAAACGGTTTTGACAAATAATCATCGGCACCAGAAGTAAGCCCCTGAATTTTATCCATATCTTCGGATTTTGCAGAAAGCATGATAATGGGAATAGTTCGTTCTTCCCTAATCTTCATACATGCTTTAATTCCATCCATGTTAGGCATCATAATATCCAAAATAATGAGATCAAACTCTTTTTCTTCCAACTGTTTTAAGGCCTCAATAGCATCTTCAACCTTTTGAGTTTGCAAACCTTCATTTTCCAAATAAATAGAAATAAGGTTTCTGATTTCTTTATCATCATCAACAATAAGAATTTTAGCTTCCATATTTTTCTCCCTTATTTTTTGGTGTTGAACAGCTAAAAACAAAAGCAGGTGGTACGTTTCTAAGCTCCCATTTCTCATCTATTGTATCAAAAAACTGATTAAGGAACTTCTTTTTAAATTTTGTATATTGAAAAGTAATAAATACCCCATCTTTCTTTAAAATTTTTGTGGTAGTTAATAAAATTTCATCTGAAACATTTTGGGGCAAACTAGCAAAAGGAAGACCAGAAACAATATAGTCTGCATAAGGAATAGAGAAGTTTTTTAGATACTCGTCGATATTTTCCGCAGACCCCCATACAATGAATAAATTTTTCTCTTTTTTAAATTTTTCTTTCAACATTAAATAAAACTCTCTATTATTTTCCACTAGCATAAGAGTGGTATTCGAATTTCGTTTTTTAAGTAATTTCTCAGTGAATACACCCGTACCTGGCCCATATTCAATAATATATTTAGCGTTCTCAAAATTAATGTTTTCCATCATTTTTTCTGCGAGAAACTTTGAACTTGGAAGTACTGCACCGACGTTTCTTGGATTAGTTATACATTGAGATAAAAAAGACAAATGCTTCATATTTAGTCACTCCAATAGATTAACTTTACAACCATAGTTTAAAATCCAAACATGAAGAAACTGGAGTGAAAATCCTTAAGAATCCTTAAGATTTAAAAAAACTGTTAAAATTTCTCGGCTTCAACAGAAAAAATGCAGGAGTTTACACTCCTACGTTTTTTTACTCATATCGTAAACATTCAATTGGATCAAGTTTTGCAGCTTTGTTAGCTGGTAGTAAACCAAATGCAATACCGATTAGCATTGAAATGCCTACTGCAAGAAGTCCAAGTTCTGTTGAGACAACGAGAGGCCATCCGGCAAAGATTGAGACGATCCAAGCGAAGAAAATACCGAGCATGAATCCGATGAAACCACCTAGTCCAGTCAAAATACAAGATTCAATTAAGAATTGTGTTAATACTTTACCGCGTGTTGCACCAAGTGCTTTACGAATACCGATCTCACGTGTACGTTCTGTTACGGATACAAGCATAATATTCATTACACCGATACCACCAACAAGTAAGGAGATAGCAGCGATACCACCGAATACCATTTTCATCATACCGATTGATTCGTCTAATTGCTTCGTAAATTCACCCATATCTTGAGCTTTAAATTTATGCTCAAATTTAGGAGCTTTCATCTCGTTCAAAATAGAAACAGCTTGTTTTTCTACACTTTTACGTTCTGTTGGTGAACTTAGTGTTAATTTTACAGAGTCATACTCAGTTACTCCTGAAATGACAGGAGCATTTTCAAGTGATGTATAACCTGCTGACATAGCCATTCCGGAATCATTTTTTGCTTCATAAACACCGACTACTTTATACGGTTTTCCTTTTATGTCTGTATATAGATTTGGTTCCCAACCATTAAATAATTTGTTGAAAGTTTCTTCATTTAAAATAACTGCAGAGATTGCTTGTTTTAGTTCACTATCGTTTAATTCCCGACCGTGAACTAATTTTATTTTCGCATCTGTCATAAAGGCGACTGTTCCACCTTTTAGATTAAGAGAGACATCTTTTGAACCAGAAGATGCTTTTACTTTCATACTCACATCTGGATCAACATCTTTAACGCCTGGCACAGTTTGAAGACGTTTGAGCATATCAGTTGTGATTTTGGCACTATCTGTTCCATAATCGGGGTTGTTATAGTAAATGGTTACTTCCGTATCTTTTCCTTGCCCTAATTCTTTTTTAAACTTTGCGTTTGTACCATCACCCATTGAAATGATGGTAATGATGGCGCTAATACTGATAATAATTCCTAGCATCGTTAAGATAGAACGCATTTTATGAGCAAAGATAGAGGAAAGGGCCATGCGTATAGTTTCACTCGTGTTCAAAATTAACCTCTCCAATCTTGGACGATATTTCCGTCACGAATTACAATTTGGCGGGCAGCCGCTTCACCGATTTCACGATCGTGGGTAATCATAATGATTGTTGAGCCTTGCTTGTTTAATTCATAAAAGAGGTCCATAATTTGTGTACTTGTTTTCGTATCAAGTGCACCTGTCGGTTCATCGGCTAAAATAAATTTCGGGTTATTTACGATTGCACGAGCAACCGCAACACGCTGTTTTTGTCCACCTGATAATTCATTTGGCAGGTGAGTAGCACGATCAGCTAAACTTACTTTTGTTAAAGCAGCTAATGAGCGCTCACGTCTTTCTTTTTTATCGACTCCAGCGTAAATAAGAGGTAATTCAATATTTTGTAGTGCTGTAAGTCTTGGTAGTAACATGAAGTTTTGGAATACGAATCCGATTTCTTTATTACGAACATGTGCAAGTTCTGTTTCAGACATGTTTGAAATATTTTGACCAGCTAGTTCGTACGTACCTGTCGTTGGTTTATCTAAGCAACCGATAATGTTCATTAATGTTGATTTACCAGAACCAGACGGTCCCATAATAGAAGTGAATTCTCCTTGGTTCAGAGTTACGTCAATTCCGTGTAATATTTGAACGGCTTCTGCACCATTTTGGAAGGATTTCGTGATGCCTTTTAAATTAATCATTCAACGACAACCTCCATACCATCTTTTAAGTCTTTTTCAGGTTTAGAGATAATTTGTTCTCCTTTTTTCACTCCAGAAACTTTTGCTTCGCTATCTGTCTCGAATTCAACAGTAATCGCTTGTTCTTTCGCTTTACTGTCTTTTACAACGAAGACAACATTTTTGTCACCTTTTTTCACGATGCTACTTTTCGGAACAATCGTACCAGTTGCTTCGCCAGATTTACTCGTTACGTATACATGGAAGCCGTTTTGTAATTCTTCACTATTATCTAATGTGACAGTGAATTGATAATTAGAAACAGTTTTATTTTCGTCCATACTCTTTAATGGTGTAGAACCGATTTCTGTTATTTTTCCTATCCAATTCTTACCAGTTACAGTTTTTGATGAGACAGTTACTTCTTGCCCAACTTTCATGCTAGCAAGTTCATGTTCAGAAAGTTGACCTTTTACTTTAAATGGACCAGCGTGACGAAGTGTAATGCCACTCATACCTGTTTTTTCATCAGCAGTTTTTACGATATCATCAATTACACCATCAGCAGGACTCGTTACAGAAAGTGTGTTTACTTTCTCTTTTGCTTCTTTAATCATTTCATCAGATTTTTCAACTTCAAATTTTTTCATTTCAAGTTGTGATTCTAATTGTTGCACTTCGATTTCCGATGCTTTTAATGCTTCCTGAGGAAGACCAGCATTTTTATCTTTTTGTAATTTTTGTTTCGCTGCATCAAGTTGTTTTTGATACAATGTTACTTCTTTTTGTGCGATTTTCTTTTGCATTTCTGCTTCCGTTACACCTTGTTTAGCAGTAGGGGCATTATATTTAAACAGAAGCTGACCTTTTTTCACTTCATCGCCTTTTTTAACAGCTGATTC
This sequence comes from Bacillus sp. RC51, assembly GCF_044908115.1. Lineage (NCBI taxonomy): Bacteria > Bacillati > Bacillota > Bacilli > Caryophanales > Bacillaceae > Bacillus > Bacillus sp. RC51. Next base: position 46,615 of record NZ_JBIYCW010000014.1, on the reverse strand, counting down.
ATACGTACCTTTTGTTGGATCGAATGAAATTGTTTCAATTCCATTTGGAATAACTTCACCGCCAAATTTTTGTGCATTTTCAATTTGTTTTTCTATAACTTTATAACCGCTATATTCCATTGCTACTTCCGAACCGCCGCCAGCAAATGCAAAATATGATCCAGCAGCAATTCCAATTGCTACTACACTAGTAATTAACACTTTATTTTTCTTCTTCATCTATTTATCACCTTTTCAATGAGATTGTCACTATGTATCCACCTGAAAGCTACAAAGAAAATTTTCTTTTTTAATTTCTTCACTCTCCTCATCGCTTTCAATACATACATGATAAACTATGAAAATTAGGAAACACCCCGTAAAATTCTTAAGAATTCTTAAGTTTTATAAAAAAAGCTTATGGAACCTATAATTCCATAAGCCATTCTATTTAATTGGATGTTCAACAATAAAGGACATCCAGTCGTCTTTAGATTCTGCATGTATATTACCATTATGAAGCTCAACGATTCTTTTTGAGATAGCAAGCCCCAGACCATTTCCCTGGTCATCTTTTCTTGCCTTGTCCCCCCTGAAAAACCTTTCAAACAATTTATTTGGATCGCTAACAGGCGGTTCCTCGACTGTATTTGACACTTTCAAAATTGCTTTGTTATCCATTAATTCAAGACATACGGATAATTCGGATGGTTTTATGCTGTACTTTATCGCATTCATAAAGAGATTTTCATATACACGTACCATTTTTTCTACATCTATGAAGATAGGTATTGTTTCTTGTGTGATTGATTTTTGAACGATTAAGCTTTCCTTTTCAAATATAGGAATGTATTCTCCAACTATTTGCTCCAACAAGCCTGATAAATCAACTTCGTTAATGTTTAACTTAGCATCGATGTCTGATAAACGGGTGTACTCAAATAGTTCATCAATTAGATATTTCAATCTCTGTGATTTTAAATAAGTGGTTTCGAGATACTCCTGTAATTGTGCTTTACTGTCGTATTGCCCTCTTTTTAATAAATCTACATAGCCGATAATAGATGTCAACGGTGTGCGTAAGTCATGAGATACGTTGGTTATGAGTTCATTTTTTGTACGTTCCAATTGTCTTTCCTGTTCAAATGTATTCTCCAATTCCTTGGACATATAATTAATATTTTGAGCAAGATGAGTCAATTCATCCTTTCCCTCAATCCCAATTGTCAAACCCAGTTTTCCATTGGCAATATCATTCACATTATCAGAAATGAGCTTCAAATATACTATTTTCTTTCGAACCAATATTAAAAAAATGATAATAAAAGTAAAGATCGCTAACGCAAATATAAGAAATGTAAGTATATTATTTTCAAATGTACTAAGATCATCAAGATAGTGATTTAGATTTAATGGTATTATAATATATATAAAAGTGAGGATTGTTAAACCAAACGAAACAAAAAAACTAACTGCAACAGCACCAAGAAGTTTTATTATTATCTTATTTCTAAAACTAACCTTCTTCATATTTTGTACCCAATTCCCCAAACAGTTTTAATATAAATTGGATGTTTAGAATCCTCTTCAATTTTGTCTCTTATTTTTGTAATATGCACCATGACGGTATTATCCGATTTATAAAAAGCATCTTTCCAAACTGCTTCATATATTTTTGCAACACTCAGAACAATCCCTTTGTTACGAGCAAGTAGTTCGAGTATATCAAACTCTTTTGGAGTTAGCCTTACTTCCGTGCCTCTTATCCATACTTGACGTGTATCTGTATTTATGGTCAAATCACCAATTTCTAGGACACTTTTATCATTATCTGTATTTGTATTATATTTTTTAAACCTTCTTAATTGGGATTTTACTCTAGCGATTAACTCCAACGGATTAAACGGTTTTGATAAATAATCATCGGCGCCAGAGGCTAAACCCTGAATTTTGTCTATATCCTCTGATTTTGCAGAAAGCATGATAATAGGCATATTTCGTTCTTCCCTAATCTTCATACACGCTTCAATGCCATCCATATTAGGCATCATAACATCCAAAATAATAAGATCGAATCGCTTTTCTTCTAACAGTTCTAACGCTTCAATAGCATCTTCTGCCTTTTGAGTTTTCAGACCTTCATTTTCCAAATATACAGAGATAAGATTTCTAATCTCTTTATCATCATCAACAATAAGAATTTTTGACTCCATATGATTCCTCCACATTTTTCTCATATTGAACAACTAAAAGCATAAGCAGACGGTACATTTCTATCCTCTTTTTTGTAAACCTGCAATTGAATGACCAAAAGTAACATAATCGATATAAAAGATAACGTCTTAAATATTGTTCAAAATTTTCTTTAGATCCATTTACAATTAATAATTTTTCTTCTTCATTAAATTTAGCTTTTAATAAAAAAAATTATTTTGAGATTCCTTCTTTTAATTAATTTTTTTTGATTACACCGGTAGTGTATATAACTTATAAAATGAAAAAAGAATCCTCTTCAATACGCTCTTTAAAGAAAATTCTTTTTCAAATCGTATTTTCTTTACTCGTTACTTATTTTCACCAGTTTTTCTCCTTGTTCTAAAAGTGTTTCATAGTCATTGTTCTCTTTAATTTCTTTGATTTTATTTTCAATTGTGGGCGTATTATTTATATTAAAGTACGTATTTAATACTTCATATGGTGTCTTTCCTTGTTTGATTGCACTATCTTCCATAGCTTCTTTCCATGGAATATTTACTTTGTCCATGCTTAATTCAAGGGCTGAACCAGTCTCATATCTCATATTCCGCTCTAAAAACCTTGGAGATTCTGCCTGTCCATTAGCAATGAAGTTGAACGCCTCCATAAAAGTAACATGATATGGCTTCTGTTTCTTTGCAAGTACCATAAGATTTCCACCAGTTAATTTACTATAACGATACTCTAAGTATCGTGCTGAACCTTCTATTGCTTCAGTTTTTGTTTCTCCAATTAATTGAGGCCATTTTTTATAGCGATAGTTACGTACAATTGTCCAATCATATAATGCCTGATTAATACTTTCTGGGTTCGTATCAATCATTGCTTTATCTAATAGCTTAAATTCTAATCCCATTAGCGCGTAATTTTCTTTATTAATCGGATATTCGTGAATAGACTCTCCACCATTTGCATCATATGTCCAATCTTTTTGTTTATAAGCATGAAAACCTTCATGTAATAAGAAAGATGAAAAATCAAAATATAAATCTGGATTACTAAACATTTTAGGATGATATTTTAAATAAAATACATCCATATCGTTAATATTTATTGTCCCAAAGTTCCAAGGAATCCAGGTAGAAATAGTTCTAAAATCAAAACGAGTTAAGCGATAGACTTTAGATAGATGCAGAGAATTTGAGACTTTTATTTCCTTTGCAAAAATACTATTTTCTAATCCCGTTACATTAACTGCATAAGCTTCTTGTCTAAAGAATCCCCCGTCTTTATTACTACGTATCAGAACCAATGGCATTTTTTCGAAGCGATAATCTTCATTCCAAAGTTTATCACTCGATTCTTCGAAGCTCTTATAAATAGTAGATAATTCTTTTAACATGTTTTGATCCGTGTTATCTAAAGACTTAAACTCTGTATGATATGTTTTATTTAAAATTATGCTTCCCAACATAATTCCTATAAATATTACTAATAAGATTAAAATTACCTTTAAAATTTTTTTCAACACACACTCCTTTTCTAAAACGATAATCCTTATGATGAATAAAGTTTACAAGTTTTATGTTTATTTACACTCTTTTGGTGCAAACCCAATTTTAAATAATAGCTATAATAGACACAATGAATACAAGATATTTTTTTGAAAATTGTTCTATCCTGTCAAAATTCCGATAATAGTTAACAATTAATATTGGATGATTATTCAATTTTATTGTAAGGGGATAGTGCAAGAGTTCCTACAAATAAGGTTAAAGTAGTACTCAATGTAGGAACGATGCTATTTTCCCTCTTCTTTTCCCTTCATTATTAAGATATAGAAAGAATAGTATTTTTCTCTTTTAATTGCTCATACATATCTTCTTGTAAGTTATACATGAAATGCGCCCCCTACTTGTATTTACTTTTTTTCTAACACTTTCTGCCGCTCATTGCTGCATATTTGTATCTCAAATCCACTTTCTATTTTGCTTACATGATATTTTTTCACTTCATCATAACGGGGGCCAATTATGATGATACTTAGTATACATAACATTATTACATTAACCTTCTTTCGGAAGTACAATTCTTTTATACAATTGAACTGTAATCCAGTAGTAAATCGAGTAAATCACTATGAAAATAACAATTGGTAACCAAATACGAAAATACGGATCGATTAAAAGAGGGCCAAACATATTCATACCAACTAATATGTGAACAATCCCGATAATTGCTGGGACTAAGAATACGAAGGATAACTCCTTATAAATCGATTGTGTTAATAATTCCTGGCGAACACCAATTTTACGAAGCATTTGGTAACGTATACTATCTTTAGATGCACCAGATAGAATTTTAAACATTAAGCAACTTGCCATCATTGCTAAAGACGCAATTCCAACGAAGAACCCCATAAACATTAGTCCGCTGGAAAAACCTTGATTTGCAATATATTGTTGATACTTACTATACAGCTCTTTAGATTTCACATTTTTATACTTAACTACCTGTAATTCATCAAGTTTTTTCCATTCTTTTAAATATGCTTCAAAATCATCTGTTTTCCCAATAAACACAGTACTTTCTTTACCTTTCATACTATCGTATATGTTTTGATCTACAATTTTTATTTTATGATTAGGATATATATAATTTGGCTGAATTGTTTCGAAAGCGTCGCTCCATTGTTTTGATTTTGCATCCTCTTTACCCCATTGTCTTGACAATGCAAATGCATCCATGGGAATCTCTTCTGAAACTTTCATTATCTTCTCATTTTTTCTATCTTTTACTAAAGGATGATTGTTCTCTAGCTCTTCTTTTATATAATAAACATACTTATCATCTACTTTGTAACGATATTCAAGTTTCTCTTGAAATAAAATACTACTCAAAATGTTCTTTTCTTCTGCTGTTGGATTATGAACTACCGAATCGTAAATTGTTCCTTTATCAGTCTGCTTTAAAACGTCGTTTTTAAATGCCATACCACACGCAATTCCACCTGCTCCAAGGGCTACTAAGATTGCTACCGTCGCAAGCACATTTGTTAAGCCATTAATGCGGAAGTTTAATTGAGCAAAGGTAAAAGCATTAAGCCCTTTTTCACTACGCTTTTTATTACTTTTTATTTTTTTTATCATAACTGGGAGAAGTGATCCAAACAACATGTAAGTACTAACAGTTGCTGCGATTAATCCAAGAGCCATTAATGTAGGAACGGTTCCTAGATTTTTTGCCTGTGGTATATAGAGCAATGATGCATAACCAATACCTAACAAAATCAGACCAAGTAATGCAACTACAACTGTCATTTTTCCTTTTACCGCGCCACGCTCTGTTTGTGCACCTGCATGTACAAGTTATAATATAGAAATACGTGACAATTTAATACTATTCATACTTGCTGATAGTACAAATAATGCAAAGAAGAAGATGCAAGTAACGACCATTGATGGAATGTACAAAGCTTGGTAACCTTCTCCAGTCAACTCCAATTGTTTCATTAATAACTGTCCGATACCTTCTGCAAGTCCTACACCACTTGTAATCCCAATCACAAGTGACGCCGCACCTAATATAATTGTTTCAAGGAACATCAGTAATGTAACTTTATACTTTTTTGCTCCTAACATCATATACATACCAAACTCTTTTTGGCGAAGAGATAATAAGAAAGAGTTTGCATACATAATGTAAAAAAATGTTACAATCGCTAATAAAGAGGAACCTATTTGGAATATTAATACAATAGGACCAATGTTTGCATTAGATTCAAGGAACACTTTATTTAGTGATAGCGTTTGAAACATATAGAAAGTAAAAATAGATACAATAAGACCAATAAGTAATACAATATAATCTTGCAATTTACTTTTCAACCCTGACATGGAAAGTTTAAATAACATGCCCAAACCTCCTTTCTTACGCTTTTTGTGTGCCTAAATCTGCAAGCACGTCTAAAATTTCTTTATATAACTCACCATCTTGAATGAATAAAATACGCTGACAGTAACTTGCACTGTATGGATCATGCGTAACCATCATAATCGATACGCCTTGTTCTTTATTTAAATTTGTCATCGCATTAAGTAAACTAGTTGCATTTTTAGAATCAAGAGCTCCTGTTGGCTCGTCCCCTAAAATAATTGCAGGCTCATGCACTAACGCACGTGCTGCTGCTGAACGCTGTTTCTGTCCACCAGATACTTCAGATGGGTACTTTTGAAGTATTGTTACAATCCCTAACATATCAGCTACCTTTTCTACTTTCGGCCCAATTTTTCGTGATGGGACACCTTGAAGGGATAATGGAAGTGCAATGTTTTCGTAAATAGATAAATTCTCTAATAAATTAAAGTCTTGGAAAATGAATCCTAACTTTTGCGAACGGAAATCAGAAAGCTCACCTTGCTTCATTTTCGTAATATCCGTTCCTGCAATTTCAATAACGCCACCTGTCGCTTTATCAAGAGTTGAAATTACATTTAATAATGTCGTTTTGCCAGAACCAGATGGCCCCATAATCCCAACAAACTCCCCCTCTTGAATCGAGAATGAAACACCTTTTAATGCGTGTGATTGATTCTCACCTTTTTTACCGTACACTTTTTGAATGTTTTTTACGTCTACGACTTGTTTTATCATATATATTCTCCTACGTCTCTATGATTGATAAGCTACCGTTTGGGTTGTTTCTTTTTCTTTTTCGTTTCCACTTGCAATGCCTCATCTGTAAAAGTATTAAACTTGTACCCCACCAATATATATCCTTTTATTTTTCAAAATAATAAGTCCTTTCATATTTTTGCAATACATAAAAATAGATATCAAACGGGATATATTGTATTCAATTTGGACATCCATTTTTAGGAATACACGTAATAGACCATCTAAGTAATAAATTTGTTCCCCGTTAAGATAAGAAAGCACTAGGTATTTTGTTAAGAAAACAAAATGAATTGCATAAAAAAATCCATTTTCGCTATCTCAAAAAAAGAATCATTGCTGCAGATTTTATAAACTGTATAATGGCCGGCTCATGCACAAGTACACATGTTGCTGCCCACTAGATACTTCAGGTGGATGCTTTTAGAGTATCGCTGAAACTTCTAACATATAAACTACCTTTTCTACCTCCGGGCGAGTAATTCGCGATGGAACACCTTGAAGGCAAAATGAAGAAACAATTTTGTGCAATCATTTGAATTATAAATAAAACATATTAAGAACTACTGGTTATATTTCTTAATCTTTCTTAAGATAATTTATAAAAACTAAACCATAATGGGGAGATTATTTCATAATTGTTTCTAGTACAAATAATAAAAAAACTACATCCTATATTGAATGTAGTTTTTCTAGCTGATTTATTTATTTTTTACTTCATTTTTATAAAAATCAAATAATGGTTCAATGGCTGGACTAGATAAAAGAGGAATTGCCTTCTTAATCAATTCTCTATCCCAATCAAACCAACGCATTTCCATTAGCATATTAATTTCTGTATCAGTGAACCGTTTTTTTATTTCCTTAGCAGGATTACCGCCCACTATTGTATATGGCGGAACATCTTTACATACGACAGATCCTGCCGCAACGATTGCACCTTCACCGATTGTAACGCCAGGCATTATTGTAGCATTCATACCAATCCAGGCATCACTTTTAATGACTGTATCACCCTTCGGTTCATAAGATTGTCCGATTTGCTCAGCGAATGGATACACTGTAATCCATTCAGCGTGATGATTATGATTCCCACCCATTAGAATGACAACTCCACTTGCAATACAAACATAATTTCCAATAATGAGCTTATCAAGATGCCAACCCATCTGTTCAATTGGATTGAAAAGTGTTTGGGACTTAGCATCGCCCCATAAATACCTTACACAACCATCTTCAAAATTTTGATTTCCATAATACCCTGAATAATAGGAGTACTCTCCTACTTCAATGAGTGGATTTGTTACTATATCTTTTAAATACTTTGTTTCAGACCAATGATTAAATAATGGATGCTTCATAACTATATTCCTCGCTTCTAAGTATTGTAGATTTTTGCAATTTCCTTAGAAGCTTAATACGACAGCGACATTTTTAAACTTTTTCAAACGACGAATCATTATCTTCAAGCCTTTCAGTTATAATGAAAAATCATAACGTAATAAATTACACAAGTCAAATTAACCAAGTTATAATAAATCCGAGAATGCGGACAAGAAAACCATTTTATATTTTTTTGAAACTCTTTATTTTTTTATTTAAATTACGGTACATGAAATTCACATGACACTTGTGTAGTAATACTTTCTCCTTATCAAGAGGATATAATATTACAGCAGCACTTTTACATAGGTGTAGCTTTTGAATAAAGTTTGATTAACTTAACTTAATAAACCTTGATAAAAGAGCGAATAGAAAAAGCGTGTTTTGAAAAAAAGATTGATCAAAACACGCTTTTTCTATATTCAATTGAATCATCCTTTTATAAAAAATTTTGATGATTTTTGTGAACATCACTCAATTAAAGCGCCCGACTGTGGTAGATACATTATCCTCAATTACTTCTTGGGATAGCGTCAGGAAAATGCGGATTTACAACGCTAAGGAAATGTCACTTATTAAAAAAGCCGATTTCCATCTCAAGGAATCGACTTTTTAGTTCATTAAGTAAGAGGTTTGAAAAAATAGCCTGTATATATTTGAACGATGAATAACTTACCTATTTTCTTGTGTTTGTTTGCATTACATAAAGAAAATTCAGAAAAACATAACGTATTATTTATCTGTTTGTTTTTGCTTCTTTTTCAAATACTCCGCACGCAATTTTTCAAGTTGCTGCTTTTTATCAAATTTGGCAGGCGTCTGTTTTTCATGAAACTTTGCCACAGCTGCCTGACCTTTGTAATCCAATTGATATTTCCCCACTTTGTTCACCTACTTTTCTTGTCTTTAAAGAGAATCTATTCAACAAATATAATATACCTTATTTTACTGAAGTAAACCTTATTAGTCAAAGGAACTTAAAGTAAAAAGCTTGATAATAAGGGGAAAACCAATCTAAAAAGTCGCTTTTCTTAGGTAAGGGAAAGCGACTTTTTTGTGTAGTCTTATTCAATTAAATGGCCCGATTGTTGAAGAAAGAGATACTCTGCAAAATAGATCTTTTTATCAAACTTTATTTTAAATCAACAATAGGTAAATTTCTTGCCATTATTTTGCTTCACATAAAATTCTATACAAAAAAGCAACCTATAAATTTAGGCTGCTTTTTATTCCGTCTTTTATTACTTAGCTAATTCTTTCGTTCCCTGCATTACATCAACGAAAAATCCCCAGTTATTCACAACAGAAGAAATACTAATATGTTCATCTGGAGTGTGAACATTAAAGATATCTGGACCGAATGAAATAGCATCTAACTCAGGCATTTTTTGAACAAATACACTGCACTCAATTCCTGCATGTACTGCGAAGATTTCAGCATCTTTGCTGTATTTTTCTTGGTGCACTTTTTCGAATAAATTACGGATAGGCGAATTAGGATTATATGGCCACTCTGGATATTCAGACTCTTTTTCAAATGTTGCCCCTACTAATTCCGCAATATACTTAATTTCATCTACAATATGTTGTTTTAAGCTACTTACAGAACTTCTCACTTCGCTTCGTAATTTAATCTCATCTTGCAGTGTTTGAATAACTCCTAAATTAGTTGAGCTTTCTACAAGACCTTTAATATCCATGCTCATACTTTGTATACCATTTGGAATTAAGAATAATGAAGAAATAAGCTGTTTTTGTGTTTCTTTAGAAAAGACTTTTTCCGCCTTTTCTTCTACTTTTGTAAGTGAAACATGAACATCCGGATCAACAGCACGTAGCTCTTCTTGTAACATACGTGTCCATGATTTTAGTTTTTCTTCTACTTGCTGTACATCTTCTGCACGTAATAAAATTGTAGCTACACTTTCACGCGGAATTGCATTTGTTTTTAAGCCGCCATGAACTTCACTCATATTAAACTGAATGTGAAGTGATAAATCACGTAAAACTCGTCCTAATACTTTATTCGCATTACCGCGTTGTTTATCAATTTCCAAACCAGAATGTCCACCTTTAAGTCCCCCAACATATAGTCGGTATGTGTCCATATCTACTGACGCTTCATCCCAAATCACTGAAATCGTTTCAACTGCTTTCGCACCACCTGCGCTACTCACTAGTAATTTATGATCTTCTTCAGAATCAATATTAATAAATATTTTTCCGTCAAAATGATTTGAATCAACAGCGAATGCACCGCCCATTGTCGTTTCTTCTTCAGTTGTAATAACAACTTCTAAAGCTGGATGCGGGATGTCTGTTGAATCCAATAATGCTAATGCATATGCAACGGCAATACCATTATCAGCACCTAAAGTAGTTTCGTTTGCATATAACATATCTCCAATAATCCTTAATTCAATTGGATCTTTCTCAAAATCATGAACTGTCGCTTGGTTTTTTTCACACACCATATCAGAGTGCCCCTGAATGATAATAGCTGGAACATTCTCATAACCAGAAGTAGCTTCTTTTTTTATAATGACATTTAACGCTTCGTCTTGAATAACTTCTAAATTACGTTCCTTTGCGAAACTCACTAAGTAATCACTAATTTCTTTTTCATTACCTGATCCTCTAGGAATCTTTGAAATTTCTGCAAAATGATAAAATACAGGGTGCTTTGTTAATTGTTCTAAAGTAGAATACATTTTTAAGCTCCTCTCCAATTGACAAAATAATATGTACGTCCTTTATTATTATACCATGATTCATTATTTTACTTTTATTTTAAGATTTCAAAAATTCATTATAACCTATTCATTCCATCCTCATATTTTTTAATTTATTGTAAATAAGCTATACTCTTACAAGATTGTAAGAGTGCTGTAATCAAAATCGATTTTTCTATTTAAAAAATAACCGCATACTTTAAATACATAATTTAAAGGAGATAATGAAAATGAAAAAATTTTTATCTGTTATTACACTAAGTTTATTATTTTGCAACTTAACTATCGGGTGCGAAAGAGCTTCTCTAAATAGAATCGGTAAGGATGTATATTACGTACAGATAAAAGGTGAAGGGTTTATTGAAAAGATAGAAGGTAGAAACTTACGGAACTACACATTGCCGGCATATGATGAAGATGGAGTAAGAAAACAAATTACATTTAGAAGTAAAAAACAATCAAACGATCAAAAATTAAATGAAAAGGCATTTTTGTGCATTTATGTAGACCAAGAAAATAAAGATAAAAATGAAATATCATCGATTGAAGTAAAATCCTATGAAGAAATTCAAAAAGCGGATTTACCTTTAAAAGTAAAAGAAAAGTTTAATGCAAAATAAAAAATACAGGAAAATGCTCTTATGCATTTTCCTGTATTTTTTTCACTCGAGTATATTTCGAACTATTACTATCCATAAGTTTTTCTAAACGATTTATATTTTCTGTTAATGCACCTTTCACAAGAGAGAAATCTGTATTTGATTCTTCTTTTTTAGTTTTAAAAAACGAAGATTTTTGAGCATTTACTTCTGCCATCTCTTCTCCCCCTTTTCAAAAAGATACAACCTTTTATTTATATTATATAGCAAATGCAGACAGAGTGTACACGTATCATTTTCTTTTTAATTCTTCTTCTAACTCTTCTACTTGCTGCAAAGTATCTCCTTTTATTAAAGAGAAATCTGTTGTATCTTCATTATCTTCTTTAAAAAAATCATTGTCATAATCTTTTATCACTACAATCACCTCTACGTGCTAGTGTAGGAATGATTGTCCAATTTTATACAAGCTTGTCTGAATTTGTTCTCCCTTTATGTATAGGTGAAAAGGACAGAAAAAGATTCTGTCCTCATTTACTAAAATAACTATGATGAATTGTTAAATTATATACATTTTCAAAATCTCGATCTTGAAGGTTATTTTTCTTCCCATCAATAACAATGAAAACATCACTAACTATTTTTGCTGGTATAATTCCGACATTTTCTACTTGCACCGCTTTCTGCTCATTCAATTGCTCGATGTGTTCTAATGGAACCATAATACTAAATTGAGAGCGGATACCACGAAAGTTTGTATTTAATTCCTTCACCGCTTCAAATACAACAATTTTCGCACCAATCTTTTCCCCATATGAATCTAAAAATGTGTTTAAGCTTTTTGTATATTCCTCTTCCGTATGCCATTCCATTGTCCCAAAGGCTGTTGGATTCACATTTTGAATAATTGTCGTATATATTTCTCCCCTTGCTTTTGAAGCAATTAATGACCTTTTAATTGATTGGACCGTCTTTCCAATATCGCTGAATTTTGCGCCCCATATTTCTGAAATATTTGGTGTCAAAATGAATGCAATATCAACGAAAATTACCATCGCAGTAAACATTAAAAGATTTTTCCAGAGGGTTAAATCTATTCCTTTTATCGTGAAATAAACTGTGACTGATGTTATGAACAAACCGTACCACGTTTTTCGAATTCGTTGTTTCTTCTCCTCGTACAACTCTTCATTTCTCCAATAAAAGAAAACAAGAACAATAAAAACGATTGCTAAAATAAATAAGCCAATTCGAATGTTAGAGATCGTCAATCACATCACCCTCCATTCCAAAACTACTCACGATACCATTACATGCACAAACAGCTCTCTTTATGACAAAAGACGTGGACAACCTTCTAAAGTTAGCAACATCGCATATACATTAGAAGCAGGCCACGTCTTTTATCCCGCATTAACGAGCAGTAAGCCCCCCACCTCAAAATTCAGCGAAAGCAAAGACGTTAGGTGCGGGATCAACTGCCCATAAAAGCCCGATTGGTGAAGGCTAATAATCAGTGCGGGATGAACACCCTCCACTGATTAAAGTTTCACTTTATCATGAATCTACATTGTATATGTAGACAAGCATGCGTTTCAAATTTTCATGTTAAAAAGAAATATGTTTCGGAATTTCCCCTTCAGGTACTTCTCCATCCATACTTAAGTAATAATGACGAATCGGACGTAATTTTTCATCTAACTCATAAACAAGCGGAATGCTAGTTGGAATATTTAATGAAACCACACCATCACTTGAAAGGTTGTCTAAGTATTTCACTAGCGAACGAATTGTATTACCGTGCGATGAAATAATTACTTTCTCACCACTTTTTAATGACGATGCAATTTCTGAATGCCAATAATCAACTACTCTTTTCTCCGTATCCTCTAAACATTCAGTCAATGGGAATTCATCTTTTTTTAACGTTTTATATCTTGGATTGTTCGCCTCATATCGAGGATCATCTTCAGTAAGTGCAGGCGGTCTCACATCTATACTTCTTCTCCAAATATGAACTTGTTCATCTCCATATTTTTTTGCAGTTTCGTCTTTATTCAATCCTTGTAGTGCACCATAGTGGCGTTCATTCAACTTCCATGAGTTATGTATAGGGACCCAAGTGAGATCCATTTCATGCAGTACAATCCATAATGTACGAATTGCTCGTTTTAGTACCGAGGTATACGCAACATCAAATGTATATCCATTCTTTTTTAATATTGTTCCTGCTTCTCTCGCTTCACTTAATCCATTCTTTGATAAATCCACATCTGTCCATCCTGTAAATCGATTTTCAAGATTCCACAAACTTTGTCCGTGACGAATGAGTACAAGTTTTATCATTATAATTCCCCTCTCGGAAATATGAATTTTAAAATTTCAATACGTACACATATAAAGTTTTTGGCAATGTGAATTTTTTATCCATAGTTGCCAAATATACAGATAAAAATTTTTGATTTTCCAAACTACAAAACAAGATACTGTTTCTATCTTTTATTCTACTGGTATTTCACGCTTAGACGTCCATGCATCAAATCCTGAACGGCTATTTGCCATTTCATTCATAACTTGATGCCAATTTTCTTCACACGATTCGCCAAACTGTGAGAAAATAGCTCCCATTTGTTCTCTTTGAACATCGCTCAGTTTTTTCTCTAAGTCTGTTCCTTCTTCTGTTAAAGACAGCTGTTTCACACGACGATCATGTGCAGCTTCATTACTCTCAATAAGTCCTTTATCTAACAGTTGGCGCAACGGTCCGTGAAGAGCTTGTTTACTTATTTCTAAAAGTGATAACAGCTCATTTACACTAAGCCCTGGAAAACGAGCGATAAAAAACAGAATTCTATGATGTACACGCTGTATACTATACTCTTTTATTATTTCATCTGGTTTTTCTGTAAAAGTTTTATATGCAAAGTAAAATAATGCTAATGCCTCATTCATTTGCTCTTCTTTATGTTGTGTCATCTACTTTCCCCCTGTATGTAAATTATACCACAACTCAATTATGAATAATTTAGTTGGTATATTGAGCCTAATTTCTTCATTCTAAAACCAACAAATTTCAACTATTATATTTTTTGAAGGTTGTTTAATTCGTAAACCATACCTTCAAATAAAGTATCCAAATTACTTTTTAAAGACTTCTTCCAGTTAATGAATTCCATTACTAGATAAGCTAAAAAATTAAATTAGCAGTTTTATATTATATACAAACCTAAAGGTGTTATAAATACAACGGGTAGCTAAATCTATTTTAATCTTATTGAATAACGATGGTCTTTCTTCTTTAGTTATAACAATGAAACGTTCTTTAAAAACCAGTGACGTTTGTAAAACAAAAAATAAAAGGGATGATACATATTAATCTTGAATCATCCCTTTTGTTATGACGTTAATGTCACCATATTATTTTAATTATTCATCTCCAGCAAGAGTTAACTGCCAAGACACACCATACTTATCATTTAACCAGCCAAACTTTTTACTAAACGGATATGAACCTAAAGACATAAGAACTTTTCCATCTTGTGCTAGTTTATTAAAAACGGTTTCGATTTCCTCTTCCGTATCACAAGTTACATAAAGAGACATAGCTGGAGTGAATGTAAAATCATGCTTTACATAACTATCAATACACATGAACTCTTGTCCATTTAGCGTAAAAGTTGCATGAATTACAGTTCCCTCTTTACCTGGTCCATTCTCATCATAACGAGAGATACTTACAATTTCTGATTGATTAAATAGCGATGTGTAAAAATTCATCGCTTCCTCAGCTTTGCCCTCAAACATTAAAAATGTAGTGATTTTTTGATTTGTGTTACCCATTTAGAGACATCCCCTTGTTATGTATTTATGCAAAACATACATCGGACAATAAAACCGAACGTATATTCTTATAAGTGTATTGTCTATAAAAACCATGAGTTTGTCAATTATCTATGTTTTATTTCTTCTTAAATAATGCTGTCCAAAGAAATGATTCTCCAAACATATTATTTGGTTGTTCAATTTGCTTCATTTTTCTAATTTCAATTACTTCAAATTCTTTAAATATCTCTCTTAACTTTTCTTCTGAATATGCAAGACCACCTTGCAAACTCCATCCTCTATACACATCCCAGTCCGTTATTTCCGATCCATTTCGCTCATTCAAATCACCTGCTGCAAAACATGTTAATCCGAAATAACCACCCGATTTTAATGAGTTTTTAACTAGATCAACATAATTCATTCTTCTATGTGGTGGAACGTGATGCAAGCAACCGGAATCATATACAAAATCATATTCATCTTGAAAATCCAAATTAAAAATCGATTCACAAACAAATTGTATTTCTATTCCGTTTTCTAATGCTCTCTCTTTCGCCCAATTAATACCTTCTATAGATAAATCTACTGCTGTTACATCAAATCCCTCATTCGCTAAATAAATTGCGTTTCTTCCTGGACCACATCCAAGTTCTAATACTTTCCCTTTTGAAACACTCTCTTTTTGTATATACGAAACTAGATTCTCATCTGGAACATTTTCAAAAAACGGAACATCTTTTTCTCTATTCACATAAAATTCATTCCAAAATGGTTCTGCAGGTCTTAATAATGAATCAAGCATTTTTAATATATCTTCTTGTGTACGTAACGTTTCATTTTTCATTTATACCCCTCCATAATCAATAGTCAGAAAATTATTATATCTCTTTTTGAACTTTCAAACAAAGAAAAAACTCCTATATTCAATAGGAGTCAAAAATATTATCTCTTTAAAATCCAAGTACGGTTAACCATTTTAACAACTGCTCTTCTCGCACTTTCAAATCATCGTCTCTATACTTACCCATCTGTATTTCGCTAACAATTTCCCCGTCCACCATAAAAAGAACTCTTTCTGTTTTAGCTGCTACCTTTACGTCATGAGTAACTAGCAAAATTGTAGTTCCCATACGGTTTATATTTGCTAAAATATCCATTACCTCTTCTGTCGCTTTTAAATTCAAAGCACCCGTTGGCTCGTCAGCAAAAATAATATTAGGTTTATTTATGAGTGCTCTACAAATAGATACCCTTTGTAATTCTCCTCCTGATGCTTCAGTTATATTATTAGTTGCAATTTGACTAATTCCCGTTTTTTTCATCAATTCAAGTGCACGTTTATTTATTATTTTCCTGCTCTCAAATTTTGCTAAATACGCAGGCAAAACTATATTATCAAAAAGATTCAAATTTCTAAGAAGATTGCTCTGTTGAAAAATAAATCCCATTTCGCTGAGTCGTAATTTTGCTAACACTTCTTCTTTCATACATGTTATTTCTTTACTATCAACTTTCACACTTCCTGATGACATTTGATCCATTCCGCTAATATTATATAGTAACGTCGATTTCCCTGAACCAGAAGGTCCCATAACCGATATAAACTCTCCCTCATAAATCTCTAAATTTATATTTTTTAACATATGGTAAGTTTTATTTCCATCCATTTCGTATTTTTTATTTAATTGTTTTACTTCTAAAATTTTTTTCAAATTACACACCTCCTACTCCCCATTTAGCTTTAATCATTTGTTTGTTTCACTGTAAAACTACTGAAAAGTGTTGCTACGGTCACAGATATAAATAAAATAGCTGGACATATTACATAAGAAATGATCGGATTAACAACAAACTTTATGTGAGCTGCTCCCATAAATGAACCTAACCAGCTTATTAGTGTTTCTCCAAACGTAGCAGCTATAAATGTCCCTGTTAAAATACCTACTAATACTATAGAGATAGAACGAGTAACATATTGTATACGAATATCTTTGTAGGAAAAGCCGATACTTTTCATAATTAATATTTGCGAAGAATCTTTTACCAATAACATTTTAAAAAACATCGCAGTTATTAAAACCGATATCAATATAGCAATCAAAATTGCCACTTGTGTCACGAGTCTTAATTGTTTAATTGTCTCTCCTAAAGTTTGAGATAAATAATTATCCGTATCTGTTATTTTTGCAGAATTAAAATTTTGTTTATACTCCTTCACTTTTTCTTGTAGATTCACTTTGGGTTTCATATCTACATTTACTACGTACCATAATATATTTTCTTTATTATAAGAAAAACTCGCTTTAGCTGTTTTTCCTCCATTCGTTACATCTTGATATATACCACTAATAGTTAGCATTTTCTCTTTTCCTTCTACAAATAAAACGATTTCATCCCCTATATTCTTTTTTAATTCATTTGCGTTCATATAAGAGAGAGCGATCTCTTTTTCATTTTTTGGTGCCATACCTTTAACATATTCTATTGGAAATTGGGCGAAATCTCCCACTTCTACATTTAAGTTTTCATGTGTACCATCAGCTTTCACCATTTTAAATGTACTCGTTACAAATGCTGCATATTTTTCTACCTCTTCATCGTTTCCGACATACGATATAACGTCATTAAACCGTTTTTCTATATTTTCAGATTGCTGTAAATCTATTCGTATATCACTCTTTCCTGTTCCCATATAATTAACAAATTGCGGTGACTGAATCGTGTACAAAAAGTTAACTGGTACAACAATCATGAACACTGCAATAATTAAAACGATACTTAATACTCGATATAACTTAAATCGTTTCACTACATCTTGTATACCAATAAATATATTTACATTTGTAATTTTAGTTTGATAGAGAGAAAAAAATCTTCTAATCTTTCTTTTTCCTAGTTTATCTCTTGATCGTAAAGCGTCTATTGCTGTAATTCTCCTGAAATTCCGCAAAATGATGCGGCAAAAAAGGATAACGGCTAGAAATAACAATGTTGTGACTATCAATGGCACAACATAATATAAAATACTTTTATTAGCTGTCCCCATATAAAGTGCGATGTTAGAGGTAAATATTTTTGTAACAAATAACGAAAGGATATATCCACATATACATCCGATAGCTGAAATAACAACATATTTTGTTACATATAGTTTTTGAATATCTTTACTTTGAATGCCTATAGCTTTCATAACACCAATTTCCCGATAATCTTCTTCCATTGAAGTCATAATCGTAAATCTAATACATAAAATCGCGATTAGCATTAATAATGCACTTATAATGATCAGCACTGCAGCTATTATTCCATCTGTTAATGAATTGAGTGTTTTAAAGAGTGAATACGTAATAGAGGGACCTTTTTGAGGTAAGTTTGATGACTGGTATAAAGTTTCAAAATCATTTATTTTATTTAAATCTGTTAGCTGGAATTCAATAAGATATTCACTTTCTCCAAAATTCCCCTTTATTCTTTCGAAGTCTTCATCGCTTATTACAAATCGTTTTGAACTAACAAGTGATGGGTTCATTTGAACATCACGAACAAATGCCGAAATAGTAAATTCTAGCTCATTATTATTTTTCACAAGCCTTATTTTATCTCCAATACGCAAATTATATTTTTGCATATAATAAATTGGTACACCTATTTCCCCTTTCCTAACATCTATCAATTCATTATTTAAATCTAATAAAAAGTCAAAAATAGTATTTTGCTTAACGAAGCTAATGTCCATAACACTATTATGTTCCGCTTGATTTTTCTTCTTTATAAAAATGTTAGATCCGCCTATTTGAACCATCTCTGCTGTTTGTTGTTTTTTTACAAAAGGAGTTTGCGCTACAAATGAATCAATTGACTTTTGGTTCATTTCTCCGGCATGCATTTGTACGAAGTGCGGTGCGTCTGATGCTTTAAACAATTGATCCGTTGAGTTCAATAGATTTATAACGTTACTTGAAGCACTTGCGATTAAAAGACTTGATAACATGATAAACATAAATAGAATGGTAATTATCATTTTATTTTGAGAGAAATCTCTTTTTAACATTCTCCTAATCATATGGAGCTAGTTCCCTTCATTCCATAATATTTTCTTCGTCACTATCGCTATTATTATCATTATGAAACTAATAACTAATATAGGTAAATAAATTTTCATACTGAATCCTTCAAACATAAAACCATAAATGACTTGCCCAATTGGTGCCATACATTGAGATACTGCTGTTATAATTGCCATTACTTTTCCTAGGTTTTCATTTGGTGTTTTCTTTTGGACTACAGTAATCACATAGATGGATACAATTGTCACGATCATTGCAATTAGAATAGAAGAAAGTATAAAGAGGATAAATGGTGGATAGTATCCTAAATTAAGAATAACTGGCGTAACTGATAGTGCCATTGGTAGTACTAATAAAGCTATTAAAAGCATCCAGTAATACAATGTTTTCATCTGTAGTTTTTTCGCAAAAAAACCTATTGATAATGCACCCAAAATAGTAGCAAAATCGATCAATCCCATTCCAATTCCGTATAACGTGTCGCTACTTTCCATTGTTACTCGTATAATAATTGGAGCACCAACAACAAATAGCGGTGTAAGTATTAAATTTAGTAATGCAGCTAAAAGCATAGATTTCAAAATAAATGGTTGTTTTAAAACATATATAAATCCTTCTTTCATATCCTTTACAATTGTCGGTATTATATGGCTTTCTCGTGCTCTTTTTATAAAAGGTATTTTAATAAACATTTCTAAAATCGCAGATAAAAAGAAAGCAAGGCAACTTATTATTACGAGCATTTTCAAACCAATTATGCCGTACAGTATTCCTCCTAATACAGGAGCAACTATATTTGACAATGCTTGCACACCATTTACGATACCGTTCGCTTGCTCTAACTTATTCTCTGGAACTAATTGCGGAATACTCGCCATTACAACAGGTGAATACATTGCACTAACGACTGCTAGTAAAAACATAATTGTTCCAATCAATATAATAGATACAGGTCCAGTAAATAACAAAACTATAAAGCTTAATACAATCGCAGCGTTGATAAAGTCAAAAATAACCATTAAATTACGGCGATTGAAACGATCTGCTATCGCTCCGCCGAGAGGAGCTAGTAAAAACGGAATACTCGTTACCGCATATAATCCTGCGAATATATCAGCACGCCCTGTTATATCTAGCACATATAATGACAGGGCAAAACGTAAAAGTGTTGAACCTAAAATAGTAATGATTTGTCCACTCACCATTAAGTGAAAATCTTTCATCGAAGACCTTATACTAGCTGACATACTTATCACACCTTTCATTCGATTCAGACCGACTGCCGGTCGATAATATCCAAACAGAAAATTACTATTTCTGTTTGATTAAAACCTCCACCATGTAATCAAAGGCTCCCTCTTTCGCTCCAACAGATGCTTCCATCATTTTGATATAAGCTTTAGCCCTCCTCATCATTTCTTCCGGCTTCCACTGGAATAAACCCTCATCAAATATGACTTGTGCTGAAGAGAGTAATAATTCAATCGTTTCTTGTGGGTATGGCGTAGAAAATATGCCTTCAGCGATTCCTTGTTCTAAAATCTCTGCTAAAACAGGAGATAAATGAATAATTGATTGTACTATACTTTTTTGATGCATTTCCGCATTATTTGGCTGATGAAATTGTTCAATCATTTTATCTTTTACATCTCCTGATTTTGGTGATTGTTCCATTAAAACTCGAAATAACTTATCCAAAACTGGGATATTAGGGTTAGAGACAATTGCTTTCGCTTTAGCAACATCCGCTTTAATAATCCTCATAATAATTTCATCCATTACTTCTTCTTTCGACTTAAAATAATGATAAAACGTCCCCTTTGCTATACCAATCTCTTTTAAAATGTCATTTACTGTAGTTTTCGTATACCCTTTTGTAACAAACAAACGTTCAGCAGTTTCTAAAATTTCATTTCTACGCTCCCCATATTCTTTTACGATCCTCATTCATGTACTCCTTCCTACGGACCGACTGTCGGTTTATTTAAAGTATATGTTTAGTATGTGAAAAGTTTCCTGTTATCGTACATATACAACAACCTACTTTATATTTCCTTTATGAATTTTAAAATTTATTTTTAATACGGTGAATGAAATTTCAAAGGTTGTTTCTATGCAATCACCCTTGTACTTATATCGACTTCGTTGTATAAAAACAAAAAAGAGCCGCAACACTTTGCGACTCTTTTTGAATAATAACTATTTAACGGCCACGTCTTTGCTGACCTTGTTTTGTACTACTTTTCTTATTACTTGGCTTATTAAATGATCGATTGTTATCATTTCTAGAACTATTTCTTGAATCGTTTCTTGGACCACCTTTTGAACCACTTCTTGAACCTTCACGGCTATCTCTTTGACGATATTGACCTGATTTCTTTGGAGCCGGCTTTTGTACCGGTTTTCCATTTTCATCTACATTTTTTATCATCGGTTGTTCGATTATTTGTCTTTGTATTGGTGCACCAAGCGTTTTTTCAATTTCTTCTAAATGTTTTTCATCTTTCGCTGCAACAAACGTAATTGCAAGACCTGATCCACCTGCACGTCCTGTTCGGCCAATGCGGTGAATATAACTTTCTACATCTTCAGGGATATCAAAGTTAAATACGTGCGTTACACCATCTACATCAAGTCCACGAGCTGCTACATCAGTCGCAATTAAGTACTGAATTTTAGCTTCGCGGAAACTCTTCATGACTCTTTCACGTTTCGCTTGAGGTATATCACCATGAAGTTCAGCACAATTATAACCAAGTCCCTTTAAATCATCATAAAGCTTACTTGCTCTAACCTTTGTACGACAGAAAATAACTGCTAAAAATGGCTGATCACGATCCATAACAAAACGAAGTGCATCTGGCTTTGCACGATCTGTCGTCTCAATGACACGCTGCTCAATTGTATCTACCGTTACTTCTTCACTTTGTACTTGAATCATTTGCGGCTCTTCCATATAACGCTTCGCCAATTTTTTAATATCTTTTGGCATCGTTGCTGAGAATAACATCGTTTGTTTACTATCAGGTGTCTCATCTAAAATATCTTCAATATCATATAAGAATCCGAAATAAAGCATTTGATCTGCTTCATCTAGTACAATCGTTGAAAGATTACTTAAATCAATTGTTTCACGTCGTATATGATCTAATAATCGTCCTGGTGTCGCTACAACAATATGTGTATTACCTTTTAATTTTCTCAATTGTTGTGCTACATCTTGTCCGCCATATATCGCTAGTACATTAATATCTTCTCTTTGAACAAGCATTTTTTTAATTTCAGTTGTAATTTGCAGTGCTAGTTCCCTTGTTGGTGCAACAATTAAAGCCTGAACATCACTAGACTCTGGATCGATTTTTTCTAAAATCGGTAACACGAATGCTAACGTTTTACCCGTTCCTGTTTTCGCCTGCCCAATAATATCTTTACCTGACATAATAACAGGAATTGCCTTCTCCTGAATCGGTGTTGCTTCTGTAATTCCATTTTCACGTAATGTATGATTAAAAGTTTCACTAATTCCTAATTCTAAAAAGTTTTTCAAATAGACCACTTCTTTTCCTTATTTTTCACATTAGCTTTCATTGTACCATTTGTTTCGCCAAATATGAAAAATAAAAAAATTCTTATCTTCTTTTTTTATTTTCATCGTGTATTAGATGCACAAATTCTTTTTGTTTTTTCTCGGATTTTATTAATGCTTCCATGTTTGTCGAATTCAAAATATACTTCTTAATTTTTCTATTACTCCAAATTAGACCTGTATATTTCGGATCTTCGTGTAACCTTCGAAACCACTCAAATTCGCTTAATTTGGCAATATGGTGTTTTAATTTCATGTCATTTCGAGGATAAAATAAAATTATATCCATTATTACATCGAACAATAAACTCATCTTCTCCCCTCCTATACATATATATTTCAAATTTACGGAAACATAGTTAAAGGATGATGAAATTGACCACTACATTCATAAAGATATTTTGCATATTTTTCTTACTATATTTTCAATCGACCTCAATTATTATGGCAAAATCTCAAACAAATGTGATAAGTGAATTTAAACAAGCTTTACTCAAAAATGATAAAAAATTAATGCAGTCATATGTAACAGAAGGGATTGAATTGCCTACTTTCCAAAAGGAAAAACCTATTCATGAAATTAAAATAGTACCATCTCCAAAAGAGGATACTACAATTCTTATTTCTTATTTCTTATTTCAAAGACACTGATGATGGATTTACTATCGGTTGTATTTTAGAAATAGTAACAAAAAACAACAAAATATCTCAAATTAATCAAATTTATGATGGAACTAATCCTCTTATGAAAGAAGCTACTATTGTAAAAGAATATGAAATGAAGTGTAAGGAACATATACTTACTCCTACCAAATTCCCGTTCGAAATTCAGCAATTTCACGGTTACATCTATAACGATAATTTGGAACTACGTTACTATAATGAAAATATTAGTGGGATTTTAAAAATCACGGTTTCACCAGTTCACAATAAATTAGACCAATATGTACACAAGGGAACAAAGTTCTATAATTTTAAAAATAATATGAAAGCATTATATAACCCTCATTTTAATTTAGCATATGAGCTTATATTTCAGAAAGACGGTTTTCAATATACAATCGCAATTGGTAACAAACTACATATAAAAAAAAAATACAATGTTAATGATTTGATTCAAATTGCAGAATCTATGAATTGAAAAACCCTATCTTTCCGATATAGGAAAGATAGGGTTTTTATTATTTTATAGTAAATTCCCCCCCATGATAGCAATAATATCTTTCTGCTTTAAGACATTTAATCTTCTTCAAAGACTGTTCCGCTCTTTCTATATCTAAACAAAACTTTGGATTAGCTATAACTAATTCCCGATTCTCTTGAACCGCTGCGTCTCCCGTAATTACACAGTCTAAATTCGGAAAATATAATGAAATATGCCCCGAAGTATGTCCTGGCGTTGCTACTATTTGACACTCATTATTCAAAATCATTTGACCATTATATACCTGTTCATCAACGGAAATATGTCTTATATTTTTTAACTGCTGTATAAACCATTCGCCAAATTCTTTTTCTTCTTTTGGCATACGCTCTAGCATTTCTTCAGCTTGAACTAATCTCTCTGATTTTATTTCACCATTAATATAGTTTGATTCAATTTCACTAGCAATAACATTAATTTGAGGATATTTCACTTTGAAATCATATAAAGCTCCTATATGATCATCATCATAATGGGTAATAATTATATTTTTTAAGTTTTTCATCTCATACCCATGTTTTACAATTGCATCTTCAATTAAAGGTGAAAAATTCATATAACCTGTATCCACTAAAGTTAATTCATTGTTTACTATAATTAAGCTCGGATAAATACATTGTTTCCCCCCGTTAAATTCGAATTCAATTGGTAGTTCTATTATCTTCATTTTTCTTCCCCCATACCGATTATTAAATGTTTAATAATAAATAAATCATCCACATACATTTTACTGTACATACTTATGTAACGGAACACTGTGAGTCGTTACATAACCAACATTCTATTATTTCGAACAGGTAATTCCCTATTTTTATGGAATATACATAAGAAAAACAATAAAATTGATTATTTCCCTACTTCTTTGTCTATCCTTTTAAAAAATCTATGTTTTTGTAATAGGAGTGTTTATATGGAGAAACAGACCCTTTGGAAAAAATTCAAAAAAAGCTCAGCAAACTTCGGGAAATCAAGCGTATATGAAAGTATTATTTTATACTACACAATGAGAAAAAAAGGGTTACCTACTAAAGCGAAATTCATAATATTAGCTGCTTTATCTTATTACGTATTAGCAATCGACTTCATTCCAGATATAGCTGCTATTATTGGGATCGGCTTATTAGATGATGTTTTAGCAATCGCTATAGCACATAAATTTGTAATGCGCCATGCGGACAGTGAAATTCGAGAAAAGAGTAAAGTAAAAATGGAGTCATTATTTACTTCAGCACAAGCATAATTAAACTATCTAGTCATTTACATAGCTTTTTACTTTCAAAAAAGCTAACTTTAATTATTGATAGTTCTATTTAACCTTCACCATGAGAGCATTACAGAATAAATTCTTAATTTTTCTTAGCTCTCAAACTGTAAACAAATAGGGGCCAGTACTTGTTCCTAAGTTCTGACACCCTATTATTTGTTCTTATATTTATCTGTTATACAATTCATTCAGGAAAGATTCCCGTAGAAACATCCTTATATAAAGAAAGACCATAATAGTGCAGATAGTTTATACAGTTACATGCGTCCCTTTATACAAAACTGCTATTGCAACTACTATAAGAATCATCCCCATAAAAGCAGGAGCAGCATGACCAAGTGATACATAAATTTGCCCTCCAATAATTGGACCAATCATTCTTGCCAAAGCTTGAATAGATTGGCTACCACCTTGAATCCTCCCTTGTTCACTAGAATCGACAGACTTTGAAAGCATCCCATTGAATGAAGGTCCGAAAATCGAGTCACCAAAACCAAACAGTAACATCCCAACGATTAGAAGAGGATATAGGGAAAACAAAGCTGATGCTGCAATAAAACTGTAGCCAATAATCTCCGAAACCATTCCAAGTATAGCTATTTGTTTATCACTAAGCTTGATTAAAAGCTTTGGCATTATAAAAGCTTGTGAAATGATGTCTTGAAAGCCCATAATTGAAAACATAAGTCCGATTAGTGCAGGCTTCCAGCTAAAAGTATCCATCGTAAATTGTGTGAAAATTGCTTGTAAAGATCCGTTAGGTATCCAAAGTAAAAACGCTGAGACAAGTAACCATTTTAAGTTTTTCATGGAAAGTATGTTTGCAAGTTGTACAAAAGGATTTAACCTTACAAAAGTAATCTCTTTTAACCTATTATTTTTGTCAAGACTCTCAGGCATATATTTCATCCCATATAAGACATTTAATAAAGTTATGAACGCTCCAAAATATAAAGGTACAGAATGACCAAACTTGGCAAGTAATCCCCCAAGTGTTGGCCCAATAATGGTTCCTGCACCTACCACTGCACTCACCCATCCAAAGTACTTCGTTCTCTGTTCTGGAGGAATGATATCTGCAAAATATGCGAAAATTGTACTTATACTCCCGCCTGTTATACCTTCTATTATGCGTCCAGCAAATAGTACCCATAAGGCCCCTCCTATACCAAAAACTAAGTACCCGATTGCGGAACCGAAAAGGCATATTAAAAGTAATGGACGACGGCCATATTTATCGCTCAAAGCCCCGAGTGCAGGAGCAGCAAAAAACACGCAAACCGCATAAACAGAGGTCAGTAGCGTAACAACTAGAGCCTGTTCTTCCGGACTACTTATATAAGGCTGCACTAAGAATGGCACTACAGGCATAATGATACTGAAACCTATTCCACAAAGAAATACAGAAATAAGGCCGAATATTAAAGCATGTTTATCTATGTTTTTTTCAGTTTCGCTTTCATTTTGTGATTTAAAAATAGACATTTAACTTCTCCCCTTAAAACATTTTGTTGCTTTGTCAACAAAATGATAACTCTGTTTTGTTGATTAGTCAACAAAAATACAATAATAAAAAGGTAGCCTTACTATGAACAGGCTACCTTTTTATTATTTAAATGTATCCCGCATGAACGGGAAAATAAGTTAGTTTTCGGGATTAACTACCCGTAAAATCCCGAATGCTTCAACTTTATTATGACTTAATATGTATACCTTGTTTCTTTATTTCTGCATCCAAATGCCTACTATACTTTTCCACGAAGTTAATTATACTGTCGAATTCTTCCTCGGTTACTTGCTCAAATACAGCTTTATCCCGCTCTTGAAACTCTTTGTGCAGTTCTTCATGAATTTTATAAACTTCTTTCCCTTGTTCGGTAAGCCTAAAATAAATTTCTTTCTTATTTTCCGACTTTTGATAGCTTTCGATAAGGCCTTTTTTTATGAGCTTCTTAGTCATTCTACTTATTGCACCGCGAGTCACATAAAAAGCCTCTGCAAGTTGTGTCACGTTAGAATCTGTATTGTTTTCAATATATTCAATACAATGTACTTCAGAAGACTTAAAACCCTTCAGACCTGCTTCCATCTTATCCTTATTTAGCCAAACCATCTTATTATATAATTCCCTGAAACCGTTCATGACCTGTTCTTCCTTATTCATGGCCTATCCTCCTAACAGCTCATTCATACATTAAAACCATTATATTAAATTTCTGTTTCTGTTTCGACAATATTGATATAATTATTTGAGTTATCTATGAAAATAGATGCTTAAATAAAATAATTCACTATACGGAAAATACAGCATGTGTATTACAACTTGTACTATACAGTAGACAAAAAGCAGAGCTAAGATTAGTTTTCTTAACTCTGCTTTCATAAAATTTATGTTTTTTAAAGATTATTTCACTTCATTAGCTACAAAAAATTGCTCACAAACACTCGAAATGCGTTGCAAATCTACGTTCCCACCAGATATAACCGCTACTACTTTTTTCCCTTTTATATATTTATCCACTTTCCCTGCAAGTAGAGCAGCAGTAGCTAATGCACCTGCACCTTCTACAACGGCTTTACCACGCTGTAATAAGTCTTTCATCGCTACTTCTAATTCACCTTCTGACACTGTTACAATATCATCTACTAATTCTTTTACAATCTCAAAAGTTAAATCACCTGGTATTTTAACTGCGCAACCATCTGCTATAGTAGGTGCCTCATAATGTTCTACGATTGTCCCTTTATCATAAGATGCCTTCATCCCATGAACATTTTCAGCTTGTACACCAATTATATTGATTGATGGATTAAAAGACTTTAATGCAACAGCAATACCAGAAATAATGCCACCTCCGCCAATTGGTACAATGACCGTATCTACATCCCACATATCATCAAGAATGTCCAAACCAATTGTACCTTGACCAGCCATTACCTCCACATCATCATATGGATGTAAGTATGTTTCACCTGTTTTCCTAATAATCTCCTCACATTTTGCCTTCGCATCATCAAAAGTTTCACCATATAAAATCACTTCTGATCCGTATCCTCTAGTTGCTTCAACTTTCGCCTTCGGTGCAGAAATCGGCATCACAATTTTACTCTTAATACTAAGTAAATGAGCAGATAAAGCAACTCCTTGCGCATGATTACCAGCGGAACAAGCAATTACGCCTCGCTCTTTTTCTTGATCTGTCAACTGTGACATTTTATTAAACGCACCACGAAATTTAAAAGAACCCGTTAATTGCATATTTTCTAATTTCAAGTGAATTTCTCCGCCTGTTTTACTAGTCAAATAAAATGATTTTACTAAAGGAGTTTTACGAGCATTTCTGTCTAAAATGTTTTGAGCTTTTTTAATGTCTGTTATATGTAATGGTAGTTTTTTAGTTATCATGCTAACACCTCTTCTAATAATTTATAATCTACTGTTTGTCTCATTTTTAAGTTTTCGTAAGTAATAATCCCTTTATACGCAACCAACTATGTTCAAAAATCATTGCTCATATATGTACGCCATTCTTTAATGTACATCTGTGTAAACAATTCAACATCCTTTTCATATCACGTTCTTTGTAATGATTCAGGCATGCAATTTGGATCCAGTTATTCTTTTGTAAATACGCTGATTCATAATGAACAATATATCCTTGTAATGCTAATGCATCGCCTACTGCCTTAGAACACTGCCCTTCGTTTAATTGAATGGTAAGAACAATTTGAGCGGCATGATTTTTAGGTGAAACAAGCTTTAAACCCATAGTATTAATAGCTTGTTCAATATAAGCATACGCCTCTTTTATTTTTTCAAATGCCTCTTCATCTTCAAGTCGCTTCAATGCTTCTTGCAATGCATAAATTAAATTCCATGAATGGGAGTATGGAATACTATCATTCATTTCATACATACCGATATCCATATACGCAGGTATTGCTTCGTTTTTCTCTATCATGTGATTATGAAAAACGAAAGATAATCCTGTAAATGATTTAATCGCTTTTCCGCTTACACCACTTGCAAAATATACATCCTTCAAATTTATTGATATTGCTCCAATTGAGCTTATACAATCTACACATAGTTTCATTTGATACTTTTTACAAAGAGTGTTTAGTTCTTCTAAATTATTTAACATTCCAGTTGATGTTTCATGGTGAACAAACCAAAGCCATTCATAATTTCCAGTTTCCATTATTTTCCCTAATTCTGTATAAATAAACGGTTCTCCCATTTCTTTTTCATACGTATCAAAATATAACTGTGCGCGTTTTGCCTGCCCAATTAATCTATTACCGAACTCCCCGTTCGCTAAAACTAGTCCTTTACCTTTTAAAGAACGTAACTGTAAAGCAATTGCATCATTCGCTAACGTTCCTGTTCCTAACATAAGTTGTACACGTTTTGCTTTCGTTATTTGAAGTAATCGTTTTTTTACATTTTCCATCGTCACTTGAAATGACTTAGAGCGATGGGAAATAGGCTTAGTAGAAAATGCCTTTTGGACATTCTCTTCGATGTCTACTGGGCCAGGTAAAAACGTATATTCTTTCGTCATAATCCCCCCAACACTCGACTCTTCAAACATAGCAGGTGTAACATACATTGGCTGGAAAGCTGCTGCTTCTGTACCAACTAACGTATAGAAAGGTTTGAATCCCATTTGCTCATATAAAAGAAGCTCACGTGTTGTGGCTGAAATGAGTGCTAATTCATATCCATTTAGAAGTAAATAACGATGTAAAAAGCGAATTAAGCCTAATAGCGCTCTTCCATTTCGATATTCACTTTCTACTGAGAGCAACCGAATTTCATATACTTTCTCTCCATGCTCTTGTAAATAAAAATCTAAATTTGAAATTTTATAATCTAATGAGAATGGTCGTTTTCCCCGCACCGCGACCATACCTACTAATTTCTCACCATCTAAACAAATTAAATATGTATTTTCTTCATGAAATCGATCTATACGAAAACGGTTTTTCGTTTCTTCATGCTGCGGAATCTCTTCTACAAATGTTTTATAGTTCAATTTATGTATACTTTCAAATTCCCAAGTTTGATCAGCAACTTTATAAATTAACCCCATGTCCTATCCCCTTTATCTCTCTAATTATCGCTCACTATCTATTTAAAAAATATAATAAGTGGAGATTACTCCACTTATTAAAAGTTCACTTTATTCTCGATTTACATATAGAATAAGTAGAATAATAAGTACACTTAAAATAGTCGTAACACTAGAGTAAGAATAAAAAATCATGCAAATTGGTAAACAAGCGATTGTAATTAACCCTGGCTTAGTAAATCCTTTAAATATTACATAAAATACAATAAAAATACCTATTAGAGTAAGCGCTATCAAACAATTAAATGCGATTAATCCTCCAATAAATGTTGAAATACCTTTTCCACCCTTGCCTTTAAACAAAATTGGATAAATATGTCCGATGATAACAGCCAATAATGCCAGCATTACGAATGTAGCATCTTCAAAAAGGTATTTTGCTATATAAACTACAATTGCACCTTTAATCGCATCACCTATAAATGTAGCGACAAAATACCCTTTTCCATATACTCTCCCCATATTTCTTGCACCGGGATTTCCGCTTCCTTCATCACGAATATCAACGTTATGTCTCCATTTTGTTACTATATAAGCGGTCAATATGTTTCCAAACAAATAAGAAGCCACTACATAAAACAATTGCATACTATTAATCATGTAATTATTCACCTTCTACATAGGAATACTTATACAATATTCAATTACTATGTATATTGTACTTTTCTTGCTCTACATTCCTTTATACATTTTAACATCATATTTTTACAAATCATACCAAAAGTCGCATTTGGTTATTTACACATTAAAATATATATCCTTCATTAAATAATATGTTCCTTTCGCTGCAACTTCTGATAATGTTATAAATGTAACTTCTCCCATACTTTTCTCACAGCATTTCTTAAATTCAGCATATATTTCAGGTACTGAACACAATATACTACCACTAACTGCAATTAAAGGTGATAAATCAAACTGCATCTTGTTGTAAATATTCACCGTAATTATCGTTAATTCCTTAGCCGCTTGCAAAATAATTTTATGTGCATCATCATTCCCATTCCTCGCTTCCTCTATAATTAATGGTGCAATTGCTGCAACTTTATCTTTTGAAGAACTATATACTAGTCTTTTTATATGAGATGATGTTAAAAGTCGAAACTCGTCTTGAATCCTTAAGCTTAATGGACAAAGTCTAACTCCTTGATCAAATTGCAATGCCATTTTCTTCAAGGCTTGCAAGGCAATCCAATAACCGCTTCCCTCATCCCCTAAAATATGTCCCCATCCACCGCTATACTCGTACACTTCGTCTTTCTTTCCTATACAAATTGCACCTGTACCACCTATAGTTAATATTCCATTCTTACCTTTTAAAGCAGCTGCATGTGCAATCATTGCGTCATTAAAAACTTCAACTTCCGTTTCATATTTCTTTATTAATCGTAATGTTAATTCATTTGTATTCGCTCCACTTATACCCGCTAACCCTAAACAAATACAAACGCAGTGCCCATCTATTAAAGCTTTCTTGCATTGATCGATCGCCTCCATAATATGCGAAACTGCTTTTTCATAATCTATTAATATATTTCCAAACCCACTCGTACCTCTTACAACTTCGTTTCCGTCTTGATCAAATGCAATTGCTTCTGTCTTCGTGCCCCCACCATCTACTCCAATCATATACTTCATATGTTCGCCTCATTTTCATCATCTTATTGGAGGGAATGTTATATTCCCTAAAACTACAGATTGCTTTGCACCTGTTGCGCTTGGCACATTACTCGGATTACGATGATGCGTTTCGTTTGCTAAAATCGCAAAGGCGATTGCTTCTTTCGCCTCTGAAGAATAGCCTATATCTTCTTGAATGAATATCGCGCACTTTTCTTCCTTCAATCCATTTCGTATCATTTCAACAAGTGTACGATTATAACTGCCCCCACCACCTAAAATTACTTCATCGATTTCATAATACGGCAGAATAAACTCCTTATAATGATGAACAATTGAACTTGCTGTAAACATCGTGACAGTCGTCAAAAGATTTTCTTTACCATGCTTTTCAAACCGCTTCAATAATTCACTTACAAACTCTTCTCCAAACTGTTCTCTACCAGTTGATTTCGGTGGATTCATTTTCAAAAATGGATGGTTCATACAATATGTCAAAATTTCATCTACAACTACTCCTTGTTTTGCAATCCTACCATTTTGATCATATGGCAACTGAAATAATCTTTGACATACATCATCGATTACCATATTTCCTGGGCCAGTATCAAAAGCAATAACGCTCTTATCACTTAGATGACTTGGTATTACTGTAACATTACCGATCCCGCCAATATTTTGTAGTAATCTATTTTTAGTTTGATGACGATACAAAATGACCTCTGAATATGGCACAAGTGGTGCACCTTGTCCCCCTGCTGCCATATCCATCGTTCGAAAATTAGAGATAACCGAAGTGTTCGTTTCATACGCTATAACTGCTGGTTCCCCAATTTGAAATGTTGAAGAAATAATATTACCTTCTGGTGCTGGTTGATGATAAATCGTTTGTCCGTGAGAACCTATTAAATCTAATTGTTTTAGCGACAAATCAGCCTGTTTACAAACTTCCTTTACAGCATTGGCGAAACATAAACCAAGTTTGAAATTTAAACTACATATTAGTTGCACATTTGAATTCTCTATTGATAATGCATGTTGTATCTCATTTTTTATATCATTGCAAAATGGAACAGTAGTAAAATGGATGAGTTCGACCTTAGAATCTACACCGTTCCCTTCTATATGAACGAGCGCTACATCTATTCCATCTAACGATGTACCGGACATTATTCCTGCAATATACATAAAATGCATGCCCCCTATTCACTAAAAAACAATTATGTAAGTAAACAACGTACAACCTACAGAAAACAATATAAATCTAATAAACAACTGGACTTTCGATACAACTGTGCCATCAATGAAAGAAACAACGATCGTAAGCAAAACACTTGCCGCAATGCTTGTAACGATCCATATACTATGCATTTGTGGTAGATTTAGCATTCTTAATAAAGGTACTAAGAGTAAATTTGCACATATTACTCCAAACAATAATATAAATACACCTTTATAACTAAATTTTATATTCATTCCATTTCACCTCTCTCGATTTAATATGAAAGAAGTGATAGACAAAAAGTCTATCACTCAAAATAACAGTATAAAACTTAAGGGCTAACAGATTCCCCGTCACCATTCTTTTCAATTTCAAGCATATTTTTGTCATACATTTTAAAGAATGGTAGGTAAATAAGGAATGATATTGCTATATTTATAAAAACTAATACTACTGCACGCCAATCTCCACCTGTGGCTAAATACGCGCCAATTGGAGCTGGTAATGTCCACGGCGGCATAATATGTGTTGGCGTTACAAATCCCATCGCAGTTGCTGAATATGCAACAGTTGCTGTTACGAGTGGTGTAATGATAAACGGGATAATTAAAATTGGATTTAGTACAATCGGCAATCCAAAAATAACAGGTTCATTAATATTAAAGATACCAGGCACAATACAAGTTCTTGATAATGCTTTCGAATATTTTGATCGACCAAATACAATCATAGCTAATACAAGTCCTAACGTCGCACCAGAACCACCAATCCATATAAACCATTGGTATAATGGTTCTGGTGAAATGAATGGCAACTGGTTTGCTCCACTAGCAACTGCTTCACCATTTTTCCCTAAATATACTTCCCATAATGGCCTGGCAACAGTTCCAACAACCGACACACCATGGATTCCGAATGACCAAAAAAATGTAATTAAAAATACTGGAATGATTACACCGAAGTAACTATCACCAGCTTTTACTAACGGTGCCGCTAATTTATCAACTACATGATGTAAATCAATACTAAAAACGACAGTTACTAAACTCATTAAAATAATAACGAATGCAGCAGGTATAAGTGCTTCAAACGAACGTGAAACAGACGGCGGTACTTGTTCTGGCATTCTAATCATTACATTTTTCTTCTTACAAAATCTTAAAATCTCTACTGATAAAATAGATACGATCATCGTTACGAATAATCCATGCCCCCCGAGATTTGTCATCGGAAGCATAAATCCTTTTTTATCGATTAATTCAGGCGTCAATGTTAAAAGTAGTGCGCATACTGCTAACTGCGCCCCTGATAAAGCATCTAACTTATAACTTTTCGCTAAATTGTATCCTATTCCAAATGCTATATATAAAGACATAATAAACATCGTTAAACGATATGGTATTAATATACTTGTTTGATTTTTCAATGCCCAAACTGATATGAAACTATCTTTCGGTAATGGTGGAAATGCTACTATTAAAAAGAAACTCCCTACGATAATAAATGGTAACGCCGAAATAACTCCATCACGGATTGCTTGTAAATGCCTCTGTTCAGAAAGCCTTGCCATCGGTCCAGATAAGTTTTTATCAAGAAACGTGACAAACTTATTCATAACGCTTCCCCCTAACTAATTAATCCATTTACAGTTTTTAACAAAATCAGACCACCAAGCGGCGTGTATGCTTGCGGCGGAATAATACCGCACGGAATAGATTCTTGTTCTGTAAGTTTTTTTACAGCGTCAAATCGATGTCTAACTTGAGGTGCAACCATTACAACATCCCAACCATTCTTTACTTCTTCCTCCACCTCACTTGTTCCAATAGCATGCACTTCCATGTTCATACCTTTTTTCTCTGCTTCTTTTTTTAAAGCGTTTACAACAATTGCGCTGGACATTCCTCCAGAACAAACGAATAAAACTTTCATTATTGAATCCTCCTATACTTATAAATTGTTTCCTTCAAATGAAAGAAAGTTTCACTTTACTAACAAGCATATGAAGAAATGAAACGATTTAGTTATACTGAAAGTAAATTTCACTAAAAATATTTTTCCTATTAAATTAATGTTTCAATATGCAATTTTCTCTATTGCAAGGCCAACCCCGCCTCAAATAATATATTAGATAATCATATGATAGGGAGGCGTATAAATGATTGTTAAACGTTTATTAATGATATGTTGTACCGTCATCTTTTTTATTCCTTTCTCTTTCATTTCCCCTCACTCTACTTATGCTGAAGTAAATACTACTTACAAAAAACATGAATTACGGGCTGTATGGCTAGCATCTGTTCTCAATATTGATTGGCCTTCAAAAACTGGCTTACCTATTGAAAAGCAGAAACAAGAATTTATAAGACTATTAGACGATGTAAAAAACACTGGTATGAATGCAGTCGTTGTACAAATTAAACCGACTGCTGATGCTTTCTATCCTTCAAATTACGGTCCTTGGTCTGAATACATTACGGGTACACAAGGAAAAGACCCTGGATACGACCCACTCGCATTTATGATTGAAGAAGCACATAAAAGAAATATCGAATTCCACGCATGGATTAATCCATACCGAATAACGATGAATCACACTGATATAAATCGATTATCGGATAATCACCCTGCAAAACAGCATCCCGATTGGGTTGTACCTTACGGCGGGAAGCTATATTACAACCCTGGTATTCCAGATGTGAAAAACTTTATAACGGAAAGCGCTTTAGAAATCGTAAAAAATTATGATGTTGATGCAATTCATATGGACGATTATTTTTATCCTTATAAAGTAGTTGGCGAAGAATTTCCTGATCAAAAAACATTTGAATCATATAATAATGGGAATTTTTCAACTATCGAAGATTGGCGTCGCAATAATGTAAATGAACTCATAAAAGGTTTAAATACTGCTATAAAACAAGAAAAATCATACGTGAAATTTGGCATTAGTCCATTTGGCGTATGGCGAAATATAGCTGACGATCCAACTGGCTCTAATACAACCGCAGGTCAAAGAAACTACGATGACCTTTATGCTGACACACGTGAGTGGATACAAAAAGGGTACATTGACTACATTACACCTCAAATATATTGGAATATAGGTTTCACACCTGCTGCATATGATATATTAGTAGATTGGTGGGTAAAAGAAACAAATAACAAACCGATTCACCTATACATCGGTCAAGCGGCTTATAAAATAAATAACAACTCTGTGCCTGCTTGGTCTGAGCCAGAAGAATATCCAAAGCAAATCGCTTTAAACCATCAATATCCACAAATAAAGGGTAGTATGCATTTCAGTTTAAAAGATATAAATAACAATCCACTTGGAATTAAAGATAGACTCTCAAAAGACATATATAAACACCCTGCATTAATTCCACCTATGCCTTGGCTTGATCATGATCCGCCAAAACAACCTACTTTAAAAGGTGCCATTCCAAGAGATGAAGGTATTGCCGTAGGAATAATTGACAATAGAGATAATGACTCTTCTTATTACGCCATTTACCGTGTGAATGGAAAAAATGAAGTGGATATACAAAACCCAAAACATTTACTTACTACTGTAAGAAAAACAAAACTTGGAGAAATTTACGTAGATAAAACGGCTATTTCTGGAGAAACGTATACGTATGTGGTAACTGCAGTTGATCGATTGCATAATGAAAGCATTCCTTCTAGTTTTACTACCGTTAAGGCAAAATAAAATCTCAAAAAAAACGCCTTAAAGCTGAGAAATACTTAGCTTTTAAGGCGCCTTTTTTATTTATTCTTAAACTTCTCAGTCGCTGCTCTCATCTTCACATTCAAATCATGATCAATGGAGTCGCGAATATCACGCTCTACTACTTCCATTTCTTTTTGGAAATTTTGCAAGTATATTTTTAGTTCTTCTTCTTTTTCAGGACGTTGTGATGGTGGTAATTGTACCACTAATGATAACATCGCTGTTAAATCTTTCATTAAGAACGTTTCAAGTTTATGTTGTTGTTCAAACATGCGTTGTTCTTGATAGTACGGCAATGCATTTAATACTGAAATTGTAATGTCATCAACTGTTCTTTGTAGTGAAGGATTAATCGAGCGTTTATATGCTTGAATTGTATTTAATGCATCTGGATATCGATCATAGAAATACAATTTATAAAACGATAAGTCTGTCGGTTTTACAGTTTGCTGCGTTTCTTGTCTTAAGAAATCTTTCACTTTCATCGCGGCCACATCGATATCTTCATTTGTAAGCTTTTTCGTTGTTTTTGCCATTACATGCACTTTTTTCTGTTTTTCTTTCGGTAACATTGAAAATACTTGTTCTCTCGTACGTTGACCTGATGTACAGAAAAGAGTATTCAATGTATGTTGTTCTTTCTTTCCTTCCGTACGAATCCAGCGATAAAAGAGTGGATGTTGCGTAAACTCTTGTAAAAACGGTGTCGATTTGTTTGATAATTTCTCAATGGAATCTTGTGCTCTCTTATATGGTTTCGTCCATGAAAAATAAAGTTTACGTCCGAAGTATACAACTAAAACAACGACAGTAAATGCGATTAAAAGTAATGATCCTAATAGTAATAATACTCCTTGAATGAAACTCATTTTTTCACCTCCTCTAAAAGTCTGTTATTTCCTTGGACGCTGAATGAGTTTCTGCTTCATCTCATCATTAAATGTATCTAGTTCAATTACAAATTTCTTACTAGACTCAATAATACGTTCTGACGATTTCTCAGATGCTTCAATAGCGGCAAATACATTTTGGAATGATTCACGTAATTTATCCATGCTAATTGCAGGATTTTCTAGGAGTTTTGTTGTTTCTTCTGTATTTTGTTTTAATGCTTGTGAATTGCTTAATACCATTGATTCAATCGCTTCATTTGTTGCATTAACAGCATCAATTGTTTTACGTTGATTTGTTAATGCGAGCTGAATTGCAGCTGAAACCGTTACAACGTTTTGCGTCATCGTAATTGCATTACGAATTGCCTCTGATAGCTTTTCATTATTTTTCTTAATGATGTCTACAGATGCGATAGATTGTAATAATACACTTTTTGCTTGTTGCATATTACGAGTACGCACAAGTATCTTTTCTAATGCATCATTTATTAACGGAATATCCCTTTGACGTTCTGGATTTTGTTTCTCAGCTTCAAGCATACCAGCAAGTTTTCTTCCTAAGTATACTTGTTTATCAAGAGCGTGAATTTTATCGTGTGATTGCTCTTTTAACATTTCAAGACCAACCGTATCCTCTTGCAAGTTATCACGGCCAATGAGAAGTGATCTTATAATCTCCTCGATTTGCTTATCTATAGATTGATATTTATGCACGTAATTTTCAAGCGGATTTTTCTTAAACACTTTAAACATAAGTTTCTTCATACCAGTTGCTTTTAATGAGTTTGGATCAAGTTCTGATACCACTTTTCGTAATTCTAACAATGTATTTGGAATTTCTTCATTCTTTCCATTCATCATCGCTGTCACAGGACGTTTTAAAGCTGATAGCGTTTGTCCTGCCGCTTGTTGCTCTTTATCCCCTAAGTCTCCAAGCTGCGACAATACTTTTGATAAATCTGTATTTTGCTCGCTATTTAACTTTTGTACATAAAGATCTGCTTCTTTATTCAGTTCTTCAAGTTCTGCATCTTTTATTACTGTATCCACTACTACTTCTACATTATTATCTTTCACAATCGATACAGGTTCTTTTTTCTCGAGTTCAGTCAACAAAATCGCTCCTTTATTTATATGTGCGAATTTATGTGCACTATATTTCATCTAATATATCGTATTTCATATACATTTTTGCTTGCTTGAAATCGATTTTTCAAGAAATACCTGCTTATGCAGTCATTCCCTGTTTCATAGTATAAGTATACCTGTTCTCGTCATTATTTTCCTCAGACTTAAGACCTAGAGAACAACATACTGAAGACGGATTCTTCATAGCTTACCTTACTTATCACCACTGACTATTAATTTGAAATTCCATTTAGTTACCTTCTTAAATTCATACAATGCTCTATCTTTTGACATATACTATCTTTCAATGTGATAATTATATTAGGTCCACTTCTAATTATTCTTCCGCGCAACAAATGCTCCCTTTTGAAAAGCTAATAACACGGTTTCAAACGTAACGTCTTCTTCAATCATCTTTATAAATCCAGCTAATTCCCCCGCATGAGAAGTTGCATTATCAATTACAAGAAAACCTTTTGGCTCTAAAATACGTTTTATATGTTCCCACCACCACATGTATTGCGTGCGCTCTGAATCTAGGAAAATAAAATCAAATGAACGATCTACTTGCGAATCTAAAAATGCCCCAGCCTCTTGATTATGAATATCGATTCTCTGTGTAAGATTTGCCCTTTCAAAATTTCCAAGTGCCTCTCCAACCCGTTCTGAAGAAAGTTCTACAGTTATAACATTTCCATTTGTTTCTTCTACCGCATTTGCTAGCCACAATGTAGAATAGCCATTTGAAGTTCCAATTTCTAAAATTTTTTTTGCATTGCAGCCCTTTACTAATACTGATAAAAACTGCCCCATTTCACGAGAAATATTTCTTAATTTTTCTTCTCTTTTTTCTTTATGTCGATCATGCTCTTCTCCATATTGTTCAAGTTGCAATAATAATGAATCTAGAGTATTCATTTTCTCCATCGCCTTTCCAAGCAATATGATGAAAAAGTACATGATGCCCGTCTACTTTTCATTATATGCGAAATGCACACCTTTTTCCTGTTATACGACAAAGAATTAAAATTTTTTATAGCATATTGTTTCGTTTTTTGGTAAAGTTAA
This sequence comes from Bacillus sp. RC51, assembly GCF_044908115.1. NCBI lineage: Bacteria > Bacillati > Bacillota > Bacilli > Caryophanales > Bacillaceae > Bacillus > Bacillus sp. RC51. Next base: position 6,301 of record NZ_JBIYCW010000014.1, on the reverse strand, counting down.
TTTCTACGTGCAATTATTTAATTCACATTATTTTACAATCAGTTTTCAATTATAAGATAATCTAAACCCCATTTAAATGAATCGGTATTTCTAATTCAACTAAGCGCCCTTTTCGGACGCATTTTCTTTTGTTTATATATTTCTGTAAGAAAGGATGCTTACACATGAACGTGATTAACTTAGATGCTGCTAGAAGACGTAAACAGCATAAAAAACTAATGATAACTATACCGATTATTAAACGCATTTATGAAGAAGACGGGGAAATTAAATTCGAGGTAGCCGGCGAAAAAGATGTACCTCTTGAAATGTTAGAAAAATAAAAAAAAGACGCACTTCTAAAGAAATGCGTCTTTTTTATACTATTACATTTAAGTGCATAAGTTTTTCAGGATTAACCATCATATAAATGTTTGAAATTTTCTCATCCTCAAATATGAATGAAAGTACATACGTCACTTTATTATTTATTGTAACTATAACGCCTGGTGCACCATTTACTATTTTGAAATCAACACTATACTTTTCTGGCAATCGTTTTGCAATTCCAAAGAACAAACGTATAATTTTATCTGCAGAATAAATCGGATTAATTGCAGTTGTAACTTTACCACCACCATCTGCTTTAAATATCGCATCTGTTTTTAATACTTCTAACATGCCTTGCGTATCCCCACACTGTAATGATGATACAAACTTTTCCACGTAGGCAGCCATTTTCTTCGTACTTAATGTTGATTGCTTCGGCTTATCTAAAATACTTTTTCGTGCGCGTTGAAAGATCTTCCGGCAATTCACACTACTCTTATCAACAATTGAAGCTATTTCCTCGTAGTCATAACTGAAAACCTCTCTTAATATGAAAACAACCCTTTCTACCTCAGACAATTGTTGTAAAAGTAATAAATATGCCGTAGAAATTGATTCTTTCATTACAAATGACTCTACTGGCTCATCAGACTCTTCCACAAATGGCTCTGGTAACCACATCCCTACATATACATTACGTTTATGCGCTGCCGAACGTAATGTATCAATTGAACGATTTGTCGCCACTTTACACAAATATGCTTTCATATTTTCTATAGATTGAACGTCCTCCATATTATTAAACGATATAAATACGTCATGGACGATATCTTCAGCATCCATAACACTCCCAAGGATTCTATATGCTAACGAAAATAATAATGGTTGATACGCTTCATATAACTGCTCCGTTTCCATGATGAACTGCCTCACTTTCAAATTTCTTTAAAATGTGTAACGCTGCACGTTTCCCGCTTGCTACCGCAGCATCAGCTAATATTTCATCATGCCCAGCCCAATCCCCTGCAACGTAAACACCTGGCATTTCAGGTATATTAGGGCCCGGTTTTTCAACACGGTCAATATGAGGAAAATCATGTACTACCGTTATTTTCGGTAAATATTGCTTTGCAACAACTTCTCTTTTCCAATTAGGATGTAGCAACTCCATCGTATTTTCTAACTGTTCTTGATCATCATGAAAATGATTTATCTCTAGCATAGGATTATGGTACTTAATTAAACTCACTACAATTGCTCCATCTTCACTTAATTTGGCTGCTCTTGATTGATTCGTGAAAAATATAGGTTGATCTAACCCTAATGCAAATTGATGTGTAGGATTGGTTAAGCGTCTTAAACCAATATCTAATGCAGCGACGGTAACCCCTACCGATTGTTCACTCCATCTACACAAACTTGTTCCTTCTGCACCTTTTATTATTTTACAAGCTTCTTTCGGTGGAATCGTCACGACAACTGCATTAACTTTAAATACTTCATCATCCGAACAACGAATTTTTTGTATACCTTCACAATTTTCTACTTCCAATACATGCTTACTAGCCTGAAATTGCACCCCAACATTATTCGCTATATCTCTTAATTTTGTTATTATCGTCTCCCAACCACCATCTACATAAAATACTCCTTCTTTTATTGAAAGCTGTATTTGCGTTAGTACAGATGATGCTAATTGTATTGTAGGAGCAAACGTATATGTTGTTGTTCGGCATAGCGCATAAAATATATTTCGAACCATCGGATCTTTTATTTCATTTTCTGCCCATGTAGATAAACTCATTTTTTGAACTTCTCCTACATCTAATTTCCCTAAATGAATCATAAGACGAGAGAATTGTACTTTTGCAGACCATGAAAGTAACGGTGTTGATAAAATGGAGCGAAAATCTGTTGGAATGGTAAATACATCCCCTTTCCATATTCCATGTGCTTTTGTAGATGGCATTCCACCTGGAAGATTCAAACCTAACTCATTAAAAGTTAAAAATGCTGCTCCTCCTCTGTATAAAGCATGTGCACCAAGATTCATGCAAATGCCATTTTTATTTATAGTCATCCCCCGACCACCAAAGCGACTGGATTTTTCCAATACAATAACTTTCCTTCCAGATTTCGCTAAATATATAGATGCTGTTAACCCAGCAAGCCCACCACCAACAATTGCTACATCAAATGTATTCATAATAAAATCCCTCCTTATCGTTCTACATACAAGACGAACGATTTAGGAGGGATGTGACATAAAAATAAATTTTTATTTATCTACTTTATTTCTTTTTTGTATTCGGTCATATTGCATACGAAATAACTCAATTGCGAATGGAATATCCTCTTCACTCTTTATATAATAACTTATCCATCCTGATTCAGGTAATACGTGATGTGGTTTCACTAACCCTTCATTCACTAATTCATCTCGCTTTACCTTCGGAAATGGTAAATCAACTAACTTTTCACCATGAAGATGACCAAGTTCTTTCTTACCATAATTTATTTCAATACCACCAAATCGATGAGGTTTTTCAGAAACACCCGCCCAGCTGAGCACTTCATTTCTAATCATTTCACTAAATGACATGAACATTCACTCCTTATTATTGATTGATATAATTTTAAATTAACACGTTCATTACTTTTTCCATCAATCCAAAATATGAATGCGAATACGAATACGAATACGAATACGAATACGAATACGAATATAGTTTAATCTCAATATACTTTATTTTTTTAAACAATAATTACAATTTCAAAAGGTCTTTATCATATTATATAGAATTATTATTAAAAATAATTTTAAAGGATGGATATATATGTGCAAGGTATTATTACGAAAGGCGAATTATCTTCAATCTGAGGAATTAACACTATTTAAAAAAGCTATAAAGTTTGCAGAGCAAGCACACGATGGACAATACCGTCAAACTGGAGAACCATACATCATTCATCCTTTCGCGGTTACAGAAATATTACTAAATTATAAAGCTGACGTCACAACATTAGTTGCTGCGTTATTACACGATGTTGTAGAAGATACAGAGCATTCTCTAGAAGAAGTTAAGTTATATTTTGGTGCGAACGTTCAATATATTGTAGATGGATTAACAAAAGTTAAAAAACAATGTGGTCAAAAGAAAGCATTATACGAAGCAATTAATTTTAAAAAGTTATTACTGGCCTCTCAAACAGATATACGTGTTAGCATTATAAAAGTTATAGACCGCCTTCATAACATAAAAACATTGAGTGTTAAAAAGCCTGCAAAACAAGTAGCTTATGCAAATGAAACACTAACACTCTTTGCACCACTTGCAGAGAGATTCGGTTTATATTCAATCCAGAATGAATTAGAAAACCTTTCTTTTCAATATCTACATAAGGAAAGATATAAAAAAATACATAATCTTCTAACGGAATATGCGCCACACATTCAAAACAATATAACGAATTTAAGAAAAGGCATACTTTCTTTTTATGATACTACCCTGTCATTTGAAATAAGTTATGAACTCAGCCCTATTTACTCTGCTTACTCACAACTACAAGAATCTCAAAACGTATCAAGTGTTTCACGAATATGTATCACCACTGCAAGTGTGCTAGATTGCTATAAAATTCTTGGAATGATTCATCAATTATACAAACCAACTATAAACTATTTCGAAGATAATATCGCTCTTGAAAATAGCCATTTTAATAACAATTTAAAAACTAAAATAAATATGAATGATACTGAACAAACAATTATCATTCAAACGCAATCAGCAAAAACATTAAAAGATAATGGTATTTTTTATTTATTGAATAGTAGAACTGTAGATGTTCAAGCAATATCTTATAAAATAATGAATGATATAATTGTGAATAACAATTTATTAACTACAGATCCAATCGCCTTCCACAATTTAGTATCGTATGAACTATTCGAAAATACTATTACGGCTTATACTACAGATTTACAACCTATATTATTTATAAAACAGGTGAATTTATTATGATACAGACAAATGCACATAACTAACACTAGGCACATATCCTAAAGTTGTATCCATACTTACCTATAGAAAGGCGGGTAATACAATTGACTTCTAATATCGACTACACTTCCCCCTCAACTAATTTCACTCATGATTTAAGTAAAAGTAATTTTTTTAAGAAAGATGCCCAAAATTATATAAACGTACTTGGCATTAAACAATTAAATACTTTAGAAAATACTTCTTTATTAGATATTTATTTAAGTACAGGGAATGTTGTAGAACCACATATTCATCAAAATGCAGCTGAACTTGTTTACTGTATTTCAGGATCTGCTGTTGTTTCTTTACTTAATCCATTTACGAATCAGATATTAAACTTACCGATAAAACCAGGGCAAGTTGCCAACATTCCACAAGCGTGGTGGCATTATGAAATTGCTTCAGCAGATAATACTCATTTATTAGCTATATTCAATGCCCCAACCCCAGAAGTTATTTTTGGTTCTGATATTTTAAGATTAACTCCTGCTAATATGATGGCTCATACTTATTGCCTCAATGAACAACAATGGAAACAAGCAGTATCCCCAATTCAATCCACTACGGTAATTGGTCCTCCCGCAAACTGTAATCAAAACCGCGACATGATAAATCAGTCAACTCAGCCCCCTACTCAGCAACAAAATCTATATTACCAAGATTCTTATTACTTCCCTCTATACTGGGGGTATTAATTAGTATCATTTTAATAGAACCACCATTTATCTCCTCGGAAAATACCAAGGAGATTTTTTATCGTAACAATTAATAGAGTACATACATATAATATTTATATATTTAATTGGAGGTGATAGTACTATGAGTAATTATAACTATCGAAAAAACTACTCTAATAATAAAAATAGTAGCTCTTCAGCATCCTCTCAATCTTCGAACTCTCAATCTTCCGATTCCCAGTCACAAAGAGATTTAGCCGATCAAGGCTATGTAAAGAAAAAGGGATGTAACTGTAATAAAAATAAATAGTTTATTACTAATTTGAGCAATGACATTTCACCGCTCATGATTAACAATTTAACCCACTAGTATATAGTTTATTTAATGGATGAATTCTGTTTTTAATAGAATTCATCTTTTTTGTTTCTATGTAATTTTTCAAACCATATAACTTATTCCATAAACAATAAAGTGTAAATCATAAATTTTGTTTTTTCTTATATACCAACTTAATAAAGAGTAATTTCCCAATTGGTTTATTACCTATCTTTCAAAAAAATATAGCCCCACCTAATAAAATTAGGTGGGGCTATATACAAATGCCTGTTTAAATTTCAAACAAACATTGTAACAAGTTAGACGATATTAATACCTGCACTTACAAATCCAGCAACTGCAGCTATTGGACTAGCAGCTGTTAATGAAACATATAATAATACTTTATCCCCAGCGGCTACCGGAATTGCTTCAGGTATGATACCTGATGCTGTGTCCAAAATAGCTATTATAGCAAATGCTGGTGTTAATAATAAAGGTGCTCCTTGTACTGTAAACGTATTACTTGCTGCTGGTGCAGTTAATATTTGTATCTGCACTTGAACAGGTGATAATGGAGCTAATGCAGCTGTTGCACTAAAGAAGCCAGCCAATGACGTAATAGTCCCTGCGCGTGGTGCTACAAATGCATAATCACCTATCCCTAACGCTAATGTGATACTTGTTCCACCAGTTAAAGCAACTCCAGGCTGACTAAATCCAAATCCAAGAAGAGTTCCTGTATTAGCTACTAATGCGTTAACTAACGCAGATGGTGTTGTACCTGAAGCAAACGGAATAATAGCTCCGCCACCTGTTGCTCCCGTTGCTCCTGTTGCTCCCGTTGCTCCTGTTGCTCCCGTTGCTCCTGTTGCTCCTGTTGCTCCTGTTGCTCCTGTTGCTCCTGTTGCTCCTGTTGCTCCTGTTGCTCCTGTTGCTCCTGTTGCTCCTGTTGC
>NZ_JBIYCW010000013.1:0-152113 GCF_044908115.1 Bacillus sp. RC51 | reverse complement strand
AGATGATAATTCTCAAAGCAAACAGCAAAATTCTAAGCAAGATGATAATTCTCAAAACAAACAGCAAAATTCTAAGCAAGATGATAATTCTCAAAACAAAAAACAAAGCTCAGGTAGTAACAGCATTTATGACTTTAGCAAACCAGAAAGTGACCATATTCATTCTCTACAAGATTTAATAAAGAAGCTGAAACAGTCTAGTGATTTTGTTAATTACCATACATCTGACGATGAAACGATGCCTTATTGGATTTCTTACTATCGCCCTTCACTTGACGGTGAGAAATTGCAAAAGTATTTAATGCCTACTCTAATGGAACGTCCTTGCGCTCCATTAGAAGAATTAAAAGAACATATTCCAATGAGTGGTATAACGATTACGAACGACTTACAAAAAATTGAGGACATGGTTTTAAAGGGACATGCGATTATTCAATTGAATCAACAAGATCAAAAATGTATGCTTGCAAACATTGCAATTGATAATTATCGTGCACCAACTCCTCCATTAAATGAATCAACCGTTATCGGGCCACAAGAAGGATTCGTAGAAGATATTGATACGAATATTAATTTAGTACGAAAACGTCTTCCTGTTTTAGATTTACACACAAAAGAGATGATTATCGGAGAGTTTTCAAAAACAAAGGTTGTCATGATGTATTTAGACAACCTAGCTGAAAAAGATAATGTAGATTTTCTAGAGGAATCATTACGCGCTCTTGAATATGATCAAATTAATGATAGTGCTTATATACAAGAATTAATGGGTGAAAAATCAATTTTCCCTCTCTATATAAATACAGAACGCACTGATAGAGTCACAAAAGCACTTATTGATGGGAAAATAGCTATTTTTGTTGATGGTTCTCCGAGTGTCCTATTAACACCTGTATCATATTTCGATTTTTTCATTTCGCCAGAAGACTATAACGTTTCTTGGCTGTACGCTACATTCTCAAGGATTTTAAGATTGATTGCTGTTCTATTCTCAATTTGTGCAACTCCATTATACGTTGCAGTTTTGAATTATCATTATGAATTAGTTCCGAGTGACTTACTTGAAACATTGATTTTATCAAGGGCTCAAGTACCATTTCCCCCTTTAATAGAAGCACTTTTCTTGGAACTTGCGATTGATTTATTAAGAGAAGCTGGCGCTCGATTACCTATGAAGGTCGGACAAACGCTCGGTATTGTAGGCGGTATCGTAATCGGGCAAGCATCTGTACAAGCTGGTTTAACGAGTAATATTTTATTAATTATCGTTGCCTTATCAGCGTTAGCTTCCTTTATTACGCCCATTTATAAAATGGGTAACGCCGTTCGTTTACTACGTTTCCCATTTCTCGCATTTGCAGAAATAGGTGGGCTCTTCGGTATATCTCTTGGATTTATCTTTTTATTTACCCATTTGTTTAGACTTACTTCTTTACGTAAACCGTACGCTCTCTTTTATCCAACGAGACAACAATCCTTTAAAGATTCTTGGATTCGTTTTCCATTAACAATGATTGATACTCGAGATGTTCAAGCAAGACCGCAACACGTAAAAAAAGCAACTAATGGAATTTCTACGAAACATACGTCAGATTTTGATGATTAAGAAATGAGGTGCATCGATGAGTAAAATTAAAGCAGAACACCAAATATCACCCGTCTTCGTTTTCTTTTTAATTCACGGTGCACAATTTGGTGCCGGCGTCCTTGGGTTTGCCCGTATTATTGCTAAGGCTGCTGGATATGACGGTTGGATAGGAGTTCTCATCACAGGAATCATCATTCATATTCTCCTATGGATGATGTATTTCTTGTTAAAAGAAACAAACGGAAATTTAATTGATTTACAGCGACAAACGTTTGGAAAATGGCTAGGAAACGGCATTAATCTCATCTTTATAGCCTATTTTTTAACCGTCAGCATTTCTGTCATTCGAACATACGTTGAAATTATTCAAGTGTGGATGTTTCCTACCGCTTCAACTTGGATGTTAACACTCTTTTTATGCTTAGTTAGCTATTACATTATTTCTTCTGGATTTCGTGTAATTACTGGTATTTGCGTCATCTCTGTTGGTGGTACATTGGGATATTTATTTCTTAGCCTATTCGTTTTGAAATACTCACATTGGCCTAATTTACTACCTATTTTCACACATTCTTTTTCAGATATTTTAAAAGCCGCCCAGCTGTCAATCTACAGTATGACAGGGTTTGAGATTTATCTTATGATTTATCCATTTGTGAAAAATCCTAAGCAATCTCATAAATCCGCTCAATACGGAGCACTATTCTCAAACCTTCTATATTTATTTAGTACACTTTTAGCCTTTTCTTTTTTTAGTGAAAAACAATTATCAAAAACAATATGGTCACAACTTTCCATGACCCAAGTAATCCAACTTCCTTTCATAGAAAGGCTAGAGTACATTGCAATCTCAGCTTACGCTCTCGTTATTGTTACAAGCTTCATTCTTCCTTTATGGGCTGCGACAAGAGGAACACACGAAGTATTTCGTGTAAAACAAAGAGGTGTTTTAATTACTTTTTTGCTCATTACCCTCATTGTTTCAGAGCTATTAACGAACAGACATGATATTAATAATTTTATTAGTAATGCATCAAAAGTTAGTTTTTGGCTTATTTACATATACATCCCAATTCTATTTATTATTGTGTGGGTGAAAAGAAAATGGAAAAAATCAAAAGAAAATTAATTCTTCTTTCTTGTATTAGCATCTTCAGTCTAACTGGTTGCTTACAAAAAAATATTATCGATGATGTCAACCTAATTCAAGGGACTGTTTTTGATACAGCAAAAGATAATAAAGTAAAAGTCACATTCGTTTGTCCTATACAGAAAAAAGGTAATAAAGTTCAAGTCTTTGAAGGAGTAGGAAACGCAGTAAAACAAGTAAAAGCAGACACATCTTTAGAGTCTTCTCAACCATTTGCCAGCGGACAAATGCGTGTTGCTCTATTTACTACAAGAATTGCTAAAAAAGGATTATCTACTTCCTTTGACACATTAATTCGAGATGTGAACATCGGGAACTCAATGTATGTCGGTCTATTAGAAGGAACTGGGATGGACTTACTAAAAGGTAAATATACAACATCATCTAACGTTGCCATTTATATAAAGAAAATGTTAGACCATAATATGCAAACAGGCCCTTTACCTACTGACAATCTACATTTAGGAGCTTATCGATATTATCGTGAAGGCCAAGATTCCTATTTACCAATTCTCAAAAAAGATAAAGATAAAATAAAAATTACAGGTATCGGCCTTTTAAAAGGAGATAAATATATTGGTAAAATTAGTTATCATGATATGTTTGCCTTTAAAGGCTTATTGGAAAAACACCGATTAGATTCACATGAATTTAAAGCAAACTCCGGATACACAATCATTAATAACATTCGATCCGTTCCAACTTACCAAGTAAATATAAAAAACGGAAAGCCATCATTTTTCATACACGTCAAACTAGAAGCGCGTATTCAAGAACTATCTAAACAGTTCAACTTAGACAATAAAAAGAATACACAAAAAATAGAAAAATCAGTTGAAAAACAATTAGATGCAACAGCTAACAAACTAATTAAACAGTTTAAATCATTAAATGTGGATCCACTCGGCCTTGGTGCAAGGTATAAAGAACATTATCGTCCATTTAAATTAGAAGAGTGGAGAAAAATGTACAAAGATGTTCCCATTACAATAAAATACACAGTTAACATTACAAATTCTGGCGTAATTGAATGATAATGATTGAACTCCTCCCTCCGGCATGATACAACGGAGAGAGGAGTTTTTCATTACCAAATATAGAGAGAAAAGATATTTACGGGGGAGCTTATGTCTAAAAAATTAGTAAAACCTATTTTAAATGGTATTTTATTTCTCGGCGTCTTTTTATTTGCTCATACATACTTAAAAAATGTTTCTTTCGCACGTTATTTACTTGTAGTTATACCAATGCTACTCATCGGAATATTTGGCATCGATCTTATTTTATCCGTTTTAATTAAGAAAGAAGAATAACGAGCGAACATCTTATTTCTCATAAGATGTTCTTTTTATTTAATAACTACCTTATGTTACAATAAAGTGAAACTTTAATCAGTGGGGATTTTGTCCATTACCCACTGATTATTAGCCTTCACCAATCGGGCTTTTACGGGCAGTTATCTCCCACCTCACTTCCTCGCATTTGCGACTTTTGAGGTGGGAGTCTTACTGCCCTCGAATAGCGGGATAAAATTCGGCATAACGTAAGAAAGGATGAAACAACATGACAAACGAAAAAGGTTTAGATAAAGGATACGAACTTGTTGCAAAAATGCATGAAGAATTCGGACATCCTGTGACAAATACTCCAACAAAACTAACAGAAGAGCGTGCAAAAATTCGTGCTAGCTTTATGCAAGAAGAGCTAGAAGAATTTCTAGAAGCAACGACTGTTGAAGATCAATATGATGCACTGATTGACCTTATTTACTTTGCATTCGGAACGTTTGCAGAAATGGGCGTACGTCCAGATAAAGGATTCGAAATTGTAAACAATGCTAACATGGCAAAACTATTCCCTGATGGAAAGCCTCGATTCCGCGAGGGCGACGGCAAAATTATGAAACCAGAAGGATGGCAAGCACCGGAACCACAACTTCGTGCGGAAATTGAACGCCAACGTCAAGAGGCGGAAAAAAACTGCTAGGATCTCCTAGCAGTTTTTTATTATGTCTTTTTTCCTTTGGCCTATTAATGACCCACGTGTCCTGCGTGTCCAGCTGCTCCTGCAGTACCAGCTGCTGCTCCTGCTGCCGTCCCTGCTCCAATTCCACCTCCCCAAGGCTGTTGTTGCTGCTGATACTGTTGGTATTGTTGTTGACCCTGATGCTGTTGTTGACCTTGATGATGATGTTGGCCTTGATGATGATGTTGGCCTTGGTGATGGTGTTGACCTTGGTGATGGTGTTGACCTTGGTGATGATGTTGACCTTGGTGATGATGTTGACCTTGGTGATGATGTTGGCCTTGGTGATGGTGTTGGCCTTGGTGATGGTGTTGACCTTGATGAGTTTGATAAAGGACAGCCTGCGGGTGAATTTGATGATGACCTTGGTGATGTACTTGTTGCTGATGGTGGCCGTGGTGTTGATGCTGGCCTTGGTGACCATGATGACCATGGTGTTGATGCTGGCCTTGGTGGCCATGATGACCATGGTGTTGATGCTGGCCTTGGTGGCCATGATGACCATGGTGTTGATGCTGGCCTTGGTGACCATGGTGTTGATGTTGACCTTGGTGTGTTTGATAAAGGACAGCCTGCGGATGAATTTGATGATGACCATGATGATGTACTTGTTGTTGATGATGGCCATGATGCTGATGATGGCCGTGGTGTTGATGCTGACCGTGATGGCCGTGATGCTCATGATGCACATGATGACCGTGAACACCTTGAGGGAATCCGCCGATCCCACCAGCTACAACACCAACGCCAGGTACAGGAAATCCTGTTTGTACACCGCCAACGAAAGATGGGAATGTAGTTGGCATACCTACAGGAACTCCTCCTTGTGCACCTCCTACTAGTGCCGGAAATCCTGTTTGCGCTCCAGCTACTGACGTTGGAAATCCTGTTTGTACACCCGCCACTGACGTCGGAAATCCTCCAGCTGCTCCTCCCATCCAACTTGGGATTCCGCCATATCCGTGTTGACCATCTCCTCCCATGAACATCATTTGTCCATAACTATCCGATCCACCTCCGAAGAAGCCATGTGGTGCATTATTGTCCATCCCTTTCATTCCTTTCACCTCTTCTGTTCAATTTAACCTACCTTTTTTATCATATTTTCTATAGAAGAATAGGTGTTTGTCTATATGGGAATTCCGCGCCTTTTTCTTCGTTCTTCATTCATGATAAACTGAATTAACTGATTTTTTTCAAAGGAGGCGTTTTCGTTGGAGAACGTAGCAAAAGCTTCCATCGACGATTTAGATTCAATCTTACATATAGATGTTGATGTAATCGGAGACGATAGTAGACGAGATTATATTAAACACGCTATTGATGAAGGAACCTGCATCATTGCAAAAGAGGACAATTCCATTTCTGGTTTTCTAACATACGATACAAATTTCTTTGGTTATACTTTCCTCTCATTAATCATTGTTTCGCCAACGAAAAGAAGACAAGGTCATGCAAGCTCATTAATCTCATATATGTTAAGACATTCTCCTACTCAAAAAATATTTTCTTCAACGAACAAATCGAATACAAATATGCAAAAAGTTTTTAAAGCAAATGGATTTATGCGTAGTGGAATGATCGAAAACTTAGATGAAGGTGATCCTGAGCTTATTTTTCACGCAAAAAAGCTCAGAGCATAAACGCTCTGAGCTTTTATTAATAATTAATTAGTTTGCAACAACGTTAACAAGTTTTCCAGGAACAACAATTACTTTACGAACTGTTTTTCCTTCAATTTGTTCTTTGATTGCCTCAAGTGCAAGTTGTTCCATTTCTTCTTTTGATGCGTCTTTACTCATTGTTAGTTTTGTGCGAACTTTGCCCATAATTTGAACAACGATTTCAACTTCATCTTCTACAAGTTTAGACTCATCAAATGTTGGCCAGCTTGCATATGTGATTGTTTCACTGTATCCAAGTTTGCTCCATAGTTCTTCCCCGATGTGAGGTGCAACTGGTGCAATCATTTTTACGAAACCTTCTACATATTCTTTCGGAAGTGTTTCAGCTTTGTATGCATCGTTGATGAATACCATCATTTGAGAAATCGCTGTGTTGAAGCGAAGCTCTGCATAGTCTTCTGTTACTTTCTTCACTGTTTGGTGGTAAGCTTTTTCAAGATCTTTGTTTGGTGCATCAGTAATTTTCTCACTTAATTCACCGTTCTCTTGAATGAATAGGCGCCATACGCGGTCTAGGAAGCGACGAGCTCCGTCAAGACCATTTTCAGACCAAGCGATTGAAGCATCTAATGGTCCCATGAACATTTCGTATAGGCGAAGTGTATCTGCACCATGGCTTGCTACGATATCATCCGGGTTTACAACGTTACCTTTTGATTTACTCATTTTCTCGTTGTTTTCACCTAAGATCATACCTTGGTTGAATAATTGTTGGAACGGTTCTTTCGTTGGAACTACACCGATATCATATAATACTTTATGCCAGAAACGAGCATATAGTAAGTGAAGTACAGCGTGCTCTGCTCCACCGATATAAATATCAACCGGAAGCCATTGTTTTACTTTTTCAGGGTCTACAAGTGCTTCGCTGTTGTTTGGATCGATGTAGCGTAGGTAGTACCAGCAGCTACCAGCCCATTGCGGCATTGTATTTGTTTCACGACGACCTTTTTTACCAGTTTCAGGATCGACAACATTTACCCACTCTTCAATGTTTGCAAGTGGTGATTCACCTGTACCTGAAGGACGAATATTCTCTGTTTTCGGAAGAACTAATGGTAATTCTTCTTCTTTCACAGCTGTCATTGTACCATCTTCCCAGTGGATTACTGGAATTGGCTCACCCCAGTAACGTTGGCGACTAAATAACCAGTCACGTAGACGGTACGTTACTTTTTGATTTCCTGCGCTTGTTACTTCAAGCCACTCAATCATTTTTACAATTGCTTCTTCTTTATTTAAACCATCAAGGAATGCTGAGTTTACGTGCGCACCATCACCTGTATATGCTTCTTTCGAAATGTCTCCGCCTTTTACAACTTCCTTCATTGGAAGATTGAACGTTGATGCGAATTCATAGTCACGCTCATCGTGAGCTGGAACTGCCATTACAGCACCTGTTCCGTAAGTTGCAAGAACATAATCAGCGATCCAGATTGGTAATTTCTCACCGTTTACTGGGTTAACCGCGTAAGCACCAGTGAATACACCAGTTTTTTCTTTCGCAAGTTCTGTACGCTCTAAATCACTCTTCATTTTAACAGAGTTAATGTAAGCTTCTACAGCTTCTTTTTGTTCTGGTGTTGTAATTTCTGCAACAAGCGCATGTTCCGGAGCAAGTACACAGTATGTTGCACCAAATAGTGTATCAGGACGCGTTGTGAAAACTGTGAACTTCTCATCTGTACCGTCGATGTTGAAGTGTACTTCTGCACCTTCAGAACGACCGATCCAGTTACGTTGCATGTCTTTTAAGCTTTCTGGCCAATTAAGCTCATCTAGATCTTCTAATAGACGATCTCCGTAAGCTGTAATTTTTAACATCCACTGTCTCATCGGACGACGCTCAACTGGATGTCCACCGCGCTCACTCTTACCGTCAATGATTTCTTCGTTTGCAAGTACTGTACCAAGTGCTGGGCACCAGTTTACAGGCACTTCATCAACGTAAGCTAAACCTTTTTCAAATAGTTTTAGGAAGATCCATTGTGTCCACTTGTAGTAGGTTGGATCTGTTGTATTTACTTCACGATCCCAATCGTAAGAGAAGCCTAATGCTTTAATTTGATTACGGAACGTATTAATATTAAGCTCTGTAAATTCAGCCGGGCTGTTCCCAGTATCAAGTGCATATTGCTCTGCTGGAAGACCGAATGCATCCCATCCCATTGGATGAAGAACGTTATATCCTTGCATACGCTTCATACGAGATAAAATATCTGTCGCTGTATAACCTTCTGGATGACCTACGTGTAAGCCTGCACCTGATGGATATGGGAACATATCTAGTGCATAAAATTTTGGTTTTTCTGTTTCATCTGGCGTACGGAATGTTTTATTCTCTTCCCAATGCCCTTGCCACTTCTTCTCAATTTCTTGATGATTAAAGCTCATGAGATACCCTCCTTGAAATTCTATTTATTTTCACCGCCCAAAATACAAAAAACCTCTCATCCCTAGAAAGGGACGAGAGGTTATAGATTCCCGCGGTACCACCCTAAATTAATGTAATAAATACATTCGCTTAGATCCGTAACGTGGATTAACGGCAATTGCTACTAATGATTTCACAACTGCAACTCAAAGGCGAGTTCATAACGAAACGTGGATTGACTTGCACCGACCGTCAACTCTCTAAACCAGCTTCTATTACTACTACTCCTTCTCACTGTTATTACAAATATGAGTTAATGTGAACTACCCACCACTTAGTATCTCTTAAGAGCTTACTTGAAGCGGGGGGCTTCTCGGTTAATCGTTACTCTTGCTAACTAACGAATTCGTCTTAGGACAGCCGAGCTAACTCCCTTGTTCCAAAGGATATTTTATTACTATTTATTTAAATATATTCTAAAACATGTTGCATGTTCCGTCAAACTAAACTGCAATTTTTTCTTCAACTGTTTCTTCTACTTTTACTCGTCTATCATAAATACTCGTTGCTATAAGCGCTACTACAAGCATTACCATGATCGCAATAAACAATACTTCCATATTGTATAAGTCAACAATCGCTCCGCCAACGACCGGTCCGAACATTTTCCCTACAGTCGCTGCGCTATTTACAACACCTTGATAAAATCCTAGCTTATCTTTCGGTGCAAGTATATTTGCGATGGTCGGAACTGCCGGCCATACGAATAATTCACCAATTGTTAATGTCACCATCGCAACGAGAAACATCGTAAATTGCTGCGCTTGACTTAACACAATAAATGACGCCGCAAAAATGACGATTCCAATCATAATTTGTTGTTTTAAAGAACGCTTCATCCAGCGAATTAACATACTAACAAGTGGCTGCGCACAAACAATCATCGCTCCGTTTATCGTCCATAATAAACTATAATGGCGGAGGCTAATATCTAATTCCCGCATATGAGTCGCAATTGCCCCTTGCCACTGTACGTATGTAACCCAGCATAAAGCATATGCTACACATACGATTAGAAGCGCTTTGAAGCCAGGTGTAAGTGACCAACCTTTTTTCGTTTCGGCTTCTTTTTGTACCTCTTGCTCTTTTTTTGCTTCCATACCACGAAATCCAATAAACGCAATTAAGAAGAAAATAAAATATAAAATAAAGTTCGCTAAGAAAATATAATCAAAACGATAAGACGCAACTAATCCACCGCACGCTGTTCCAATCGCAATCCCAACGTTTTGTCCAACATACATTGCATTGAACGCTCGTCTCCCGCCTTCTGGCCAAATCGTACCGACCATCGCATACATCGATGGAAACACCATTCCAGAACCGAATCCGATTAATGCTAGCCACACAACATATAATGGCCAACCATGGAAAAATACAAGACCTAAAATCGATACAAGTGTAATGACAATCCCTACTAAAATTGATTTATAACCGCCCCATTTATCAAATAAAACACCGCCGAGCAAGTTTCCAATTACACCAGTAAGCGAGTTAATCATTAATACCATTCCGGCTACTGATAAAGATTTCCCTAAACTATCATGTAAGTAAATTGTATTAAAAGGCCATAAAAAAGAAGCACCCGTGACATTAATAATCATCCCAGCTACTAATAGCCATACTTTCCTTGGCATAGTCTCCCCTCCTATTCTCTTTTTTTCGTTCATATATATAACAGTAAAATTGTAGTCGTTTTTAAATAGGAAGGCAACTGATTAATAGTTGATGAAATTCAGATAATGGGATGTCGGTAAATGAAATTATATTGATTGCCACTTAAAAATATATCAGCGATTTTCTAATTATATCGACTTACCGACAAAAAACGACATCAGTAACAATATATAAATAAGGGAAGACTGCATAAACTTCATGCAGTCTTCCCTTATTTATACTATCCAACTTCCTTTTTACGTTTTGCACTTTCTTTAGCACTCCATTTAAATATTTTGTCTAGTAGAGAGTATATTCTCCCAGACTCCTTCGTTAATAATGGCCCTAACGACGCCAATATTAAAACATATAAAGCTGAGAATGGTTTAATCGTTGCCATTAAGCCACCCGCTATTCCAAGATTCGCGACAATAATGGAGAATTCCCCACGTGATATAAGTGTTAAACCGATATTCGTAGAAGCCTTATGCGATAACCCGGCTTTACGCCCTGCAATCATTCCAGCTGTAAAATTACCGATGAGAGTAATGAAAACTGCTCCTAATGCCAACCATACTGCTCCTCCAAGCGAAAACGGATCTATACTTAAACCGAAGCTGAAGAAAAATATAGCTCCAAAGAAATCACGAAACGGGACGACGAGATGCTCGATTCGATCACTATGCTCTGTTTCTGAAAAGACGAGCCCTAACAATAAAGCCCCAATCGCTTCCGCAACATGAATTGTTTCTGAAAATCCTGCTACAAAGAATAAAATAGCGAATATTACGATAATAAAAATTTCGTTTGACGAAATATCTAATACTTTATTTAGAAACGGCGTAGCTTTTCTAGCGATTACAAAGAATAGTAACATATACCCTACCGCGATTAACACCGATGTAAGAGCACCTACAAATGATGTTGCGCCACCGAGTACTAACCCTGAAACGACTGATAAATATACAGCTAAAAAGATATCATCAAACATAATGATTCCTAATATTAATTCAGTCTCTTTATTACCAGATCTTCTTAAATCAACAATTACTTTTGCAACAATTGCACTCGATGAGATTGTAATAATTCCAGCAATAATTAACGTTTCTAATAAGGGGAAGCCCATAACATATCCATAAAGTAAACCTAATATGAAATTAAGCGATATATGAACACTACCCCCAAAAGCAATCGACTTTCCTGATTTAATTAATTTTTTTATTGAGAATTCTAAACCTAAATAGAATAAGAGGAATATGACGCCAACACGGCCGAGGAAGGAAATAACTTCTCCGCTTTCAATAAACCTTAAATCGATAAGTCCTAAATCTGGGGCATGAGGCCCCACTAACATACCGAGTATAATGAGAAACGGAATAATCGAGAACTTTAACTTCGCAGCGAGGATAGCTGCAAAAGCTACTAATACTAACGCAGTTCCAACTTCAAAGATTAAAGTATCCATCGATTAGGAATCACCTCCTGCTGAAAGCAATTCATTAATAATTCTTTTCACTTCATGTCTCGCGCCTGACAATACGAGCATATCGCCAGCTTCAATAATAGAGTCTGGACCTGGATTAAAGAATTTCTTCATATTCTTTTTCAAAATAGCAATAATCGTTACGTTATATGTTTTTCTGACATGTAAGCTACCAATTGTTTGTTGTACTACTGGTGCATTATTCTCCACCTTAAACCATTCAATTGATAATCCTTCAAAAGCCATCTCAATTGTGTCTAGCGCTTGCGGCCTATATACCATTCCGCCTAATATAGCCGCAATTTGTCTCGCTTCAGAATCACGAAGAGAAATGCTTGAAATACTCTCATCGTGATCCGCATCAAAATGATACATTTCTCTTCGGCCATCATCATGAATAACGATAACCATTTTTTCATTACCTTTTGTGATTACTTCAAACTTACAACCAATGCCCGGTAGTTCACTCTCTCTAATATTCATATTTTCCGCCTCCTAAAGTTTTTAGTTACGGCTTTTACAAATCTACATCAATCTCTGTTTTAAACTTCTCATCTTTTGAGATTCCTAAATACTTGAGCGTTTCTGATGGAGTTGCGTGATGAAAATGCTTTTGCAATAGCGCAATCGCTATTCCTCTTTTGTACGCATGAAATCCAAATGTTTTTCGCATTGAATTCGTTCCAATCTTTCCAACAATCCCAACCGCTTCAGCTGCGCTATGGATAACACGATATGCTTGTTGGCGTGAGATTGAATTTGTCGTTTTATTAGATTGAAATACGTAGTTTTCTCTTTGAGCATCAATAGATTTTACATACTCTAAAAGGGCTTCTTTTACTTTTGTATTTAAATAAATATCTTGTTTAAATTTTTCATCTTTCACAGGAAGAGAATAAAACTCTTTAACAGTCTTATCTCCATTTAATACCTCTTCAAATTTCATACTAAGTAGCTCAGTGATTTTTAATCCAGTGTTAATTCCAATAACAAATAAAAGATAATCTCGCTGCGAGTGCTCTTTTAAATACTTTTTCATAGCCTCAATTTGGTTTATATCTTTTAATGCTTCTACAACTTCCATACATGTATTCTCCTCATCTTATGAACGGTAATTTTCTCATCATGTTGTCCATTTTACCTTATCACGCTATGAGATTTCCATGTATTATCCATTATTTTCACAATATACTCTTACGACAATTTTTCATTTGGAAATTTATGATTGTACAAATACGGTGTGGGTAGAAAAAATAGGGGGAGTACAAGTTCAGCTTCTTTCTACAGATCGGATTCCTCCTTTCATTTTTCGGTTGCTGATACTTTCATATTATGTTACTTATTTACATTATATTATATATTTCAGTAACATTAAAGTATTTTTTCTGAAAATACAAAAAGCCGAGCACTTTCACTCGGCTTTTTACCTATTAATCTTCTTTCGGAAGAACAATTCCTTTATACAATTGAACTGTAATGAAGTAATAAATCGCATAAATTACTACGAAAATTACGATTGGAACCCAAATGCGGAAGTACGGATCGACTAAAATAAATCCGAAAATATTCATACCAACTAATACGTGAGCAATACCCACAATTGCCGGGAATAAGAATACTAAGAATAACTCTTTATAAATTGATTTCGTTAATAATTCACGGCGCACACCGATTTTACGAAGCATTTGATAACGCGTAATATCTTTTGATGCACCAGAAAGAATTTTAAACATTAAACAACTTGCCATCATTGCTAAGAATGCAATTCCAAGGAAGAATCCCATAAACACTGTTCCGCTCGCAACGCCGTAGAACATGTCGTAAGCTTGATATTTACTATCTAATCTTTCAGCTTTTACATTTTTATATTTATCTAGTTGCAACTCGTCAAGTTTTTTCCATTCTTTTGTGTATGCTACAAAATCATCTGTTTTTCCTGTAAATACAATTCCTTCTTTACCACTTACAGTATCATACATTTTTTGATCTACAATTTTAATTGCATGATTCTCATATACGTAAAATGGTTGGATTGTTCTGAAAGCCTCATCCCATTCTTCTGGAAGTTCTTTAGTGTTCGCATCTTTTTCATTCATTTCTCTAGAAACTGCACCTACTGGTAGTTCCTCTGAAACTTTTTTCGTATTCACTAAATCCTTCATTGACTTCATATTTGCCATATCTTTTACGAAAGGACGATTTTTCTCTAAGTCTTCTTTTACATAGTAAACGTATTTATCATCAACTTTGTAACGATATTCACTTTTCTCTTTAAATGTAATACCATCCAAAATTTTCTTTTCATCAGCTGTTGGATTATGAACCACTGAATCATAGATTACTAAACCATCAACCATTTTTATAACGTTATTTTTAAACGCCATACCACCTGAAATTGCACCCGCTCCAAGAGCAACTAACATCGCTACCGTCGCAAGTACTTTCGTTAAGCTATTAATACGGAAATTTAATTGTGCAAACGTAAAAGCATTAAGTCCTTTTTCACTACGTTTTTTATTACTCTTTAACTTTCTAATGATAACTGGGAGAAGTGATCCAAATAGCATGTAAGTACCAGCTGTTGTTGTAATTAATGCAATAAGGATTCCCATTTCTCTTAGCTTTTCCATATAAATCATTGATGCATAGCCAATTCCTAATAAAATAACTGCAAGGAATGCAACTACGCCTGTCATTTTCCCTTTTACCGCAACACGTTCTGTTTGTGCATCTGCATGTACAAGTTGCAGTACTGAAATACGTGATAACTTAATACTGTTCATAATTGCTGATAATACAAATAGTGCAAAGAAGAAGATGCAAGTAACAGTCATAGATGGAAGGTAAAATGCTTTATACCCTTCACCAGCAAATTCTAATTGTTTCATTAATAGCTGTCCGATACCTTCTGCAAGTCCTACACCAACTGTAAGTCCAATCGCAAGAGACGCAGCACCTAATACAATCGTTTCAATAAACATAAGTAATGTAACTTTATGCTTTTTTGCACCTAACATCATGTACATACCAAACTCTTTTTGACGAAGAGATAATAAGAAAGAGTTTGCATATAAAATGTAGAAGAACGTTATAATTGCTAATAAAAATGACCCTGCTTGGAATACGAAACCAATAGACTTAATAACAGAATTGGATTCGATAAATGCTTTATTCAGCGCTAACGTTTGGAACATATAAAAAATTGAAATCGACATGACAAGACCAACAAGTAAGACAATATAATCTTTCAGCTTACTCTTTAGCCCTGACATGGAAAGTTTAAATAACATGCCCTAGACCTCCCTTCTTACGCTTTTTGTGTGCCTAAGTCCGCAAGCACATCTAAAATTTCTTTATAAAATTCTTCACGCGTACCACCGCGGTGAATTTCTTTATATAGCTCACCATCTTGAATGAATAAAATACGCTGACAGTAACTTGCACTATATGGATCATGCGTAACCATCATAATAGATACACCTTGTTCTTCATTTAAGTTTGTCATCGCATCAAGTAAACTCGCTGCATTTTTAGAATCAAGAGCTCCTGTTGGCTCGTCCCCTAAAATAATTGCTGGTTCATGCACTAGAGCACGTGCTGCCGCTGAACGCTGCTTTTGTCCACCAGATACTTCAGTTGGATACTTTTGAAGAATTTCTGTAATCCCTAACATATCCGCTACCTTCTCTACTTTCGGTCCAATATTACGTGATGAAACACCTTGAAGTGAAAGTGGAAGTGCAATGTTCTCATAAATAGATAAGTTCTCTAATAAGTTGAAGTCTTGGAAAATGAATCCTAACTTTTGCGAACGGAAATCAGAAAGCTCACCTTGCTTCATTTTCGTAATGTCCGTACCCGCAATTTCAACAACGCCACCCGTGGCTTTATCAAGCGTTGAAATTACATTTAATAATGTCGTTTTACCAGAACCAGATGGTCCCATAATACCAACAAACTCACCCTCTTGAATTGAGAATGAAACACCTTTTAACGCATGTGATTGGTTCTCACCTTTTTTACCGTACACTTTTTGAACGTTTTTCACGTCTACAACTGGTTTCGTCATATATATCCTCCTACGCTTGTTTTTCCATTACCTATTTTGCGCCTTTTGGAGAGGAACTGCTATTTGTTAACATTACATTTACCTTACACTTTTGTAATATAAAAAAGGTGCGCTTGTAAGGTAAGCTTTTTCTTTTTGATTAACTTCGTTGATAATTGAAATTTTATCGGCGATTCGACAAGGAATATCGATTTACCGACAAAAGATGAAAATAAAAAAAAGGCTGTTCCACAAAAGGAACAGCCTTTTTTTATTTCTTTAAAGGTGTTACCGTCCAATACGTAATAACACGCCAAATCCATTCTAATGGACCCATTTTAAAGATTTTCATCCAAATCACACTGAAAATAATTTGAATTGCATAAATTGCGATACACACATATAGCGTCTGCATGTACGTTAAGTTTCCTGCAAAATTAAATACACTGCCTGCAATTAAAATCATTGCAGTTTGTCCAATATAATTTGTTAAAGCCATACGACCATAGTATTTCAGTGGCGCTAACAATGCTTGAACTGGTTTTAACTGAAGTAATAAAATTAATGCTCCTACATAGAAAGCTGAAATAATTGGTCCAACTGTAACACCAATTTTTAAAAACTGACCTGCAGCATCCATTGTTCCATCCTCAGTCATAAGTATCATATTTACAAATGGTTCAGCAGGAACATGCCCATATTGATACCATAAAGCTATCACACTTAAAACAAACATAACGCCTGTAAAAATAGCGACTTGCTTTATTTTCGCTGAAAGATTTTCAAATACTTTGTATTGTCCTGCAGCAAGACCTAATAAAATTAAACCTACAGGCAATAATTCCTTAGCCGCCATAATACTAAAAACTATCGTAAGAATAAGACCGATTATTAAATTTATCTGCTTCTTCACTTTATAAAATGGTAAAGTGACTAATCCACAAATTGCGTATAACGCTAGTGCTTCCCCAGGCTGAAACATTTGATGAATCAAACCAAAAATAAATAGTGCAACTAAGCGACGTAGAAATAGAACATATCCATTCTTCCCTTTCGCAATTGCTCTTGTAATGAAGATATAGAATCCTACTCCAAATAAGAATGAAAAGATTGAGAAGAAACGACCTTCTACAAATAAGTATAGAAACCTTTGATAACTTGCATCCACTGTATTAGGGTCTGGAACTTTAATATTAAGTAACGCCAAAATATTTACTAAAATAATCCCCAGTAATGCGAAGCCACGAATGTAATCTAACTCATCAATTCGTTTGTTTGTAATATTGTTCCCCATAATGCAACTCCTTGTCCAAAATTAAATCCTCCCCTACTCTACTGGAAAAGTAAGCTTACAGCTATCGACAAACCTTACAGAAATCTTACATTATTGTCATATAGCAAAATAAAACCAGGTCATATTGCGACCTGGTTTACTCTGATTGCTTTGATCTTTGAGGTTGTCCCTTTTTACTATTACGCTGTTTCACTTGAACAACTGGATCAAGTTCATTTGAAAACTCAGCGTTATGTCCATTTTGCGTTTTTTGCTCTGGATTATTTTGATCTGAACGTTTCGCCATTACATTCACTCCTTATTAGTGCGGTGTAATAATCATTTGATGTTGCAATTGGCGAATTGCCATACGTGCTCTATTTAACTGCTCACGCTGCTCATCATTCGCATGTTGCTGCATAGTTTGTAAGTCGTTATATGCTTGTTCTAATTGTAACTGAGCATCCGAATACTCCATCGTATTGTAATGCTCTTGTCTCATGCCTTGGTCTAATTGTTCTTTCGCATATTCCACCGCTTGTTCTGCCTGTGTAATATACTCTTCAAGTGATTGACGCTCTGCCATAATTGTCCCTCCTTGCTTCAATTCCCCTTTAGTGTGTCCCTTCCATATGAACCTTATGAGTATGTTATAATGGATTTTGTTTCATCCCGCATTAACGGGCAGTAAGACCTCTACCTCAAAATTTGGATGAAACAAAAAAAGGTAGGTGGGAGCTCAACTGCCCGTAAACGCCCGATTCGTTCAACTAATAATCAGTGGGGGGAACAAAACCCCCACTGATTAAAGTTTCACTTTATTTTGACTCGTCTTAGGAGGGAAAGTAATGAAGGTTCAAAACCCTTTTCCATATACAAACGACAATAAACGTTATCATACATGGAATTACCACTTACGAAATGAATTTGGTGAAAAAATCTTTAAAGTTTCATTAGATGCTGGCTTCGATTGCCCGAACCGTGACGGTACGGTTGCTTACGGTGGTTGCACGTTTTGTAGTGCTGCTGGATCTGGTGACTTCGCTGGTGATCGCCGCGATGATGTTATAACGCAGTATCATGAAATGAAAGAAAAAATGCGCTCAAAGTGGAAAGACGGAAAATGTATCGCTTATTTCCAGGCTTACACAAATACACATGCACCACTTGAAGTGTTAAAAGAAAAATTCGAACCGCTTCTAGCAGAAAAAGACGTTGTCGGTCTTTCTATCGCAACTCGTCCAGATTGTTTACCCGACGATGTCGTTGAATATTTAGCGGACTTAAATAAACGTACGTATCTTTGGGTTGAACTCGGACTACAAACTGTTCATGAACGCACTGCAAATCTTATTAATCGCGCTCACGATTATCCATCTTATGTGGAAGGCGTAAATAAATTACGCAAACATGGCATTAGAGTTTGCTCTCATATTATTAACGGTCTTCCCCTTGAAGATTACGACATGATGATGGAAACAACTCGTGAAGTAGCAAAACTTGACGTACAAGGAATTAAAATTCATTTACTTCATTTATTAAAAGGAACGCCAATGGTGAAGCAATACGAAAAAGGACAATTAGAATTCCTTTCTCTTGAAGATTACGTAAGTCTTGTTGTTGATCAACTTGAAATTATTCCAGAAGACGTAATTGTGCACCGCATCACAGGTGACGGTCCACCTGATTTAATGATCGGTCCAATGTGGAGCTTAAATAAATGGGAAGTATTAAATTCCATCGATGCAGAATTTGTACGCCGCGGAAGCTGGCAAGGAAAATATGCAAATGAGGAGAAACAAAAATGAAATTAGAACGTGTATTACCGTTTGCTCGCTCGCTGCTGCAAACGGCTGTTAAAGAAGACGATTACGCAGTAGATGCAACGCTTGGCAATGGACATGACACTTGCTTCCTAGCTGAAATCGTTGGGGATAACGGAAAAGTATTTGGATTTGATATTCAAAAAGAAGCAATCGAAAGCTCTACTATCCGCCTGAAAGAAAAAGAACTTTTCGAACGTACTGTTTTAGTTCATGGTAGTCACGATACACTTCTATCCATATTACCAGACGACGCAAAAGGAAAAGTAACAGGAGCAATCTTCAACTTAGGTTACCTTCCTGGCGGTGACAAGCATATTGTCACAAAACCGAACTCAACAATCTCAGCCATCGAACAATTATTAAGCGTAATGGCACCTGAAGGTATCATCGTTCTTGTCATTTACCACGGACATCCAGAAGGACAAGTAGAACGCGACGCTGTTCTCACATTTGCAGAAGAACTAGATCAAAAAGAAGCTCACGTTTTGCGATACGGCTTCATTAACCAGCAAAATAACCCACCATTTATTGTGGCGATTGAGAAGCGATAAAGTGAAACTTTAATCAGTGGGGGTTTTGTTCACCCCCCACTGATTATTAGCCTTCACCAATCGGGCGTTTACGGGCAGCACGACTCCCACCTAACTTCTTTGCTCCAGCCAAATTTTGAGGTGGGAGTTTTACTGCCCGTTAATGCGGGATAATATATCGACGATTTTACCGATATATCTATTATTCGACACAACATAACAGAAAAAGACGTGCACTCACTGCACGTCTTTTTCTTATTCTCCTATATAATGGATGTATACACTATTAAAGGGGACTAAACAATGATTGGAATACTAGCAGGAATGGGTCCAAAATCAACCGGACCATTCGTCGATACAGTTGTAGCAGGGTGCCAAACAATATATGGAGCAAAGCATGATATGGACTTTCCTCATATGATGATTTATTCGTGCCCAACACCGTTTTATATGGATCGCCCTATTGATCATGCGGCGATGAAAAAAGCGATTATTGAAGGAGCGCAAAGACTTGAAAGTACTGGTGTAGATTTCATCGCAATGCCATGTAATACAGCGCATCTTTATTTCGAGGAATTACAGCGTTCTATTACCATTCCTATTTTGAATATAGTCGATGAGACGTTAAAAGCAATTCCTGAAAATACAAAAAGAGTCGCTCTTCTTGCAACAGAAGCGACTGTTCAATCAGGTATTTACCAAGACGGGATTACAAAACGTAATATAGAATACATTCATCATGAAAAATGGCAGACAATGATTAATCAAATTATTACTTGTATTAAAGGCGGAGAAATTGAGGAAGCTCGCAAATTATGGAGTGTGCTCATTTTACAGTTAAAAGACGAAGTAGATACCGCTATTATCGCATGTACCGATTTGAATGTGGTGGTGAGTGAGGACTTTGTTGATTCCGCTCAATGTCTTGCGAAAGCGGTTGTTAGGATCTATGCATCAAATATAAAAAGGTCTTCATAAACATAGAACACATCCCTTTTGAGATGTGCTTTGTGTTTGATAAAAATCCCCAAAACTTTTAACTTTTTTCACAATTCCTTCAAAGTAATCACACTTAATCTCGCTATATTAAATAAGTAGTTTATTCATATAGGGAAGGTTAGGGGAACTGTCGTATGAAACAAAATCGTTCGCTTCATTATATTTTTTGGCGTTGGCATTTTTATGCCGGGCTTTTTATTACGCCGCTTCTTATTACTTTGTCACTGAGCGGAATTGGGTATTTATTTCGTGAGGAAGTTGAAGATTTCATCTATAAAGATTTATATTTTGGGAAGAGCGCCCAAACAGAATCTATTTCGATGGCTGATTCGCTTTTCTTAACAGAGAAAAAATATCCGCATTATAGCGTGACGAAAATTAGTGAGTTTAATGGGGATTATAATACTAGGCTTACGATTGCTAATGAATATACAGGAAAGCAAAAATTTGTGTATTTAGATAGCAATAATCAAATTGTTGGGGATCAAAATGCAGCTGAAACATTTGCCAATATAATGCGGGAATTACATAGTTCCCTTTTAGTCGGTGGCACTGTCGTCAATTATATTGTAGAACTTGCAGCGTGCTGGACAATCTTTTTAATTGTAACCGGGTTGTATATGAGTATACGCCAATTCAAAAACACACCAGCATCCAATAAGCGAGAAAAAGCAAAACGACGTCATTCTATTATCGGTATTATATTTACAATTCCTCTCGTTCTTTTAGTTGCATCAGGTTTACCTTGGTCAGGATTTATGGGTAACCAAATTTATAAAATCGCAGCGTCGAATGAATCAATCGGATATCCGAAATTGTATATGGCACCACCTGAATCAAAGGTAAAAGAATTACCCTGGGCAATAAGAAAAGAAGCTCCTCCGGAATCAAACTCAAATGAACCAAAAGCAATTTCAGTTGATGAATTACAAAAAGGAATTGAAATAAAGAAGCCATACGTTATCTCACTACCGACTGATCCGAAAGGTGTATTCACTGTTTCGAAATCAAGCGGTTCCGGTATTACGGGTATGGATGTGGCACCAAATGAAGAAATAACAGCTTACTTTGATCAATATAGCGGAGAACTCATTTCGAAAACGGACTATCGTGATTATGGATTATTTGCACAATGGTTCACTTACGGTATCCCGCTTCACGAAGGACATTTATTCGGATGGCCAAATAAAATATTATGCTTACTAACGACGTTATCTTTATTACTTCTTATTTATTACGGAGTAAAAATGTGGTTAGCGAGAAAACCGAAAGGAAAATTAGCAGCACCTCCTAAGCAAAGAGATAAGAAAAGCACATTCGTTTTCTTTATCATGATGGTTATACTAGGCGCTGTCATGCCTTTATTCGGACTATCTGTTTTAGTTATTTTCGCGATTGAACTTCTCATATATGTATTTTCAAAAATACGATCATAGTAAAAAGGGCAGTCCAAAAAATCTAATTTTGGACTGTCCCTTTTTCATTATTGAGCAAAATTGCAACAACACATGAAATTATATCGACTTAACTACAAAATACGACAATAGGAAAAGACCATCCCAAAATACCTTTTGAGATGGTCTCTTCATCACTGCGCCATTTTCTTTCGGTACATCTTCCCGTTCCAGTAGAAGAATCGTGAAGTGAGCCCTCCGTATTTTACAATGCGCCGTGCCATTTTGTTCATATTCTTTTGTGCTGATACTTTTTGATCTGATAAATAAATACCAAGTAATCCTCGGCTTATGAGACGATGAAACTTCGCATGAGGCAAATCACCAATGCTCTTCTCTGCTTCTTCTACAAAATGTTTCATACGATCTAATATAGCTTGCTCGTTTTCATAATAACTACAGAAATTCAAATCTCCTCCGATACGGTCTTCTTCTTGATCGATGAAATAATCAAGTAAAATGTGAAGTCCTTGTACGTAAGGAAAGTATCCTTGTCTAATTTTCACAATATCTTCTTCATGTAATTCATCATGAAATGCATATGCGACAAGACAGAAGATTCCAAGTGTAGAACCGGCACATGCTGAAAATTCAAACCAACTCATCTCTGGTAAGTTTTCTTTATGTGCTTCAAACCATGTTTTTAAGCGTGGTTCTCTTTCTTCTAACTTCACGTGTTTATGAATTTGCAAATCACAATAATAACAAGCAAGTTCATGAAGAACAGGAGCAATTTTGTCATAGTGCTTCGTTTTCTTTAAAACATCTTGGCATGTTTCAACAAGTTCATCTAAATAACCACCATCGTCTTGATCATCACGATAGCGATAATAATTACCGCCACCTTCTACTTCAGGTGATAATGCCATTAACATAGATTCATGCAGTGCGGCAAAATCATTTGGGTCAAGTGATGTACTGCGGTCACATAAATTATCTAAATAATCGCTGATTGTTTGATACGCTACGATAAAACGAATGCATTCCTCTCGGTGCTCATTTGCTAGCAGTGCTAAAATACCACCGCCTTCGCAATGAAACGTTTTATTCTCAATACTTGCGATTGCCTGACTATGAAGCTCATCATTCGGAATATGGTAGGCACGCTCTTTCCACACCGCTAGCTCATGGTGTACTACCGGAAACACATCACGGTATACTTTCGCCATGAGCGTTATGGGATTACTCGGTACGTTCACTTCTTCCTTCATCTCCTCTATTAAATGTACAAATAATAATTTATTTGTTTGTTTCTACTATATTATTGACACGTATTTCAGTAAATGACTGAATATAATTCAAAATTTCATCACGCTCATACTCATTTAATAACTCATGATAACAATTAGGCCACTCCTTATATGCCTTATCACTAATTTTAACATTATCAAACCATGTACGGACACGTGTTTTATCTACAAGTTTATCCTCACACGCCTGCATTAGCAAGAGCGGAACATCTGGAAAATCATCTATTTTCTCATGAGCAATCTCGATAGACTTAATCAATTCACTATACCAACGTACTGATACTTTACGCAAGAACAATGAATCATTCTCCATCGCATCCCTCACTTCATGATTACGAGTTGACATTTCTACAGTGAGATTTGTTGCAAATTGCAATTTTGGAGCAACGACATTTAATATTTTTGAAGCAGCACGAAGCGAAGCGGAAGGTGCAGCTAATACTCCTAAACAAGGTGAGCTTAGTACAATCCCATCTATGTCCTCTCTTTTCGTTTCTTGCATCATACGAATAACGACAAGTCCTCCCATACTATGACCAAATAAAAAAATAGGCAATCTATATTTCCTTGCTTCTTTCACCCATAACTTTATTTCCTTTATGTATTCATCAAATGAGTCGATATGTCCTCTATTTCTTGAAGTGGTTCCGTGTGCTGGAAGATCGCCCATAACGACGTGATAACCGATATGATTCCACATTTCTGCAACTGCTTCATAACGCCCGTGATATTCCATGGCACCATGCACGATAATAATGACGGCTTTCGCTTCCTCCGCTTCATAGTTCCACATACGAAACTCCCCCATTTCACTCTTTTTCATAATTTGATACACTAAAACTAGTCTCTAGGAAAGGAAGGCTTTACATGATATATCCTTACAAAGAAAAAAATCCGAAAATTGCGAGTAGTGCTTTTATCGCTGACTATGTTACCATTACAGGCGATGTGACAATTGGCGAAGAATCTAGCATTTGGTTTAATACAGTCATCCGCGGTGATGTATCACCAACGATAATTGGAAATAGAGTAAATGTACAAGATCAATGTACACTTCACCAAAGCCCCCAGTATCCTCTTATTTTAGAAGATGACGTTACCGTTGGGCATCAAGTTATTTTACATAGCTGCAAAATTGAAAAAGATGCTTTAATCGGAATGGGATCTATCATATTAGATGGCGCTGAAATTGGTGAAGGAGCTTTCATCGGTGCTGGTAGTCTCGTTTCACAAGGAAAGAAAATCCCTCCTAATACGTTAGCTTTCGGTCGCCCTGCGAAGGTCATTCGCGAATTAACAGAAGAAGACCGTAAAGATATGGAACGTATCCGCACACAATACGTTGAAAAAGGACAATATTATAAATCGTTACAAAAGTGATTTTATCGCTGCCATAAGACTGGCAGCTTTTTTTATGAAAAAATCTAACTTTTTCTTTACAAAACCTTATTATCCCCTCAATAAAATCTTATTAAAATAGAAGTTAATAACTCCATATATATGTAAATGAGGGAGGAAAAATCTCATGAAGGTCAGTGGACTATATAAAATAGAATGTTACATCTTCAAAGGAATTAATCGCTACTTTGATCAAAAAACATTAAACATCTTTTTCAGCAATATTACCCATATCGGTGGTGCAAGTTTTTCCATTGCACTTACCCTATTCTTTTTAATTTTCGCAACAGGGAATTTGCATCAAGCTGCAATTGCAACTGCTATTTCTTTGACAATTAGCCATATTCCTGTGCAAATATTAAAAAGATGGTATCCACGAAAACGTCCTTATTTAACAATTCAAGATGCGAAATATCCAGTACAGCCTTTAAAAGATCATTCTTTTCCATCCGGACATACAACGGCTGTTTTCTCTGTCCTCATTCCATTTATTTGCTATAATCCAAACTTGCTTGCTTTTCTATTACCGTTAGCATTATGCGTCGGTATTTCCCGTATTTATTTAGGGCTTCATTATCCGTCAGATGTATTTGTAGGCATGTGCCTTGGCACTTGCTCTGGCATCATCTCTTTTTATCAACTCATTCCACTCATGTAAAGGAGCGATATGATGAGAGTCGCCATATTTACCGATACATTTACACCACAAGTCAACGGTGTGGCGAAAACTTTGGAACGTTTAACTAAATATTTTCAAAAAGAAAATATCGCCTATTCTGTTTTCGCCCCTCAGCATACGGCAGAAGATAATTTCGTAGCGAATGTGAACAAAATGAGAAGTATCCCGTTAACAATATTATATCCAGAATGTCGCTTTGCCTTTCCTACTCCGCGCATTAAGCGGGAACTTCTTGCCTTTAAACCTGATATCATTCACATCGCTACGCCTTTCAATATGGGACTTTGTGGGTTATATTATGCCAAAAAGTTAAATATCCCAGTTGTCGGTTCTTATCATACTGATTTTGACGCCTATTTACGCTATTACAAAATCGAATTTCTCTCCAATATGCTATGGAACTATTTAAGGTGGTTTCATAGTCATATGCAAAAAAACTTTGTTCCTTCTCCTGAAACATTACATCAATTAAAGAAAAAAGGATTTCAACAGCTCTATATTTGGGGACGTGGTGTAGATTGTACTCTCTTTCATCCAACTTACAATAAAGACCTATTCCGAAAAAAATATAATATTACAGCTAAGTATGTCCTTTCCTATATTGGAAGGATTGCTCCTGAAAAAGATATTGATACTCTTCAAACACTTATTCAAACGACAAACAAAGAACGTGACGATATTCATTGGCTCATCGCTGGAGATGGTCCCCTCGCAAAGGACCTGCATGAAAATGTTCCAAAAACAAATGTAACTTTTACTGGATATTTACAAGGAACGGATTTGGCTGAAGCATATGCTTCCTCCGATTTAATGGTATTTCCCTCTCCTACTGAAACATTTGGGAACGTCGTACTGGAGTCACTCGCATGTGGCACACCTGTTATTGGTGCGAATAGTGGCGGGGTTAAAAATATTATTAAAAATGAAAAAACTGGTTTTCTATGTGAGCCAAAAAATGTGGACTCATTTTTATCGTCGATTTATTATTTATTAAACAATGAAGAAAGATTGAAACAAATGGGAGTCGCCGCCTCATCTTATGCGAAATCACAAAGTTGGGATGAAATCTTTCATAATTTACTTAACCAATATGAAGAAGTTCTTCACCAAAACAAAGCAGAACTACTGGCTTAAAACTTAAATAAACTCCCTGCAATGAGGGGCAGGGAGTTTATTACACAATTGAAAATTTTAGTTTAATAAATGGTACACAAGGTGAAACATAACCACTTTTCTATATTAATTATAACAGAATTATACATAACTAAACAGTCTTGTAATAAAAACCCAAAAAGATTAATATATGGTTATACAGTATTTTTACTGTATGATGATTTTAAGAAATTCCCCTTAAAATCAACTTACTCACATACCTTTATACAGTAATTGTTCCCCAATTTCTGTATATCAAAAAACCTTTCATTCATTTGAAAGGTTTTTTTGAGCCTGCACATATTCTTCTTTCGTATTCACATTCATAAACCAATCTGCATTCGCCTGTACCTCTTCACCAGCAATATATTTTACATTACATTGTGATAAAAGCTGGCCCATACTTCTTTTTTCTTCCTGAAGCAAAGCATAAACCTTTTCTTTCACGCGGTTATGATACGCTGCAAGTAACGGTTGTTTTCTTCCATTAATAATAGGGACAACCGCATCATATTCATTGCTCGTTTGCTCTAGTAAAATGGTAAACCATTCATGCGAAACATTTGGCGCATCGCAAGGCATAATAGCGTACCAATCTGCTTCTATATATTCCATTCCTGATACAATTCCAGCAAGTGGTCCATTTCCTTTATAATGCGGAATATCTTCTATAACAGGAACTTGTACAAGTTCCTCTACTCGCTCTTTTATATCAGAATGACTAATGACTACAACTTCTTGTAACGCAGTTGTCATCACTTTCAAAATATGCTCTATAAAAGTACTCCCTTGCCAGCTCGCTAACGCTTTCGGCTCACCAAATCGACTCGACATACCGCCTGCCAATACAATTCCAGCATACTTACTCATTGGCGATGCAGCTCAAATGTAATATGACCTAATTCCGGTAAAATTAATTTATTCATCGCAAGGCGAACTGCCCCGCTAGACCCTGGCATGGAAAAGACAACTTTGCGTCCAATTGTACCACCGATTGCTCTACTTAACATCGCACTACTTCCGATATCTTCTAAGTAACTTATCATACGGAACAACTCACCAAATCCAACAATTTCTTTATCTAATAACACTGACACTGCCTCAATCGTTACATCACGTTTCGTAATACCAGTTCCGCCATTCGTTAACACGACATCAACATCTTCCCTATGATAACCAGCTAACACAGCCTGTTGAATACTTTCTTTATCATCTTTCACAATTTCATAAGAGGTCACTTTATGTCCTGCTTCTATTAATAATTCATGTAATAGTTGTCCGCTCTTATCCGTCTCTTCCGTACGTGTATCGGAAATCGTCACGATTTTGCAGCGCACTTCTTTTGGAGCTTGTTTTTTATGTTCAGTTACGCTCATTTTTCATCTTTCCTTTCCTAAAGACTTTTCTTCATTTTATCATACATATCTTTACACAATTATGTATGAAGCCAATGATGCACCGTGATACAATATAAGTATATACGACCATAAAAAGGAAAATACACTTTCTTATACGCCTGGACTACACACCATTAACTCTTTAAATCCCCTTATATTTTCTACATAGTAGATTTCATTTTAAATTACAAAATAATTTGGAGGTTCACTCACTATGGAACTATACAAAAAATTAACAACAACATTCATCCTCTTATTTGTTGCTTCCATCACTGTCGGTTTTTCTCTAAAAGGAGCAATTCCATACGCTACATTAGTGAGTATTATATTCGCAACGCTATTTTTACTGAGCAGTGCTTTTTGCGCAGGAAAAGCACGCCAACTGAAAGGGTGACCGTCTATGTTCCGTAAGAAACCAATCCTTTGTAAATCATGTGAAAAGGAAATACAAACGTATGAAAAAGCGTGGATTCATATGCCATTTCCGGCAAGTGGTATGACAAATATGAAGAAGTATATTGAGCTAGACGGGGAAGTTTATTGTAGTTCTTGCATTCAAGTAGTAAATAAAGTGAAACTTTAATCAGTGGGGATTTTGTTCTTCCCCACTGATTATTAGTTGAACCAATCGGGCTTTTACGGGCAGTTAGCCTCCTACCTAACTTTTTTGCTTTACAGCCGAATTTTGAGGTGGGAGGCTTACTGCCCGTTAATGCGGGATAAAACCAAATAAAAAAAGCTTTGCGACACGCGCAAAGCTTTTTTTTCATATATTATAGACCAGCTTGCTCTTTTAAAGTAGCTGCTTTGTCTGTACGTTCCCATGTAAGATCTACATCAGTACGTCCGAAGTGGCCGTAAGCTGCTGTTTGTTTGTAAATTGGGCGACGTAAGTCTAGCATTTTAATAATACCAGCTGGGCGAAGATCGAAGTTGTTACGAACTAGTTCTACTAATACGTCTTCAGATACTTTACCAGTGCCTAATGTATCAACTGAAATTGATACTGGTTGTGCTACGCCAATTGCGTATGCAAGTTGTACTTCTGCTTTGTCAGCAAGACCAGCTGCTACGATGTTTTTCGCAACATAACGAGCTGCATATGCTGCAGAACGGTCAACTTTCGTTGCATCTTTACCAGAGAATGCACCACCACCATGGCGAGCGTATCCACCGTAAGTATCAACGATGATTTTACGTCCTGTTAAACCAGCATCACCTTGTGGTCCACCAATTACGAAGCGGCCAGTTGGGTTAATGAAGAATTTCGTTTCTCCATCCATTAATTCTGCTGGAACTACAGCTTTAATTACGTGCTCTTTTAAATCGCGATCGATTTCTTCCCACGTAACATCTGGATGATGTTGTGTAGAAATTACAATTGTATCCACACGTACAGGTTTACCATTTTCATCATACTCAACTGTAACTTGCGTTTTTCCATCCGGACGTAAGTATGATAATGTGTCATCTTTACGTACTTCAGTTAAACGACGAGCTAATTTGTGAGCAAGCGAGATTGGAAGTGGCATTAATTCTTGTGTTTCATTACATGCGAAGCCAAACATTAAACCTTGGTCTCCCGCACCAATTGCCTCAATCTCAGCGTCAGTCATTTGACCTTCGCGTGCTTCTAGTGCTTGGTCAACACCCATAGCGATGTCAGCAGATTGCTCATCGATAGATGTTAAAACTGCACAAGTTTCTGCATCGAATCCGTATTTTGCGCGTGTGTAACCAATGCCTTGAATTGTTTCACGAACGATTTTTGGAATATCTACGTAAGTAGAAGTCGTAATTTCCCCCGCTACCAATACTAAACCAGTTGTTACAGTTGTTTCACAAGCTACACGTGCATTTGCGTCCTTTGCTAAGATCGCATCTAAAATTGAATCAGAAATTTGGTCACAAATTTTATCTGGATGTCCTTCAGTTACAGACTCAGATGTGAACAGATGACGTTTTTTTGTCATGTGGTAAACCTCCCTACAGTAATTGTATATATTGTACGGAACTCATCCTTAATTTGCCACAAACTGCGACATACATTTATTCTCCCACACAAGCATACAGAAAAACCTTTCCTACTTAACATAGAGGAAAGGTTTAATTTGCTACTTGCATACTGCTTTTTGCCCTTTGCTCTTATCGTTCGAGACCGTTAGCCTCGCACAGGTTTTAGCACCTATTCACCTGTATTTACCACTACAAGTGAGGTTGCTGGGCTTCATCGGGCCTGTCCCTCCGCCAGCTCGGGATAAGAGAGTATCCGTCCCAACCTATACTAAAGAAATGATATTCATTTGTCAATTAATATTCACATTTTCCTGAAAGTTTTTCTCAATACCCATAGAATGAAATATTAATAGGAAAATGATACATTCACACAAACAAAAATAAATAAATAGTATACATTATTTATATAATTGTGTTATACTATTGATGGGGATTACGAGAAATATTTCATTAAATGAAAAGGATGGTATATAAATATGAGTACTGTGAATGTCCAAATTGGTTTACATGAATTATTGAACGGAAGCAATGCACAGATTCAATTAAGTGTTCCGCAATTAGTGGAAAAAGTATTAATGCGAAACGAAGGGAAATTAACTTCTACTGGTGCCGTTTCTGCTTCAACAGGAAAATACACAGGACGTTCTCCTAAAGATAAATTTATTGTGAAGGAAGCATCGGTTGCTGACAAAATTGCTTGGGGAGCCGTGAACCAACCGATCTCTGAAGAACATTTTAATAAATTATATATAAAAGTTTTAGAATACTTAAAAGAAAAAGAAGAGTTATTCATCTTCAAAGGATTTGCTGGCGCTGATCGCAACTATCGCCTACCAATTCAAGTTGTTAACGAATATGCATGGCATAATTTGTTCGTACATCAATTGTTTATTCGTCCAAATGAAGAAGAATTAGCAACTCACGAATCAGAGTTCACAATTGTTTCTGCACCAAACTTCAAAGCAGATCCAGCAATTGACGGTACAAATTCTGAAGCATTCATTATGGTTTCATTCGAAAAACGTATCGTACTAATCGGTGGTACAGAATATGCTGGAGAAATGAAAAAATCAATCTTCTCTATTATGAACTTCTTACTACCTGAACAAGATATTCTTTCTATGCACTGCTCTTCAAACGTAGGCGAAGAAGGCGACGTAGCACTATTCTTCGGTTTATCTGGAACAGGCAAAACAACATTATCTGCTGATCCAAACCGTAAATTAATCGGTGACGATGAGCACGGTTGGTCTGATAACGGCGTATTCAATATTGAAGGCGGTTGCTATGCAAAATGTGTAAACCTTTCTCATGAGAAAGAACCACAAATCTTCGATGCAATCAAATTTGGCTCAGTTTTAGAAAACGTTGTCATTGATGGTCAAACACGCATCGCTGACTATAACGATACTACT
Organism: Bacillus sp. RC51; assembly: GCF_044908115.1. Lineage (NCBI taxonomy): Bacteria > Bacillati > Bacillota > Bacilli > Caryophanales > Bacillaceae > Bacillus > Bacillus sp. RC51. Next base: position 120,655 of record NZ_JBIYCW010000013.1, on the reverse strand, counting down.
TTAACAGAAAATACACGTGCTGCATACCCTATGCATGCGATTGACAATATCGTACTGCCAAGTGTTGCAGGACATCCAAATACAATTATTTTCTTAACTGCTGATGCATCTGGCGTATTGCCTCCAATCAGTAAGTTATCAAAAGAGCAAGCTATGTACCATTTCTTAAGCGGTTACACTAGTAAGCTAGCAGGAACAGAGCGCGGTGTTACATCTCCGCAAGCTACATTCTCTACTTGCTTCGGTTCACCGTTCTTACCGCTTGATGCATCTCGTTATGCTGAAATGCTTGGTGAAAAAATCGAGAAACATGATGCGAAAGTATTCTTAGTAAACACTGGCTGGACTGGTGGCGAATACGGCGTTGGTAAACGTATGAACTTAGGTTACACTCGTGCAATGATTCAAGCAGCACTAAGCGGTGAACTTGCTAAAGCTGAAACTGCAAAACACGACATCTTTGGCCTTGAAGTACCTCTTCATGTTCCAGGTGTACCTGATGAAGTATTAATGCCTGAACAAACTTGGGCTGATAAAGATGCTTACAAAGCGAAAGCAATTGAGCTTGCAAACGAATTTAAAGAAAACTTCAAAAAATTCGATAGCGTTTCTGAAAATATTATTAACTTAGGCGGTCCGATCGCTTAATTACAAATTTTCTGTTGGAATAACCCTTTTACTCATATGAATAAGTGTCGTGTAACCGTAAAGTTCCGCGTACTCACCGACAAAACCCAATGCGGCTTAACGGTTACACACACTTACATAAAAAAGAAGCTTACGTTAAAAACGTAAGCTTCTTTCTATATCTTATATAAAGTGAAACTTTAATCCCTTCATCTATTGCATACCAATACCTATAAATTTACAGAAAATTCATTTTATAATCATTCGTTTGTAGTTTCCAATGATATAATTTACATATACAGGAAAGGGTGAGGCCCATGAAAAATTTTTCTCGTACTGGAAAAATTTTATTCAGTTATGGAGCGATTCAAATGTTTTGGGGACTTGTGATGCTTAACGTTAATTTATTTGAGCATACAAGTGAAACGATAAAATACATTATTCTAATTACTGGAATAGTTTGTTGTATTGTATCCAACTTTTTTAAAGAACCTAAGAGTCATACTACTAAGTGATTTCATATTAACTTATTGGAAGCGGAAACCTATATTTTATACAAAGTTACGCTTCCTATTGTACTATCCACCGCCGGATCCCTTATTCCAGAGTAAGCCAATTTTCATTTTAAGTAACCAGATTTTCATTTATACAAATCACGGCTTCGAACATATAAACTATTCCCCCACTCACTACATCCTTCTCGTTTCACATCGCATGGGACTAAAAAAGGATCTGACCGCTTCTATCCACCGCCAGATCCTCTGTTCCAACTTAAAACTTCCCAAGCCCAATTTTCAATTTACATACATACAAACCATGGCTTCGAACACACAAACTATTTCCCCACTCACTACATCCTTCTGGTTTCACATCGCATGGGACTAAAAAAGGATCTGACCGCTTCTATCCATCGCCAGATCCTCTATTCCATCTAAAAAAGTTCCAAACCTAATTTTCAATTGATATACTCGGATTTTCACACATACAAACCACGGCTTCGAACATATAAACTATTATCCCACTCACTACATCCTTCTGGTTTCACACCGCATGGAAACAAAAAAGGCCCTAACCGCTTCTATCCACCGCTGGATCCTCTATTCCATCTAAAAAGAGGCTCTTTTAGCTCTTTTAACCCTTTGTTAATTCTTCTTCATCCTTCATACTATAATACCCTAAATTAATAACGATTAAGAAATAACCACCCAGAATACCTACTGCAAATGCCCACATTACCATATGATGCTCAATTTCGTACATAATAATAGCACCCAAAATTGCAGCTGCAAAGCGATTAAACATACCAAGCGTCGGCGCTTTCGTCTTCTTTACTATACTATCTCCAAGCTTTTCGATACGCCTTCCTAAAATCCAAACACAATACATGCTTACAATAAGTCCAATTCCTGCACCTAGAAAATGTGCTGAAAACGGTGTTAACATCCAGCCTAATAACAGAATACCTAGTAGATAATACGATTGAATTTTAAACGACCTTAATGACATACTAATCATATTGTACTCCCCTTCAATAGTTTTTATCTATCTAACCAAAGCTATATAACTCATTTCTTTCGAGTCCATACTACTAAAAATTCATTTCACTCAAATTTTAAAAACATAAACAGTATGTTTATGTTTTTAAAATGCTTTTAGGAAATAATATTATACAAGATTTCTAATATAGAATCCCTCATAAATGTGACGTTTTTCAAAACATTTTCGTCCAATTATGAAAAAATTGATATCAATCTATGAACATACGGATATGATGTAATAAGCACATAAATAAAGGGGGCGTCTAATGATTTATTTTTTAATGGCTCTCATTCATCTCATTGTTCCTGCACTTATTGGACTTTCATTATATTGGTACATGAAAAAACATAGTATTTTCTATGCTGTCCTCGGTGTTCTTCTTCCAGGTATTATTCTTATTACACTCTTCCGTATTCCTTTTCTTAATTTAATCCCACTTATTACTGCCATTTTATTCCTCGTATTTTTACCAAAAATAAAAAAATAGGAAAGCAGATCATAGGTGATCTGTTTTCCTATTTTGATATAGGTTCTTGCACGATAGAATTAGCTTCTACTTTCTCTGATTTCACAAACCATAAACCGAAGAAAATGATGATTCCACCGATTATTTGTTGAAACGATACATATTCATTTGCCCATACAGCTGCAAATAAAACAGCTACAAGCGGCGTAATATACATATATACCATCGTATGTGACGCACCAATTTTTTGAACACCAACATACCACATGACTAAACCGAATACTGTTACAAAGAAAACAGAATATAGTAAAGCAAATAGTGTCATTCCGTGTGTAATGTGAAATGGCATGACAAATACATGTGGACCACTTAACAATAAAAGCGGAATCGCTCCAACTAATGTCGACCATGCAGTAACACGTAATGCTGAGTATTTTTTAATAAGCGGCCCTGCTAAAACGGGATAAAGTCCCCAACATATTGATGTAATAAGTCCAATCCCATTTCCGTAGAAAGAACTAGCGAGTGAATGCCCTGCTACTAAAACTAATGTAGCACCAATAAAGGCAATCATGGAACCAACTAACTTTCGAGAGGAGAATTTTTCTTGTTTCAAGAAAATCGCAAATAAAGTTGTAAAAATAGGTGAAATAGATATGAGTAAAGAAGCATTTGTAGCGGATGTGTATTTTACAGTTTCCATAAATAACGTTTGATACAGTACAATACCTACAACGCTAACGATGATTAATCTTGGTATATCTTTTCGCTCCATATAAAGTGACTTTTCGATAAAGAACGTAAGTAATAACAGTAGTGGTGCTGCTGTCATCATTCGAACTGCAGTAAACTCAATTGCTGTAAATTCTAAAAGTCCATATTTCGCAATCGTATAGTTAATCCCCCAAATAATAACGACACTTAAAATTAATAATTCAATTCCCCATCTTCTCATGCGCAACCCCCTCCGCAAAGAGAATTATACAGAAAATTCAACCATATGTACATTTCATTATGTGAAAAAATCCATAAGAAAAAGGAGCATATTATATACTCCTTCTCTCTTCATTATACTCGAACATGTAACTTCATATTCGGATTATAAAACTGGCTTGGGCTCTTCAGCTGGAAAGTCCCTCCAACTTCATGCCAATCAACTGTTAATTTATCATCCATAAATACAAGCTTTGTGCGATCTGCAATAAAGTTTAGTACGCTTGATTCGATATCTACATCGCGCTCATCTTTCTCTGAAACGGCTACTAAATCAATAATCCCGCTCATAACACAACCGCAACCTTCATTATCATAAAATAACTTTATATATTTCGTTTCACTTGGAATCGTATCCATAATCTTTTTATATGCTGCCTCTGTTACAGTAACGTACATGTGTTAACCCACATCCTCTCTTCTCGTATCATTTATATATTGTACCACCATTTTTCTTAAATCTTATATACAGAAAATTGAGACTATTATACAATATATGTGGTAAGGGCGCTTATATCACTGATGTTCAAACTACAGTGATATCCCCTTTTATTAGGTCTATTAGGTAGCTTTTTTATTTCTAGCGGAATGGTATTAAAACATATACTTCCCTATTTCCCTGCTATTGGCTGGATTCTAGCTTTTATTTGTTTTATATCCGCTTCTTATTTTGCTATAAAAAATAAAAACAGCTAACAAAGTAAGAATTATCTTAAGGAGGATTATTAAACATGCCAGCCTTAAAAGAAATAGAACAATCACTTAATCATTTATTCCAAATTGAAAAATACGGAAAAGACAGTGCCTTTAGTCGTTTCATTCCAGCTACATATGATCAAATCCAGTTTCCATGGCAACAATTTTTCGAAGCAAATTTTGTTGAGCTATTTAACGGTCTTATGATAAGAGGTACTGAAAATGTAAATACAATCTTTTTAGCTGTGTTCCCGACTGATGATGTTCTCGAAAAATTCATTTCACAATCCATACCAGGTGATTTACTCTTCATGCACCATCCACTTGTGATGGAGTGCGGTGATCCACTCGGAAAATCAGGGCGGGGGTTTATTCCAATTTCATCAAAATATTTGCAGGCAATAAAAGAAAAGAAACTTTCTATATATACATGTCACGGTCCAATGGATTTTCATCAAACATATGGAACTAGCATTTCAATCGCAAAAGCACTACAAGCCAATGTAATTAACGGATTCGCTTACGGGGGGCCAGAAAACGAACCAGCCGGTCTCATTTGTGAAATAGATGAAACAACAACAGAAAAACTCCAAAAACGTCTAAAAAAACTCTTTAACATTCCTTATACAGACCTCGAAGGTAAACAACACGATTCCATCAAGAAAATTGCAATTATCGCTGGCTGCGGCGATGTCGTATCTTTAATGAAAGAAGCAGAAGAAAAAGGTGCTGAAGCATATATTACAGGAGAGATCCATTGCCATATCGACAATGATTACGGCAGACATAAATATTCGCTCATTATAGATTATGTGAAAGAAACAAACATGTCGCTCATCGGTGTCTCACACTCTGCCTCTGAATATTTAGTGAAAAAGACATTGATGTACGATTGGTTTCAAGAGAATTTTGATGTAGATGTTACTCTGATTCCACAGGAGACATGGTGGTTATAAAACTAATAACACCTCCCCTATTTTTAAAATCTATATACACAATACGATCGACCACACAAAAATATAGAATCTACAATATATATATAGTAGTTCTACTTTTAAAACTATATTTTCAAAAATATAGAAAGGAGATAATATATGTACCAACGCAATTGCTTTAGTTGTGACGGTAGACGCAACAGCGGTTCTATCGGCAGTACTGGACCTACTGGCGCTACTGGACCCACTGGTGCTACTGGACCTACTGGCAATGCCGGGTCCGGTTTGCAAAGTACTACCGCTTTTAGTCTAGCAGCCGCTCCTAACTATAAAACGGGACAAGTTGTCACTTACACGAGTAGCGGCTATGTTGTAAAAAAAGATGCACCTCAAGGATTTCCGAATGTGTCTCAAGATTATATCTTATTGGTAGAAGGTGGTCCTACCGGATCTACTGGCTCTACCGGGGCTACTGGCTCTACCGGACCTACTGGGTCTACCGGACCTACCGGGGCTACTGGCTCTACCGGGGCTACTGGGTCTACCGGACCTACCGGGGCTACTGGAGCTACTGGTCCTACTGGTCCTACTGGTCCTACTGGTTCTACCGGAAACACCGGTTCTACTGGTTCTACCGGAAACACCGGTTCTACTGGTTCTACCGGAGCTACTGGTCCTACTGGTCCTACTGGGTCTACTGGTCCTACTGGTCCTACTGGTCCTACTGGTCCTACTGGTCCTACTGGTCCTACTGGTTCTACCGGAAACACCGGTTCTACTGGTTCTACCGGAAACACCGGTTCTACTGGTTCTACCGGAAACACCGGTTCTACTGGTTCTACCGGAGCTACTGGTCCTACTGGTCCTACTGGTCCTACTGGTCCTACTGGTCCTACTGGGTCTACCGGAAACACCGGGCCTACTGGCAGCATTGGACCCACTGGTATTACTGGACCTACCGGAATCACTGGGCACACCGGTAGCAGTTCAGCAAAAAGCATCCTTTTCCAAGGAACTAACGCTGAGTTTCAACGTATAGCAGGTGCTCCAGCAGTTGATTCCAATATTATTCCTTATGTAATTGCTGGATCTGGAAATATAGCTGGTTTTTCTGCATCTATAAATGTAAATAATTTGCCTATAGAAGTTTATACAATTCAAATCTGCACTAATGTCCCAACAAACCTTTCCGCCCCTACCTCTGATCACGTTATATCTACTATTACTTTTACCACTACGGCTAAAATCACTGGAACAATCACATTTACTATTACTCCTTCAGACGTTGGATCACAGCTAGTTCAAGTGTATGACCCTACCCCTTTACCAGGACCTGCCACTGTTATTTGGACTAGTACAACAACTGGAAATCCAGTTTCAAGAGGAGACGCATTATGCCTTTATATTAGCCCTGGGATTACTGACAGTGCTATATACTCTATTTTTCTAATTACCTCTATTTAAACTGTACTCTATAGAAAAAGCTTTAATCAGTAGGGGGATCCCTTCCCTACTGATTATTGGTTGAACCAATTGGATCTTAACGCAAGATAAATTAAAAAACATCACTTTTGATTAAGTGATGTTTTCTATTTATCTCTTACACTATCATTAAATCGGCAACATAATCTCAACAGTTGTTCCAACTCCAACTTCACTTTCAAAGTTCAATTTACCGTGGTGATCTTTAATAATTTTTTCCGTAACTACTAATCCTAAGCCTGTTCCAGTTTCTTTCGTTGTGTAAAAGGCTTCATTTAGCTTCGGAATTTTATCTTTCGGAATGCCGCATCCCTCATCTATAATTTGAACAATGATCACATCTTCCACTATAACTTTTACAGTAATAGTTCCGCCAACTGACATTGCTTCAATCGCATTTTTTATTAAATTAAAAAATACTTGTTTCAATCGTTTTTCATCACATGTAATTGAAGGTATATCTTTACTATAAATAGCATGCATTTTTATCCCTTGTTCTAAAGCTGGCTTTTCCATAACCCTGATAACATAAGAGATGATTTCTTTAATATTATGCGTTTCAGATTCTACCGATTTAGATTTCTCAAACCCATTTAGTTCTGTAGCAATTGTATGAATTCGCTCTACTTCCTGTCTCATAATTTCACTATAAATTTTATCTTCTGGATATTTTTTCGCTTGCTTATTCACAAGTTTTTTCAATTTTTCTAACGGTCTTCTAATCTTATCGCCAATTACTGTCGCCATTTTCCCAACCATTGCTAATTTTTCTACATTTCGTATTTCTTTATCCATCATTTCAAGTGTACGAACGTAAGATTGGAATCTTAAAAATATAATCCAACATATAATAACAAACACGCTATATAATGCTATTGGGATAAGAACAATAAAGGATTGAACAACGAATCCCATAAGTGCATATTTCCCAACAATAGTTCCGGCAACTAACCAAAAGTACCTCTTATTCACAAATATCGGTGCAAATAAAATAAAGAATCCTTCTACTATATTCCCGCCATCAAATTCCGCATCGCTTCCGTAATAAATAATGAAGTTATTAATAAAATCCAATATATTATAGCCAATTAAAATAATATACTTCACAATATACGGATTTTTCCATTTCATAAAATAAAGTCCTATAAAGAATAATCCAACCATCAAACTATATAGCCATAAACCTAATCCTTCTTCAAAAGCATCTGCTAGTTTTTGATTTTTATCTGATAAAAGGACAATAGCTTTTTCAGCAAAATCATACGCAAAAAATATAACGAAGAATAAGCTTAAAAATATTATTAATGCCTTTATCTCTTCTTTTTCAAATATATTGCCTTTTTCCATATGATAACTCCTTTAACAACACCTCTTAATCTTGTGTCACATTGCGCTCACATTTTTTCGGGAGCAGTATTTCTACTCTCGTTCCTTTCTTTACTTCACTAGAAATGTGTAATTCTCCAAGATGCTCTGTCACAATTCGCTCTACTACCGTAAGACCTAATCCAATTCTATCTTGCTTCGTTGTATAAAAAGCATCCTTAACTCGTCCTAAATTATCCTTTTTTATCCCAAAACCACTATCTACTATACTTACTATTACATAATCTCTTTTTTTATTTTCAACTTGTATTTTTAATGTTCCGCCATGTTCCATTGCCTCTAAAGCATTTTTAATAACATACAAAAATACTCCTTTTAATTTGCGTTCATCACATTCAATTTCACTTCTATTTTGCTCTTCATTAAAGGTGCAATTTATATTTAACTCGTTCATTTTTCCGCGCATGTTTTCTACCGCTTGTACTAAAACATCACTTACAATGTGTTTTTCATAAACAGAAGGTTTACATGTAGCAACCTCCATTAATTCGCTAATCATATTATTCATATTTTCGATTTCAAGAATCATTTGTTCATATGTTGCATCTTTTTCGTGTTTCTCTTTTTGTAATTGCGTAAACCCTTTTAATGAAGCAAGTGGGTTTTTAATTTCATGTCCGACTGTCGCTGCCATTTTTCCGATAACCGCCAATTTTTGTGACTGACTTGCCTCTGCAATACGTCCCTTTACTGCTGAAAGATATTGTAAAAATCGATTTAAAATAATAAATGACACGAAAAGTAACACCATATTTATAACAAGAGACATAAACAGGTTAAGTTCTCCAAATACAAATAGGTATATCATATATTTCCCTATAAGGAATGGCGCTAGGACAAATAAATATCTTTTACTCAAAAAGATCGGTACGAAGAAAATGAAAATATATTCAATTACATTCCCTTCATCAAATGCTATTGTATTATGAAAAGCATACCATCCAATATTAAAAGTCTCTGCGATCATGTATGCAAATAAATATGTATATTTAACTAAATATGCTTTTTCTCTCTCAAATAAGTAAACACTAATACCTAATATAGCCATAATATATGCAAGCTTCCATATCCCTTTATGCCAATTTGCTAAAGGCATTGTATCTTCTAATATAATCGCGTATGCAACCTCGTATACAATTAAAATAACATGTATTACCCATAAGAAAATCTTAGCGTTTTTCTTTTCTTCTTTAGCTGATAGAAAACTCTCTTCCACTTCAACACCCCTTCAAAAGAATACCATTTATTATAATAAATGATTTTCATAGACAAACAAAGATAAATTGAACAAATGAGGAAAATCAATCCATAGATAATATACTTCCCCACACCATATGTAAGCATAAAAACCATGAACAATAATACGTATAATATGGGAGGTGCTTTATATGGACGGTCGTGAAAATAAGAAGATAGAACAGTTACAATCCTTTACGAAAAACAATGAAGGAAAAGAGATGACAACGAATACGGGTGTCAAAATTTCAAATGATGAAAACTCTTTAACCGCCGGCGATCGTGGTCCTACACTTTTAGAAGATTTCCTGATGCGAGAAAAACTCGCTCATTTTGACCGCGAACGAATTCCTGAAAGAGTCGTTCATGCCCGTGGTTACGGAGCACATGGTGTTTTTGAGCTATATGATTCTTTAGAAGACTTAACAATGGCTCATTTTTTACAAGACCCATCTAAAAAGACACCTATTTTTATTCGTTTTTCTGAAGTTGCTGGATCAAAAGGTGCAAATGAAACGAACCGAGATGTACGAGGATTCGCTGTTAAGTTTTATACAGAGGAAGGAAATTTCGATTTAGTGGGTAATAACATTCCGATTTTCTTCATTCAAGATGGTATTAAATTTCCGGATCTTATTCATGCCCTTAAACCAGAGCCACATAATGAGATTCCCCAAGGACAAACAGCACACGATACTTTTTGGGACTTTATCGCCAATAATCAAGAATCAGCTGCGATGATGATGTGGATTATGTCGGATCGCGCAATTCCGAGAAGTTTTCGAATGATGCAAGGGTTCGGCGTTCATACATTTCGTTTAGTTAATAAACACGGAAAGTCACGATTCGTAAAATTCCACTGGAAGCCAAAGCTTGGCGTTCACTCGTTAATTTGGGATGAAGCTCAAAAACTAGGCGGCGCTGATCCAGATTATCATCGCCGTGATTTATGGGAAAATATTAATGCTGGAAACTACCCTGAGTACGAACTTGGCGTTCAAATTTTAGAAGAAGAGGACGAATTTAAATACGATTTCGATATATTAGATGCAACGAAAATTTGGCCGGAAGAAGACTTCCCTGTTAAAATCATCGGAAAAATGACGTTAAATCGGAACGTTGATAACGTATTTGCGGAAACAGAACAAGTCGCACTGCACCCTGGAAGCATCGTCCGCGGTATCGATTTTACAAATGATCCTCTCTTACAAGGCAGACTATTTTCTTATACAGATACACAATTAGCACGCGTCGGTACAAACTATCAAGAGTTACCGATTAATCGTCCAGTATGTCCTTTTCATAACAATCAAAGAGATGGTGCGTCTAAATATATAATTGATAAAGGAAAAGTCGCTTACCATAATAACTCTTTAGCTAATAACTCTCCCTTTACTGTACCTGGTACGAAAGGCGGTTTCGTTACATATCCTTCTACTGTTTCTGGACATAAAACAAGAGAAACAGCCGCTAGTTTTAAAGACCATTTCTCACAAGCCCGTTTATTTTGGAATAGTATGAGCCACGTCGAAAAAATCCATATTATGCAGGCCTTTTCCTTTGAATTAGGAAAAGTAAAAAGTAAATCAGTTCGCCAACAAGTCGTAGGTATGATTAGTCATATAAGTACAGAATTAGCTACTTTAGTAGCTGAAGCAGTCGGGGCAACAGTGCCAAATGTTCAAGAATCAAATGTTACAAAATCCTCGCCAGCACTAAGTATGGAACATACAGCATTCAGCCCAAATACATTACGAGTAGGCGTCATTGTCGCAAACGGATATGACGATCAAAACGCAAAATATATTATAAATCAATTCAAACAAGCCGGTCTTCAGCCCGTTATTATTTCCGAACGATTAGGTTTTGTGCAAGGCTCTCAAAATGGACAGTGGGAAGTGAATGATACTTTCTTAACAGGATCACCGCTTCTTTATGATGGGCTACTTCTTATTGGCGGAAATATTAATGATCATTTTCTTAACAAGGCAAGTTCATTCGTCGTAGAATCGTATAATCACTTTAAGCCAATTGGCGCTTTCCAAAATGGAACTACTATTGTTCAATCTTTAAACATCGAAGGAAAACCTGGCGTTATAACAGAACAAAACCCTACCTTACTTGCAAATGAATTTATTCAGGCAATGACAAAACAGCGATTTTGGGAAAGAGCCTATTAAAATGTATGAGGAGGATACATCATGTTCGTTACAGTTGAAAAAGATGTACACATTTTTGTTGAGGATATTAACCCAGGCCCTGGAAGTAAACCTGTCTTCTTCATTCATGGCTGGCCTTTAAATCATCAAATGTACCAATATCAATTTAATATCTTACCACAACATGGTTTCCGCTGCATCGCCATGGATATACGAGGAAACGGACAGTCTGATAAACCATGGACTGGTTACACTTATGATCGTTTAGCTGATGATATCGCAATTGTATTAGAAGCACTTCAAATAGAAAATGCTACGTTAGTCGGCTTCTCAGTCGGTGGCGCTCTCTCTATTCGGTATATGTCACGATATGATGGGCGTCGTATTTCCAAACTTGCATTAGTGGATGCTGTCTCTCCTTCTTTCGTGAAAAACCAAGAATCCCCTTACGGCGTACCGAAAGAACAAGCAGATGCTCTTATTAATCAAATGTATGTAAATTTACCTAAGTTTCTAAGTGATGTATCTTTATCATTTTTTAATAGAAACTTAGGAGCGGCTACACTAGAATGGTTTTCTTATCTCGGTATGCAGTCCGCTTCTTATGCTCTCATCAAAATTTTGCAAGCAGCCGCGACCGAAGACGTAACGAAAGATTTAAGTAAAATTAACGTTCCAACAAAAATATTCCACGGTGTTCACGACCAACTCATCCCTTATAAAAGTGCTGAGCTAACAAAAGAGCGAATTAAAAATTCTGAACTATATCCTCTTACAAATAGTGGCCACGGCTCTCCAATCGATCAAGCGGATGAGTTAAATAAAGAACTGATAAAATTTTTAAATTCATAGTTCCTTTACGGCAAATTCTTTTTTCTTAACTACCTTTTGCACGAGCAAATTCCACATATGGCTTATTCTTCTCTTCCATTAAAAATAAAACGATAATGCGGAAAAAATGAAGAGTTGGAACAATCGTCATACAAAGAATCGGTAAGACATATGCACTTTCATCATTAAACGCATAAATGGTAACGAAGCGATATCCTGTCTGTTTATAAATCCATACAACAAATAATTGCAAACTAAAAATTAATAACAAATCTGGAACTGATTCTATTAAAATTAAACAAATTGTCCAATTATATACTAGATGAAAAATTCACACACTTCTCACAAATTAATTATTAAAACGACTCTATTTTAATTTATACTAAATGTACAAGTAATACTCCCTAAACCTAGCTTGTCTGGTTATCCCGTTAAATACTATGAAAAAAGAACTTGTATCGTATACAAGTTCTTTTTTGTCGCCTATTTAAATAATATATCCTTACTATATTGCTTTCCGATGAGTAAGTCATATTGAATAAACTCATATTGCTTTAACATTTCTTTTTGTTTTTCTGTTAAACTTTTTATTGCTTCTCCGTCTTTTCCTATCTTCAATTCATCACGAAGTACGGGAATTTCTCCATATAACTTCGATAAAAATTGATAGAACGGTACCTTATTTAATCCAGCATAATCAAAGACAAGATTTGAAAAATAGATTGGACTTACTAAACCTAAATTGTCATTTGGCATATCAAAATTTGCATACATTAATAACGGCGTTTGCGCCATCGCTAATCGTTCACTTGGCGTTTTTTCATTCGTTATATAACCAGTCTCTTTATAAAGAGATTTATTTGTTCCTAGTGATGGGAGATGGTCCCCAAAGAATACTAATAATGTAGGTCTATCTAAATTATCTAGCTCCTCTATTAAATATTGAAGAGCTTCATCTGAACGTCTTAAACCTTCTGTATAAGTCTCTAATTCAGCCTTCGATTCTTCATTCTCTAAACCACTAATCTCTATTTGATTTTCGCCAAATCTTCCTTCTGTAAATGGAAAATGATTTTGCATTGTAACCGCATGAATAAAAGTAGGTTTCTTTTGCTTCTCTAATTCAGCTATTATCTCTTTACTCATAGATAAATCGCTAATATAATCTCCATCAACTTCTACATTTTCCATCGTATCTTGTGCATTAAACTTATCAAACCCTAACACTTTATATACGTCATCCCGTTTAAAGAATGAGCGACCGAACGAATGAATTGCACTTGTATAATACCCTTCTTTTTTCAAAGCTCGAGGAATTGATGGAATTTCTTTCTTATTTGTAACAACTTGCTGATACGGTATAGATCCTGGTTTTAACAAACTCATTGAATAACTCGTTAATACCTCAAATTCAACGTTCGCAGTATTTCCTCCAAATGCAGGAGAAATAGTTTGTCCACCAGGAAAACTTTCTATATAATGATGCAAATTAGGTAAAGGATCTTCACTAAAGGACAGGTTCGTTAACTTCGTTGGATCCCAAAACGATTCACTCATTACAAAAATAATATTCGGTTTCTCTTTTTGCTTCTGCGTCCCTATATTGCTACTATATTGTTTCTTTATATCGTTTGCTATTTGAAGCATACTTTCTTTTGAATACTCTTTCGGCTTTTCAATAACTGTTGTATCTAGATTACTTATAAAGCCTAACACAAAACCGTTCGAAGCATAATTTTCATTTTGATTCCACAAAACGAACTCTATACCTGACTTTTGAAACCATTTATTCATAAACGTATTCGTAAAATTACCATACACATATAAAATAAAAACGGATCCTATTATAAATAGTACTCGTACGCCTGCATGAACTTTTACATTTTGAATATACTTCCTCACATACATACCCGCCAAAATACAGACAACAACACTTACAATAACGAGAAGAATATAACCCCAACTAAAATAATCCATCACCATTGGTATAACAGATTGCATATGTCCAATCTGTGTAAAATCAGAAGGATATAGTGGGTCTCCCCTAAAAACAATTTTGAAGTGATTTACAATAGCCAAAATGATTAGCAAAATGCTTGTCAAAATAGTACTCAAAAAAACTTTCCCAAGCACGTTATACACCAAAACATATATCGCATAAATTACAATTAAACTAAATATAAACTGTGCGTTATAATTGTAAATCCAATTCAGTGTATTTACGAGATTCATATTATTTTGCGTGAAAATAAAAAGCAAAGTAACCACATTCGCTACTAAAAACATTCTAATATAAATCCTAATAATACGTTTAAATTTATTAACAATATCTTTATTCAAATGCGCAACATACAATAGTACAATCCACATCAAAATTGTCATTATACTTAAGACAATTTTTTGATTTAACATATCTTTCATCGTATCTAAACTAAAATATTTTAAAATCAAGAAAAGTGTGGGTATTACATATAGGGTTACTAGGCCACTTAACATCGCTGAAATTAATATACTTCTTCTTGACTGATGAAATGAAAAATTACACCTCAATTCATTCCCTCTTTTCTGTTTATTAATTTCACCCCGCACCGTAATAAAATATTACTTATATAAACATAACATATTATGTACACAACGTCTTCTCATGTACACCCTCCGTATAATGTCATCTGTTACCTCTTGTACATACCGAATAGAAAAGAACCTGTCATGTGACAGGTTCTTCTCGTTATTTATTAGGATACGATGATTAGCATGTTTACTATACAAGAGGAAGCATCCATATTTTCCATATGATACTTACGATTACTATAAGTACAAAATCAAACAAATCTAATCTCGGACCCTTTTTCATAGTCATGTCTAGCCACATATGCATCCATTTCATTTCCTTATATTTATGAATATTTTTCTTTGCGAATCGGTAAGTGAGCACTTGCATGATGTAAATTCCAATTACGCAAATAAGCAATAAGATGAGAAATTCAAACACAAAATTCCTCCCTATTTTTGAAGCGTTCTTTCTACTATATGGTTCTTCAAAATCCATTCCTCAAACTGAGCACTTCCAAACTCCCAGCTCAAATCACGAGCATGTACAGAAAAAACGTAATAACCAGCATATTCGTCCATAAACCGACCTGTCTCTATCTCCTCTTTCTGAAGACCGTATACTCCAAAATTAAAATACACATCCCACACGTCTTCATGCTTCCTCTTATAAGCAATCGATTCCATATCACATTCAGTTCCGAAATAATCAAGATGTAAATGTACGCTATCATCGTATTCGTAATCCATTTTATCACCCCTTATATTTGTACTTCTTTACTACCCAAAAAATTCCTGCTATATATACTCACATATGGGCACTTACCTACATATTATGCTTGTAGATTGACTTCTAGGAGGTGTCATATAGTGAAAAAATTAATAACCGTTTTTTGCATCATGTTACTAGCTGTTTTCACATTCGCTGCTTGTAGTAGTACAAAGGAAAGTACGAAAGAACAAGCTCAAAAAATTCGCGTTGGCGAAGTTACACACTCTCTTTTCTACGCACCATTATATGTTGGAATGGAAAAAGGATTTTTTAAAGATGAAGGCTTAAATATTGACTTACAAACAACAGCTGGCGGAGATAAAACGATGACCACCCTTTTATCTGGCGGAATTGATATTGCTCTCGTTGGTTCAGAAACGTCTATTTATGTTCATCAACAAGGAGCAAAAGATCCTGTCATTAATTTTGCGCAGCTTACACAAACAGATGGCACATTTTTAGTTTCCCGTAAAAAATTAGACTCTTTTAATTGGAACGACGTAAAAGGCGTTACGTTTTTAGGACAGCGTAAAGGCGGCATGCCGCAAATGGTTGGTGAATACGTTTTAAAGAAAAATGGTATTGACCCTCGCAAAGATACGAACTTAATTCAAAATATCGAGTTTGCTAATATTGCAAATGCCTTTGCATCTGGTACGGGAGAATTTGTACAGCTCTTTGAACCGACTGCAAGTATACTTGAAAAAGAAGGAAAAGGTTATATCGTCGCGTCTTTCGGAGCTGAATCTGGTACTGTCCCTTATACAACGTTTATGGCAAAAGAAAGTTTCTTAAAGAAAGATAAAGCTGCTGCAGAAAAATTCACGCGCGCACTATATAAAGCGCAGCAATGGGTTGATACACATAGTCCAGAAGAGATTGCCGATGCCGTTTCACCACTATTTAAAGACACTTCAAAAGACATTTCAGTAAAAGTAATTGAACGCTACAAAAAACAACATTCATATGCGACAAATCCATTATTAGATGAGGCAGAATGGAAACAACTCCAAACGATTATGAAAGAATCTGGTGAATTACAAAAAGAAGTTCCACATGAAGCGCTCGTCAATACAAAAATTGCCGAAAGCGTTATTAAGAAATAGAGGCGAAGTGTATGAGCTTTTTACAAATACGTAACGTTTCTCACTGCTTTTTTGCAAAAGAAAATGCCAAACTTATTCTTGAAGATATGAGTTTGCAAGTAGACGAAGGCGAATTTATTTCAATCCTTGGTCCAAGTGGTTGCGGAAAAACAACGCTCCTCTCCATCATCGCAGGTCTACTCGATCCAATTGAAGGTATCGTATTTTTAGATGGTGAACCGATTACAACTAAGACCCCCTCTATGGGCTATATGCTCCAGCAAGATTACTTGTTTCCGTGGAAAACAATTGAAGAAAATATTATGCTCGGACTTCATATTCGGAAGGTTTATGATGAAAATACGAAAGAACATACATTAAAGCTTTTAAAACAAGTCGGCCTATATGATATAGAACAGCAATACCCTCGTGAACTATCCGGTGGTATGCGCCAACGTGCTGCACTCGTTCGAACATTAGCGACCGACCCAAAAATTTTATTGTTAGATGAACCATTTTCCGCTCTTGATTATCAAACAAAATTAAAACTAGAAGATCTCGTCTTCACATTACTACGTAACTATAAGAAAACATCCCTACTTGTGACACATGATATTGAAGAAGCAATTGCGATGAGTGATCGTATTTATTTGCTGCAGGCGAACCCTGGAAAAATTGCAAAAACATTCATCGTCCCAGAAAGTATCCGTTCCTTATCGCCGTTAGAAGCACGCCACCACCATGACTTCCCATCCCTCTTCCAAGAAATATGGAAGGAGCTGGAACGACTTGGATAATATAAAACAACTACATGAACAGTTTCGAAAAAAAGAAAGACAACATGCATGGTTAGCTCGCTCTTTACAACTTGTACTTCTTGTTCTTTTCTTTGCACTATGGGAAATAGCTAGTAAAAAAGAATGGATTGATCCTTTACTCTTTAGCTCTCCTTCAAGTATTTGGGATCTCTTTTTAACGAAATGGATTGACGGTTCACTTTGGGTCCACATATGGACGACATTACTTGAAACAGGAGTAGGCTTCATTCTCGGAACTATACTCGGAGCTATTATTGCTACTCTCCTTTGGTGGATGCCACTTTTGGCCCGCGTACTTGATCCTTATCTCGTCGTCCTAAATGCAATGCCAAAAGTTGCACTCGGTCCAATCATCATTGTTATTTTCGGTCCAAATATTTCATCCTCTATTGCAATGGGGGTAATCATCTCCATCATCATTACCATTCTCGTTATTTACAGCGCATTTCAAGAAGTCGATTCCAACTATATTAAGGTCATGGACACATTTGGCGCAAATAAATGGCAATGCTATAAGCACGTTATTCTCCCTTCATCTTTCCCTGCAATTATTTCAACGTTAAAAGTGAATGTTGGCTTATCATGGGTCGGTGTTATTTTCGGGGAACTCCTCGTTTCTAAACAAGGGCTTGGCTATTTAATTAGCTACGGATTCCAAGTCTTTAACTTCACACTCGTCTTACTCAGTGTATTGCTCACTTGTGTCCTCGCAACTCTTATGTATGTATTTGTCGAGGCATTTGAAAAACTCCTTATTGGAAAACGAAAAAAAAGCTGACTTAGGGCGATACGCTAGAGTCAGCTTCTTTCTTCTACCTTTTATCACACATTTTCGAATCATCTGTAACATTCCCATTAGCAACCGTAACTGTATGGAAACAATCTTTCACACGCACCGTAACGACATTATCTTTTCGATCAATAATATGATAATCATTAAACTCTTTATTTAATGCACTACGAATTTGCTCCCCTTCAAAAATCGGAAAACCGTGAGACATTACCCAAATGAGACCAGCAACAGCAAGAATCGTTTTCATACGTTTCATTACCTCCTCGAGAGTAAACTTATAGCCCCTATACTATGCGCATTATAATTGTGTCTAATTTGTGACGTTTTTATACTAATTCTATTTTAATGATTCAGTTCCTTCTTCTTTTTTAAAAAAAGACAGAATTTTCAATTTTATCAATATAAAGAAACGCAAAGAACTACAATTCTTCACGTTTTCCCTTGGCTAAAATATATCGAACACATAATTCGCATTAATGTCCACTTGGTTGTTCTATCGTTTTCGAAACATCATATAATCCAGCTAACACTTCCGCTCTCATTTTTACAAGCTCAGGGAATTGATAGAAGAAGGCAATTTTTTTATATTTTAATTCTGTTCCTTCTTTCACCTTTTTTGAATCTTGTAAAATAAACGCTGTAAATGTATCCGCAATATCCTCCGCTACATTTGTCGTTCCATACAGTGAAACAAACTCACCATGCTTTTCCTTAAAAAATTCAATTTGAGCTTCTTCGCTTTCTTCCACTTTCTTTTCTGTCCACTCCTGGTCAATTGGTTTCCAGAAAGAATTATAAAATTGATTTATATAAGAGCTCTCCTTCGCACATCCTTCTTGTAAGAAAAGAGATTTACATTTATTTTGGTATGATGAAATATCTTTATCTTCTTCAAAAGCCTTTAAGTACTTTTCATTTACTGGTATTTGTTTATGTCCCAGTGTCAATACGTGAGCCGTCTCATGTATTAATGTTTTCATCACTTGATCGATATTTACTGCAGAATCAAGCGTATCTAAACTAATGGTCCACTCTTTCGGATACTCCATACTCGGCATAACATGAGCCACAATTCCATCGTACCCATCTGTTACCATATCAAACTCTTTTATGTCAGTGCGATACTTAGCAGGAATAAGCGTGCTATACATCTCCCATAACGATTCATGATAATCCCTATCTTGACGTTGCTTTAATACTTCTTCTTTCGCGTCCTTATCCTCCGCAAAAGCCTTATTCAATCGTTTACGATCTAGTTTATCGAAATAAGGATCTACAATTTCATCACCATCAATATAATAAGAAGCTAAAAAGAAATAATTTTCATCATCCTTTTTTTTCATTTCTGCTTCTTTCATATCGTTACTTGAATGTCCTTCTAAATCATAATCCTCTAGTACTTCAAGTTCTGAAAGTCCATCTATCTTTTTATATACTTTTTGAAGTGTTTTATCACCTATTTGTGTGCATTCTTCTGTCGTTTCGCACACATCTTTTTTCTCTCTTTTCGAAGTTTGCTCCGACATATCACATCCAGCTACTAAGCCCGTTGAAATCATAAAACACACTAACTTGCCATAAAGTTTCTTCATACGCACCTCCATTATTCCATTCTACAAAAATATCATAATCATTTTTTAACGAATATGCGATAATTAATTATAAAAACTGTATGGAGGTTTCCCATGATTCGAGCAATCTTATTTGACTTAGATGGAACACTATTAGATCGTCGTCAATCTTTAGAGCAATTTATTCGTGATCAATATAATCGCTTCGCCTTTCATTTGATAAACATAGAAAAATTCGAGTATTGCTCTCGTTTTCTCGAACTCGACAATAATGGTTACACGTGGAAAGATAAGGTATATTCCACTCTCCTTTGCGAATACAACATTACCACTTTAACGCAAGAGCAACTGCTGCACGACTACATTACAAACTTCCAACATCATTGTATTTCTTTCCAAAACATGCATGAATTACTTCAACAACTAACTCAGCAAAACATTAAAATCGGTATTATTACAAACGGCTTTACTGATTTTCAAATGAACAACCTTCGAGCACTAAACATACATACGTATACAAACACGATTCTTGTTTCAGAAGCGGAAGGAATTAAAAAGCCTCACCCTGAGATTTTCGAACGTGCTTTACAAAAGCTAAACGTAAAAGCAGAAGAATGCCTTTACGTTGGAGACCATCCAGAAAATGATGTGCTTGGTTCTGAACAAGTAGGGATTCTTGGCGTTTGGAAGAGAGATTTATTTTGGGGTGACTTTGAACATCCACGTGTGGTGGATGATTTATTAGAGGTGCTTTCGTTTTTAGAGGTGGAAATAAAAAAAACATAAAGCAGTCCAAAGAACCACTCTACGGAAGAGAGGTTCTTTGGACTGCTTTACTCATAAACTGTAAACTGCGGTTTACTCGGATGATCTTTAACTAGCGCATCATCTGGAAACTTTGAAACTTTTTTATATAAAGCAATGTCACCGATACAACCTGCTGTTAGTAGAATCCCTAAAAATGAGAGTGGCTCCAGATTCATAGCTAATCCCAATACAATTGGTAAAATTCCAGTTGGTAAAAACGGAAGCATTAACACTGTCTTCATTTGCTTTACTGTAATCACCTGTTTAGAATGAGCATATGCAGCACCTAATTTCCAATTGACGCCCCATTTTAGTTCACTCCACGGAACACCTCCGATATAGCGAAATCCAATTAAATGTATTGCCTCATGAATACAAACGAGAATAATCATTCCAATAATCAAAAGAAACATAATCGGCAATGTAATTTCAATTTGAAACTCGCCTGAAAAAAGCGCATGTAAAAAACTAATTCCAAATGCCAAAACAAATATTATAAGAAATGCATAGAAATTTAATTTAACCATCGAAACCGCAACAGTCGTTTCTTTTCTTTTATCCATCTTTTCCCCTCCTAAAACGTAAATACACCTTTACAAAATTGTATAATATACCCAAAATAAATGTAAAGATATATTTACATTTATTTTGAACACAAAAAAAGAAACCGGCCACTTTACTTCGTAAAACAGCCGATTTCTTCTATATGTTTCATCGTACGCGCTAATACATCATCGCGCATAATAAAGCTAAATTTTCTATCAGTTTTAATATTATCAGGAATGTCTTTTAATAACACAGACCCTTTCGTTTCTTCGTAATGCGTATGTTGCTCTACCGCACTAATTGTTGCAAAATAAATGTTTTTAATGATTATTTTGTCTTTTCCGGATACTTTGTATTGCCCTAAGTAAGTTAAATCAGAAACTATGCCGCCGGTTTCCTCATGAACTTCTCGAACTGCCGCTTCTTCCGGTGTCTCCCCGAGTTCTACTTTACCACCTGGAAATTCAAGACCACGGCGTAAATGATGCGTTAATAACCATTGATCCCCGTACCGGCATACAACCCAAACATGCTTTGGCTCAGGAGAAAATGGGTAACGTTCAAACGATAATTGTACAGTGTTGTGGTAATAATCTTTAAATTTGTACATGCCATTACTCCCCTATTGATGATTACAAGTTTTTCCTACCACAAATTGTAGCATATTCTCGCTTTTCTGCATAATATTATCCAATTACAATCCATTGATTATTCCCATTTGCGCGACTAATTCTTTCGTTTCATGATTCCCTAAATCATAAATCATTTTATATGCTTTTTGTAGTTGTTCATCATATCGATCATTATTCGAATCGTGATGATACTCAACGAATGGAACGTGGGAGCGTACATACGAACCTAAGTCCTCTTCATACGCTTGATCAAAATACTCTCTTAACTCCGTAATCTCTTCGTCATTTGCATAAATTTCAAAATTATACGTATCCGCCGTCTTCACTTGCGAAATTTGACCATTTCCAACTGATATATAATATGTTTTTTTATTCTCCATGTAACACCCTTCTTTCATCCTTTTAATTTCTATTGTTTTCATCAATTACAAAATTATGTAAAATAAAGAAAAGGAGGGATTTCATGCTCAAAATATTAATTACCGGCATTATAATCGTACTGATCGTATTAGTACTCTCCGTCATGACGATTAATAAAGGCTACGCATATAAAGTGAAACTATAATCAGTGGGGGTTTTGTTCATCCCCCACTGATTATTAGCCTTCACCAATCGGGCGTTTACGGGCAGTTGATCTCCCACCTAACTTCTTTGCTCCATCCGAATTTTGAGGTGGGAGTTTTACTGCCCGTTAATGCGGGATAAACATTCTGTTGATAAGCCCGAAGATAACCCTTACCCGAAAAATAATAAGGAGGAATCATAGTATGCCTCGTATACTTCGCATCGCAATCGCACTCACTGTGATAATTATGTCAGCAATTGGGCTCTATACAGGTCAAAATAACTTTCTACCACTTTCACAATTTCTATTAGGCGCTTTAATGTTTCTCATCGCAATTGAGCAAATAAAAAAGAAGGATTCAGGAACCGGATTTATTTGCATTGTTGCTGGAGCTTTCATTTGGATTGTTCTTATCATTACCTACATAAAATAGAAGGAGGGTCCTTGATGTTAAAAGGAGTTCGAATTACTTTTTCACTTATCGCTTTATCTATAGCAATCTATAGTTTTATCAGCGGCAACAGAGACATTATGCCTTACATGTTCATTTCCTTAGGCTTGATGGCTTTCACTATGGGTCTAGAAGAAATAAAGAAACAGAGACAATCTAGTGGCACACTTGCTTTCATAGCTGGCGCTGCTGCTTTATTTCTTGGCTTCTCAGAAATATTTCGTTAAATAATCTGCTATCTTTTAAATGGAGGGTGATACAATGCTAAAACCATTTCGCATTATATCCGCTCTTATCGTCATCGCTCTCGCTCTATATGGAATGTTTGCAAATCCGCTTGTTACGATGCCCTATATGCTTATTGCCTTATCTATTATGACTTTCATCATTAGTGCAGAAGAAAAACAGAAACAAAATAAAGTAAATAGTACAATCTCTTTCTTTTCTGGCGTCTTTACTTTAATTATTGTCATTCTTATTCTTGTTTCTCGATAACAATACTTCTACTAAGGAGGATTTCATGTTAAAAAACTTTCGAATTATAATAGCTACTATCGCTCTCATTCTCGCTCTACTTAGCCTCTTTGCAAACTTCTCTATACTTTTACCATTCGTATTTATCCTTTTAAGTATTATGTTTATCCTTTTTGGAATTGATGAAATAAAAGAGCAGCAAAAAGCAAAAGCCTTTGTTTATTTTCTCGGTTCTGTCTTTATTTTATATGTTGGAGTGTCTAGTATACTTTCATAAAAAAAGAGCAAGTTTTCTCTTAACAAAATAAAAAAACTGCCCTTTCACAGGCAGTTTCACTTTATCCAAACACTTTCTCAAGTTCATCTTTATCTTGGCTTAACCAGAAGTTCATTAAGCGTTGTGCTCCTTCTAAGTCGTGAAGCTTCGCTTGGCCACATTGTGTTTCATTTGCAGCTGGAATTTCTGTAATTTGAACCGCATCTTTTAATGTTAGTTCTAATAAATCAATGATTTCTCGAACAGTCGGTGTTCCGCTTACTACAAGATAATATCCTGTTTGGCAACCCATTGGTGAAATATCGATAATATCAAAATGCGGATAACGATCAATATATTTACGTAAATTAAATGCTAATAAATGCTCTAACGTATGAATAACATCTGGTTTCATTGCTTGTTTATTTGGTTGGCAAAAACGAATATCAAATTTATTTACAATACCGTCACTACCTACATTGTGGACTCCGCAATGTCTTACATAAGGCGCCTTTACAATTGTATGATCTAATTCAAAGCTTTCTACTGATGGCATATAACATCTCTCCCGCTTTTAATTTAATTCCGTTATATCCAATATGATATAACGGAAATCGACATTAGTAAAGAATTATGTACGGTCGTGCTATAATACTTTAAGACTATGCTGAAAAGGAGACCATTATGAAACAGATTTTTATCGGTATTATACGCTTTTATCAAAAGTTCATTTCTCCGATGACACCGCCAACGTGCCGCTTTCATCCGACTTGCTCTCATTATGGATTAGAAGCGTTTCAAAAACACGGTGCCTTCAAAGGATTTTGGCTTACATGTAAGCGTATATTAAAATGTCACCCTTTCCATCCAGGAGGATTTGATCCTGTCCCAGATAAAAAGGATGACAAAGTAAATTCTTAATTTTCGTAACCATTTACAACTAAATCTAATTTTCCTGTGTCAGGATCTATAACAAGACCGTGAACAGGTACTTCTTCCGGAAGTAACGGATGGTTGCGAAGTATTGACACACTATGTTCTACACTTTCTTCTACACTAGAGAACCCTTGTAGGAATCTTTCTAAATCGATTCCAGAATAACGAAGTGTATCTAATTTCTCTTCTGTTACGCCGCGCTCTTTCATTTTCTCAATTGTACTGCTTGCTTGAATTTTTGCCATACCACAATCATGATGACCGACAACACATACTTCGTCAGCTCCAAGCTCATATACAGCGACTAAAATACTACGCATAATACTTCCAAACGGATGTGAAATAACAGCGCCTGCTACTTTAATAATTTTCACATCACCGTTACGCATATTCATTGCTTTCGGTAATAATTCAACAAGACGAGTATCCATACAAGAGATAATTACCATCTTTTTGTTTGGAAATTTCCCTGTTTCATACTCTTCGTATTTTTTCTCTTCAACAAATTTTTCATTGTATTGTAAAATCTCTTCTAATGACTTCATAGTAAAGAACCCTCTTTTCTCTCATTTACACTACATATATAGTGTACCAAAATTTGAAAAACTCAAAAAGGATATTGCTTTATAGTAAAAATAGGATATTTTCAGATAATCGACATAATTCTTTCAAAATATACACACACCTTTGTAACAAGTCTCACATACTTTAAACGTTTTTTCACTATAAACTGATTGTAGATAATGTAAAAAAGGAGTGAATATTTATTATGTCCGACGTTCTGTTACTAAGTCGTTTTCAATTTGCAATTACTATTTTTTATCACTTTTTATTTGTACCTTTGACAATCGGACTTGTTATTTTAGTAGCATGTATGGAAACTCAATACGCCCGCACATTGAATCCAACATACCGTAAAATGGCAAATTTCTGGGGAAAACTTTTTACAATTAACTTCGTAATGGGGATTATAACCGGAATTACGATGGAATTCCAATTTGGAACAAACTGGTCTGAGTACTCCAAATATATGGGGGATATTTTCGGATCACCTCTCGCAATCGAAGCACTCGTTGCCTTCTTCTTAGAATCTACTTTCATGGGAATATGGTTATTCGGTAAAGACAAAATCTCACCAAAGTTCCGTGCTTTCTGTATGTGGATGGTTGCACTTGGAACAAATATTTCTGCCCTTTGGATTATTACAGCCAACGGCTTTATGCAAAACCCCGTTGGCTATGTAGTACGTAATGGCCGCGCTGAATTAAATGACTTCTGGGCTCTTGTTACAAATCCATATGCATGGAATATGTTCTTCCATACTGTAATTGGTTGTTATATTGTCGGTGCTTTCTTCGTTATGGCAATTAGTGCATATCACTTACTACTTAAAAACGAAGTGGAATTCTTCAAAAAATCATTTAAATTTGGTTTAATGTTAGGTTTATTCGCCGCAACAATTACACCATTTATGGGCCATCAATCCGGTGTATCAGCTGCTAAATATCAACCAGCAAAAGGAGCTGCGATGGAAGCAGTTTGGGAAACTGGAAAAGGACAAGGCTTCTCAATCATTCAAATTCCTGATGTGAAAAATGAAAAGAACTTTGAATTCCTTACTATTCCAAAACTCGGAAGTTTCTTCTATACAAACTCATTTGATGGAGAAATTGTTGGTTTAAAAGATATTCCGAAAGAAGATCGTCCAAACGTTAACCTCGTGTACTATAGCTTCCGCTTAATGGTTGCACTTGGTATGTTCTTTATGGCATTAACTTGGTATGGATTCTATTTAAACCGAAAAGGAAAACTAGAAAACTCAAAACGTTATTTAAAAATTACAATGTGGTCTGTCTTACTTCCATACATTGCGATTAATGCTGGCTGGATTGTTGCTGAAGTAGGTCGTCAACCATGGACAGTTTATAAACTAATGCGTACAGCAGAATCCGTGTCACCTATATCAGTTCCACAAATTTGGTTCTCATTAATTAGTTTAATATTGTTCTACACTTTACTCTTAATTGCAGATGTATACTTAATGCTGAAGTTCGCGAAAAAAGGACCCGCTGCATTAGAAGAACCTGCTACTGAAGGAGGTACAGCTCATGTCTCATGATATGCTTGCAATTATCTGGTTCGGTTTATGGGGCGTAATTTGGACAGTTTACTTCATTCTTGATGGCTACGCACTCGGTAACGGGATGATTTTCCCATTCGTTGCGAAAGACCGACAAGAACGAAATCAATTACAAGAAGCAATTGGTCCATTCTGGGGTGGTAATGAAGTATGGTTAATTACAGCTGGTGGTGCAACATTTGCTGCCTTCCCAATCACGTATGCAAATATGTTTAGTTACCTATATACACCACTGTTTTTAGTATTACTTGCACTATTTGCTCGTGCCGCTGGACTTGAATTTATGCATAAAGACGATTCACCAATTTGGCAAAAAACTTGTAAATGGGCATTTACAAGTGGTAGTTTCCTAATCGCCTTCTTATTCGGCGTTACATTCGCTAACCTGTATTACGGGCTGCAAATCGGAAAAGATGGTTATGAAGGAACTTTACTTAGCTTACTAAACCATTATGGTATTTTAGGTGGTCTTTTCTTCACTGCTATATTCGTCGTATCTGGTGCCCTTTGGATTATGATTAAAACAACTGGCGAAGTATCTGATCGTGCTTATAAAATCGCAAGACCATTTTCAATGGCAGCTGCTATCATTTTAGCTATTTTCTATGTCGCAACTGCAAATCGTACAAATTTATTCCAAAACTTCACGGAATATCCTGTACTATTCATTCTTCCAGTACTTGCAATGTTAATGAGTGTACTCACACTTATTATGGTGTACAAACATAAAATCGGCCTTGCATTCACATTCGTTTGCTTAACAATCGCAATGTTTATGACAACTGGTTTTGCAGGTATGTTCCCGAGAATGTTACCATCACGTATTAACGACGCATACAGTACAACGTTATATAACGCAGCTGGTAGTCAATTAAACTTAAAAATTATGTTTTTCGTTGCAATCGTCATGGTACCAATCGTTATTGGATATCAGCTTTGGAGCTACAGCATATTTAAAAATAAAATTCATAAAGACTCTGCTAAAGGATATCACTAAAATAAAAAAGACACTTCGAGCGAAGTGTCTTTTTTATTTTACGTATGATTTTCGATAAGATGTTACATTTCTAATCTAACAACTATGATAAAGAAGAATCACTAACAGCTCACAACTAAATTGTATCACAGGGCAAGCACATCATTTTATGCAATTTTACATATAAAAATTATAACGTAGATTGAATTACTTGGTCATACACATCGTTATCCGTTACATCTGCCGTACTAATACCACTGAATGTCCTCACATTTAATCCGGTATTTGAAGATCCCGATCCATTATAAGCTTTCGTTTTTTCAATCGGATGCACATTATATTTATCACCTAAATTAATTGTTCCGTTACAGTTTTCAATAATAACACCTTCAACGACTGCCGGCATTTTTTCACCTACTTTCATTTCGTTACTTTTATTTTATGAACATCGCCTAAAAAAATAGCATGTTTCAATAAGAAAAAGCACTCAAATTGAGTGCTTTTTCTCTAAGCATTACTGGCAAGTTTGGAGACAGTTGACTTCTTCAAAATTTTATTAGGGGTAATATTTTGAAAAAGAAAGCCTTTCATATGTAGCTTAACACCACTGGAATATATAGTAAATTGATAATGTTTATACGGAATATTGCTAATGTTTAGTATAGATAGTTTGCACTACGTTAATAGTGGAAATTATCTATACTAAGAAACAAAAAGACGCCTTTCAAGAAGACGTCCTTTCCCCTGTTTATATATACCCCATCCCGCTTTTTGTAAACACACACTAGAAAACAGAATCATGAATTGTTACAAGATTGTTAGGTACAAAAAGAGTAGAGGTAAATATTAATATAAAATTCTGCTTTATAGCGTGTATCCACAACTTATATTTTAATCCTCTTCCCTTGAAAATAAACATAATATGCATAATTACATACCAAAAAGAAAAAGACACTCCACAGAGTGCCTCTTCAACCATTTTACTTTTAATATATCGCTTTGAATACATTTTACCATATTTAACTATATCGTTTGTTGAGAAAATTCGAAATCGTTATTTTTTTATCAACATCTTCAAAATCATGTAATATTAAGGATGCAATAAAACATTATACAAATTGAGGTGTACTATATTTATGTATTTCGGAATTATTCCTCTTATATTGTTTATTATTTTTCTTATTTCTTACTTAAAAGATCCACGGAAAATAATAAACGGTTTTTTATTCAATGCCTTTTTCTGTTCTTTCCTTATTTTTTGCACTATTACATCCTATGATTCAGGCAATAATACCCTGCATTCAATCATATTGCTACCTATTTTAGCACTTATCATTATGATTCCTTTTGGTATTATCGCTTTAATGTTTGGGTTATTTCTGAATGCTAGAATTTTAATGAAACGAGAAGGAAGACGTTTCACTAACTGTTTAACACTCATTGCTGCTTTAGGTATTTTATTCTTTATGTTACTCCCTATTATAAATCCAGCAAGTTTGTTCTCATCACATTTCCAGCCTATTTTTGCTGGTATTTCTCTTATAACTGTATATTTCTTTATACACTTATCTAACTTCTTAACTGCTTATTTTTTATACCAATTCAACAGACCAAGGCGTAATCAAGATTTCATCATCGTTCTTGGTAGTGGCTTAATTAATGACAAAGTGCCACCTTTACTTGCAAGTCGTATTAATAAAGCAATCGACTTTTACTGGAAACAAGCTGCTGTGAATACACCACCAACAATTATTTTCTCTGGTGGACAAGGTCCAGATGAAGGGCTTCCGGAAGCAGAAGCGATGCAAAAGTACGCTGTTGAAAAAGGAATTTCTCTTGAACATACAGTGCAAGAAAATCGCTCTGTAAACACATATCAAAATATGTTGTTCTCTAAAGAAATTATGGATTCTTTAAAGCCTGAAGGTAAATATAGAAGTATTTTTACAACGAACAATTTCCACCTTTTCCGCGCTGGTATATATGCAAGACAAGCTGGCCTTAATAGCCAAGGAATCGGATCAAAAACAGCCTTTTATTACTGGCCTAATGCAATGATTCGCGAATATGTCGCAATTGTCGTTATGGGGCGTAAGCGCCATATGAAAATATGTGGAACTATTTTAGGTTTCGCTTTATTCCTAACAGTCGTTAGTTTTATACTTTCTTAACAACATCCCATCCTTTAAAAGGATGGGATTTCTTATACGAATTTCAAAAATATTTTAATGGTAATATGGTGATAATATCCCCTGCATACATCCATTAAAGGAGAATTTTTTCAAATTAAATGTTAAAATGGAGTTTAGGTGTGAATTACGTAACAAATAAGAAACTAGTTTGAAACGAGGAAATTATATGAAAAAAATGATCAAGAGTAAGCCCAATAAGCTGAAAATTGCTTCAAAAGCTTTGATGATTATTATTGGGGCATTTATCACAGCGTACGGATTAGAAGCTGTCTTAATTCCAAATAACGTATCCGACGGTGGTGTGACTGGTTTAAGTATCGTTAGTTCAAGATTATTTGGATTGCCATTAGGAGCTCTAATCGCAGTTATTAACATTCCTTTCGTTTGGTTAGGATATAAACAAATCGGTAAAAGCTTTGCAATTTATTCCATCATCGGGATTGCTTCATTAGCAATAGGTACCGTTGTCATGCACGGAATACCAACTATTATTGAAGGCGATACACTACTCGTTACAGTTGTTGGTGGTATTATTATCGGTTTCGGTATGGGACTAGCCTTACGTAACGGCGGCGCATTAGATGGAATCGATATGCTAGCTGTATTACTTTCTCGTAAGTTACCTTTTGGAACAAGTGACCTTATTTTATTCTTAAATATGTTTGTCTTTATTTTTGTTTCAACAGTATTTGGTCTTCAAGGGGCTATCCTTTCGGCAATTGCTTACTTTATCGCTTCGAAAGTGATTCATATCGTTGAAGTTGGTTTAAGTGGTTCGAAAACATTTAAAATCATCACGAAAGAGCCTGAATTAATGGTAGAAACAATTCGCGATCGTTTAGGCCGAAGCGCAACGTATAACGAAGTATATGGTGGTTATTCAAGAGAGAAATTCAAAGAAATTTCTTGTGTAATTAACCGTTTAGAAGAAAGTAAAATGAAGGACCTGATTAATGAAATCGATCCTAATGCCTTTATTACAGTTTATGACGTAGCTGAAGTAAAAGGCGGTAACTTTAAGAAACGTGATATTCATTAATCATTATGAAAAAAGAGGGTGTGCCAAAATATTGGTGCAGCCTCTTTTTATTATGAAGTTGGTAAATCGATATTCCTTTTCGAATCGTTGATATATTTTGAGCTACGATAGATATAATCGAAAAACCGTTGATATATTTTACTCCCCCCATCTTCCCCCGCTTTTAATCCAATCGACGTACTTTTGAAAGGCGGGCACTTCATGCTGAAAGCGAAGCGGAACATATAGAAAGAGAGTACATGTACACAGTATCCATAGAATACCTACTATAAAGTGAAATTTCATCGTTGTGCTAATAAACAAACTGAGAAATAAGACGAGGAACATAATCAAACTAAACCTTTTATATATACTCATAATAATCTCCTCCTTATAACTTAATTGTACCAGCTATAAGGAATTAATTCCCATAATAAAAAGACCGAAAAGAAAATTCCACTTTTCGGTCTCTACACTATCTTCTCTTCATAATTTTCCCTGAACCGCCAACCCTTGTTTTCGGGGGCGACGTATTCTTTGGTGGGGTTTTAATGGATGATTTCGGCTTCACATCAGATCCACTCGAGCCACCCGGGTTTTTCGTAATTTTCCCTTTGCTTCCGGTAGAAGGCGGTGGCGTCGTTTTACTTCCTTTTTCCGTAATACTTCCTTTATCACCTACAGATGATTTCGGATCTACATTATCGCCTCGCTTAATAATAGATCCTTTCCCTTCCTTCGTAATTGGAGGCGGGGTTTTCTTTTCCTCTTTCGTAGGTGGTCTTTCCGGGATCACCGGTTTATGATTTTGTCTGTCATTATATCCGCGATAATCACCGTATGATGATTTGCGTGAACCGAATATATCGTTTAATATACTCCCCATTATATATCCTTGTAAGAAGGATGGTTGGTAATTTTGACGGACAAATTCTTCATTGCTTATTTCAATTAACGTATCAGATGGTTTCTCTTTATCCTTTTGTAAATTATACATTTTATCAGAATAAACGAGGAACATTTGATTTTCGTCTTCTTTAGATGCTTGCTTCGGTGTCCTTTCGGCTATAAGTTCCTTTGCAACTTCAGGAACTGACCGATTGGCGGCCCTATACACGTAAGATTCTTGTTTACCATCCTTTGCGACAGACTCTAGTGGGTAACGGTCCTGAATTGACTTCGCCTGACCACTTTGACAGCCCGATAAAGCATAACCGGCAATAACAAGTAATGTAACGATAGCAAGTATAGGGATCACGAACGATTTAATCATGGTAAACAATCGGTTTGACATGATTACGCCCCCCTTATGTTGCTCTTATGATTTGTACATCAGCAGGAATAATTACTTCTCCCTCATACATCATTGTGCGACCATTTTGCCATTCAACACGTAATAATTTGCGGTTATCAGATTGGAATTCCCATACGTACTGTTCTTCTGAAGCAGCGAATGGTGTTTTCCCCATAACAACAACACGTCCATTATATTGTTCTTCCATATGATACTCTATATCATCCATTTCAATCGTCGTCGGAATTTCATCGATTGAATCTAAACGACCATCAATCGGTGTATACAATTTGTAATACGTATTTTCACGGTCTTCAATTTTCAAATAACGAATATCTTTCCCGTCCTGCAAAGTTAAAACAATCTCTTTGCGAGAATGCATGCTCGTTTTCCCAGTTAATTCGTACATGACTAACGAGACTTCAATCATATCGCCAGGAGCCAACGTTAAAAGACTCTTTTCTGGCCTCGGCGGCTCTGGGCTTTTCATTATATTTTTAATACGTTTAAATAAGCTCACAATCTACCCCTCCTTTTCTCTTTATAAACAAGCACCTAAAATAAGTGCACCAACGATATGTAATGAACCAGCTAACAACGCATGTGCTACGCTGCCTTCTTTCGTTCCTTCTTCTAAATCTAAACCAGACATTTTCTTTAACACAAACTCAATGAACATTTCTACAATTAATAAAATAACGAATGAAACTGCTGAGGCAAGAAGCGCTTGCCATAAGTCATTCGCTTTCGTAATCGATTGTGACAAAATGTATCCTTGAGCGAATAATTTCATAACGAAACGCGTTGTCACTGCTGTATTTCCATTTTTCATCTCTTTTAAATCATTGTATTTTGTAAAAATCGAATCAACCCACATAATTGCAAATAAAAGTACTGCACTCGCCCCAGTCCATACAAGCATAGCTAAAACATTCATCCACGTCATTACAAAACCTCCTCTAAAAAAGTAATAGAAAACCGACATGAATTCTCTTCAGACATGTCGGTTTCTTTGTCTATTCTATATTATTTCTCATACTGCTTCATAATACGAGCTAATTCATCGTCAACAACAGAATTTTTGTTTAAGCTTGCGAATTCATCATCTAACGACTTTTCTTTCTTGTAAATTTCACCGCTTGCTTCTGCTTCAGCCTCTAATTGAAGTGCTTTCTCTTCCATACGGCTTAAACCAGCTTTTGCTGAATTTGAATCAAATCCAGACATCGCCTGATTAATATTCTTTTGTGCTTTCGCTGCATTTACACGTGCAACAAGTGTTTCACGTTTATTTTTCAGCTCTGTTAATTGCTTACGCATTTCTTCTAGCTTCAGACGAAGGTTATCAGCAGCTGCTTTGTTTTGCTCATAGCTCGCTTTATACTCATTCATCTTTTGCTCTGCATTTTGTTTTTCTTCAAGAGCACGACGCGCAAGGTCAAGATTGCTTGCTTGAACAGCCATATGAGCTTGCTCTTCACGTTTTTTCACAAGTGCTTCTTGCTCTTCAAATAATATTTTGAATTTCTTCTCAAGTGCAATTTGAGCTGCTACACTTTTCTCAGCTTCTTGTACATCCGCTTGCATATCGCGTAAATATTGATCCGTCATCTTAACTGGATCTTCCGCTTTTTCAATTAATGAATATACATTCGACATTGTTAAATCTCGTAATCGTTTAAATACAGACATTCTAATTCCTCCTATGACTTACCTCATATTTCAAATTCACTACTTGGAAAACTGAAAAATCTCCCTTAACAGTAAAGAATATTCATTTTTACAGCCTATGTGTTTATTATAACAAAACTAATATGTCCTTACATGTTATTTCCAAAATACAGCCAATATAATATGACATTCTAGATAAAACATTGTATTCCTAATATATTCTCATTAATCCTCTTCAGAATTGACATATTTTTATGCACTTTCACTAAATTACATTATTGTAATGTTACTGTAAGCTAACTCGATAGTTACGTTTCAATATTTCTTATACACTAATACCAGAAGCAACAAACAAGCTTCTCATAATTTCAGGACTAATACAAAAAATGTATTTACTATAAAACATATAAAAGGAGCAATCATCATGAAAAAATTAGTAGGAATCGGATTAGCAGCAGCAATTTCATTCGGAGCATTATCAGGTTGTTCTTTATTAGGAGAAAAAGCGAACGGCTTTGTACTATACGGAACAGATGAGCAAATTCAACAAGTTACAGATAAAAATAAAAAAGAAGTGAAAGAAAAAGACTTCTATAAAATGAAAATGACAACATTAGAGGGTAAAAAAGTTCTTGTAATGGATAAGAAAACTGGTGAAGAACTGGTGAAAAAAGAATTACTTAGCAAAGTTGATAAAAACGATGATACAAAACCACTTGATAAATTACCAGCTGTAACAACAGAAGAAGGCGTGTTATTTGCAAAAGAGAAAGTAGAAAATGCTACACTTGATGGGGCAAAATTAAAATACGAAGGCAACACAATTATCGGAAGTGGCCGTGCATATGCAGACATGTTCGCAATTGTTGACGATGCAACTTATGGAAATGTAAAAGGTGATGAAAAATCTGTTGGTGTATTAAAATTCGATAAAGACCCTAGTAAAGAATTCCCTGGTTACAACGGAGTAGAAGCTTCTCAGCTTGTAAAAATTAAAAAGTAAACAAAAAAGCTTTGCGAAATTCGCAAAGCTTTTTTCTATTTATGAGCAATTTGCTCCATATCTGGACTACAAGTTTGCGACTGACATGACTTACTTAAAGAGCATGCTGCGCATTTGCCTTTTTTACTTCTCTTTACAAAATTAACTAACGTATATGCTGCATAACCAAAAATGATAGCTCCAATTATAATATTGACCATCACCGCGATACATCTCCTTCTAGAATCCGAGTAAGGACCCAACTTGGTATATAATGAGCGTTAATACATAAGCAACAACGAGCGGATAAACGACAGAGAAAACTGTCCATTTCATCGATCCAGTTTCACGTTTAATAACAGCTACTGTCGCTAAGCACGGAACATATAATAAAATAAAGAACATAAATGCATAGGCTGATAGCGCAGTATAATGTGCTCCCATTACATTTCCTAGCACATCTTCTTTAACCGCATAAATAATTGCCATCGTAGAAACGACAACTTCTTTCGCTAAAAATCCTGTTAAAAGGGATGCCGCAGCTTGCCACGTTCCAAAACCGAGCGGTGCAAAAAGTGGTGCAATAAATCCACCAATCATCGCTAAGAAACTGTCTCCCATATCAACACCAAATCCTGATGGACCTGCATAGTTTAATAACCAAATGACAACAGAACCACCGAAGATGAATGTACCCGCTTTACGAACAAATCCTTTACCTTTCTCCCACGTGCTCAGCCATAACGTTTTCGCTTGCGGCACACGGTAAGGTGGTAGTTCAATTACAAAAATAGATTTTTCTGCTTTTAAAATAGTAAGAGACATAATTTTTGTAACGAGTAATGCAAGAACAATCCCTGCGATATATAAAGAGAACACAACAGTCGCCTGACTATGAGGGAAGAAAACTCCCGCAAATAGTGCATATACAGGTAAACGTGCCGAACAAGACATAAACGGTGTTACAAGAACTGTAAGTAACCTTTCTTTTTCTTGTTCAATCGTTCTCGCTGCCATAATACCTGGAACGTTACATCCAAAGCCGATAATCATCGGAATAAATGCTTTTCCGTTTAAACCGAAAAACTCCATAATTCTATCCATAACAACTGCAATTCGTGCCATATATCCTGAGTCTTCTAATAATGAAATGAAGAAGAATAGTGCAAAGATTTGTGGAACGAATACTAATACCGCACCAACACCAGCAATAATACCTTCTGTAACGAGTGCTTGAATAAAGTCAGAAGCACCAACACTTGTGAGCCCAGCTGTAACCCAATCAGTAAGTTGTCCGCCAAAAAATCCATCAAGCATATCCGATAAAGGTGTACCAATCCACGTAAACGTAACCTGAAAAATAAAAAACATAACTGCTAAAAAGATTGGAAGTCCTAAAATTTTATGTGTAATTAACCTATCAATTTTTTCTGAAAAAGGAATTTTCCCTTCTTTCTCATGTTGCATAACATTTGTTTTTAACTTTTCAATATACGCTTCACGAGTCTTGTAAATGTGCTCTTCCAACGTACAATCAAGTTTTCCATCTAAACGAGATCGAATGGCTATAAGTTCCTTATAAATTGGTAATGCTTTCATTTCTTTTTCTACTACTTCGTTATTGCTTAAAAATTGAAGGGCTAACCATCTCGGATGCTCATAATTCGCTGTCTCTAAAAGAGCGATTACCTCTCCAATTCCTTCATCCATTTGTACACCATATGAAATAATGAATGGCTTTTTCTCTTTTTGTTTCTCTTCATGAAGAGTAGTAAGTAATTCTTCACAGCCTTTTCCGGTTCTTGCGATGACAGGAACGACTGTTACACCTAATATTTCTGATAGCCGTTTTACATTAATAACAATTCCTCTTTGCTTTGCCACATCAATCATATTTAAACCAATTGAAACGGGCTTACCAAATTCAAGTAATTGCAATGTTAAATGCATATTTCGCTCAAATTGAGAAGAATCCACTATATTTAACATATGATGAAATTCATCTGTTAGTAGAAAATTCGTAACGACACCTTCATCACGTGAAACTGGATTCAAATCATAAACGCCTGGTAAATCAATTAATGTTCCTTGCTTATCTTTTAATTTACCAACCTTCTTTTCTACTGTTACACCACTCCAGTTTCCTACATATTCATAAGAACCGGTAAGTGCATTAAATAATGATGTTTTCCCTGTATTCGGATTCCCTAGCAAAGCAACCTTATTCACGCTAATTCCACCTTTATCATTTTCGCGTCACAATGACGAATACTAATTAACTGTCCACGACACTCCAATGTACAAGGACCTTTAAACATCGCTTTCTGTTTCAAGCGAAGTTCGCTTCCTTCCGCGAGACCGAAAGCAGCTAGTCTACGCTTTAATAACTGATCTAAAGACTGAATACTTTTTACTAACACTTTCTCGCCAATTTTAATATCTACTAAGCTCATAACCTTCCCCCTCAGAAGAGAATGATAATTATTTTCAAAAAAATTATATCATACTCTATTTCACTTGGACTATATCTTTTTGCTTCATATTTATTAACATTTCAATACAATTATATTTCAATAATTGTCATACAAAGTATGTTTGCCATTCTCATCCATTTCACTTACAATAAACAATAACAAAAGAATCTCGTTATCACAGGGGGAGCCTTACCGCTGAGAGGGAACAATTCGTTCCGACCCTTTGAACCTGTTAGTTAATGCTAACGCAGGAATTGTGCAAACGTCCGAAATACACACCTCTTTTTTTATTTACGTATTTCGTATCCTCCTATGATAATGTTCTTTTTTGTGAAACTTGGATTTAGGGGGAGACAACATGCGTAACACCAATTTACAAGCGATGATCGAATCTGCTATTCTTGCAGCCTTCGCCTTGATTATCGACATTCTACCATTATCAATTAAACTTCCAACAGGCGGTTCCATCTCATTTGCTATGATTCCTATTTTTATTATCGCATACCGCTGGGGCTTCAAAAGGGCTTTCTTAGGAGGCTTAATTTGGGGGCTTTTACAAATTGTCGTAGGCGATGCTTACATTCTAACACCAGTTCAAGCATTCATTGAGTACTTCATTGCCTTTGCCTTTATCGGCTTTGCTGGTTTATTCTATCGTCCAATTCAAAAAGCACTTGCCTCAGACAACAGTAATGCAGAGCATTCAAATTTTGGTAGTCGCAAAGATAAACCAAAACAAAACAAAGGAAAAAAAGCACTCGTTTACATTATCCTTGCCACATTTGTCGGCAGCTTTGCACGCTATTTCTGTCACTTTATTGCTGGTATTATTTTCTTTGGTCAATATGCACCTAAAGGACAATCAGCTGTGCTATATTCATTAATTGTAAACGGCAGTACCATGATCGGTTCTTTCATACTATGTACTGTATTACTAATTCTTTTATTTACAACTTCACCACGCTTATTCAAAAGCATCGGTGCTTATCAAATGAATACACAAAAAAAGGGCGCTTAATTAGCGCTCTTTTTTTATCAAAGCTCTCAATGAGTAATATCAATAATAAATACAATAAATGCACAAAGAAAAATAAATACCATCACGCCTAGTAAATCGCTATTCACGGCTAATCTACTCCTTACATAACCTCATTTTCTATCCAAATTATACTTCTTAAAAATAAAGATTAGGTAAAGATAATATGAAGTTAAATTAAAAAAACGTAGATTGTATTATCTACGCTTTTTTCGGTAAATAGAAGTAAAATAAAACACCATCTTCGGTATTCTTCACCCCATATTCAGCATTGTGCAGTTCTAAAATATTTTTTGAAATCGCAAGGCCAAGCCCTGTTCCACCTTGTGAACGTTTCCTTGCCGCATCCACGCGATAAAAACGATCCCAAATTTTATCTAATTGTTCTTCTTCAATGTGAGCACCTTTATTTTCAATACATACTTTTATATGATCCTTCCCGTCTATTGTGGAAATAATAATATCTTCTTTTTCTGGTGTATAACGTATTGCATTCGTAATAAAATTCACAATTACTTGTTCAATTCTATTTTGATTCCCAATCACTTCTGCTGGACATATATGTTTGTGCACACTCAGTTCTTTTTTCTCTATCTCCGCTGAAAGCTGTTCACATATTTCTTCAATCACTCCATCTATATAGAAAGAATCCATCTTCATGTTATATGTGCCAGACTCAAATTTAGCTAATTCAAGCATATCCAAAATTAGTATATCCATCTTGTCTACTTCTTTTTCCATCGCCTGAAAATAGTAGTCTTTCTTATGTTCAGCTACCCCATCTTTTAAAATGGAAATACAGCTTTTCATAATACTCAGCGGCGTTTTTAGTTCATGCGATACACCCGCAATAAATTCTTTCCTTGTGTTTTCTAACTTTCTTTCTTTTTCAATATCTTGTTCTAACTGTCCAATATGTGAATGTAGTTTATTAGATAATGTATTAATATTTTGCGATAAATCACCAATTTCATCTTTTGAAGTAATCGGAATTTTTTCTGTGAAATCCAAATGAGCTATTTTCTTCGTTGTATCATTTATTTTTAGTAACGGTTTTGCAATTTGTTTTGAGTAATAAAACGAAGCTAGAAAAATTAGAACGACTACAAATGCTACAATATAGATGTAATAATCTTGCACCATTTGTACAGCCTCATCTACAGGCTGTAAAGAAGCCATCGCATATATATATGTTACCGATCCGTCTTTTTCTTTTTTTGGTTTAATTAATAATTTATATTTTATATCATTTTTTTCATAGTCCATTATTTGTGTTGAATACTGTATATGATTATTCTCTTTTAATAATAACTCAGTTTGAAATTCCTTTATGCTATCTAAGAATAAACTATTTTTATAAATTGGATTCACAGGACCTTTTACATCGGGGAACTGTACTTTCGTAACACGTCCTACTATGAAAGCATCTAATTCCTGAGCAGCTTGCTCCTGAACGGCCGGCTTCTTTTCCTTAACAACTTGTTCCTCAGCTGCTTTCTTTTTCTCCTGATCTAATTTAATCATTTTCTCATTAAATGCTTTTTCTAACGGTTTATTAGATCCACTTAAATTTTGTTTACCTAACGAGAAAGAGAATGGAATAAAACTTTCTTCTTTTCTCACTCCAGAAAAATAAATTTCTTGTCCTAAAAACTTCTCTGATAATTTATTATCAATCTCCTCTATATTGACGAGATTACCTAAGGGAATCTTGAATATTTGTTGTCCAAAGCTCTTTTGTTGCCTACGGTCTATCGTTACTTCAAAATAAAAATCATCCACATGTTTTAAATTCCCATTCTGATCTAACGTCGTAATCCACGTATTATTTTCTCTTAAAAAATCTTGCTCCAGTTTCTGAACTTCTTCTGCACTTCCTGCATAATTCAAATAATTCTTCTCAAAGGAATTTAAATTCACTTTAATATCTTCTACTTTTCGGTTCGCATAATATTGTTTGAAAAATATTGTTTGCCCAATAAATATCGTCGCTAAAATCAACATACATAGGGCTGTTGTAAGTGTAAATAATTTAAGTACAATCCCATTTCTCATATGTTCCCCTCGAATTTATAACCGGTTCGCACTACAGTTGTAATGTGCTTTGATTTCTCTCCTAATTTATTTCGTAAATTACGAATATGGCTATTAACCGTTCGATCATCACCAGCAAACTCATATCCCCAAATTCTTGAAATTAATTGCTCTCTTGTTAGTACAATTCCTTGGTTTTTCATGAAATACACTAATATTTCAAATTCTGTATGTGTTAAAGTAATGTCTGCCTCATCAACAGTAACAGTACGTGACGGAAAATGGACGTGAATGCCATGAATTGATAACGTATCATCTTCATTTTCTAAAGGTTTCTTTGATGCTTGTCTACTTTCTAATAATCGTTTCGCTCTCGCTAATAAAATAGGCGGACTATACGGTTTCGCAACATAATCATCTGCCCCAAGCTCAAATCCAAGTAACGTATCATCTTCATCTACACGTGCCGTCAGCATAATAATTGGGACCCCGGACGTCTTACGGATCCTTCGGCAAACAGACCATCCATCTAGTTCTGGTAACATAATATCAAGTATAACTAAATCGACCTCTTCTTCTTCAAATAAAACTAAAGCCTCTTTCCCGTCTCTCGCTTCAAGCACTTTATATTGTTCACTCAAAAAGTAATCCTTTAATATTTCGCGTAAAATATCTTCATCTTCAACAATTAAAATGTTTTTTGACATAATCTATGTCTCCCCCTCTCATTTTAAGTAGCTAGCATTTTGTACTTGATAATTTTATTTTGAATTGCTCGTAATTAACTTTGCCTCGATAATATATCGATCCGGTGCATCCCCTATATAATCAAATGGATAGCAAGTCGTCAGTGTTAATGTCGGCTCTTCTTTTTTTACAATAACAGTGCGATCATCCGCATGTGTAATCCATGTCTTTTGAATTTCGTATGTGTAAATTTTATTATCATACTCCAAAATAAGGTTATCCTTTTCTTTTAACTCTCCTAAATCTGTAAATACAGTATCTCGATGCCCACTCAGTACAGTATGTCCTCCTCCAGATGGTGTTGTCGTTAAATCACTAACAAACATACCGACTCCTTTTTTCAATGTTGCATCATTTGCTCCCCAATATATAGAAAACTTCTTCTTTATTTTCGGTATATTTAACATTGCTACCTTTTCTCCTTCTTTATGATCGGTTTGAGAAGAAGGTACTTGGGAAGTTACAGGTGTTTCATGTGAAAGTTGATTATCTTGTATATTTTTAAGGCTCTTTATTTCTTCTTTCGTTAATTCTTGAGCAGAGCTTTTTCCTTTATACCATTCCACAGCGTAATACGATCCCATGAATAGCCCTATGGCCATCAATATGATACCGATATAATTGAGTAACTTCATGTTCCATCCCTCCATGCAAAAAATGGTAGGAATAACCTACCATTTTTAATATATGAAATTATCCCATTCTTTATAGAAAAATATTTTATTTACGCCTTAACTTTATTACGACGCTTCAAACCAAATAATGTCCCTATCCCTACAAGACATGCGCTTAGTGCCATCATTGCTACATTATTTGATGCTGTGTTTGGTAATTTTTCACCTTGTACAGCTGGCTTTGCTACTTCCTTTTTCGCTGCATCATTCTTTTGCCCGGCCTTAATTGCTTCTTCTTTTTTTGCAAGAGCTTCCTTTTCTTGAACTTGTGGTGTTACTTCTTTTTTCGCTGTATCATTCTTTTGCCCTGCTTTTATTGCTTCTTCTTTTTTAGCCATATCACTTTTTTCTTGTACTTGTGCTGCTTCTTTTTTCTCTACTTCGCTCTTTTGCTGTACCTTAATTGCTTCTTCTTTTTTAGCTGCATCTTGCTGCACTTGCGCCGCTTCTTCCTTTGTTAATGTTCCAGTATCCGCACTCGCTACTGAAGAATATCCTACTGTTAAAAGTGCCATCGCACAAATTGGTAATAGTTTTTTTTTCATTTTATTTCTCTCCTTTTATACTTTATTCTAGTAATACATTACGTCGCACCGGATGTATTACTAGAATAAACAAGAGATGTAAATATAAGATGCAGATGAAATGGAGTTCTTTTAAAGATTTCATTATAAAAAAAGGTTATCCAAAAATAATCTTTTGGATAACCTTTTTTTATTTAATCTACACTTAAAGCTTTCTTCCCCATTTGGTTATAAATACTTGCAAACCAACTCTTACTCACTTTCACATTTTTCGTTCCATAAAATGGATCATTATAATACACGTAATTATCATCGACACCTGTTAAAACGACCGCATGAGTATTCATTCGTCCATAAATTGTTTTTCCGCCTGGTGTTTTCCACGTTGTAATTGGTCTTGGATTATTTAGTGCTACAGTTACCCAAGTAACAACTGGTTTCCCATTTCGTACATAATCTTCTAGGGCTGAGAAATTATTTCCTGTTAAATTCGTTCCTCTTGCATATTTATCTAACAATCTTTTTAATGGTTCTGGATTAATAGAATATCCTGGCGTATTTCCTGTCACATCACCTACAAACCCTACATCTGGATCTCCCCAAATTTGTGATGATGTTTTATAGTTCTTTAATTTTGTTTGATCAAAAGGCATTTCAAACGCAAATGCTACTTTATTTAATGAACGACCAATTTGATGTTCCACAAGCATTTGTAAAGAAACTACTTCACAGCCATTGTGTAATTCTGGGAATTGGTAAATTGATGGTACGTTCAATATCACTTGACTACGATTAACATTGCCTTCATTCACCCATTTCAAACCATTATTAGTTTGTATTTGAATCCAACCGCCTGCTCTTTCGCCATACACTTCTACTGTTTGCGGAGAATATTTCCCTGATACGCGCGATACAAAACTAGGGCTGTCATATGCGAAAAATACTTTAGATAAATACTTTGTCTCCTTTTTCGTGTCCAACCATTGGTATCCTGCATATGTACTTATACGAAGCCACGTTCCTCTTTCTTCTACAACAGTTACTGTTTGTGGTCCATAATACGCTAAAACATTCGCAGACCGTGACGGAGCATCATAAGTAGTAAAGTCTCTATCAATCTGTACTTTCTTTTCAGTTAGACATACCCACTTATAGCCCACACTAGTATGAATTTTAATCCAATCGCCTTCTCTTTCTTCAACAACCGTCACTTCTTGCGGAGTATACTCGCCTGAAATACCAGATGATAATGACGATTCATTATATGTAACGAAGTTTTTCGTTATATTTACTTTCTTCTCAGTTAAGCACACCCACTTAAAACCCAAATCCGTATTAATTTTTATCCATCCACCATCTCTTTCTTCATATACCCTTACTTCTTGTGATGCATATTCATTTGAAATACCTGATGATAATGATGGACTATTATAAGTAAAGAAATTTTTCGTTATATTTACCTTTTTCACTTTTACTTCGCTATCTTTAGATTGATCTGTCACCGCAACAAGTCGAGCTGCCTCAGCACGTGATATCGATTTATCAGGTTGCCACTGTGTTCCATCAATACCACTTGATATACCTAATTCTACTAAAATATTAATGAATTTCTCGCCCCAATGATCTTTCACATCATTAAATAATGTCGGTAATTCTCCATTAACTTTCGAATCTAATTGATATGCTTGTACAAGCATTGTTGCCATTGCCGCTCTTGTCATTTGACCGTACGGATTAAATTTCCCGTTTCCTTCACCTTTAATAACGCCTGCTTTTTCCACCGCTGCAATGTAAGAAGATGCCCAATTATCTTTCGAATCTATAAAGGTCGGCTTGTCCCCTTCTTTAACTTCTAATCCTAAAACTTTAGCCATAATTGTAGCCGCTTCAGCCCTACTTAATACGCTATGCGGTGAAAATGTTCCATCCGGCATTCCTGTAATTACTTTTTTATTCACTAAATAAGTAACAGACTCTTCCGCCCACCCTGGAACATCAGGGAATGATTGTGGTGCTGCTTGTAAATTACTTACTGCCCTCTTTAATTCTACTTCTCTTTTTTCCTGTTCTTCCTTTTGCTTTAATTCAAGCTCTTGTTTTTCTTGCTCTTCTTTTTGCTTTAATTCAATTTCTTGTTTTGTTTGTTCTTCTTTTTGCTTTAATTCAAGCTCTTGTTTTTCTTGCTCTT
The DNA here is from genome assembly GCF_044908115.1 of Bacillus sp. RC51. NCBI lineage: Bacteria > Bacillati > Bacillota > Bacilli > Caryophanales > Bacillaceae > Bacillus > Bacillus sp. RC51. Next base: position 76,099 of record NZ_JBIYCW010000013.1, on the reverse strand, counting down.
CTTTTTGCTTTAATTCAATTTCTTGTTTTGTTTGTTCTTCTTTTTGCTTTAATTCAATTTCTTGTTTTGTTTGTTCTTCTTTTTGCTTTAATTCAATTTCTTGTTTTTCCTGCTCTTCTTTCTGCTTTAACTCTATTTGCTGCTTCTCCAATTGTTGCTGCTTTATTCGTAATTCTTCTTGCTGTTTCTTTAATTCTTCTCTCTTTTGCTTCTCTTTTAATTCATGATTTGTCCCTTCTTGTTTATTCTTTTCGTCTACTTCTAATCGATCCTTCTCTTCAAGCTCTTCCTTCTTTTTTTGTTCCTCTAATTCATTCAAGTTTGTTTCTTCTTGGTTATTCTTTTCATCAATCTTCTTTTCTTTTAGTTCTAACGGATTCTTCTTTTCAAGTTTTTCTTGTTGTTTCTTTAATTCATCTAATTTTTGCTGAACTTCTTCTAATTGTCCTTTATCTTCGCTACCTTGTTTCAGTAACTCTTCTTTTTTCTGTTTTAATTCGTCAACCTTAATAAATAACTCTGCCTGCTGTTTCAAAATATCTTTTCTTTTTTCTAATTCCATTTGTTGCTCTTGTATAACTTCCAATTGTTTTTGCAATTCACTTTGTCTATCACTATGTATACTCTGTAAAGCTTCTATATTATTTCTTGTTTTATTTTCAATTTCCGCTAGCGAACTAGAAGGAAATGTTAATAGATTTGTTGCCAATAAACTCGCTACTGCAATTACACTATATTTTTTCATCATACACACCTTTTCTAATTTTACTTCCATCATATTTCCTACCATATGCAAAATGTAAGATTCCTTTATAATCATAACAAATCTTTCATACACTAAGGGACTTTTTATGAACAGGAAAGAAGCACCGTATAAATACGATGCTTCTTTCGATGTGTCTCGATATTTATTTGTTACTTTCGCGTGATTGAGAAGTAGGAAGGGCCGGAGTGATAACTAATTGTCTCGGCTCAGTTTTCTTTAAGTGATTTTTGACGTTACACTTACGACGTTGAACAACCCACGCTTTAATAGGGTTTGTCAAAATAATCTTTTGCTCTTCATTAGGGGCCTCTTCTTCAAACCTACAACTCTCGCTCCATTTATTCCATTTCATTGTAAATTTAGAAGAAGAATGATCGTCTTCTCGATCAAACAAGTGCAAAAAATCCATTTCGCCAGCTAGCATTACGGTGTTGCTAGTTGCTAAAAAAGAAAAGGTCGTCCAACGTTTCTCCATGCCCTCCTACTCCTTCTTCACATATAGAGTGCCTAAAACTTAATTCACCTAAAATATGCTTGCCTTTTACCTTACACTTATAGTTTATCCAAAACACTATTATGCAACTATCGATTTGCCTTACAACTACCTTACATTTTTGTAAGAAACAAAAAACCTTCACTCTCTATACGTGAAGGTTTCTCATTTCTTATCTATATGATCTTTCATATGATCTACTCCAGCTTCTTGCAGCTGTGACATCATACCGTGGGAAATTGCGCCTAATACTAAAGTCATTCCAATTAGTGAAATGCGAATTGCAGGTACATCAATTATGTAAGCCAACATGCCAAGAACAATTGTTAAAAGCAATGCTTTTATAAATGTTACACTTGTATACTGTTTCTTTTTCATCATAATCACCCTTTTTGGAAGCGTTTTCTTAATATTATCAGTATATCATATCATCTGACTATTTTGTGGGGATTTCTGTAAAAACCTTATATCTTCTTTGACTTTTTTCTTTCTATCCTTTACAGTCGAAATGTTCACAAGTTTTACACTGTAGGAGGATTCAAATGAAAATTGAAATAAAAGACACTTTAATTTCTGAAGAGCAATTACAAGAAAAAGTAAAAGAGCTAGCGCTTCAAATCGAACGTGATTTTGAAGGAGAAGAAATCGTTGTAATCGCTGTATTAAAAGGATCTTTCGTATTCGCTGCTGATTTAATTCGTCATATTAAAAACGAAGTAACTATCGACTTTATCTCTGCATCTAGCTACGGAAATCAAACAGAAACAACTGGAAAAGTAAAACTATTAAAAGATATCGATGTAAACATTACTGGAAAAAACGTAATTGTCGTAGAAGACATTATCGATTCTGGTTTAACACTTCACTTCTTAAAAGATCACTTCTTCATGCATAAACCAAAAGCATTGAAATTCTGTACGTTACTTGATAAACCTGAACGCCGTAAAGTGGACTTAAAAGCTGAGTATGTTGGCTTCCAAATTCCAGACGAATTTATCGTTGGCTACGGTATCGACTGCGCAGAAAAATATCGTAACTTACCATTTATCGCTTCAGTTGTAACGGAATAATATAATAAAATGAAACCTTAATCATTGGGATTTTTGTCCATTCCCAATGATTATTGGCCCGCAAATAGCAGGATCAAATAAGCTTCCATGCATTATTGGTGGAAGTTTTATTTCTACCGTAATTTATAAAAACAAAGGGAGAGATGAAGAATGACAAAAACAAAATTTGAAAAAGTACTCCTCATCGTAAATCCGAAAGCAGGACAAGGCGATTTACATACGAACTTAACAAAAATCGTACCACCACTTGCCGCAGCTTTTCCTGACTTACATATCCTTCATACGAAAAAACAAGGTGATGCAACAAAATATTGTCAGGAGTTTGCTAGTAAAGTAGATTTAATTATCGTCTTTGGTGGTGATGGAACTGTATTTGAATGCACAAACGGCTTAGCCCCTCTTGAAACTAGACCTACACTTGCAATCATTCCAGGCGGAACTTGCAACGACTTCTCTCGCACACTTGGTGTTCCGCAAAATATTGCAGAAGCAGCGAAACTCATTACAAAAGAACATGTAAAACCAATTGATGTCGCAAAAGCAAACGGACAACACTTCTTAAACTTCTGGGGCATTGGACTCGTATCTGAAGTATCAAACAATATTGATGCAGAAGAGAAAGCAAAGCTTGGTAAAATCGGTTACTACTTAAGTACCATTCGAACTGTCAAAAACGCTGAAACATTCCCAGTAAAAATTACTTACGACGGACAAGTATATGAAGACGAAGCTGTCCTTGTTATGGTTGGAAACGGTGAATATCTTGGTGGTATCCCGTCCTTTATTCCGAACGTGAAATGCGATGACGGAACACTTGATATTTTCGTCGTAAAATCCACAGGCATCCAAGCATTTAAAGATTATATCGGAAAGAAATTATTTGAAGACACAAATGAAAATGATATCTTCCACGTAAAAGCAAAATCCATTCATATTGAAACAGAAGAAGAAAAAGAAGTAGATACAGATGGAGAAAGTTCGCTTCATACACCTTGTCATATTGAACTATTACAAGGGCACTTTACGATGATTTATAATCCTGCGGTTGTGTAATGCAAAAAGACGAGCTAAAGTTTCAACACTTTGGCTCGTCTTTTTTATTAGCAAGGCATTTTGATCTACTCTTTAATTTTTAATATAAATTTTCGTAATCAAACTCCACCCAATTTTTCCAGTGCGTATTAGCATCCTTGTCTACAATAACACTTGAATCTTGCTTCTCTATCGCTGCAGCTACTGATTGGAAGAATTCATTTTCACTTACTTTCTCTTCTTCAACATGTTGCCACTCTTCCGTTTCATAAGCTACTTCCCAATCACCTTTTAAACCCAACTCTTCTAAAATTTCTTCTTTATCCCACCATAATAACTTTCTAGCTTCTTCATTAGTAGCAAGCATACGCAGGAAATATGTTGGATAAGACTCTTTCGTTTTCACTTCTATTCCATTATTCGCATAATCTTCTTCTGTAAATTGATATTCAAAATGATGATCGCGAATTTTTAAACTACCGTTATGAATATCCGGTATAAATTCACCTTTATTATCAAATAATTCATAATCTCCATCTTTTACTTGCAAAATACCGTCATCACCAATTAAATGATTCATTCTATTGCCATATACTTGAATATCATTAAATACACCTAATGAACCTACACCGACAATTTGAAACACCATTAACCAATCCTTAGTATCTTTAAAGAAAAGAGAAAATTTCACTTGCGAAATATCCATATATTCATTATCAAAGGCAGGAAATTCATAGTTACTTTGCTTTCTATCTAATAGCTTCAAAATAGCAGAAGGGTCTGTTTGCATGGCCTAGTTCTTTTTAGGTACAATGAGGGAAAGAGGCAACCTGATATACAAGGGAGAGGAAAAGCTGTGTTCAACCAACAGTTAGTTAATTTACGCATTGATTTTGCATTTAAACAATTGTTTGGTACGAATGGTAGTGAAGATATTCTAATTGCATTTTTAAATGCCATGTTACAAGATTCTTTAGAATCACCCATCGCTTCTCTACAACTAGAAGATCCGCATTTACACCGGGAACACGCAAATGATAAATTATCAATTCTAGACATTTCAGCTACGTTAAACACAGGGACAAAAGTAAATGTCGAAATACAGCTCAATAATAATCACGATATGATGAAACGCAGTTTATATTATTGGGGAAAATTATACACATCTCAATTACAAAAAGGCATGCCATACAGTGCACTTCGTAAAACCATCACCATTAATTTATTGAACTTCATAATGTTTTTAGATCACAAAGAATTTCATACAATGGGCACATTATGGAATACACAACAACAGAAACTACTAAGTGATGACATAGAAATTCACATTGTAGAAATCCCAAAGTTAACAGAACAATGGCATGAAGAAAAAGTAAATCCATGGAAAGATCCATTTGTTCGTTGGCTTTTATTACTTTCAGCAAATGAGGATGAACACTTAACTAAAACATTGGAGGATATTGCTATGAACCAAGATCCTATTTTACAAAAAGCGATAAATAAATGGGAACGTATGAGTCAAGATTCTTCTTTCCGACAAGCCTATGAAGCGAGGGAAAAGGTTTTAATGGATGAGGCTGCAAAATTTGCCCACGCAGAGAAAGAAGGAATGAAAAGAGGCATAGAAAAGGGGATGGAAAAAGGGATTCAACAAGGAAAAATACAAATGATTAAAGGTATGTATGAACTTGGTATCCCTCTTGAAACGATTTCTCAAGCAAGCAAATTAAGTGTGCATGAGGTTGAGCATATTTTAGGACATAAATAGTAATAAAAAAGAGCTTGAATGGTTTCAAGCTCTTTTTTATTAACTTTCCTCTATTCTTTCAATCTTCCAAACTAAACTAGCTGGCTCGTTTTTCTCTAAAAAGGTTAACATCCATATAGTTTTCCCTTTGTCGTTCATCAACATCACTTTATGGTTTAACTTCCAAGCCACGTCACTAATATGATTAAACATTTTATACATATCTTCTTCTCTAATAAGCTTTTCCTTTTTGATTAATCGTCTCGTTCTATACCCCCTTATTTCTAAGTACATATCAGCATAAGCCACTTCATGCTGACAAATTATACTACATACATATTTTTTATTTGGACTACTCTTCTTTATATATGCAAGTTCATTTTTATAATCCAAATCCAGTATCTGATTGTATGCTTTTTCTAACGCCTCTATATCCCAATCATATTTCACAGCTAAATTCTTCATTTCAGAGTGTACAATACGAAGAGCTAATTCTTTTTTCTCTCGCTCTAATAAATACGAAAAATCCTTTTCACTCCCATACTCTACAAAAGCATTCATATATTCAGGAAAAATTCGATATTTCTTCTCCCACTGATTTAATAATGAAATATCATCCACACAGTAAATCAAAATACCTTTTTCATAGTCTGTTCTTAGCTTTGGCATATGTCGCTCGTATAAAGAAGTAATACAGCTCGTTTCTTGTAAAAAAGATATCTCTTCCTCATAATTGCTTGAGGATGTTAATTGTAATACTTCTAGGCTACTTATATTCTCTTTTCTTTTTAGAAAACTTAATTGGATATCTCTTATAATTGGCATTTACTCTCTCCTTCTTAACGCTACGACTATATAATTAATTCTCTAGTACCAACTAATTAATTTCAACCCAGCCCATTCCCATAGAGAGAAATAAAAGCCCCACTACAAAAAAGAGCGCACCAATTATAACACTCCATTTAAATACCATTGTCATACATACTTCATTTTAACTAATAAAAAAGCGAAAGAGAACATAATTCCCACTATGTTTTCCTTCGCTTCACGAGAAATTTCATCACTATTTTTATTCCCTAACAATCCGAAAATAAGAACGAACCATTAAGAAATAATAGCCAATATAAATAACGCTATACACACCAATACTTATTAATAATGGAACTGCAATTTCGATAAACCTTTTAGCGCAAATAAACTGTGTGAATTTCCAACTACTAAAAGATATACTCCTTAATTACTCATATTAAATTTATTTTAATTCAGTTCTCTTAATTTTTTTTGGGATAGTATACTCATTTACCTTTATAATTTTTTAGATTCCCCTGAATTAAAGCGCAAGAAGAAAAAGCCCCAATGCACAGTAGATTGGGACTCTTGAACTTTATATTCTCTTTTTGGGTAAGAAATAAAGGGTTTATTTCTCATCCTTTATTTTAATTTTTGCTTGTTTATAAAAATCTAATTTCTCTTTGTTATATTCTTGTGTATATCTATTAAATTTCTCTTTTTCTTGTTGAATGTCCTCATTCATTTGATTCACACCTTTAATCTTTTTACTAACCCTTTTTAAGTTCGTTTCTTTTTCACCTAAGCTTTTATATAATTCTCTTTCAGATTTCATTAATTTTTGATACGAATCATTTATCTTACTAAAAGATGCATAACGCTTTTTATAAATATCCTGTATGTTTTTCGCTTGTTTCTGAAGAGCTGCATCTTCCATTTTATCTATAGTTTTATGAACTGATTTTACTTCTTCTTGTGCTTTTCCAAAAGCTTCTTTTTCTTTGTTCCATACTTTTTCACGATCATCAATATTTTTTGTAGCTTGCTCTAACTTCGGCATAATTGCTTGGTTACTATCTTTACCATCATTTATAATTTGATTGTATAACTCTTGACCTTCTTTTTCTAAAACCTCTAGTTTTTTCACATCTTCAGAAACCGTCTTTTCTTGCTTCGTTGCATTTTCAAATGCAACGAACAATTCTGCTTCTGGCTTCGTACCAAAACACCCTGTTAATAAGCTTATGGATATAATTCCCGTAATCGTTAACGCTTTATAAGTCAATGTCAATTCCCCCTATGTTACATACGTTTATCATGCATAAAGTTCAATGTGAAATGATCATCTTCATGATATGCTTCAAATTCATACCCTTTTTCTTTTAAACCTTTAATAATAGCAGGTACTGCTGCAACGGACTGCGGATGAATGTCATGCATCAAAATCACTTCTTTTTGATCTGTCGCACCAGCCAGTACATTTTGAACAATTTTTGCTGTTGCCGTATTTATCGGCATCCCACTATATTCCCAATCTAATGAATCAATTGTCCAATCCCATACTTTAAGACCATTTTCTACAACTTTATTACGAAGCTCTTCGTGTAACCCAGGCTTCGAACCATATGGCGGACGTGTGAGTTTTGGTGCATGTCCAAGAATACTAGCAATTAAACTTTGATCCTCTTTCATTTCATCAACATAGCCACCCTGGGCATATAATTTCTTGTTATTGTGCGTCATACTATGCATTCCCACATAGTGTCCTTCTACTTCTTCTCGCTTTACTAAATCAGGATACGATTTTACATTTTGACCAATTAGAAAAAATGTTGCTTTCGCATCATTTTCCTTTAATATATCTAGCAACTGTGCCGTATACTTTCCTGGACCGTCATCAAAGGTAAGATAGGCAATTTTTCTAGTTTGACCATTAAATTGCGTTGGTGCTACCTTATTCATCTCCACTTTTATTTGTTCATTTGCATATTGAACTGGATTCTCTTGATTTGCTATCGCTTTTGCAGGTGAGGTTATCGATTGAAATACAAAAAAAGCTCCTCCCATTACAACTGTAGCTACTGTCATTACAACTATGTTTTTTACCTTTAACAAATTCCCCATTCTATTAATTCCTTTCTACATTCCTTACGTATTAATAAAACATTAATCTAGCTTTTCAAGTCTTCCTCTTTAACTATTTATCTTTCCTTTGGAAGAACAATCCTCTTATATAATTGTACAGTGATTAAATAGTAGACTATATAAATCCCCAGGAATATACTAATCGGCATCCAGATGTTCACATATGGATTCACAAAAAATTTAACAAATGTAAATATATTCATTCCTACCAAAACATGAATGAGACCCAATATTGCTGGAAATAGAAATACGATACCTAATTCTTTATACATAGATTTTATAAGTAATTCTTTACGCACCCCAATTTTCCGAAGCATCTCATACCGCCCTATATCTTTCGTAGCCCCAGAAAGGATTTTAAACATTAAACAACTTGCCATCATAGCTAAAAAAGCAAGACCTAAAAAGAATCCCATAAAGGAAGTTCCTTTTGAAAAGGCGAGCATAGATTCATAATCACCATAGTTCGTTGGTAAATATACGTCTTCCTTAGACCTATTAGTAGCAACAGCTATTTTTTCAATTTGACGATTATCCATCTCTTTTAACTCTGTTTTATACTGTAAAATATTATCTACTTTAGCAATAAAAAACGTATGCTCATTCCCTTGAATTGTTTCATAACGGTTTTTATCGACAATATAGACAGGCTTACGATCATATACAGTAATATTCGACCTAAAATCACTATCCACAATCTTGTCCCAGTTCATCGGTAACGTAGAACTAGATGGATCAACTTCCTCTCCCTTAAACATCCTATAGCTCGAAGATGGAAGTTGTTCAGAAATATGTGTTGTCTCTTTCTTTCTGAATAGAAGTGGAGGATTCTCTAATAATTCCTCTTTTAAATAGTAAACAGCCTCATTATCAACTTTATATTTATACTGTTTTTTATCTATAATTTTCATTTTTTCCATAGCTTTATAATCCGTTGCTTCTGGATCATGAATTGTAATATCATACCCTGGCATTTTTTCTGCTGTAAGGATTACATTTTTCTGTAAAGACATGCCACCGGCCATTGCCCCCACGCCTAGTCCAATTAGCATCGTTACCGTTCCTAATATTTTCGTCAAACTACTTACACGGAACTGCAATTGTGCAAATGTAAATGCATTTAATTTCTTTTCGTTTAAATAGCGCGTTTTTTTTAATCTATTAACAAACGTGGGTAAAAGAGAAATAAATATAAGGTATGTTCCCAATGTAATTGTGAATAATGGGAGTAAAATGGCGCCAGCACCTTTTATTCCTACAAAGATTACGAAATAATATCCTACACTTAGTCCTAATAAACTACATAAAGTTAACGCCATTGTGACAAGACCCTTTTTTCGTATCTGCTCCGCCTTTTGTTCTGTACGAATTAAATCTAATTCTGTTTTAAGTGTTATTCGAATTGCATTCACAACAGATGTAAGCAGAAACAATGCGCTGAAGAATATAAATGTTATTTTGAATGCAGGACCATAAAAAGCTTGATAACCTTCAGCTGATATTTCCAATTGTTTTGTTAAAAACCCACTTATGAAATTAGAAAGAATAGCTCCGAATATGCTACCTAATACTAGTGAAATCATTCCCATAGCTAACGTCTCAAAAAATAAGAGTTGGCTGATTTTACTCTTTTTTGCTCCTAATACAAGATACATGCCAAGTTCTTTCCGCCGGAGTGAGAGGAGAAATGAGTTTGCATAAAAAATATAAAAGAAGGTAATAAACGCCACCAAAATAGATCCTATTTGAAATACAAATACAATTGAACCAATAATGCTGTTATTCATTGTAAATTCTTTATTTAACGCAAGCGTTTGAAACATATAAAATATAGAAATTGAGATTACAAGACCTATTAGTAAAACGATGTAATCCTTTATCATTTTTTTCATACTGGAAATAGAAAGTTTTAATAACATACTCTATGCCCACGCTTCTCTACAGTATGGTGTACTACATTCACCTTTTTACTATGCACTTTTTGCACAACGTTCTCATCAAATATTAAATTTTTCATATTGCCTCCTGTCATATGGCCAGTGTTGCGATTATGCTATTTTTATAGACACTAACTATCATTTTATCTTTTCTTTACAAACAGCAATATTGATTCCCCTTACATTATCCTTACATTTTTGTAATGTATATTTCTAATGAAATTATAATATACGAATTAAATGTTTTATAACCCAATTCATATACCATTACTTTGTTCTCACGAAGATGGCGTCAATAACGTTTTCGAAGAGCCATTATTCTCGCGCTCAAATAATGCATTTACAAATATAAATTCGAAGGATATTGTATAGGTTTTCTAGCCTACTGGAGAGGTTATATAAATAATTAATATTAAAAATGGACAAAAAAAGACCCACTGTAATACTTAATAACTTTGCACTTATCATCAGTTTACCTCTTCATTATAATTGTCCGAGATAAAGATAAGATAAAGATAAAATAAAAACGATATAAAGATATAACTACATATTATTAAATTTAGTACCATTTTATTTTCCCTTATCCCTCTTACTCTTTACTTTACATTAATTCTCTTCGTTTCTAATTCACCTCTCATAGACACTATATAAAACTATTATTTAGGTTCTATTAAAATTACATCTTCTAAATCATATAGATTTGCCTTTGGTTTTGCATAAATAATATAAGCAAGACCATATTGATCTGGTTCTTGCTCTATCACCTCTGCTACTTCAAGACCGGGTGGTATTTTCTGACTTAATTCAGAGGTAATAACGCTATCACCTATTTTTATTTCTTTCGCTTTATCTGATGGAATATTATCAATTCGAAGGGCTTGTTTTTTCTTATCGTACCCTGTAACAAATCCTAAAATAGATGAATCATTTTGGAAGGTGATTGCTAAACGATTTGTTCGTTCATCTTTCGTAATTAATTTCACAACAGATGTATATTGATCTACACTCTCTACCTTTCCGATAAAACCGTTCACTGTAATAACAGCCATATCAGCCTTTACACCATGTTGTGAACCTCTATCGAGAGTAATTTCTCTATACCACTCTTCTGCTACACGGGTTACTACTGTAGCTTGAATGAAATTATATTTTCCCTGTTCCTTTAATTCTTTCGTTTTGTTGATAATTTTAGTAAGGCTTTCTTTCTCCTCACTTAACATTTGCACTTTACTCTTTAACGATTCTTGATGTTCAATTTTCCCTTTCAATACCTGATTCTCTTTATATACTTTATAGATGTCTTCTATATTATGAACAATATTTTGGACATGCTTATTATTTGTACATACATACACCATCAATAAAGCCAAAAGAATAATTGAAAGAAATAATAATATTTTCTTCTTAGAAACCTGCATAATTATCCTGCTACTCCTTACTATTTTTTATCTACATACTATAGAATACTAGTCATTGTACACAGAAGAAATGCAGTTTGGATAAAGTTCAGATAAACTTTATCTTCTTTATAAAAAATTTAGAAATTATCATATACTGCCACTATATTCGAAGCTTGATCGTTACTTTATCCATGGAATGCAACTTATAATTTCTATAACTAATTATGTTTTATTTGTACTTTCTCTTTTACTTTATTAGGTATTTCATCTACTTGTACTTCCTCCCATTTCATACCATAACTTCCTTTAGATCTAATCTTTAAATATGACCCTATTCTTAAATGTTTTGAAGCAGTCATCGCGATCTTTTGCTCTTGACCGGATTCATTATATCCTTTGAATTTATATTGCCATCTACCAAAACCATCTTTCTTAGCCTCAAATTTACCATCATTGTCTACAACAGCATAATAAACATCTTCTTTAATAAATGGATTGAGTTGATCTACAATCGGTCCACCTTTCCCGATAAGTAATGTAACTCCAACTATAATCAATACGATAAACACACTTATTTTTTTCATGAAACTTTCTATTCTCCTCTTCTCAGATACTTCCCCTTAAAGGACTTCCTCTAAATCAATCGCGGCGCTATTACTTATTAAAATGTAACCAAATTTCCTAATGCTCTTCTAATTAAATTGGCAATAAGATAATAAATTGAATAACCCCATTTTCATATTCTGCTCGAATTTCTCCTTTGTGCAATTCAACAATGCTTTTTGCAATTGCAAGCCCCAAACCTGAACCTTCTACAGCTCTACTTCTTGATTGATCTTTTTTATAAAAACGCTCAAACAAATTCTCTAATTCTTTTTTTGTAAATTCTTCACTATGATTCGCTATAGAAATTTTGATATGCTGTTCTTCTCTTTGAAGTAAAACTCGAATTTCTGCTTTATCTATACTGTATTTAATTGCATTTATTAAAAGATTTTCAAACACACGTACCATTTTTTCTGAGTCCACAACAGCATATATACGATCTTCCTGAAATTCTTTCACAAAAGAAAGATTATGCTCCTCCGCTTGTGGTACTAGCTCTTCTATTAACTGATCAAGTAGTTCATTCATACACACTTCTTGTGAATCTAACGCCTTATTTTCATCTGTTAGTTTTGTATACTCAAACAAATCCTCTATTAACATCTTCAACTGCTCTGATTTTGAGAAAGCAATTTTTATATACTCATCATGCTGTTCTTTATTTTCATATTTTGCATCACCTAGTAAACGTAAATACCCCATAATAGAAGTAAGTGGTGTTCTTAAATCATGTGATACATTTGTAATCAATTCACTTTTTTGTTTCTCTATTTGTTTTTCCTTTTCTATATTAGCCAAAAGCTTTTCTGCCATTTGATTAATATTTGAAGTTAATAACCCTATTTCATCTTGACCTGCCTGTTTGATTTTATATTGTAAGTTACCTTTCGAAAATTCCCTTACTCCTTCTGCCATCGCTTCAATCTGATTCATCTTCCTTTTCGTTATATAAAAGAAAGATAGTATAAACGTGATAAAACCTAGTAAAGATGGAAATGGGCTATTATCATTCACGATATACTTCACATTTCCTTGTGGTATACCACTTGCAATGATATACATATTTTTCGTATTAACAGTAACCGGATAAAAGGTTGTAAACTCCTTACGCTTTTGTTCAGTTCCATCTTGAATTAAATTTTGCGCCTCTACATATCGTACTTGATCCATTTTAAAATCCATCACATTACGCATCGTCTCATGAAGATTGATTTGTTCTTCCGGCGCTCCCTTTGTTTTATAAACGACTTTCCCATTCTCATCTATTATTAAAATTTTCAGTTGATTTTGATGATTCGATTGATCAAGCAGTTCTTGTATATTAATTTCCTTACCTTCCTCTGTTATACTTCCAACAAGCCATTGTGTCTGTCCATCAATGGCTTCCATACCTGATGCATAATCAATGATAGAAATTTTATTCGCATCCTCGAAAAAGGAAGATGAAGACCATCCTACTAATACACCGAGTAACGTACAGAAAGTAAATGTAGCAATTAGCTGTATCCGTATACTTTTTTCCAAATAACTCACTGTTTTACCTATCATTTTTTTAAAAATTTGATTCATCCATATTATCGGTTCAAATATCTTTCTCAATCTTGTAGCCAACTCCCCATACTGTTTTAATATAACGAGGCTTTCTTGGAATCGCCTCTATCTTTTCGCGTATTTTCCGAATATGTACCATCACGGTATTATCGGATTGGAAAGCTTGTTCTTTCCATACTCTTTCATAAATTTGCGCTGCATTTAATACCATTCCTTGATTTCGTGCGAACAATTCTAATACCTCAAACTCTCTCGGTGTCAATTTCACTTCTTCATTTGCAATAATGACCTGACGCGTTACTATATTTATCTTTATATCTCCAACTTCAAATACACTTTCATCTTTTACGCTTGTCCCGCTCATTTTCATATATCTCCGAAGTTGTGATTTAATCCGAGCAATGAGTTCCAGCGGATTAAATGGTTTTGCTACGTAATCATCTGCCCCAGTTGTTAACCCTAAAATCTTGTCCATATCTTGCGTTTTTGCCGACAGCATAATAATAGGCATTTCCGCTATTTCTCTCACTTTCATACACATATGAATGCCATCTATTTTCGGCATCATAATATCAAGTACAATTAGATGCACGTCTCTTTTCTTTACTATTTCTAACCCCTCTTCACCATCTACAGCTTGTAATACTTCGTATCCTTCATTCTTTAAATAGATAGCGATAAGTTTTCTAATTTCCTTCTCATCGTCCACGATTAGTATCGTTCCTTTACTCACAAAATCTCCTCCAGCATCATTTACCAAACTAAGAATGTTGCTTTATTTCACTCACTACTGCATTCTTCTTATGCATATACACATAAGAAATACTACAAACTACAATAACGATGCCACCAAAATATATACCGTACTCGGTCGCAAGGGTTACTATCACTTCTATATGCTTTCCAAATATAGAACCTAGTACAAAATAAACTAACGTCCAGACAAATCCTGTTACATATGAATAAATCGCATATGTCTTAAAAGACATGTTATTCATTCCTACTAAATACGGTACGATATGCCTCACAACAGGTATAAAATAACTTATAACTAATGCATAATGACCATATTTCCCTATCATCTCTTGCGATTTTAGAAGATACTTCATCTTTTTCTTTTTCATCAATTTATTAAGCACTTTTATGCCAAAGATTTTCCCGAGTATATACCCTAAAGAAAGGCCGGATACAACGCCTAAATACGTTAATAAAAAGGCGGGAATCAAATTCAATATACCCATCGATGATACAAATCCACCACTCATTACAATCATTTCATCTGGAATCGGCATACCGATAATACCAAGCCATAAACAAAAAAATAGTGCCCAATAACCATACTGCTCAATGTATGACATTAATTCATGTAGCTCCATTATGCATATGCTCCCCTTAGCTCTTTTTTACAGCTAAAGACGTAAGCTGGTGGGAAATTGAACCACACTTTTTCTAGTGTAATTTCAGGGAAGAAATGCTGTATAAATCCTTTTTTCACAAGTGAATATTGGAATGTAATAAATTCTCCATTCTCATGTATCGTTTCCATTACACTGTTTAAAATGCGCTTTGAAACCTCTTCTGGTAAAGAAGTGAAAGGCAATCCCGATAAGACGTAATCAATACATTCTATATTCAATTGTTCCATATACTTCTTTATATTTTCCGCTGAGCCGTGTATAACAATCACGTTCTGCTCATCTTTAAATTTTCTCTTTAACTCTTTGAAAAATACTTCATTAATTTCAATAAGAAGAAATATTGTCTCCTTCTTCTTTCTCTTTATAATTTCTTTCGTAAAGGCTCCTGTACCAGGCCCTAGCTCTACAATGCATTTCGCTCTATTAAAATCAATTACATCTACCATTTTCTTTGCTAATATCTTTGAACTTGGCGCAATCGCACCAGTATGTTTCGGATGTTTAATAAATTCATTTAAGAATGTTATGAGCTGCATATACTCTCTCTCCATTCGTTCAATAGTTTTTAACTTGTGTTTAAGTATAACTATCGTTTCTTAACAAATATTGAGGAGATTTCTTAAGATTTTATGAAGATGAAGGAAATCTTCATCTTTACTATAAACAAACATAAAAAATTGAATTCCAAAGATAAGCGAATCAAACATATACAAATAAGTCAGCTTGTTTATTTACCATGAATGATCATGTTCCTACTCCGATTTTGTATAGCGAAGTTACTATTTTTATGTTAGAATCCTCTAAGATATTTGAAATTAGTATAGAAATCATTTTTGGAGGCTTTATGAATAATCAAAACGATAATAAATCAAATGCATTATTTGCAGCTATACAAATAGTGCTACCACTTTTATTACCTATTCTTGTCCCTACATTTTTAATAGTGGGAATGAAAAAGTGGATGCCCGATGAAGTTAAGTATCCAAGCATAATATCATTGTTCGCATTATGTATGGGATTTTTCATAGTAGGAATTCTCTTCTCTATTGTTTTACGTTTATGTAAATTATCTGAGGAAAAATTAAAGGAATTAGGATTTTTAGGATTTACACTTTCGGCTGTTAGCACATTTCTAAGTTTTTATGTAGGTTACTTTTGGTTGGCAGACCTTAACTTCACATCAGTTGAATTATCACCTCATGCCGTATTAATTTTCGCTATTCTATGTACCTTGCTATTGGAAGGTATTTTTAAAGTAATGGACATGTTTGATAGTTCGGACGAAAATAAAGCTCACGTATAGACAAAAAAGCATTCGACTAACATGTTAGTCGGATGCTTTTTTACTAAGATAAAACAACTCTTTCATTACTTCGCGCTCACAATCTTATAATAAGAGCGAACTGTTAAGAAGTAATATCCGATATAAATAACGCTGTATACTCCGATACTAATTAGAAGCGGAATCATAATTTCAAATGGTAGTATGTTCCCTAAACCTTTTAATGCAAACAAACTGTGTAGAATTCCGATTACTAGTGGAATTGCAAAGATAAAGCTCACTTGTTTTGCAATAGCTTTTTTCATTTCTTGTTTCGTTACACCGACTTTATGAAGGACAACGTAACGCTCACGATCTGCACTTGCTTCTGTTAGCTGTTTGAAGTAAATAATAGAACCTGTTGCTAGTAAGAATACAAGTCCTAAGAACATTCCGATGAACATCATTAGTCCAGTTGCTTCAAGTCCCATATGGAAACCAGTATAGAAGTCTCTAAATGGTGGTGCCATTTCTGATTCACTAGCTGGCATCACTTTTGTTAATTTTTCTGTTAATACTTTACTGTTTCTTTCATCTTTTACATCAATATTTTTTACAACACGTGTTCCAAATGCTTGCTTCGCCTGTTCATACATTTCATCTGAAACGACAACAACTAATTCACCTAAGTTCGTAATTGCATTATTATTTGCACCTTGGATCGTCAATGTCTTCGTTTCATTTCCAATTTGGAATACCGCTTTATTTCCTTTATATTCAGGGCTAAACTCATACCCTTCAATATAAGAACTATCATATATAAATGCTTCGCCAGTAGCTATATTCACTGTTTCCGCATCGATTTTTTTCGCAAGTTTGTTGAATTCAGATTGAGATATAAATTGATATTTCTCTGAGATACTGTAGTTCATATTAAAGATGAAATCGACTTTAGCTCCTTCAAACTTTCCTTTTACAGGAACCATCTCAACTTCAAATTGATCTTTTACAGGGTGATTCTCTTTCTCTTCAGCAAAAATCGCATTTACTTTCTTATCTAGTTCTGCATCTTTCTTCTCATAAGAGTAGCTGTATGGTGCAACTGCTTTTGATTGTGTAAATGTGTTGTAATACATCGTAACTGACGTACCAACCGCCGTTAATGTTACTGCACTTAAAATAGAAATTGTCGCAAGTGACTTTGCATTTCCTTTAATACGATATAGTAACTGTGACGTCGTTATCATATTCATACCGTTATAAAACGATGATTTATTATTTCTTGCACGTTTCAATACGAATACTGTAAAGAACATAAATAGTAAATACGTACCTAATACTGTCGCAAGTAATATATAAAGTGCGACTGCCATAAAGTTTGCATACATAACTGCCTTCATAAACATTAACGCTAAGAAATAACCTGAGCCGATTAAGAAAACTGAAATTAACGCCATAATTACGGATCCTTTTGGCATTGCTTCTCCTTCACGCTCTGCGCGGAAAAGTTCAATTAACTTAAAGCGATAAATTAAACGATACCCTTGAAGTGATGTATATAAAATAATCACAAAGAAAATAATTGCTGTATCAATAATCGCAGCCATCGGTACTTCAAAATGAACATTTAAGTTTAATCCCATCATACTTACTAGTAGTTCAAGGAATAGTTTCGAAAGGACGCTACCGATCGCAATCCCGATAATTAAAGACATTAATCCCATTAACATATTTTCATAAAAGAGCATTTTACCGATCTGTCTTTTTCGGATACCAAGTAACGAATATAGCCCAACTTCTTTTTTACGTTTTCTTGTAAAGAAACCGTTCGAATATATAATAAACACTGCTACGAAAATGATTAGCATTACACTGGAAACTTGGAATGCACCGCTAATCTTTTTTGATGCTTCCGCTGCTTTTTCCATTTGTGAATTATATTGCAGTGCTTTAAATGTAAAGTAAATTACGATACTAAATATCATAGATGCAAAATATACAAAGTAGTCTTTAAAGTTCCGCTGTATGTTGCGGAGGGCAATGCTAGATAAGGTCATCAGCCATACCTCCAGAAATGGAAGACATTACGTCAACGACTTTTTGGAAGAACTGTTTACGTGTTAATTCACCACGGTGTAATTCTTTATATAACTCACCATCTTTAATGAAAATAACTCGTTTACAATAACTAGCCGCAAACGCATCATGCGTTACCATTAAAATTGTAGAATTATCATATTCATTTAACGACTTCATACTTTCTAATAAATCTGTCGCTGATTTAGAATCAAGTGCTCCAGTCGGCTCGTCCCCAAATATCATACTAGGACTTGTAACGATCGCACGCGATGCTGCGCAGCGCTGCTTCTGTCCACCAGATACTTGGTATGGGAACTGGCTTAAAATATGATCAATACCGAATTTCTTTGAGATTTCAAGAACGCGGCGATCAATCTCACTCGCTTTCACCTTCGATAATGCAAGAGGTAACGCAATATTCTCTTTCACCGTTAACGTATCTAATAAGTTATAATCTTGGAAGATGAAACCTAAATGATCACGGCGGAATAACGCCAGCTTATCATCATTCATCTTCACGATATCTTTTCCATCAATTAAAATCTCACCGTTCGTCGCATTATCAATTGTAGAAAGAACATTTAAAAGAGTCGTCTTACCCGAACCAGAAGGCCCCATAATTCCAACGAACTCCCCTTCTTTTACTTGTAAGTTAATACCTTTTAAAGCTGCAAATTTATTCCCACCTGTGTCATATACTTTTTCAATATTTTTTGCTTCTAACACTGTTTTCATCTCGACATCCCTCATTTCTTCTATTCTCTATTTTCAACTATATATACTCTCTACTCTTGCCACTATCGATGTTTCTTACACAAACATGACAGTTATGTAAGGCACATAAGTAAAGACATCAGAATTTAACCTAATGTACTAAAGTACTTTGTTACTATAACATTGGGATATCATGCCATCCATTCATTCTCCTTACATGAACATTACATTTTTGTAAGGTAAAAAACTACCTACAAAGTTGTGCACGAAATGTCGGATGGAGCTATTTCATTCCTGATATTCTATATACAAAGGAGGTCATATAATGGATTCACTTAAAAATATGAATGCGGCAATGCAGTATATTGAAGACAACCTTACACACGAAATTGATTTTAAAGAAGTCGCAAAAATAGCTTTCTGCTCCGAATATCATTTCAAAAGAATGTTTTCTTTTCTAGCTGGCATATCACTATCAGAATATATTCGCTGTAGACGTCTTACCCTTGCTGCCTTTGAACTAACAGATAGCAATGCAAAAGTCATTGATGTTGCTATAAAATATGGATACAACTCACCAGATTCATTTACACGTGCATTTCAAAATTTGCACGGAATAACGCCTTCAGAAGCTCGAAGTACTAGTCGTTCTTTGAAAGCTTATTCACCAATGACCTTCCAACTATCCATTCAAGGGGGAAATGAAATGAACTATCGAATTGAAGAAAAAGGGCCATTTCAAATCATTGGTATACAAAAACGAGTACCGATTGTTTTTAACGGTGTAAACGAAGAAATTGCTTCTATGTGGAAAAGTTTAGACAGCCAATCAATCGAAACATTAAAGTCCCTTTCAAATATTGAACCTACCGGAATTATTAGTGCTTCTACGAATTTTTCTGAAGGAAGAATGGAGGAAAAAGGCGAACTCGATCACTATATTGGAGTAGCCACAACGAAAGATTGTCCAAAGCAATTCAAACAACTTGAAGTCGCAGCTTCAACATGGGCTATATTTGAAGCTGTCGGTCCATTTCCTGATGCATTACAAAATATGTGGGGACGTATTTATTCCGAATGGTTCCCTTCTTCGAATTATGAACTAGCGGAAGGACCCGAAATATTATGGAATGAAAGTAAAGACGTATCCTCACCAAATTTCAGAAGCGAGATATGGGTACCTGTTTTAAAAAAGTAATATAAAGTTCTAAAATTTTTCAAAATAAAGAAGCTGCTCTTCCTCTTTAAAGGAAAAGCAGCTTTTTATTTTATACTTCTTCTCGACTCGTTCTTATACAAGAAAATAGTAATCATCGCAAGCACTATAATAACTACCAAAGTAAATACTCTATAGTTCGAGATCGTAGCAGTACCGATTAACAAGGCAGGTATAACAGCCGTAATTAAGCCACCAAACATACCGACAAACGATCCTACACTTTGTTTTACTATTTGAGTTTCTGATACCCAATCATAATAACCAAATCGATTATTAATAAAAATCCCCCATACTGCCGAAAAGAATGAATATGTTATCGGTGTTATTACGATTAAAAGAGAACTCCAAACATCTAGTTTTAACCCTATTATTAGTAATACGGCACTAATAAGTGATGCAGGTATACTTAATGAAAGATTCATAAGAATTTTACTGTCATAAATCATCTTTGGCGCTATAGGCAACGACTTAATAATCCATACATTTTTTCCTTCTAATGACAATGATACACATGTTGTACACGTCATCGAAATCGCTGCTGCAATAGCAAACGGCGCAACCTTTTGCAACAGGGCCTCAATTCCAGGATACGCTATTAATTGACTTGGTCCTACTACAACTATAGCTAGTGCGAAAGCTAGCGCCATCACAACTCCCATTCCGCTATTTACCACATACACTGTAGAAGAAAAGAAACGCTTCAGTTCTTTTTTATACAATGCGGCCAATACACTTTCTTTTCTCATGCTATGAATTTCATAATTTGAAAGCATATGATAAGTGGTAATCTCTGTATTTATTTGCTTATATTTTAACGAAAGGATTTTTACAAAAAGATAATACCAAATAACCGATATCCCAACGAATAGGATGAAAGCTACAATATCAGCATTAACAATTGCTTTTTGAAACATGTTAGCTAATGGATACACTTTAGTTAGTTGCTCTGAAATAATTGCACCTATTCCGTTCATATCATTAAGACTATATTGAGCATTTCCGCTTTTTAGCATAAAGAAACCGAATGTAATAATTACTATAAAACTTAAAGTCGTAGTTATTTTATTCGTATTTTTAAATTTAGAAGCGATTGCCGTAATAGCAGCTCCAAAAATCGCTGCTATTGTTGTTGGAATTAAAGATGCTATAAACATACTGATGAACCACATAAAGTAAAAAGAGACTGATGGCCTCTCATGTATGCCATAAACAACTCCCATTGGTAGCATGATTATGATTGAAAAGATCGTATTCAGCAAATATAAATACAAAAACCTACTTGTAATAACCGTACTTACACGAATCGGTAATGACATTAAAAGATCGTAATCCTTAAAAGCAAAAATCTCTCCATTTGCCTTAAATATAGTGAAAAACAACGTCAATACACTGCTAATAACTAGTGCATAAACTGGGATAATTTCACTTATTCCTAGTCTCACCAATCCATATGCCGAGGCCCCACAATATAGCATTAACATGACACCAACTAAGGCAATAGATGCTGACAGTAAAATCTTATTCTGCTTCTTCTTTTTATCTTTTTCGTATTTAAAAGTATTTAAACCAAGCTGCGTTATCAAGCGGATTTTTAAAAGACCTAGACTACTAATATTCATTAGCAAGCTCCTTCATAAAGAGCTCTTCCAATGATCCTTCCTTTATTAAAGAATTCACTTCCCCTGAAAGTGCTAATTTCCCTCTATTAATCATCGCTATTTTATTACATAACTTCTCCGCCACATCTAAAACATGCGTAGAAAAGAAAATCGCACTTCCCTTTTCACAAAGCTCCTTCATAATACCTTTCAACACTACAGCAGCCTTTGGATCAAGACCAACGAAAGGTTCATCTAAAACTAATAATTTCGGTTTATGCAAAACCGCTGATATAATCGCCACTTTTTGTTTCATACCATGTGAATAAGAAGATATTAAATCACCTAGGTACGGTGTAATCTCAAAAGCATCTCCATACTTTTGTATCTCCTTTTCCCGATCTTTTGCAGACACTTTAAACACATCCGCAACAAAGTTTAAATATTGAATTCCTGTTAATTGCTCATATAAATCTGGATTATCGGGAATATACGCCACTACTCTCTTACATGCAATCGGATCCTTTTTCACTGAATATCCATCAACAAAAATTTCACCCTCTTCAAAATCTATAACTCCAACTAACGACTTAATTGTTGTACTTTTCCCCGCACCGTTATGCCCAATAAATCCAAAGATATCTCCTGCTTGAACAGTAATATTTAACTGATCTACTGCTTTTTTGCCACCTTTGTATGTCTTGCTAAAATTTATAATTTCTAACATGTGATTTCCCCCAAACTATCTCTCGGATAAAAAACAAAATATTCAGATTATCAAGCTTTTAATTTTACTCAGCAAGTTTTGTTTGTTATCCTCACTGAGTATTAGAACCTGTTAACACATAAAAACTATAAATATATAATTTGATTAGTGTAGTTCAATCGCTTATTGCTTACAATTGCATTTCTTTTTTATAAATAACATATGACTTTATCGTTGATATGAAGATGCATACTAATATTATTCCAATCCCCACAAAGATATTGAATGGATCTGGAAGTAACGCTCCCGCATATATACAAAGTGCACCTATTACAAATACCTTCGAAGCAAATCTGTGTGTTTTTCTCCAAACTACAGGATTTTCTAAGGTCCAGTCCATTCGAATGCCTACTAAACCATTTGGCTTCGTTTGTTGCATGTGATTACCTAGTACAAGAAACAACGTTCCAAGTCCGAAATTAAAGGCGATTGAGCCTGAAGCAATATAATTAGACGCTGCTAATAACGCAAATATGTTACAGCCGAATCCTATAAAAAGAATGGCATAGTTAATTGCAGAAAGGACTTTAGCATGCTGTTTATACTTATCTTTTGTTACATCAATATACCCCATAGCTAGCCATATCAAATACAGCAACACCATACTACCTATTGAAAATGAACTCGCTTCTACTTTAGAAAAATATCCATCTACCATTCCTGCAGCATTATAATCACGTGGAATTTGTTTCGGTAAATAAGGCCATACAATGTACCAGCCAATTGCAATTGCAATAATTAAACTCCATGGTAATACGTGTCTTTTCATCCTCTCTCCCCCATAAATTTTATATTAAGCCCCTATCTCTTTCTTATAAGCAACATAGGAATATCCCATCGTTAGTCCTACTGCACCAATAATAATTCCAGCCATTACGAAAGATTTCCATGCTACCGGCGCGAAAACACTTAAAATCATAATGATTCCTAATGCAACAAACACCTTTCCACTAAAACGGTGTGTTTTTCTCCATACTTCTTCGTTACTTAACGTCCACGGTGTTTTTATGCCTACAAAGTAATTTGGTTTACATTGTGGTAAATAGTTTCCGATAACTATGAATAGAATACCAACTAATAATTCAGGCATGCGATTAATGAATAAGTTATATCCTAATCCACTTGTAATAATATCTATATTTCCTACAAATAGTAGCAATAGTATCCCGTTATTCATCATCATAAAAGCTTTAGAAAATTTCTCGTAATTTGCTTTCCTTGGATCAATCTTTGGTATCACATTTAGAAATACATATAACGCAATCATAATTCCAACCATAGAAATCATTCCATATAATTTAGAAGAATAACCATCTACCTTACCACCACTCCAATGTGTCGCGATTGTATCCGGCAAATGTGGCCAAGCAAACGCCCAAGCTATACAAGTTATAAGAATTAATATAATTGCAAAAAGATGCTTTTTCATTTCCCCTCTTCCCCCTTATTTGTAAATGTAAACACCCAAGTCAATAAATCTTGAAAGACAGTTGTGTTCAAAGAGTACACAACGAATTGCCCTCTTTTTTCATCTTGAATAAGTTCAGCATTTTTAAGTGCATTTAAGTGGTGTGAAATACTTGGCTTTGTCATGTTGAACTGTTCAGCAATTTCCCCAGCTGTTAAATCGCCTTCTTTTAATAAGTCTAAAATTTTTCGCCTTGTCGGGTCTGCTAATGCTTTAAATGCTTGATTCAATGTCTTTCTTCCTTTCGATAATTAGACATTTAGATATTTATCTAAATGTTAAAATATTTTCAGTTAATTGTCAATTGTATCCTAGCCCTTTTTACTTTTTCCACTTTTGACCTATATTGTTTACTAGCTTATATTTCAACATAATGAAAAGACGAGAAACACATGATACACTATAGCTACAATTGTTTTTTTAGGAGGAATATACATATGTATAAAATTTTAATCGTTGAAGACGATCCAAATATTTCATCATTACTACAATCTCACATTCAAAAATATGGCTATGATGCTGTTGTTGCGGAGAACTTCGATGATATTATGGAATCGTTTAACGCTGTGAAACCACATCTTGTTTTACTTGATGTAAACTTACCGAAATTCGATGGATTCTACTGGTGCCGTCAAATTCGCCATGAATCTACTTGTCCAATTATTTTCATTTCGGCACGCGCAGGTGAAATGGAGCAAATTATGGCGATTGAAAGCGGTGCGGATGATTACATTACAAAACCGTTCCACTATGACGTTGTAATGGCAAAAATTAAAGGGCAATTACGCCGTATTTACGGTGATTATGCACCAAATATTTCTGAGCGTATCGTTGAAGTTGAAGGACTAAAACTATTCCCTGAGCGTCCAGAAATTCATTTCGGCGCTGAGCAAGTTCTTTTAACGAAGAAAGAAGCAATTTTAGCAGAAATGTTGTTATCTAAATTTCCTCGTACAGCGAGTCGTGAAGATTTACTAGCCGCTCTTTGGGACGACGAAAGCTTCGTTGAGGAAAATACATTAAACGTAAACATCACGCGTCTTCGTAAAAAGTTCAATGAGCTTGGTATTGAAAATGCTATTGAAACAGTACGTGGACTTGGGTATCGTTTTAACGCAACTTGGAGTGAATAAGCATGAAACTATTTTTACGTGATCATTTTGCATTTTTCCTACTATATGTATTAAACTTCGGAATCATTTTCGTTCTTTATGATGCAGTAGACGGATTTCAAAATAATAAGTTTTACTTCATCGTTTTAAGTTTATACTTATTCATCTGTTTCCTCGCTTATCGTTACGTTCGTAACCGTAGAATGTATCACAGATTAAGTGAACCACCAGAGAAACTGGAAGATGCGTTTATTGAAAGAGCGACTGCTCCTATGCCACACGGTGTAAACGAGCTCGTTCGTACGCAATATCGTCTATTCCAAAAAGACCTACAAACATTCGAAGTAAAACAGCAAGAACACCAATTATTTATTAACCATTGGGTACATCAAATGAAAACGCCTGTTTCTGTTATGCAGCTTATGGTGCTTGAAATGGAAGATGAGCATTTAATCCCTAAATTCAAAAAAGAGCTAGAGCGATTAAATCAAGGGCTCGATATGGCTTTATACATGGCAAGATTAAATAACTTCCATGAGGACTTCCATGTTGAGACGATTTCATTAAAAGATGCTGTAACAAAAAATATTAACGGATTAAAAGAACTATTCATTCGAAACGGAGTCTTCCCCGTTTTAGAAGTTCATTCAGATTTAAAAGTTGCTTCTGATGCGAAATGGCTAAAGTTCATTATTTATCAGTTAATGACAAATGCAGTTCGCTACTCTGGTGAGCGCGGAAAGAAAGTTTTCTTATCAGCTTACCGAAACGGAAAAGATATTATTTTAGAAGTTCGCGATGAAGGTGTTGGTATTCCGCAAGAAGATATTCGAAGAGTATTTGAACCGTTTTACACTGGGAAAAATGGTCGCGCATTCGGAGAATCTACTGGTATGGGACTTTATATTGTAAGTAAAATTTGTGATTATTTAGGTCACTCTGTGAAACTAGACTCTGAAGTTGGTAAAGGAACGACGATTAAAATCATCTTCCACAACGCTGCAAATAATCAAGCAGAAAATACGGAGAAGGTGACCGAAGCATGATCGTAACATATGCTAGCAAAATGTATGAGATCTCACTCTCATACATTTTTTGCAATAAAACTACATATCAGCCTTCTATCGGGAGGTACTTATTATGACATTTTGGCAATTCGCATTCAAAAACGTAACGCGCAACTCAAGAGCTTATTTTGCTTACTTTATAAGCAGTTCCTTTTCCATTGCTGTTTTCTTTTCATTCGCTGTTTATTTGTTTCATCCAAAATTACAAAATTCCACTATGATCTCTGAAATTTCAGGATTAATGATTTTTTCAGAAGTTGTTATTGTTTTGTTCTCGTTCTTTTTTTTACTCTATTCAATCGGATCGTTTTTAAAGGTTCGTAAAAAGCAATTTGGGATTTTAACTGTTTTAGGTATATCAAAAAAGCAATTACATCGACTCGTTTTCACTGAAAATATGCTAATTGGTATTTTATCTATCTTTTTCGGTATGCAGTTTGGATTTGTATTTTCACAATTTTTCTTATTAGTGACAGCGAAAATTACACACCTACCAGGGATATATTTATATATACCTACGAATGCTTTCATTTTAACAACGATTGTGTTTCTTGGTCTCTTTATCGCTGTATCTGCATTCACACCAATGCTTATTCGAACAAAAAAAGCAGTGCACCTTTTAAAAACAAACAATGTAAAACAAAAAGAAAGAAAACCATCCATATCCATTTCTCTATTTGGTGCTATCTGTTTATTAGGTGGCTATATTTTAGCTGTAAACCCTAAATATTTTTTCTCAATAAACCCGCAAGTAGGCGTTATATATATGGTTTCAAGTATTTTTGTGATTCCAGCACTTGTTACAATTGGGACATATTTTTTCTTTTCTCAAATTAGTTTCTTACTTATTTATATTTTAAAGAAAAGAAGAAATTTTTATATGAAACGTATTAATATGCTTTGGATTTCGGATTTAGCAAGTCGTATTCGCACGAATATCAATATGCTTTTTATTGTAGCGATGCTATCTACAATAGCCTTCACAATGATTACATTTCTATATGGATTTGGAAAGTTTACAAAGCTAGATGTTACGAGAAGTACACCTTTTCCATTTTCTTATTTTTCATATGACGCAAATCCTTTTGCTAACAAGCATTTAACTTGGCTTGAACAGCAGTTACAAAAAGAAAATTTCTCTTATAAAAAGATAGAAGCTGATTTATATGAAACACCACTGAAAGAAGATGAAGGTATAACGGCTTACAATGACGTCTATGCAATGAAACAAAGTGACTATAATAAACTTGCAGCTTCCCTACGAATGAAACAACTATTCATGAGCGATAACGAAGCATATGTCTTAAGCGATAGCGCTTATTTCACCTTATTTAGCCAATTTGAGCCAAGCTTCAATAGAAAATCCATTACACTTTCTAGCACAAATACGATATTACAAGTAAAGGGCTATGAACAAGCAGGGGCCATTCCATCTAACTTTTCATATCAAACTTTAATTTTACCTGATGTTGTTGTAAACAACTTACCAAGTACAACAAAGCATATATCAGCGTACAATTATAACGTACAAAATTGGGAAAAGACGTATAAAATTGCTAATGATTTTATGAAAAAAATACAAAAAGATCGACAGGAATTCCAATACGAAGGCCCCCTTATCCGCCCCTATGAATCAGCAGACTCATTATATAGAATCACATCAGGAAGTGCTGCATACTTCCTAATCGGGACATTCTTAGGTGTCATTTTCTTTATTGGAGCAGGTAGCGTTCTTTACTTCAGAATGTATACAGATTTAACAAACGAACAAGAAAAATATGTAGCAATTTCAAAAATTGGTGTAACAAATGCAGAGATGAAACGATCTGCAACCATTCAACTTAGCATTTTATTTTTCGTTCCATATGTTATGGCATCCATTCATACAATGTTCGCAACAAAAATGCTTCAAGATGTAATTGATTTATCACTATTCAAAGAAATTTCAGCCGTTCTTATTATTTTTGGCATAGTTGAAATCGTCTTTTTCTTATTCATTCGTTCCTTTTACATGCAAAAGTTATCAGAGTATACGAATGGTTAAGTTTTATGAATATATTAGTACAGGAAAAGGGTATCTCTTATATCCTTTTCTTCTTCACTCTATTAGGAGGTTTAGGTGAATGACATTTTGGCAGTTTGCCTTTAAAAACGTAACAAGGAACGCCAGAGCTTATTTCGCCTATTTTGTAAGCAGTGCGTTTTCCATTGCAATTTTCTTCTCGTTTGCAGTTTATTTATTTCATCCTAAATTGCATATGACAGGCGTGAATGCTGCTCTGAACATATTAATGACAATCTCAGAAGTTGTCATTGTATTCTTTTCATTTTTCTTTTTACTATATTCAATCGGTACTTTCTTAAAAGTACGAAAAAAACAGTTCGGGATTTTAACAGTACTTGGCATATCTCCAAAGCAGTTAAAGAGGCTTGTATTTCTAGAAAACATGTTAATTGGTGGCCTATCAATATTTTTCGGCATTCAATTTGGCCTTGTCTTTTCACAGTTCTTTTTATTAGTTACCGCCAAAATTACGCATGTGCCTGGTTTATATTTATATTGGTGGCCTACAGGTGCTATCATTTTAACTATAATTATCTTTCTTGGACTCTTCATTCTCGTATCATCTTTTACACCGATGCTAATCCGTACGAGAAAAGCTGTACGTCTTTTAAAAGAAGGAACAAAACAAAAAGAAAGAAAAGCATCTGTACTCATCTCTCTCTTTGGTGCGATATGTTTAATATCTGGATATGTTTTAGCAGCAAACCCGCTATATTTTATTTCACTAGGAGATATCGCTGGGCTTTTGTACGCTGCCTCCTGTATATTTGTCATCCCATCACTTGCTGCAGCTGGGACATATTTTTTCTTCTCACAAATTAGCTTCTTACTCATTCGCATATTAAAGACGAGAAGAAAATTTTATATGAAACGTATTAATATGCTTTGGATTTCTGATTTAGCAACCCGTATTCGGACGAATATTAACATGCTCTTTATTGTGACGATGTTATCGACACTCGCTTTCACAATGATTACATTCTTATATGGGTTTGGGAAATTCACAAAGTTTGATGAAATAAGGCAAAACCCTTTCCCGTTTACTTATTTATCACATACTGAAAATACGTTAGCTGATGAACATTTAAATTGGTTAGAACAAAAATTTAACGAAGAGCATTTTACTTATAAGAAATTTAAAACGGATATATATGAAGTATCTTCGGCGGAAGAAAGCCCGCAGCTCTATTATGCAATTAAACAAAGTGACTATAATATACTGGCTAAGGCGTTAAATTGGGAAACTCTCACAGTGAATAAAGACGAGTCTTATATATTAATTAAAGATTTAGATGCTCAAGTCATTGGAACGCTTCATAATAAGGAAAAGAAAAACACTCTTACACTTACTCAAAACTCTTTACCATTGCAGGTTAAAGACTATACAAGTTATAGCCCGTTCCCAATTGGTTTAGTACCTCAATTAATCGTACTATCTGATGAAAATGTAGAAGCATTATCATCTATTTCGAAACAAATGAGTGTATATAGCTTCAAAGTTATGGATTGGGAAAAAGCATATAATATTGGTTCAGCATTTATAACAAAAATCGCTAACGACAATGCGGCGATTCAAGCAGAACATCCACCGTTCCACGCAAGTGAAGCAAGTGACTCTTTATACAACAAGAAACTAAATGTTGCTTCCTTTTTCTTAATCGGAACTTTCCTTGGCGTTATTTTCTTTATTGGTGCTGGCAGTGTTCTTTACTTCCGAATGTATACAGATTTAACAAATGAGCAAGAAAAATATATAACGATTACAAAAATTGGTTTAACAGAAACTGAGATGAAGCAATCTGCTACAATCCAACTTGCTATTTTATTCTTCGTCCCTTACATTATGGCATCCATCCATACGATGTTTGCGACAAAGATGCTACAAGATGTATTAAATCTCTCGTTCTTCGCTGAAATTACAGTCGTGCTTATGATTTTTGGAACGGTTGAAATTCTCTTTTTCCTTTTAATTCGTTCCTTTTATATGCAAAAGTTATCACAACATATTAAGTTTTAATAATAGAAAGGTGATTATTATGGAAGAGGTATTACACATAAAAAACGTCTCAAAAGTGTATGAAGGAAAAGTCCCTCATACTGCTTTAAAAAATATAAATTTACACGTAGATAAAGGTGAATTCGTTGCGATTATGGGACCATCCGGAAGTGGGAAATCCACATTTTTAAACGTTATTTCGACTATCGATTCACCTACTTCTGGAGAAGTCGTTATTAACGGAAAACAACCGCATACATTCCGTAGAGAAAAGTTAGCTATTTTCCGCCGCCAAGAGTTAGGTTTTGTTTTCCAGAACTTTAACTTATTAGATACACTAACAATTGGTGAAAATATCGTATTACCTTTAACGCTAGATAATGTTCCTTTAAAAGAAATGGACGAAAAACTCGATAACATTTCAAAAAAGCTTGGAATTGATCATATTTTGGACAAACGTATTTTTGAAGTTTCTGGAGGACAAGCACAGCGTACTGCAGTAGCACGTGCCGTTATTCATAACCCTTCTCTTTTACTAGCTGATGAACCGACAGGAAACTTGGACTCAAAAGCAGCAATTGATGTAATGGAGCTATTTACGAAATTAAATAAAGAAGAGGATGCCACAATTTTAATGGTTACTCATGATCCGTTTGCAGCAAGTTATTGTAACCGCGTTATTTTCATTAAAGATGGTGGGCTTTACAATGAATTACACCGCGGACTATATCGCGAGAAATTTTATCAAGAAATATTAGATGTTTTAGCATTATTAGGAGGAAGGCGTGGATGACGTTTTGGCAATTTGCATTTAAAAATGTCTCGCGTAATTCTAAAGCATATTTTGCTTATTTTGTAAGTAGTGCTTTTTCTATTATGGTTTTCTTTTCATTTGCTGTTTATACGTATCATCCGCGCCTACAAAATGTTCAGAGCTATCAAGAACGAGATACCCTGATGAACTTAGCTGGTTCAGCACAGTTTGTCATTGTCTTGTTCTCATTCTTCTTCCTGCTTTATTCACTTGGAACATTTTTAAATGTAAGGAAGCAACAATTCGGGGTATTAACCGTTCTTGGTATATCAAAAAAACAATTAAAGCGACTTTTATTTACTGAAAACATGATAATTGGAATACTGGCTATTTTTGTTGGTATACAAGGCGGGCTTGTGTTTTCTAACTTTTTCTTACTAGTTACTTCTAAATTAACAGGTGCGAAAGGCCTCTACTTATATTGGCCTACAAAGGCAATTATCGTTACAACATTAACTTTTATTATTTTATTTTTCATCGTTTCTACATTTACACCGATGTTCATTCGTACTCGTAAAACAATTCGACTAATTAAAGTTACTAAAAAAGAAACGGAAGAAAAAAGACCATCAATAATAATCTCGTTGTTTGCCTTAACTTGTTTAGGACTATGCTATTATATTGCTGGTTATCCGCAAGGCTATGTAACGGAAAAAAATGTACAAAATGGATCTGTATTCTTTATCATATTATCTATTTTGCCACTCGTAGTAATCGGGACATATTTTTTCTTTTCACAAACATTTCTTCTCTTCATCTTCATTTTAAAAAAAAGAAGAAAGTTTTATATGAAACAAATAAATATGTTATGGATTTCAGATTTAGTTGCTCGTACTCGTAGTAATATTAATGTACTTTTTATCGTTTCTATGTTGTCTGCACTTGCATTTACAATTATTATTGGGCTGTTTGCTGCTAATAACAATACAAAGGCATCAGTATTAGAGCGATATCCTGTCCCCTTTACGTATACATCAGAAAGTGAGAATCCCCTAGAACAAAAGCACATTACTACAATTGAAACTGAGCTTACAAATGCTAATTTTCAATACAATAAGTATAAGTTTACAGTTTTAAAAGATACAGCTTTAAAAGATACAGCTTTAAAAGAAGAGATTGCGCTTATGAAAATGAGTGATTATAACTCGATTGCTAAGCAATTACAGAGACCAGAAATAGCTCTTGATTCTACACAAGTTTATATTATTTCTCGTCATTCACCAGCGCTCTTAAATCTTGTATCAAATCCATTTGCAAAACAAGATACAATTGCAATCGGATCTAATAAAAAAGAATTTCATATTAAAGGATTTATTAATAAAGGGATAGAACCATCCTTTGCATTCCCCCATTTAATTGTTGTACAAGATTATGTTTTTGACAATATGATTCCTCATATTGAAACGACCGTAATCTATAACTACTTCGTAGAAAACTGGGAAAATGCAATGGTTCCAACAAAAAATATGTTACGTGCTATTGGTGATGATGCACGTGAGTTCTACGAAAAACATAAAGAAAAGAAAGCGCAAGTTCCTTTCTACATATATACGGCTACTGATGAACTAGTTCACGGTAAAGAAGATGCAATTGCTAATTTCTTTATTTGGGCATTTCTCGGCTTTATTTTCTTTATCGGAGCAGCTAGCGTTTTATACTTCCGTATGTATAACGACTTAACGACTGAAAAACAAAAGTACATTACGATTACAAAACTCGGCTTAACAGAATCGGAAATGTTTCGTTCTGCAACGATTCAGTTAGGAATTTTATTTTTCATTCCTTATATAGTTGCTGGTATTCATACAATATTTGCGATTAAGTTTTTACAAAGCATGTTTTCTTTCTCTTTATTAAAAGAATTAATCATTATACTTACGTTGTTCGGGATTATCGAGATCATTTTCTTCTTCTTAATCCGTTCTCTGTACATTAGTAAATTATCACAGCATATAAAAATATGAATAAAATGGCCTTGTGCATATTGCACAAGGCCATTTTCAATAGTTTTTAAATAATTAGCAGCAATATCCACCATAGCCGCCGCCATAACCGCCGTAACCACCATAACCGCCGCCTCCGCCGAAGCAGCTAGCACCGATAATGATTAATAAAATAAACAATACGATTAGAAGCGCAAAACCGCCTCCGCAGCCACGTCTGCGATCGAAATCATCACATCTGCGGTCGCAATCATCATGTCTGTGTTCACACTTTTCGCCCATTATTCTATTCCTCCTTTAGTATCATTCATAACAAGTTCTTCTTGCTCTAAATGAGGGGATTCCATTTATATTATGTTTTCAGGGCAAATCGGAAGCTTGGCACTCCTAAAAACGGGCTTGTTTCATGAAAAGAGCCCCAACACAAAAAGAGGATACCTTTAAATAGGCACCCCCTTCTTCTAAACAAACATATTAAGTAAAAGCGCAAAGCCGAATGCAATAAATGATAACAATGTCTCCAGCACCGTCCACGTTTTAAACGTTTCTTTTACTGTCAAACCTAAATACTCTTTTACAAGCCAGAATCCTGCATCATTTACGTGAGAAAACATTAATGAACCTGCACCGGTTGCAATAACGAGTAATTCTAAATTTACACCAGACATGTGCTGAATAACCGGTGAAACAATTCCAGCTGCTGTCGTTAATGCTACAGTAGCTGAACCTGTTGCAATTCGGATTAATCCCGCTACCATGAACGCTAAGACGATTGGTGATAATGAAATATGTTCTGCCATTTGAGCGATGGCTGTTCCAACGCCGCTTTCAATTAATATTTGTTTAAATCCACCGCCTGCACCAATTATTAAAATAATGGAACCGACAGGTAGTAAACTTTCATCTGTTAATTTTTTAATCATCTTTTTATTAATTCCTTGTTTTATACCAAGCAAATAAAACGCTGCGAAACATGAAATAAGTAAAGCGATTACCGGACTTCCTACAAATACTAAAAATTCAGTTATTTTTTTCGGTAATGAAATATATGGTGCGACTACTGATAAAATCATTAAAACTACTGGTAATAAAATGATAAAGAATGAAGCTTTACGACTTGGCAAATCAGTAGATACTGTCGTAACTCGAACAAGCTCCGGTTCATTTTCAGGTATAACCCTCTTATGTACCCACTTTGCAAATATCGGTCCTGCGATAATGGATGTTGGTAACGCGATAATTAATGAATACAATAATACCTTCCCTAAATTCGCATTATAAATACCAATTGCTGTCATCGCACCTGGATGCGGAGGCACTAGCCCGTGTACAATCGATAATCCGGCAATAACAGGTAACGCAATTAACAATATATTTTGTTTCGTTGTTTTTCGAATTGAAATAACAAGTGGTAATAAAATGACGATTCCCACTTCAAAAAACACTGGAATACCTATAACAAATCCGGCGAATAACATTGCCCAAGGTAATTTTTTCACCCCGAAGAATCGAATGAAGAAATCCGCTACTTGCATGCCAGCCCCTGAATCGGACATCATTTTCCCTAAAATTGTTCCGAGAGCCAAAATACCAACTAAATGCCCTAGTACACTACCAACACCAGTTTCATAGGCAGTAACAATTTTGGTCAAGTTCAATCCAGACATAATAGCTAAAAATAGACTAGCAACTGTTAAACTAATAAACGCATGCCATTTCCACCATGATACCCCTAAAATAACAATTGCGATCGCAATTAACGTGACGATTAATAAGTATATATCCATATCCCATTCCCCTTCGATATGAAATTTTTTTACAAAAAAAGAGGGAATTGGTCCCTCTTCACTTTTTACACATCATAATTTACAACGTAATGCTGCATTTCCGTATTGTAGTAGCCTTCACTATATTCAATTACTTCGCCAACTTCATCGTAAGAATAGCGCATACGTTTTAATAACGCTGTTCCCTCTTTTTCTCCTAACGCTTCTGCAACGAAATTAGGCGCAAATCCAACAGCGAATTCATCTCTGAAGTTTTCTAAATGTATACCACGGCCCTCGACTAGATCATAAAGCGATTGTAAGTCAAAGTCCGCTAAGTCTGTACTTGCCATTTGTGCTGAGAAATAGTGCGTATAATGAATGTACGGAGTATCATTTAAAGCATATAGACGCTCAATACGAAAACTCTCTTTACCAAACAAACGAAATGGTACTGTTCCTTCTTCATTATGAACCACTTCTGCCTTTAGCAATTTCTTTTGTACTTTATAGCCTTCTTCCACTAACACTTCTGTAAATTTCTTTCCCTTTGAAAGCTTTGTCGCAGAAGTATTTCGAATGACTTTCGTTCCTTTACCACTTTTCTTTTCTAAATATCCTTCTTGAACGAGTTCTTTAATTGCGTTTCGCACTGTAATTTTACTCACTTTGAACTCTTCTTCTAATTGTGGTTCAGAAGGAATATTTGTATGAATGGCATAAACACCATGTAATATTCGATCACGAATAATATTTTTAATTTGTAAATATAATGGACCTCTTTTTCTCGTTACGTTCACCGTTACACCCACTACCTTTCTACATCACCTACTGATGCCGTCATTGCCCGAAGTATATCTTTCTCTGATGACATTGGCGTATCACCGACGATTGTATGTGCAAGCATTCCAGCTGCTGACGCAAATGAAACAGCTTTCTCTGGTGCAAACTCTTCTATCTCGCCATGAATAATTCCGCTCGTATAAGCATCTCCAGCACCTATTCTATCATATACAGAAAACGTAAGTGTTTTGGCAAAAGTGAACGTCCCATCTTTACATATGAATCCGCGAAGTGAGTGTGTATTATCGCTATTAATAGAACGATGTGTCCCAGAAATTGTAGCGATATTATATATTTCAGCGACTTTTGGAATAAGATCAACAAGCTGTGCTTCTCGCTCCGTCTCTTCCGTTTTCATTCCAAGAACGAACATTGCATCTTTTTCGTTCATCATTACAATATCAGCTAGCCCTAACATTTCTTCATAATGCGGTTTCGCCTGTTTATATCCATCTTCTCCCCAAAGCGATGGACGATAATTGCAATCAAAGACAACAGTGCCTCCATTTTCTTTAACTGCCTTCGCCAAAGATTTCATATGATGGCGCACAGTATCATTCATCGCAAGGGTAATCCCGCAAAAATGAACGATATCAATTTCTTTTGCGATTTCTTCAAATTGGTACATCTCTTCACATGCCGTATTGAAACTACTTTCTAATCGGTTCGAATATGTAACGCGGCTTGCGCGTGCTCCAAATCCATTTTCTAAAAAGTACATACCAACATATTTACCGCCTCTTGAAATAAACGGTGCTTGAATGCCTAGTTTTTGAATGTGCGATACCGCCGCATCTCCAACCGAATTTTCCGGTAAAGTTGAAATAAGAAGCCCTTCATGCCCTAGATGAGAAAGTGCTGCTGCAACGTTCACACCTGTACCTGAAAATGAGTAATTTAATGAGTTTGCTTGCGATAGCAATTCATACCCTGGCACTTGCAGGCGCATCATAACTTCACCGAATGCTGCAATTTTCTTACGCATATTGATCAACTAACTTCTTCACGACCGCTAGTAATTCACGAACATCTTCTGTTTTCGTATTGCCAGTTTCTTTATCAATAATAGAAGAGTACACATGCGGGATAACTTGCTCTACGTTTGCTTCTAATGCAATACGTACAATTGTTTCAAAGTTTTCTTTATCAATTCCGCCCGTTGGCTCTAATGCAAATCCTTCTTCCGCACATGCTTTCGCAACAGCGCGATATTCTTCTTCATGCGCTAAACCTTTCATTGGGAAGTATTTCAATGAATTCCCGCCCATATCACGTACAAGTGCGATCGCTGTTTTAATTGGAACGATTGCTTTTTCTTCTCCAGCTGCACTAATTGGACCAGTAGAAATATTTACGTACCCTACTTTTCCTGTTGGTGATACTAAACTATTAATCCAGCTATCTTTTCCGCCAAGATTTGCACGTGTTGCTCCAACTGAAGGGAACACTTGGTTAATATGGCTACCTGGATAATGCTTCGCAATTTCAGCTACAACTGCTGCTTGGCGATTATCTCCTGCTCCTAGTCCGATTGATACAGCGTCATCAATTTCTTTTCCGTATGCTTTCATCGCAGTTACTGCTTCTTCTACTGTTGGATAATCTTTTGATAACACTCCAACGACTACATAACCTTCTGCTGCCTCAAAGATATCTTTCGCATTTCGGGTATTGTTCGCTAATACATTTAATGCTACGCGGCCTTTATAAAAACGTTTTTGAATGTTTGTCATTTTAGTTTCCCCCTACAATTTCTCTCATTTTTTCTTCAATTACATGTATGTCATCACCTTGAAGTGGGCGTGGATCAATATCAAAGAATCCTTGTCTTACTCCGTAATCACGTGTGTAAATTGCGATTTCCCCTTCGCGTAATGCTGTTACAACGTCTTTTGCTGATTTATTTAACTCGTTCTCGTTAATATGAATACGTGCTCTAAAGATTGCTCTTCCTGCCTCATCTTGAACGATCGTTACATTTACACCATTTAATTCTTTTAGCGGCATAAGTACTTGTAATAACTCTTTTTCTTGTTCACTCTTATCTTCTTTTACTCCGTACTCATCAAGCGCTTGAAGTAAACCGAAAGTTGTTTCTTTCCCAACTTTCATACTTCTACCACTGCAATGTAATTGCACTTTCAGCCACTCGATATATTTTCGTTTCCCGCCGACAATACCAGAAGTAGGTCCTTCAATTGCCTTTGAACCGCTATAAATGGCTAGGTCTGAATACTTCACATATTTTTGAATATCTTCTTCTGCTGCTGCATCAACGATAAGTGGTACATTATTTCGCTGCGCTACTTCCCACGCTTCTTCAACAGAAATCATATTTTTTTGCACTGCATGATGTGATTTCACATAAAGAATAGCTGCTGTATTTTCGCCAATTGCATCTTCAATATGCTCCGCTTTCCCTTCATTTGCGTAACCTACTTCAACGAGCTTACCGCCGCCTAAATAAATCATCGTTTCAACAGGAGCACCGTATTGAACGTTATGACCTTTTAACATAATCACTTCGTTTTTCGCGATTACTTCTTGATGAAGTCTTTCACTTTTACGGCGATTTCCTTCTGTAACGATACCAGCGATAGAAAGCGCAATTCCGCTTGATGCTGAATTTACAACAACTGCTGCCTCTGAATCTAGAATTCTCGCAATATGGTCTCCCGCTTTATCTACTAAATCAGCAATTTCTACATAATTTTGTCCACCATGTTTCATCGCATCCATAACTGTATCTGTAGGAGCGGATACACCTAAAATACTCATTCTACCGCTCGCATTAATAACTCTTTTTAATCCGTACTTAGCATTCAATGAATGACCCATTGATTACAACCCCTTTCGTATCAATTCTTATTTCAGCAATGCGCTGATCCCCTTCTGAATCAATTAACGTAATCGGTTCATCTTTCACCGTAAATAAAGTTAAGTTTGCAATATCGCCTTCTTGAATACGACCAAGCTCTGGTTTTTTCAGCCACTCTGCCGCATTTTTCGTAACTGCATCAATTACTTCTTCTAGCGGATAACCTAGGTAAAGGAATTTCGAAAGAACGTTAGCCATACTGTAAACTGGACCGTGTATACGATTCTTCCGGTAAATATCTGTACTAATTGTATTAAGGGCAATGCCGTAACGCTTCGCTGCCTCTGCTACTTTAAAAGAAAAACTAGCATTACCATGCCCAACATCTAAATGAACACCGCGTTTCACTGCATCTAATAAAACAGATATCGGTTTTCCTTCTTCATCAAATAAATTATTTTCTTTCCCGTTTAAGTAATGTGTAATGACATCATCTTTTTCTAAAAGAGGTACAACTTCCTCTATACGCGGAGGAGCTGAACCGATATGTACCATAATCGGTAATGATGTTTCACGAGATAAAGAACGCGCTACGTGCAGCGGTTCAATTCCGCTATCACAAACGACACTTTTACTCATTCTCGCCTTTAATCCAACGATTACATCTTTATACTTTTCTACTGCATCTATTACTTTCTCTTTATCTATCCATTCCATATTGGATAATTCATCAATTCGTTTCAAACCGATGCGAGAAATATTTAAAAAGGCAAATAAATTCGTTTTTGCCTGTTCTCTACTTTGTACTAAATCTGCGATACGATCAGCTCCGCAGCTTCCCGCATCAACAATTGTCGTTACCCCTTGCTTAACGCCAATTTCATCTACCTCATCGCCATACGGATCAAACTCTGGAAAAGCATGAACGTGCAAATCAATCCATCCACTCGATACGTAAGTACCTGAGTAATCAAGAACCTTTTCGCCCTCGCCAAAACCAGCTTTCGTCACCTGTCCGATTTTATTATTTTCAACTACAATGTCAATCTCTTCCCCGTTCACACGCTTCACATTACGTAGCACGAATCGTTCTGTCATTGTATTTCCACCCTTTTCTATAAGAAGCCATAAGAATACGCTTACATTAAAATTTCATTTTATATCTCTTTCACATATTTAGAGTATCACGAAAAAAAAGAAAAGTAAATATAACGTTATAATGTTTAATGGTAAATAAAAAAACAATCCACAAAATGTTGATAGTACAGGAAATTATATCAATGATTCGACAAGGAATATCGATTTACCGACAAAAAACGGCAATCTATTTCTTATATGCCAAAAGACTGACCCAAAACGGACCAGCCTTTTTCTCTATTCTTGAACAGTCACAATAACCCCGTCCATATTGTTCCCCGAAATTTCATATTGCTTATTTACTGGAACATTCACGTTCATACGATCTGAAACTTTATAATAAGAAACCGTATATTTCTTACCTTCAACCTCAGTTGAAACTTCTTTTTCCTCTTT
The DNA here is from genome assembly GCF_044908115.1 of Bacillus sp. RC51. NCBI lineage: Bacteria > Bacillati > Bacillota > Bacilli > Caryophanales > Bacillaceae > Bacillus > Bacillus sp. RC51. The sequence goes on along the minus strand of NZ_JBIYCW010000013.1, from coordinate 36,083 downwards.
TAAGAAGTCCAAATATTCCTCTAACGTAATCTTCTTTTTTTGCATAATTGCGCTATGTGGTAAGCCGACATAACGTATGTGCCACGGCTCATATTGAATGCCCGTAATATCACTTTTATTTTTCGGATAACGTAAAACAAATCCGTGCTTCCATACGTTCTCTTCAATCCATTTTCCTTCAGGAGCTTTCTCCATTTTCTTTTGAGTAGACCCAACGTCGAGTGATAACCCTAAATTATGTTCACTATATCCTGCTGGAAGTGCATAATCAGATCCCATTTCTTTATATAATTTACTTTGTTCTTGAAAATCTCGGTAACCGCTACTCATTAAGAAATGCTGTACTCCATCTTTCCCAGCTGCATCGACAACGTTCAAAAACTTTTTTACAACACCCTTTGATAAGCGAAGATTTCTATCAAATATTACATAGCCTCTTACTAATTCACTATTGTGATTTACATTTATAATATCGGACCTAACACTATCTTTTTTAACCGGGTAATCTTTATTAACTAATAATAGATCACCTTTATAAATTTGTTCCTCTGTAACCTCTATCTTTTCAGTGTTCGCGGCTTTTACTTTGTTATCTTTTTCTGCAATTTTAACATCGATCTCCTTTTGAAATACTGGTAATATATAAAAGCCTACACATGCTGTACATACTATAAAAAGAGAAATAAATACCCACTTTTTCATTTCTAGTTCCTCCTTAACGTAACTTACGTATAGAATAGAAAAAACTATTAAAATAAAAAGTGGGGTAAAGTTTAAATTTTTATTAAATTGCTTTGCTCTCTTCTTTTGGTAATCTCACTTCAAATATCGTTCTAATTACGTTACTTTCAGCAGAGATTGTCCCATCATGCTGTTCGATAATATTTTTTGCGATAAATAGCCCAAGGCCTGTTCCGCCCTGTTGCTCTGACCTCGCCTTATCACCTGTATAAAACATATCAAATAAATATGGTAAATCCTCTTCTGGAATGCTATCTCCGTAATTAATAATTTGTACAACTACCTCTTCATGATCAATATATCCGTTCACATCAACAAACTTTCCATCGTATCCATAGCGAATCGCATTCGTTAAAAGATTTTCAAATACTCGAGCTAACAATTTCCCGTCACCGTTAATAGGTAAATGCGAATCCATATTCAATCTCGCTTCTAAACCTTTTTTTTCTAATAACGGATATAATTCTTCATCTAACTGTATAAGTAATTCACTTATATCAATTGGTCTTTTTTCAATTTGCAACATGCCATAATTCATTCTCGTTATTTCAAATAATTCATCAATTAAGATTTCAAGCCTTTCGGATTTCGTAAAAGCAATTGTGGAAAAATGTTTAATTTGTTCCTTCGTCAAATTCTCATCTTTAAGAATTAAATCTAAATACCCTAAAACAGATGTTAGCGGCGTTCTTAAATCATGAGCTAAGTTGACAATGAGCTGATCTTTACTACTTTCCGCAAAGTCTCCTCGTTCAACCGCTTCTTTTAATTTTTCACTTGCTACATTAATTTCGCGTGCGATATATCCAAACTCATCATTTGATGAAACACGAACTTGATTTGAAAAATCTCCGTTCGCAAGATGATGAATCCCGTTCGAAATCTCATCAAAATATTTTAAATACGGTCTAGTAAGAAAGAAGAAAAACATAATGGACAGAGGAATAAATACAATTAAAAAGAAATTAATGTCCCCAATTTGTCTTACCATTGAACGAAATTGGGCTAAAGGATCCTCATAACGAACTGCTAATTTATAATAGAGACGTAGCCCCTCATAAATTAAATACGTTACGCCACCAGCTAATATCATACTTAACGCAAATAGCATAATCATCTTCGAGCGAAAGCTTCTCATCGTTTTAGCCATTGAAAGTATAACCTACCCCCCACACTGTTTTTATTAACTTATCCTTTCTTTTATCTTCCCCAAGCTTTTTTCGCAAAGTACGGATATGTACCATAACTGTATTTCCACTTTCGTAATACCCTTCAGCCCATACTTGCTGAAAAATATTTTCCACACTGTACACTTTCTTCGGATGACTTGCTAATACATATAAAATATCAAATTCTTTTGGTGTTAATTCAATTGGCTCTCCGTACACATTTACTGTTCTTCGCTCAGGATCAATAGCGACTCCGCCTATTTCTAAAGCAGATTTATTCTCCGCTACTTTCGGCTGATTTAACGTAAGAAATCGGCGTAATTGTGCATTTACACGTGCGACTAATTCAATCGGTGTGAAAGGCTTTGTCATATAATCATCTGCACCTAATACAAGACCTGTCACTTTATCAAAATCAGATGTTTTCGCACTTAAGAAAATGATTGGCATGTGGTGCTTGCGGCGAATCTGCCTCGTCACTTCATATCCATCCATTTTCGGCATCATAATATCTAAAACCACTAAGTCAATTGGCTGAGTTTGAATAATATGCATGGCTTCTTCTCCATCAGCTGCTTTAACGACGTGGTAACCCTCTTTTTCTAAATGTATCTCAATTAAATCAGCAATTTCCGCTTCATCATCAGCTATTAAAATTGAAATGCGCTTCATTTTAGTCCCCCTACTTTATTCTGTTTTCATACGCTCGATTTTAAACTAGTCTATCCAATTTGTACACTAAGAAAAGGCTACCCGTAAGAGTAACCTTGATAAATGAAATTATATCGGCGATTTTTTAAATATATCGACTTACCGAAAATTAACGACAAAATCATCCCGCTATTTGCAGGTAGTCAGTACTAATAAAAGCTCCCGTTCATCGCTCAAAAATAATCCGCTGCTTTGTTATTTCTTCCAACCTGCCTCGATCTACTTCATACTCACGTTCAATACTTTGCGGTACCCTTACTTTTCCGCCTTCAAGCATCACTTCCGGTGAAATAATATCCCTCTCCCAATGTCTACTAGAAGCAGATATATCTCCAGGAATCGTAAAGTTTGGCAATGAAGCGAGTGCAACATTTTGAGCTCGTGAAATCCCCATTTCTACCATGCCACCGCACCAAACTGGTATGTTATGCTCCATACAATAATTATGGATTTGAACGGACTCTGTTAATCCGCCCACTCGCCCTGGTTTAATATTAACGACGCGGCAACTGCCAAGCGTAATCGCAACACGTGCGTCTTCTAAACTATGGATGCTTTCATCTAAACAAATCGGTGTTTCAATTTTCTTTTGCAACTGTGCATGATCAAGAAAATCATAATCCGCTAACGGTTGTTCAATCATCATAAGTTGGAATTCATCTAGTCGTTTCAACTTCTCCGTATCCGCTAATGTATAAGCTGAATTTGCATCAGCCATTAACGGGATATTCGGAAACTCTTTACGAATTTCTTTCAGTAATTCGTAATCATGTTCTGGCTTTATTTTCACTTTAAAGCGCTCGTATCCTTCTTCCGCGTACTTCTCGATTTGTTTTAGCATAACCGGAATCGTATTGATCCCAATCACAACGCCGACTTCAATTTCAGACCTATTTCCGCCAAGCAATATCGCTAACGACTGCTTTTGACGATTCGCATATAAATCCCAAACAGCACCTTCAATTCCGGCCTTTGCCATTCGGTTTCTCTTTATATGTTGGAACAAAGACGGTACTTCATTCGGATGAGAGATTTCAGCTTTCAATAAATCCGGTAATAAAAAATCCTGAAGTACATGCAGCGCTGTCTTCACCGTTTCTTCCGTATACCACGGTTCAGAAAATGCAACGACTTCACCAAAACCAATGTATCCATCTGTATCTTCTAATTCAATGACGATACTTTCACGCTTTTCATAAGTCCCGTAACTTGCCGCAAACGGGATAATGAGCGGCATTTCCGTTATATAAAGTGTCGCTTTTTTTATTTCCACCTACATCTCCTCCACTAATTGTCTTAACTCTCGTCTTAACAATTTCTTCGAAGCATTTCGTGGTAATTCCTCTAAGAAACATGCTTTCTTCGGCACTTTATATTTCGCTAATTTCTCTTCGCAAAAACGAAGAATTTCTTCTTCTGTTACGTCTCCACTTTTTACAACAAAAGCAGCTGGTACTTGTCCCCAACTTTCGTCAGCCATACCGACAACCCCCGCTTCTACTACCGCCGGATGAGAGAGCAATACTTCTTCAATTTGAGCTGGATATATATTTTCTCCGCCAGAAATAATTAAATCACTGCGTCGATCTAATACGTATAAAAATCCTTCCTCATCTAAATAACCGAGGTCACCAGTATGAAGCCATCCATTTCTGATCGCCTCATGCGTCGCATCTTCACGGTTAAAGTAGCCACCTGTTACGTTCGGTCCTTTTACTACAATTTCTCCTTCAGCACGGGGCGGCACAACTACGCCGTCTTTTTCAATACGAAGCTGACACTGAAATAGTGGTTTTCCGGCTGATCCTACTTTCGTTAACATATAATCTGCTGTTAACGTACAAATTTGCGATGATGTTTCTGTCATACCGTACGTTTGATACACAGGAATTCCTTTTTCCACACATGTTTCTAATAACGGCTTCGGTGCTGGTCCTCCCCCAAGTAACATGCATCGTAAAGAAGATGGATATGTACCTTCGCCAAGTCGTTCTAATAAATCTGTTAGCATTTTAGAAACGACAGAAATAATCGTAACGCCTCTCGTTTGAAGTGCTTTATGAATAAAATTAGCATCATATTTTGGAACGAGTAAAATACGCATACCGTACATAATATTTTTCATTAAAAGAGATAACCCGCCAACGTGGAACATTGGCATACAAGCTAACCAACAATCATCATCACGAAGCCCTAAATTAAGCGAAGAACCGACTGCACTTGCCCAGTGGTTACCGTACGTTAAAACAACGCCTTTCGGTTTCCCTGTCGTCCCTGACGTATAAATAATTGTCATCGCTTCTTCTAAAGAGAATTCTTCTTGTATAAATGCTTCCGCCTTCGGTCCTTGCATCACTTCAGCAAATGAACATACTGGAACATTTTCCGTCTCAAACTCTTGATCCGTCACTAAACAAACAACTTCCGCATCATCCATTTGCCAAAGTAGCTCTTCTCTTGAAAGACGCGTATTTAAAAGCACAGCTACTGCACCTATGTAAGATAGGGCGTGAATAACTGTAATCATCTCCATACCATTTTTCATCAGAACAGCCACCTTTTGCGCCCGCTTCACTCCTACATGCGTGAGGTATTCACAAACAGATACTACTTTTTCATGCAGCTGCACGAAAGTAACCTTCTCCTCTTCAATTTCAATTGCAGTGCGATCAGGTGTTAAAAATGCACGTTGCATTAACCAATTCGGCATCGTCTCCATCACTCATTCTCCTTTCATGAAAGAAAGAGACCTGATATGACATCAAGTCTCTTAGTTGTTTTGTTTCCGGTGTGATCTTTTGGTTGCGTCTCACATTGTGTGCGAGCTGCTTCCGCTTTTCATCACATCCAGCTGCGCCTCCTAGCCCCTTCCGTCTAAGAACCTTCCGCACGAGAAAGTAAAAAACACTTTCTGTGCGAAAGAACCTTAGCCTACGTGGCTAAACAGTCGGCTCCGCTTTTAAAACATCCAGCTACAGCCGCTAGAACAGTCGGTCGTTTCACGCCTTCCTGTGAGGCAAAAAGCGCCTCTTTTTCAGGAGTTCCAACGCCCTCTTGTTCTGAACGAGCTGCTTCCGCTTTTGGTTTCATCCAGCTACAGCCGCTAGAATGTTCGGTGGCTTCACTTCTTCCTACGAGGCAAAAAGCGCCTCTCTGTCAGAAGCTCCATCCCCCTCACATTCTAAGCGAGCCGCTTCCGCTTTTGGTTTGATCACGGGAAACGAGGGAATTGACCGAAGTCCGGAGTGCGTTTTTCTTTGAACGCGTCGCGGCCTTCTTTTGCTTCGTCAGTTGTGTAGTACAATAACGTTGCGTCTCCAGCTAGTTGTTGAATACCAGCTAAACCGTCTGTGTCTGCGTTGAATGCAGCTTTTAGGAAACGAAGTGCCATTGGGCTGTTTGCTAAAATTTCTTGTGACCATTGTACTGTTTCTGCTTCAAGTTCTTCTAATGGTACTACTGTGTTTACTAAGCCCATATCAAGTGCTTCTTGTGCACTATATTGACGGCATAGGTACCAAATTTCACGAGCTTTCTTATGGCCTACCATACGAGCTAAATAACCAGCTCCGTATCCACCGTCAAAGCTTCCTACTTTAGGACCTGTTTGCCCGAATACAGCGTTGTCTGCAGCGATTGTTAAGTCACATACGATATGAAGTACGTGTCCACCACCGATTGCATAACCTGCTACCATTGCGATAACCGGTTTAGGGATTGCGCGAATTAGACGTTGTAAGTCTAATACGTTTAAACGTGGGATTTGGTCGTCACCTACATAGCCACCATGACCGCGAACTTTTTGGTCGCCGCCAGAACAGAATGCACGTCCACCTTCACCTGTTAAAATGATAACGCCAACATTTGCATCATCACGAGCGTGTGCAAAAGCATTGATTAACTCCATTACCGTTTTAGGACGGAATGCATTATGTACTTCAGGGCGGTTAATCGAAATCTTTGCGATGCCATTGTATGTTGAATAAATAATATCTTCGTAATTGCCTTCTTTTACCCATTCAATAGTCATTACTATTACCTCCTTTTATATTTCTGATCTCCGCTATAAGTGCAACTTCCTTCTTGCTGAAAAAAGTATCACTGCATAGTTTTTAGAAATCCCTTTACTATTGTATCAAACTTTTCCGGTTGTTCCACATGAATTGCATGGCCAGCCCCATCAATTTTGACAAATTTCGCATGAGGGATGCATTTTTCGATGTTTTTTAATAGGCGAAAGAACTTTTCATCGCTTTCTCCATTCAGTAAAAGGACAGGCATTTTTAGGTTTTGCAATTCGTTCCACCATGAAGGTTGAGCCCCTGTTCCCATGCCACGAAGACTATTTGCAAGTCCTTTTGGATTATTAGCAAGTCGTTCTTTTCGCACCGCTTCTTTTACGTTTTGCACTAAACGTTTTTGCGTTTCAAATAGCGGAATATTTTCCCACATCGATACAAAACTTCGGATGCCTTCTTGCTCAATTTTATCGGCAAGTCGTTCATCTTTTTCCTTGCGTTCTTTTCGCTCCTTTGCACTCTCAAGTCCAGCTGTACAGTTTTCTAAAAGAAGCGAACGCACATATTCTGGATATAAGCATGCCATCGTAATCGCAAGTCTACCACCCATTGAATAGCCAAGTATGTGCGCATTTTCAATATGAAGATGATCCAGTAGTTCTTTCATTTGCAGTGCCACATTTTGAATATCATAATGCATCACATCTTCAGGACTTTCCGTTTTCCCGTGTCCAACAATGTCTACTAGAATGACTTGAAACTGCTCGCTCCAAGAAGGAATAAAGGAACCCCACGTTTCCATGCTTCCCGTAAAACCATGAAGAAGTAGAAGTGGTTCCCCGCTTCCGGCTACTTCATATTCATACGATACACCTTGCAATGTTACTTTCATTTTGATTCACCTTGCAAAGATGTAGTAATAACGTCCATTGTTTTTGCCCATAGTTCACGATGTAATTTCAAGTTTTCTTCGCGATTCGTACAAATTTCCACGACGTGTAATCCATTCGTTTTCGTTCCAGTTTGTACTTCTTCTCGGAAGTTTTCCCAACCATTTACACGGCTAAATGAACCACCATACATTTTGACAACATGTTCATAGTCAAGCCCAATTGGTGTTCCAAATAATGATTCGAAATGTTCCTTTTTCTCGTATTGTGGTAAGAATGAGAAAATACCTCCACCATCATTATTTACAACAACAATCGTTATATTTAACTCATGTAGTTTCGCGGCTAATAGTCCGTTTAAATCGTGATAAAATGATAAATCACCGATTACTAATACGAGCGGATCACAAATAATACTCGCTCCTAAAGCTGTTGAAATGATTCCATCAATACCATTTACACCGCGGTTCGCCATTACTTGAATGTTTTTATCCGATGTGAAGAAAAATGAATCGGTATCGCGAATTGGCATACTATTACTCGCAAATAACGTTGCCCCTTCTGGTAATACACTTACAATATCCGTAATTACTTTTCCTTCAAATGCCGTTTCATATGTTTCCATCTCACGAAGCGTTTCTCTCGTTTTCTCGTTTATTTGTTTCCACATTCCGAACCAATCATTCTTTTTCATAACTGGCATTTTCTCTAGTAATGCTCTGCAAAATTCACTGTCACTAGCTTGTACAACTTCTGTCGCAACTAGAGCTGGATCTCTCCATTGTCCAGATTCATCGACAACGATATGAACAGCTTTCGTTTGTTTTTTGATGAACTGCGTTAATGCTTTAGAGACAGGCATTCCTCCGAAACGAATTAAAACATTCGGCTTCCACGTTTCTTTTAACAATTCATTTCGTAAAAATGTATCGTAACAATCTATAACCATCGTTTTATCATGATTACCACTACGGAGGTTAGAAAGTGGATCTGCTAAAATTGGATACCCTGTTTTCTCAGCTACTTTCATAACAACTTCTGTTATTTCTGGATGACTGCCGTCTCCACAAATAATAAGCCCCTTTTCCATATGTGAAAGGCGCCCTACAAGAGAATCTACATATTCACTCGGCATCGTCACGTTCCCTTGCTGAACTACTCCTGTATATTCACCACGCCCTTTATCCCATAAACTTTCTAATGAGAAATCCGGTATAAGCGGCTCGCGAACTGGAAAATTAAGATGAACAGGTCCTTGCGGCGCTAGAAGTGCGCTTGCTATCGTACGCTGCGTCGTCATACGGGCGTAATGATACATTGCTTCACTCGCTTCAGGAAGTGCCATCTCTGTAAATTGCTTCACAAAAGTACCGTATAAATTAAATTGATTCATCGCCTGTGGTGCACCCACATCTCTTAATTCATGCGGTCTATCCGCTGTTAATACGATAAGCGGCACTCGTGAATGAAACGCTTCACATACAGCTGGATAATAGTTCGCTGCTGCCGTCCCTGACGTACATAATAGTGCAACAGGACGTTTTTTTGCTTTCGCAATACCGAGCGCAAAAAATCCTGCTGATCTTTCGTCTACATGTAAATATGTTTTCATTCCGTCATGTTGTTCCATTAGTAAGGCAATCGGCGTTGACCGTGACCCAGGACTAATGACAACATCACATACATTTAGACGCGTCAGTTCGTCCACGAATGCGCCTAAATAGTATGATAATGCTTCTATATGATTGTTCATTTCATTAATTCCTCCAAAGCACCAAGCATCGGTCTAAACTTCAAACTTGTTTCTTCATATTCAAGCTGAGCTACTGAATCAATTACGATACCACAGCCGGCAAATAAGGATGCCTTCTCGCCATTTAATAATCCACAGCGAAGTGCAACCGCAAATTCACCATTTCCTTCATCATCTATAAAGCCAATTGGTGCACCATATAACCCTCTATCTAAAAGCTCTACATCACGGATTAATTTCAACGCCTCATGACGAGGTGTACCACCAAGAGCTGGTGTTGGATGTAATTCTTCTACCATCGTTAAAAGACTTGCATCACCTTTTGCTTCTACTGGCGTATATAAATGGATTAAATTTTTCGTCGTTAATAAGCCTGGGCTCTCCGGAATATTAACAGATTCGCAATGCTCACTTAGCACACCTCGAATCATGTTAACTACATAACCGTGTTCAGCCAAATTCTTTTCATCATGAAGAAGCGTCTCACCATTTTGTTTACTTTCTTCTATAGAATTGCCATGACCAATTGAACCAGCAAGGCACATCGATGTAAACTTCTCGCCTTCTTTTCGAATCAATCGCTCAGGTGTCGCCCCTAAGAAGCATGCTCCTTTATAATCAAAAGAAAATACGTAACAATCCGGTTGCCCAATGCGAAGCGCTTCTAAAACAAGAACGGAATCAATATGCTGATCCATCGTTAATTTTAGCTCCCTTGCTAATACAACCTTCTGCACGTTCCCTTGCTTCATTTCATGCTGCACTTTTCCAATCGCATTCATCCAGCCCTTCGGATCAACTTCTACTTTAGAAGTAACTGTTAATTTTGACCCTTCTAGTGCACATTTACTCTCTTGTAAAATTCTCTCTTCTACAGAAATAATTTCGTTATAAAGAGTTTCTGCACAATCTTCAGCTGAAACGAACTGATTAATCGTTAACCACGCCTTTTCATTTTTTACAGTTAATAAAAATGCTGGTAGTGAAAATGTGGTATCATCAAATTCTTTCCAAAGATTCGTTTTTTCTTTTTCTTGGTCAAATGAAAATCCACCAAATAAAAGAGGACCTGTTCCAAATTCGTATCCTTCTCTTTGTACGAATGCTTTCTCTTTTACTTTATCCCACTCGTCACGAGCAGTTTGAAAGCGTTTGTGAGAAGAATTTGCTATAGTGAAAACAGAGCCAATTCCAGCAAATATTACATGCTGAGCTGGGTCTGCAAAATAACATCTATTTTCGAATGCGATCCTTTTTCCTGCTGCATAAAACAGAAGTGGATCCACCCAATCTATTTGTTTTACAAAACTAACTAATGTTTTTTCATCAGTCGCACGCTTAATAGCTGTAACAAGAACTTCTTGTAAGCCTTTTCGTTTCGTTTGAATCACAATTGTCTCCCCCCTATGGGCGAAAAATAGTCATAATTACGCTTGATTTTAAGATACACCTCAAAGGAAAGGCCTGTCAACGTTTAGCATTTCTGAGAAATTCACCTTCTCTTCCTAGAAAATAAACGTTGACACTAAATGATGCTTTTTCTACACTTAATTGTGTACAATATGTGACCAAGGAGGATTCAACATGGAAATGAACGTCGAAACGAATTCCTCTCCTACGGCGCCAAAGCCAAGTAAACAAACAGGCTGGCGAATTTGGTGGAGTTTATTACGTCCCCATACATTAACAGCAGCTTTCGTTCCTGTTTTCATCGGAACAGCTTTTGCAATGCGGGTCGGAGGTATAAATCAAATACATCTTCCTCTTTTCTTTATGATGCTTCTTGCTTGCCTTCTCATTCAAGCAGCAACGAACATGTTTAATGAATACTTTGATTATAAAAGAGGACTCGATCATGAAGGTTCAGTTGGAATAGGCGGTGCTATCGTCCGCGATGGCATTAAACCAAAAACCGTTCTTAACTTAGCATTCGGATTTTTAGGCATCGCAACGCTATTAGGTGTTTATATTTGTATGAACTCTAGCTGGTGGCTTGCTGCAATCGGTCTTGTTTGTATGGCCGTTGCTTACCTTTACACTGGTGGCCCTATTCCAATTGCGTACACACCATTTGGAGAGCTAACAGCAGGATTATTTATGGGTGTCATTATTATTGGTATTTCATTCTTTATCCAAACAGGCGCAGTAACATCAGAAGTGATTTTATTATCTATTCCAAGCTCCATTTTAATTGGTGCAATTTTACTATCTAACAATATTCGTGATTTAGATGGTGATAAAGAAAATGGTCGTAAAACGTTAGCAATTCTCGTTGGACGCGAAAGAGCAGTTGGTGTACTTGCTTCTATGTTTATCGTTGCCTACATTTGGACAATCGCTTTAATCATCGTTAACATCGTATCACCATGGATGCTTATCGTATTCTTAAGTGTACCGAAAGCATTTAAAGCGACGAAAGGCTTTATCGGCAAAAGCATTCCAATGGAAATGGTACCTGCGATGATTTCAACAGCAAAAACAAATACAATTTTCGGTCTCCTAATGGGAATCGGATTATTGCTTGGATACTTCCTATAGAAAGGAGCTGCTTATGCGGCTCCTTTTTTCATATACCGACTTCCCGGCTGAAATTCACCTCATAATTCCTACTCTCAACGCTCATACTATGTAAAGAAACTGAATTGTAGGAAGGTGGACGACTATGTTAACTCCACAACAAATAAATCAATTTAAATCTATTCTAGAAAAACAACAGCAAGAAGTTGAACAAACGATACAAAATCATGAAGATGAAAACCGTGCATCTGAACGTGATTCAGTAGGAGAATTGTCTAGCTATGACAACCATCCAGGTGATATGGCTACAGAATTGTACGAACGTGAGAAAGATTTCGGACTCATCGAATTTTGGCATAAACAGTTAGAAGATACGAAACATGCTCTGCAAAAAATTGAAGCTGGTACGTACGGAATTTGCGAAGTGTCTGGTGAGGAAATTCCATTTGAAAGATTAGAAGCAATGCCAACTGCTACAACGTGTATTCAGCACACTACAAATAAATTAGATATGCAGACGCGCCCAGTTGAAGAAGAGGTGCTAGATCCTTCGTTTCATAAGCACGACGAAGATCATTCTGTAGAGTACGATGCTGAAGATGCTTGGCAAGACGTCGCAAATTACGGAACATCAGAAACACCATCCGATTTAGAAAGACAAGATTCAAAAAACTATAATGGCATGTACGTAAATAGTGAAGAAAATGTTGGGTATGTAGAGGATTTCGAAAACTTTATTGGAACAGATATGTATGGAAAAAACCCACAAGTTTTCGCAACAGAAGAACATGAAGAATATGAACAATTGCTTGATGACTTTGAAGAACGCACCTTTAAAGGTGAATTATCTTCAGATGAGTCTGGTTCTAAAGCATAAAAAAAGCATTCCGAAATTCGGAATGCTTTTTTTCGCTAGCTAATTAGTTTTTTGTAACGTTAGCTGCTTGTGGTCCGCGGTTTCCATCAACGATTTCGAAAGAAACTTCTTGACCTTCTTCTAAAGTTTTGAAGCCGTCGCCTTGAATAGCTGAGAAATGTACGAATACGTCTTCTCCGCCTTCAACTTCGATGAAGCCAAAACCTTTTTCGCCGTTAAACCATTTAACTTTACCTGTTTGCATGTCATGTACCTCCTAAATAAAAATGAAACTATGAATCCACATGAAAAGGTGGATATAAAGGACATGAATGTATAACAAGCTTACAGCCTTTAATACAACGTGCTTTATTTCCGTACCACATTATGTAGCTCAATAGTGTTTTCACTATATCATGCTATATCAAAAACGTCAAATGAGAACACTTTCGTCCCATCGTTTTTTATAATTCTAGTATAACCTTAAATTTTCATTCTATTTTTATTCAAAAATTAATAAAACTACAGTATTCTAATTCCTTTGATTTCTGTACAATATAATTACTACATATGATGAGGTGAAAAAATGCAAGCACATGAAATCGAGTATAAATTATATGGCGATGATATGCAGTTTGTTGAAATTGAATTGGATCCAGAAGAAAGCGTTGTCGCAGAGGCTGGCGCAATGATGATGATGGAAGATCATATCGAAATGGAAACGATTTTCGGTGATGGTTCTGGACCATCTAATGGTCTATTCGGTAAATTAATGGGCGCAGGTAAACGTCTCGTTACAGGTGAAAGTATGTTTATGACTGTATTTACAAATACAGGTCATGGCAAACGACACGTATCATTCGCCGCTCCTTATCCTGGAAAAATTATTCCTGTTGATTTAACAGAATATCAAGGAAAAGTAGTCTGCCAAAAAGATGCATTTCTTTGTGCCGCAAAAGGTGTTTCTATCGGAATTGAGTTTACTAAAAAAATAGGAACTGGCTTCTTCGGTGGTGAAGGTTTCATCATGCAGAAACTTGAAGGTGATGGTCTAGCTTTCATGCATGCAGGCGGAACTGTATATAAGCGTGAATTAAAACCTGGTGAGAAACTTCGCATTGATACAGGTTGTCTCGTTGCAATGACAAAAGACGTTAACTACGATGTTCAATTCGTTGGAAAAGTAAAAACAGCTCTATTTGGAGGTGAAGGTTTATTCTTCGCAACGCTAGAAGGTCCTGGAACGGTTTGGATTCAGTCCTTAACACTTAGCCGCTTAGCAGCACGCCTTACAAGCCCAGCAGCTCAAAACAGCGGTGAAGGTAGCGTTTTAGGCGGACTTGGTCGTTTATTAGATGGAAAAGAGTAAGAAGTGCCCTTATAGGGCACTTTTTATTTAGGTGGACTATACAAACCATTTTGGATCATAAAGTATTTCATCGCTTCATTAAGCCACGCCTCTTCTTCTTCCGTATAAGGAGAAGGCATCATATTATTATATTGTTCTTCTACATTCTCTAATTTACCTAGAGAATACATTGTCTCTTCACCGACATACTTAAGAGTCGCTTTCATATGTTCATCAACCAATTTTTGCACTTCTGAATCCTCAATTTGTCTTCCAAATAACCTTTTCACTTCTTTTGCTAAACGCATAAACTCTTTATCAAGTGCTATGTCCTCTTCTTCCGGCTTATTATATAATCCATCAGCCACTTCTTTTGGTACATATTCTTCAAGCCATAAACGCTGTTCGTTTTCTTTTTGGATACTATTAATTAAGCTCATTAATATATTACTATCTACCTCTTCATCTTCCTCAAGGTATACCATTGTTCGTTCAATCGCCTTTATCGAAACTTCAAGTTGTTTTTTCTTTTCTTCAAAGGCTACTCTTTGATTTTGTAATGTTTCTTTTAAGCTTATATTCAAACTTTTCACATTGAGCATGACACGAATTTCTTCTAAACTATATCCTAATGCTTTAAGACTCACTATTTTTTGGAGCGCTAATATATCTCTATCTTTATATACACGGTGTCCTGAACTTATATTTTTTTCAGGTTTAAGCAGGCCAAGTTCATCGTAATATTGTAGTGTCCGTATTGATATACCTGTTCTCTTTGAAAACTCACCAATTGAATAGCCTTCCTTTTTTCTCACCCTACACTCCTCCTAACAATATGTTTACAAAAATCATACTTCCTCACGTAACTGTAGGTTCAAGCCTTTTTTCAAAAAAGAATGAATCAAGTCCCTCACTGCATATATTGAACTATACCTTTTCTTAAGGAGGGCTTGCTTGATGCGTACTCCTTTATCCTTTGATAAAGATACTGCCATATTGTTAGCATCTTGCTGCGATCTAACGTATGAACAATATAAACAAAATGGGATTTTTGAAATACCTGATGGATTCCAATATGTACAAGGCTTTCAAGGAAAAGCGATTCAAACGATGGAATGGTTTGGGTTCATATTAGAATCTGAAGATACGATTATTGTAGCTTTTAGGGGCACACAAACAGATACAGATTGGATTATCGATTCACTCGTCAACCAAAGACCATACCCATACGCTTTAAATAGCGGAAATGTTCATAACGGCTTTCTTTCAATTTATGAATCTTGCCGGGATTCTATTATGGATATGCTCGTGTCATTACCAGCCCATAAGAAACTTCTTGCAACAGGTCATAGCTTAGGCGGTGCACTCGCTACACTACACACACTAGATGCACGTATAAATACTGCCTTCGCACAGTACGGCCTTTATACCTTTGCCTCTCCAAAAGTTGGAGATATCGCCTTTCGAAATTATTATAAACTGCAAGTAGCTAGTAGCTTTCGTTTTGTCAATTTATTCGATGTCGTTCCTCTTCTCCCTCCAAGAAATGTCCATTTTAATGATAAAGACTGGGAATATGCACACGTCCATCACAACATGACATTTACGAAAAATACAAAATCCATTACGAATAATCATTCCATTACAACATACAAAACATGTCTGACCTCTCATTTTTAACCAGTAAACAATTGGAAAATGAATATTTGTATACTATAATAATCTATGAAATTACTTTCGGATGAGGGGACCTTACATGCTAAAATTTTTCTTTGCACTTTTTCTTATAATAATTTTTTCGTTTACAGGTTTCTTTACATTTTCATACTTTGCGACAGGCGAATATGGCGGAACAGGTATAATATATACCGCTATCCCATTTCTTTCTTAAGCAACATAAGTAAAACGAGCTTAATCTCATTAAGCTCGTTTTATTTTTCTAAGCAAGCGTATCCCTGTTTTAAAAATAAATAAAAGCCCCTTCAACAGGGGCTTTCATCTAAAATAGTTTAACAGTATTACCAATACCCCAAATTTCATTACTGTACTGCAAAATTGTTCGATCACTCGCAAAATGCCCAGATTGTGCAATGTTCAAAATCGACATTTCCAGCCATTTCTCCCTATTTTCATAGGCCCTTCCGACAGCTTCTTGTCTTTCTGCATATGGGCTAAAATCTCGAAGAACGAAGTATTCATCATTTTGAATAACGAGAGAATCATAAATCGCCTCAAATTCAGCTCCCGACTGTGCAAAGAAACCATTCGTTAACTGATCTACTACTTTTTTAATGTGCATATTGTGGTGATAATAGTCACTTGCACGATATCCACCGTTTTGGTAGTAATGAAGGACCTCATCCGCCGTTAAGCCAAAAATGAAGCAGGCATCATCACCGACCCGGTCTTTTATTTCAATATTAGCTCCATCTAACGTTCCGAGTGTAATTGCACCATTCATCATGAATTTCATGTTACCTGTTCCCGATGCTTCTTTACTCGCAGTTGAAATTTGTTCACTTACATCTGCCGCTGGGAATATATCTTCCGCTAAAGAAACTCGGTAGTTTTCTAGAAAGATAACTTTCATAAATTGACTTACGTACGGATCGGTATTTACTTTTCTTGCAAGCTCATTTATTAATTTAATAATTTTCTTCGCATAATAATAGCCAGGTGATGCTTTCGCTCCAAAAATAAAAGTACGCGGATAAAATGTAAAACTAGCATCCTCTTTCAAACGGTTATACAAATATAAAATATGAAGAACGTTTAATAGTTGTCGTTTGTAAGCATGCAACCTTTTCACTTGCACATCAAAAATAGAATTTGGATCAATAGTGATCCCCATTTTATTATGAATGCTCTCCGCTAAAATAATCTTACGCTCTTGTTTTACCCCTGCAAGCTTTTCTTGAAAACTAGTATCATGTATGAAGTTTTGCAGTGCTTGCAGCTTAATTGGCTCTTTCTTCCATTCTTCTCCAATCGCTTCCGAAATAAGATTCGTCAGCTGCGGATTCGCCTTCATTAGCCAGCGCCTATGAGCAATTCCATTCGTTTTATTATTAAACTTATCTGGATAAAATTCATAGAACAATCGCATTTCACGCTGCTTTAAAATTTCTGTATGAATTTTCGCCACACCGTTAACGCTATGGCTACCAACAATCGCTAAATGAGCCATTTTTACAAGGTCATGCGCAATAATGGCCATGTCCTCAATACGCTTCCAATCGTACGAATAACGGTCCCAAAGCTCATGACAGAAACGTTCATTAATTTCTTCAATAATCATATAAATTCTCGGTAATAACGGTTTAAAAATGCGAATTGGCCATTTCTCAAGCGCTTCTGATAACGTCGTATGATTCGTATAGGAAATCGTCTGCGTTGTTATGTGCCAAGCCTCTTCCCATGTCAATTTTTCTTCGTCTAATAAAATACGCATAAGTTCTGGAATTGCTAGAACCGGATGTGTATCGTTTATATGAATCGCGATTTTTTCATGTAACTGACGAAGACTACCGTGTCTCTCCCTATGCATACGAACGATATTTTGCAAACTTGCTGATACGAGGAAATACTGTTGTTTTAAACGAAGTATTTTCCCCTCATCATGCGTATCATCTGGATATAAAAACTCCGATACGGCCTCTGTTTCACGCTTATATTTCAAAATATCTTTACAATTTTGCGGGAAAGGAACTGGCTCCGCATTCCAAAGTCGAAGCGTATTTACAGTACTCGTTTCATACCCTACAACTGGAACGTCATATGGTACTGCCATAATAACTTCTGCATTTGTATGCCTGAACTCTAAACGTCCATCAATTTCTAGTGGTTCAACGTTTCCAAAATAACTTACTTCTACGGCTTGGTCATACCTTCTTACTTCCCAAACGTTTTCATGAAGAAGCCACTGTTCTGGAAATTCTACTTGATAGCCATCAACAATTTTTTGATCAAACAGACCATGCTTATAACGAATACCACAGCCATGTCCTGGTAAGTTTAAAGAAGCGAGTGAATCGAGGAAACAGGCTGCTAAACGTCCAAGTCCGCCGTTACCAAGGCCAGCATCTGCTTCAATCTCTTCTAACTCGTGCAAAGAAATTCCAAGTTCAAAAAGTCCTTTTTCACATACATCTCGAATGCCTAAATTTAATATGTTACTGCCTAGTAAACGCCCAAGTAAAAATTCAATGGATAAATAATACATTTGTTTTTGATCTCCAGAACGATAACTTTCATTCGTTGCAATCCATTGACTATTCATATACTCACGTACCATATGACCGAGCGTATTATACTGATCACGAGTTGTAGAATCTTTGAAACTTTTCCCATACATCGTTTCTAATTTTTCTAGAAAAGCGGATTTGAAGCTTTCAACATGAGTAAACATTTTTTCACCACCTCAATGTTATTCCATGAGACTTTTATACAATTTCTTGTATGCAAGAGCAGATTTCCCCCAGCTATAATCTTCAGTCATCGCTTGCTTTACAAGCTTATCCCATACCGGTTTATCTTGATAAAACTCAATTGCACGAAGAATCGTATGTAACATGTCATGCGCATTAAAATTCGTAAAGCTAAAGCCATTCCCAATTCCAGTGTCCTCATCGTAAGAATGTACAGTATCATTTAATCCGCCTGTTTCTCTTACAATTGGAATCGTGCCATATGCTAGCGCAATAAGTTGTCCAAGTCCACACGGTTCAAACAGCGATGGCATTAAAAACAAATCGCTTCCCGCGTACACTTGGTGCGCTAACGCTTCATTAAACCCAATATATACTTTTACCTTTTCTGGATACTCGTATGCCATCCATTCAAAGAACTGCTCATATTCAGAATCGCCTGACCCCAAAATAATACATTGTACATCTTCTTCCATTATTTCACGGAATACAGTACGTACTAGATCAAGCCCCTTTTGCTTCGTTAATCGTGTTACCATCGAAATAACTGGTGTATCTTCTTTTTCTGGTAAACCAAAATAACGCTGCAATGCGCGTTTATTTTCACTCTTTTCCTCTAATGACTCTGCACTATACTGAGCCATAATATATGGATCTGTTTCTGGATTATATACACTCGTATCAATTCCATTTACAATGCCACTAAGCTTATCGTTATGCTTTCGTAGCAATCCATCTAACTTCTCACCGAAAAACTCATATTGAATCTCTTCTTTATATGTCGGGCTAACCGCTGTAATTTGGTCAGATGCGATAATACCGCCTTTCATAAAGTTCACGTTTCCATAAAACTCAAGCTGTTCACTATGAAAATATTCATGACCAAGCTCCAGTAAGTCGTACATCACTTCAGGAGGAAATACACCTTGGAACTGCAAGTTATGAATCGTATATACCGTTTTAATATGCTCATATAACGGGTTATCTTGATACTTTTCACGAAGTAAGAAATTAACCATAGCTGTATGCCAATCATGGCTATGAAGAACATCTACTTCGAAATCAAGATGCGGAATACACTCTAAAACTGCTTTTGAAAAATAAGAAAAACGCTCCCCATCATCATAATGGCCATATAGAGAATCTCTCTTAAAATAATATTCATTATCTATTAAGTAATACGTAATCCCGTCCTGCTCACCTTTTAAAATCCCGCAATATTGATTTCTCCATCCAAGAGGAACGTTAATTACTTTATGAAGCGTACATCCTTCTCTTAACTCTTTCGGGATAAGACTGTAGTTTGGAAGTATAATGCGAACATTCACTCCTAATTTTTTTAATTCTTTTGGAAGCGCTCCTGCTACATCAGCTAGACCTCCGGATTTAATAAACGGTACACATTCTGATACTGCAAATAAAATATTCACCTGTTGTTCCACTGCACGAAAAGCGTATACATCATAAATCGCTCCTCTTACAGCTTCCTCCCTTCAAGTTTTCATATAGAGTAAAACCTTAATTAGTGGGGGTTTTAAATCCCCCACTAATTATGCACCTGCTATTTACGAATAACTATTGATTGTACTATTTTGTACACTACCTTTTTCTACAACATATGGCTTATCAGCACTTCCTTTTAACACTACGCCGTCGCCAAGTTTCACATCTTTATCAATAATAACACCGTCTATTATACAATTATCTCCAATTTGGCTCTTTTGCATAATAATACTATTACGTACAATTGAACCTTTTCCAATTTTAACAGAACGGGCGACAACACTATTTTCCACTTCCCCTTCAATAATACTGCCGTTTGCAACCATTGTATTTTTCACTACTGCACCCTTCATATAACGAGTTGGTGGCTCATCTTTTACTTTCGTAAAGATCGGTGCTTCTTTCTTAAATAATTGCTTCCAAATAGAAGGCTGCAAAATTTCTAGACTATGTTTATAGTAACTTTCAATCGAATCAATAATAGCTACATACCCTGTATGCTCATACTTAGCAATATGCAGTGATTCCCCTCGCTTTTCTCTCACTACATCAAATAAACTGTATTGCTCCACATCTTTATATGTCTCAAATAAGTCTAGCAATAATTGTTTCTTTAACACATATGTTTGAAGCGAAACCCCTTCATGACAAACTTCAGTAATATCTGCAGACGTATGTATATGTCGCTCTAACACCGCTTGAAAGTTTAACGCTGTTACAAGATGGCTATTCGTAATAACAACATATTCTTCTCTGCTTCTTAGAAAATAATCAATATGTCTTCTAAAATGTGCAAAAGATCCAAATTCGTCATGATCACATTGGCAGTTCGGTGGGAATAAAAACAGGCCATCACGCTTTCTATCTAAATCCCACTGTTTTCCTGAACCGACATGATCCATTAAAGAACGATTTTTATGACTTGTAAAAACCGCCACGCTATGAATATTAGAATTCACCATATTTGAAAGCATGAAATCAATGAGTCGGTAACGGCCTCCAAACGGTAACGCCGCTAATGAACGATGCCCTGTTACTTTCTTTAAGGAAGGAAAACTTCCCGTTGCATTAATAATCCCCAACATTTTTTCTCCCATTCATTTCATCCCCCTTTTCTATTTTCCTTCAGCAATTAGTACTACATCGTCAACATTTTTTTCTGGGCGAATTATTGTCCCATCTTCAATAACCATTTCTGATCCAACAATCGCTCTTTCAATCACAACGTTTTTACCAATCTTTGCCCCAGGCATAACGACGGAATCGATTACCATACTACCTTCTTCTACCGTTACTCCTTGGAATAAAACAGAATGCTTCACGTCCCCTTCAATGACGCATCCTTCATTAATAAGTGACTCTTCTACTTTTGCCTGCTGTGCAATATATTGAGGTGGCTCATTTGGATTCACAGAATAAATGCGCCAATTACGATCGTTCAAGTTCAACGATGTTTCATCACGAAGTAAATCCATATTCGCTTCCCATAAGCTTTTCACCGTTCCAACATCTTTCCAATATCCTTCAAATGGATACGCCATCAACTTCTTCCCTTCATCTAATAAAAGCGGAAGTACATCTTTTCCGAAGTCATTACTAGATTCAGGATTTCTCGCATCCATCTCTAAATATTCTTTTAAAATAGCCCAGTTAAAAATATAAATTCCCATTGATGCAAGATTACTTCTTGGAAATTGCGGTTTCTCCTCAAATTCAACAACTTCCATCTCTTCATTTGTATTCATGATGCCAAAGCGACTTGCTTCATCCCAAGGCACTTCAATAACAGAAATTGAAACGTCCGCTTCTTTCTCAACATGATAATCTAGCATTTTACTGTAATCCATTTTATAAATATGGTCACCAGATAAAATAAGAACATATTCTGGTTCATACTGACTTAAATAGTTTAAGTTTTGATAAATAGCACTTGCCGTACCTGTATACCACTTCACACCTGAAGACTCCGCATAAGGAGGTAACACAGTGACTCCACCGTTTACACGATCAAGATCCCAAGCATTTCCGATTCCAATATAATTATGAAGTTCTAACGGTTGATATTGTGTTAAAATCCCCACCGTTTCAATACCGGAGTTTGCACAGTTACTTAACGTAAAATCAATAATGCGATATTTACCACCAAATGGAACAGCTGGCTTGGCTAAATTTTTTGTTAATGCACTTAAACGACTACCTTTTCCCCCTGCTAGTAACATTGCTACGCACTTTTGTTTTTGAGCCATCTTGTTTTTTGCTCCCCTTTCTCGTCTTCACTGGTCGTAATATGGATACGCCAAATGGTGGAATTGTAATTTCTACATGTGCCTCTTGATTATGGTATGGTTCTAGAATCGTCTTGAGACGTTTCTTATTAACTTGCCCCGATCCGCCATATTGCGCCGAGTCACTGTTTAAAATTTCGTTATAGTACTCGAAATCCGGTACACCTACTTTATAGTTTTCATATGTAGCTTTCGTAAAATTACATACGACAACTAACGCATCTTCCTGCTTATCCCCTTGGCGGATAAACGAGAAAATACTTTGCTCATTATTATTAGCATCAATCCACTGAAATCCTTCAGACGAGTGATCTAACTGCCAAAGTGGTTTTGAGCGCTTATACAATGCTATGAGCTCTTTAAAGTAATCATGCATATTACGATGCATTTCAAAATCATGTAAATTCCAATCTAAATCTTCAAGGTCTTTCCACTCATCAAATTGCCCGAATTCTCCACCCATAAAGAGTAATTTCTTACCTGGATGAGTAAAGAAATATCCATATAATAAACGAAGCTGAGCAAACTTATCCCAGTAATCTCCCGGCATTTTATTTAATAACGACTTTTTCCCATGAACGACTTCATCATGAGAAAGCGGCAATATGAAGTTTTCAGAGTGAGCATATATTAAAGAAAATGTCATTTTCTCATGAATGTATTTCCGGTACTCTGGCGCACATTCCATATATTTCAGCACGTCATTCATCCAACCCATATTCCATTTATAATTGAATCCAAGTCCACCCTCGTATGTTGGAGCTGTTACAAGTGGCCAAGCTGTTGAATCTTCCGCTGTCATAAGAAACTCTTCATCTTCTGCAAACACGGCTTCATTTAACTCTCGTAAGAAAGAAACGGCGTGTTCATTGCTTTGCTCTTTTCCTTCTTTATTCCAGTACAGCATATTCGCAACTGCATCTACTCTGAACCCATCAATATGGAAATACCTCATCCAAAATAACGCATTTGAAATTAAAAAATTACGTACTTCCCTCTTTCCTAAATCAAAATTAACAGTTCCCCATACCTGGTTTTCTTGTACATCTATATCTTTATATTCATAAGTCGGTGTCCCATCAAACAAATATAAACCGTGAGCATCTTTACAAAAATGCCCCGGCACCCAATCTAAAATGACACCGATTCCATATTTATGACATTCATCGACAAAATACATCAAATCATGTGGCGTGCCGAATCTACTTGTCGCTGCATAATATCCTGTTCCTTGATATCCCCAAGAACGATCATATGGATGCTCAACAAGCGGCATAATTTCAATATGTGTAAATTGATGTTCCACCACATACGGAATGAGCTCCTCGGCCATTTCTCTGTAAGAATACAGAGCGCCATCTTCTTTCTTTTTCCAAGAACCGAAATGTAATTCATAAACTGTCATCGCTTCTTTATAAATCGATTTTTTCTTTCTCTTACGAATCCAGTTTTTATCATTCCATTCATATCCCTCTATATCAAAAACTACAGATGCCGTATTTGGTCTTACTTCTGCATATACAGCGTAAGGATCTGCTTTTAAAATAACGGCATCGTCCATCGTTTCAATCGCATACTTGTATATCTCATTCTCTTCAATATGCGGTACAAACAAGGACCAAATCCCCTCTTCTGTCACTTGTAGCATCTTATGTTGCTCATAATCCCATTCATTAAAATTCCCAACAACACTCATTGCTTTCGCATGAGGAGCCCATACTGTGAATCGTACACCTCGCATCCCATCTTCCGTCACAATATGTGCCCCAAAGATGTTATAACTGTCATAGTACTTTTCTGTATGAAACTCATCTCGTTTCACTTCTTCACAATTTATTACATCCAATATGTTCACCTCACTAAGATGACAGAAATTTTTTACTCTTTATCATTTCTGCGAAAAACTGAAATATCCTTGTTATTTTTTAAAAAATATTCGTTTTTTTCTTAAATTTCACTTAAAATTTTCACATTTTCCGTGTAAATTATCGAATTTTGACGAATATTCATTGCAAACGCTTCATTTCCTACTAGCCTTTCATCCTATTATTTATTTCTCAACCTTTATTTCATAAGATTTATCCTATTTTACTCGCTATTTATCACTTAAAATCGTAACAAAATAATCTGTCATAAAAAAAAGTTTCTCAATATTTTTTGTCACAATTTTATTGAAATGGAAAATTCATAAGCATATACTCATTCTCAATAAAGAACATTGAACTTTCGCAAATATAATTCATACTGAAACACTATGTTTACTCTATCGATGCTCCAGGCGAAAGTCTGATAAAAATTAAATTAGGGGGGCTTTCTTATGTCATTAAAACAAAAGGTTGGAATGGGAGTTGTCACAGCTTCACTTGGCTTATCCCTTACATTCGGCGGTGTATTCGCCTATTTCAGTGATTCTGAAACATCTAGTAACTCATTTCAAGCTGGTACACTAGATCTTTCTATTAACCCAAGTGTAATTGTTAATGTGAAAGATTTAAAACCAGGTGATTTGATTGAAAGAAATTTCAAGCTTGAAAACAAAGGAACATTGGATATTGCAAAAGTAGCACTTGAAACATCCTATGAGGTTACAGATGCAAAGCAAAATAATGATGGTGAAGATTTAGGTGATCACATCATCGTCAAATTTTTAGTGAATGATGGAAAACCATCTAATCCAAACGATGATCATGAAATTTTGTGGGAAACAAAACTATCAGACTTAAAAACTATGAAACCTGAAGATGTAGCTACTTCTCTAGAACGTCATAACTTAATAGACGGTATTAAGTCTGGTGAAACAGATTATTTACACGTTCTCTTCTCCTTTGAAGACAACGACCAAGATCAAAATAAATTCCAGGGTGATTCCTTACATCTAAACTGGACATTCCATGCAGAGCAAACACCAGGCGTGGAGAAATAATTTTTAAAATATAAATTATCGGAGGCCTATACATGAAAAAGAAAAATCGTTTTGTTACCGGAATTGTAACGGCTGGCGTTCTATTTTCAACTGCCCTTCCGTTCAATGTACTTGCTGAAAACCCTATTAACCAAATTGACTCTTCAAACGCCCAGTCTTTACTATCAAAACTTTCTAAAGAACAGCGCCAGGCATTACAAACGTTAGATGCCAATCCTGGTTTTACTATTTCACCAGATATTAATACGAGTAGTTCTGAACCAGTAAATATCATTGTAGAATTTCAAACTGCTCCAGTAAAGATTAATGAATTAAAACAAAAAGAAAAAGGGTTACAAGCTGCTCCCGAAAATATAAAAGCACGTATTGATCAAGAACATGAGGAATTCCAAAAAGGATTAAAACGCCTTTATCAATTCTGCTCATCAGTAAAATCAGGGAATTTCCAGTCTGTACAAATTAAACGTTCTTATAAGCATGCTATAAATGGGGTTGCGCTAACGTTACCTGCAAATACAGTGGAAGAATTGTTACGAATTGGCGTTGTAAAACGTATTTGGAAAGATTACGAAGTGAAATTAGATTTACCAAAACAAGCGGAGCAAAAAGCACCTCAAAAACTAACAGATAGCATTCCGCAAATTGGAGTAGACAAGTTACATAGCGAGGGCATTACCGGAAAAGGTATTAAAGTTGGTGTATTAGATACGGGTATTGATTACAATCACCCTGACTTAAAAGACGTGTATAAAGGCTATCGCGCAAAACCGGGTGAAGATTCTAGTAAGGTAGACCCAAACTCTGTAAAAGGTTGGGACTTTATTAATAACGATGCAGATCCGATGGAAACAACTTATACAGAGTGGCAACAATCTGGCGCTCCTGAATTTAATAATCGTGGTTCTTCCTTCTACACAGCACACGGTACTCACGTAGCAGGTATTGTTTCTGCTCAAAAGAAAAATAAATCAGATTCCGCAGTAAAAGGTGTTGCACCTGACATTGAACTTTATAACTATCGTGTACTTGGTCCGTACGGTAGCGGGGATAGTTCAGGTATTATCGCTGCAATTGATAAATCTATTTCTGACGGGATGAACGTTATTAACTTATCGTTAGGTGATGATAGCAACAATCCACTTGATCCAACATCTATCGCTGTCAATAACGCGATGCTTTCCGGTGTCGTTACAGTCGTTGCTGCCGGGAACTCTGGGCCAAATCCAGCAACACTCGGATCACCAGGTGCTTCTCCATTTGCTATTACAGTTGGGGCAAGCGATAGCTCTATTTCCTTACCGAAACTATCAGGGCATGCAGGACAGTTACAATTTTCTAATCTCATTTTATTCGGAAAAAATTTCACTGATAAAATAGAAGATTTCAAAGGACAAACTTTACCTATTGAATCTGTAGGAATCGGTACGCCTGACGAGTTTAGCAAAAAAGATGTAAAAGGAAAAATCGCTCTCGTTGCACGTGGTACACTCTCCTTTGATGAAAAAATTGCGAACGCAAAACAAGCAGGTGCAAAAGCCGTTATTATTTATAACAACGTGGATGGAGAAATTCCTTTCTATGTTGGTGAAAGCACAAAATACATTCCAGCATTCCGCTTAACGAAAGAAGACGGCGAAAAACTAAAAGCTCAAATCGAACAAGGTAGCACATCCTTAACTTTCGATGAGATTAATTACATTCAAACAGAAGGCGATCATCTTGCAGACTTTAGCTCACGCGGCCCTGTTATATCAAATGATGATATTAAACCAGATATTACAGCACCTGGTGTTGCTGTACTTTCAACAGTACCTGAATATATTAACGATCCACAAGAAGGGGAAAATTATGATGTTTCCTATGAGCGCATGCAAGGAACTTCAATGGCTTCTCCTCACATCGCTGGTGTGGCTGCACTTATTTTACAAGAACATCCAGAATACACTCCATTTGATGTGAAAGCTTCCCTCATGAATACTGCTGATGATTTAAAAGAGAAGTATTCCGTATATGAAGTTGGAGCTGGACGAGTAGATGCTTACAACTCCGTTCATACTGAAACGAGTTTTAAAGTGTTAGATACAACAAAAACAATAGTTAATGATGAAGTGATTGAAGTACCAGAAGAAACTGGATCAATTGCATTCGGGAAGTACTATCAAAAAGATGGGGAATCAATTGAACAAAAACGAAAAATTAAAATTGAGAATCGTAATAAACAGGAGAAAAAAGAATTTAAAACAGAAATTTCTTATACACCAGCATCTTCCACTATTAACGATGCTATCGCAAGCGGTGTAAAAGTTTCTACTTCTGAAACAATAACAATTGATGCTGGTAAATCAGATGAAATTGAAGCAAAAATTAATATTCCAGCTGGTGCAAAGCAAGGCCGATATGAAGGGTATATTCATATTACAAACACGAAAAATAAAGAAGAAACGTATCAAATTCCGTTCTCTATTCGTGTATCAGAGCCTGGTATTGAAAATGCACTATTATCAAGAAAAACAATCTCAACTGATACATCTAAATTCAATCCATACCGTGAATCATATGTTCACGGGGCGTTCCAATTAAACAGCGAACTTGAAACGTTAGATCTTATCGTGAAAGACTCAAAAACAAATAAAGCGCTCGGCTTCATCGGAACATTAAACACGAGTGGACTACAAACGGATGTGTATTACTACTTAGATTCATTCTTTAACGGCAGAGTGTATCCTTTTACAAATGATCCTGCAAAACCAATTGGTGATGAGAAAATCGACTTACCAGAAGGAGATTACACAATTGAATTTGTTGGCTATGATAAAGCCGGGAAGGCACGTGTGAAAGGTGATTATGTCGTAATTGATAATACACCGCCAGAAGTGAAATTAACTGGATTACAGCCTGGTATTTATGAATTAAATGAAGAAAACTATACAGTAGAAGACGGTAAAAAAGCACTATGGATTAAGGGAAATGTGTATGATTCAAACGTTGACTACTTAAAAGGAAAAGGGTTAAACATTACGCAAGAAGCGAACGGGGTTATGTACTATGACTATTCCCCATACTTGCATAAGTTTTTACCGATTACTGAAAATGGCGACTTTAAAGTTGGTATTACACCTGACTCCTTCAGAACGGAAGGCCCAATGAACACAGGCGTATATATTTTCGATTATGCAACTGCAGGCCCCAACTATCCAAGCGGTGTAAATAACTATTGGTTCATCCCGCAAGGTGCTCAATATGCGAAAGCTAGTTATGATAAAAAAGAATTATATAAAAATGATGAATTCACTGTGACACTAGATGCTAAACATGTGAAACAATTTGTATCTGGAGAATTTAACGTGAAATTCCTAGAGAAGAACTTCAAATTTGCAAATGCGAAATTGAATCCTGCTTTTGAAAAACTCCTTTCTGAAAAAGGTGTAACTGCAAAAGTAAATGAGCCGAAATTAGAAGAAGGTTCTGTTACAGTAGGCGGAGCTATTGATGATAAAAACTTCGCTGGATTAGACGGTGATTTCCCATTCATTGATGTAACTTTCAAAGTAGAAAATGATGAATTTTATGAAGCAAATGCTCAGTTAGATTTACCAGTGTTCGTTTACTGGAAACAAGGTGAATCAGAGCCAAACAGAATGCGTATACTGCAAGATCAAACATTCTCAGTTATGTCTTTAAACTCACTAGTAGAAGGAAATATTAAACCTGGTGCATTCGTAAATGAACGTGGATATTTAGATGAAAAGTTTGATTATACGAAACTTGGCGTAAAAGTATATGCAACTGATTCTTACCGTCATAAATTTGAAGGCTCACTGGATAAATACGGATACTTCAAATTAAATGGACTTCCTGTTAATAAACGTGACTATAACTTATACGTAGAAGTTCCAGGGCATTTAACAAGCCGCCTAACAACGAAATTAGGTACTGAAAAAGATGGTAAGCTGCTTGGCCAGTATTATTACGCACGACCTGATGAAAACCTTGCAGGTGATGTAAATGGAGATAAAGTCATTGATATTAAAGATGCTGAAATTATCGCTAGCAACTATGGTAAAAAAGGACTATCGGTGAAAGACGGCGACCTTAATAATGACGGCATCGTCGACGAAAAAGACATTCGCTTCGTTGAAAAGAACTTCTTGAAAAAAGGACCGGATGCAGCAAAATCACAAACACCTGTAGAAAAATCAAAAAGCGGTACACTCGCAGATATTTTAAAGAAATTAGGATTAACACCGAAAAAATAACACATAAAAGCACTCTATTCGAAAATAGAGTGCTTTTTTCTATAAATGACCCTTATCCAGCAAAAGGGGTATATTGGGGATATACAAGGGAAACCGGAAAAGGAATTTATATTAAATTATATAAAAACTCAGAGGTAGGAAGCAGTTTCCCGCCTCTGAATTATTTAGCAATTATTATAGTACTGGTGCCATTGTTTCTTTTAATACTTTTACAGAATGAGCGAACTTCACTTTTTCTTCTTCGTTTAATTCAAGTTCTACGATTTCACGTACACCTTCGCGGTTAATAACAGCTGGAACACCTACGTAAGCATCTTTCTCACCATATTGACCTTCAAGGTATGCAGATACAGTTAATACGCTGTTCTCGTTACTTAAGATCGCTTTAGTTACACGAAGTAGTGACATACCGATTCCGTAGTAAGTTGCGCCTTTACGCTCAATAATGTGGTAAGCTGCATCGCGTACATTTTCAAAGATTTTATCTAAATCTTCTTGGTTATACTGTTCGTTGTTCGCTAAGATTGTTTCTAGTTTTTGTACACCTACAGTAGCGTGGCTCCATACTGGAAGTTCAGTGTCACCGTGCTCACCAACGATGTAAGCATGAACGTTACGTGGATCTACATCTAAGTAGTCACCTAACATGTAACGGAAACGAGCAGAGTCTAAAGTAGTACCAGAACCGATTACGCGCTCTTTCGGTAAACCAGATTCTTTCCAAGTTACGTAAGTTAAAATATCAACTGGGTTAGTTGCAATTAAGAAGATTCCATCGAATCCGCTATCCATAATACCACGAACGATTTGTTTAAAGATCTTTGTATTTTTCTCAACTAAGTCTAAACGAGTTTCGCCTGGCTTTTGTGGTAATCCAGCAGTGATAACTACTAAATCTGCATCTTTACAATCTGCATAGCTACCGCTCCAAACTTTTGTTGGTGCTGGAGAGAATGGTACCGCATGGCTTAAGTCCATTGCTTCTCCTTCTGCTTTTGCTTCATTAACATCTACTAGTACGAATTCTTCAGCTACACCTTGGTTGATCATTGAGTAAGCATAACTACAACCTACAGCTCCTGTTCCTACTAATACTACGCGATTGATACCTTTTTTCATGTTAATTTCCCCTTTCAATTGTTTACATCTATTTTTTATTATTGTTTAAGTAATTAATTAAAATACTAATTTAATGTTGTTTAACTTCTTTACATACATATTGTAGCACGGATCATTGTGAATTCATTCACAAATTATGACCTATTTGTGAACTTTTTCACATAGAGTGTAAAATGATTAGATCAAGTGTGGAATCAATACCAATGAAGATGTTTTATAAAGATTGTGAATCGAAATAAACAAGTTTAATTACCACTTTAAAAATGTTTTTACCCCTCTCCATTTTTAGCAACGTACAGATAATATCATTTCATCAATAGAAGAAATAAAAGAGTAGCCTCAAACTACTCCTCATGCGGTAACACACTATATAAACGAAGCTGGGCATTTCTTCCCTGATGCCCTAGCATATGGGAATCTATTCTACAAACCATTTTCCAAGATACAAGTAAGCAAAACGTAACATATTAAACTTCCAGCTGATCTACTATGAGAAGAATAAATACAACAACAATATCTACCCCAGCTAAAATACCAAAGTAAAATCCCTCAACGTTGAAGAAAAATGCAACTGGTGGAAACAATATTGTTTCTACTCCAAATAGAATAACTACTACACCTACTCGTCTTGCTAACACCCTTTCATTCTTTGGATGGAATACAGTATTATATCCTGCAATGAAAGGTGTTCTTTCTTTTTTCAATATATTACTTCCTATCCATATAAATAAACAGCCTGCTAATGCGAAAAGGAGCAAATAAATTAACATGAGCTGTATCACCTCCATTTTGGCAATTACTGTATATTAATAAAGAAATATCCGTTAAAATCATGCATTCTTTTCTAATAATAAACCATTCAATATAAGTGATAGGCTATGTAAAGCTTTAGACAACTGTGCCTCGGCATCTTCAGAATTCGCGATCCAACAAGCAAGGTCCACTAGTCCGCCATTTATGAATCTTGCTAAAGCTTCACAGTCCGTCTTTTCAATAATACAATCCTTCATTAGTTGCTGAAGTATCTCCGCCATCGTCGCTAAACATTGTGACTGTGATGATTGATAATAACTAGTTCCTAATACTGCTGGTGCATCTCGAAGTACGATTCGCTGAATTTCTGGATCAAGTGCCATCGTTAAATAAGCTCGACAGCGCCCAACAAATCCTTCCCAATTACCTTCCGCCTCATCTGATACTTTCCGTAATTTATTATCCATTTCCATATCAATTTCTTTTACAACTGCTTCTAGCAATCCTTTTTTATCGCCAAAATGATGATAAATTGCACCACGCGTTAAACCGACAGATGCAGTAAAATCATCCATAGATGTGTTTACATATCCAACTGTACCGAAAGCCTCTCTTGCTGCACTCAGCAATTTAGCGCGTGTTTCAATGATCATTTCTGCTCTTGTTTTTTTAACCATCTTTTCCTCCTACTTCTATTCATTCCCTTTATTCAAAATGAATCCCATTATAGTATCGTTCTCTATATAAAAGAATAACTCCTTTTAACGTTAGCTCTCCATCCAGAGATAAAACATTTCAATTGACATACGCACCGTATGTTAATATGATATTGACATACGGTACGTATGTCAATTTTTTCTAGCTTACAAGATAATATAACTTCTTACTTATACCCTAAATTGACTCACTGTCCCTTTTTATAGAAGGTATTAACGACACAGAGGAGGAGTTAAAAGAATGAAGAATGTATATGTAAACGTCAAATACTTTGGTGATTATTATGTTTAATTCCTACCGTGAGATTTTCAGTGCTTCTGGTACAAAAGGATTCTCATTAGCAGGCTTTATAGCTCGGATGCCCATATCAATGATGGGGATTGGTATTGTTACAATGTTATCTCAGTTACGTGGTGACTATTGGCTTGCCGGAGCCGTTGCAGCCACCTTCACATTATCATCAGCTTTACTAGCTCCTCATATTTCTCGTATGGCTGATCAATTAGGGCAATCTCGTATACTTCTTCCGACTACAGGTATCAGTGTTTTCTTTACGATTCTCTTACTTCTATGTACGAAATATGAGGCTCCTTATTGGACGCTATTTCTATCCGCCTTATGTGCGGGTTGTATGCCAAACATGTCGGCCATGGTACGTGCACGTTGGACTAAACTATACCGTGGATCTCATAAATTGCATACAGCATTTTCCTTCGAATCGGTCGTCGATGAACTTTGCTTCATCATTGGTCCTGTATTATCCGTCAGTTTAAGTGTTATGTTCTTCCCAGAAGCAGGACCACTTTTATCATGTGTTTTTCTTACAATCGGGGTATGCCTATTCACCATGCAAAAAAGCACAGAACCACATGTACATCCCCACGACATTACAAACAAAGGAACAGTATTTAAAATTGGTACATTACGAGTGCTTGTATTCACACTCATCGCTATAGGTACTATATTTGGCACAATAGATGTAGTTAGTGTGGCTTTTGCTGAGCATCAAGGAAACACAGTAGCTGCTAGCTTTGTGCTTTCCGTCTATGCAATCGGTTCATGCCTGGCAGGTCTTATTTTCGGCACTCTTAAACTCAGTACTCCACCATATAATCAATTTTTAATAGCAGTCACACTATCAATGGTAACAATGCTGCCACTAGTTTTCGTAAACACTATTGCTTGGCTAGTAGTTATTGTTTTCTTTGCAGGCTTATCTGTTGCCCCTACTATGATTATTACTATGGGACTGGTGGAAAAAATCGTACCTGAATCAAAAATAACCGAAGGAATGACCTGGGCAATTACAGGACTTGGTATTGGAGTCTCTCTAGGATCAGCGGTAGCTGGTTTAATTATTGATACCTTTGGAGCTCGCGCAGGATTTAGTGTGGCTATTATTGCAGGAGGCCTTGCCTTAATTATTGCACTTTTAGGATACAAAACTCTCCACTCCGCATATAGTCATGCTGTTATGAAACCGGATGGGCATTCAGCAGAGAATTAAAACATATTCAAAAAATAGGATTACCTCTTCTTATGCATAAGAAGAGGTAATCCCATTTAAATTAATATAACTTTTTTGTATCGTATCTTGAACGATATTCTCTGCTTCTGCTCGTGTTACTCCAATTTTAAGCAAATATCTATAAATACTTTTTGATGTTTCTATAATGACCTTTTCATACTCCATCGCTCTCTCCTTTCTATTAGTTAGACGCTTCAAATAGAAAAAAGTATACAAAAATCTATAAAAAAAAGCAGACTATCAAAAGTCCACTTTTATACAACAAAAAAGAGATAGCAGATTATGCTATCTCTTTTAGTATGACCCGTACGGGATTCGAACCCGTGTTACCGCCGTGAAAGGGCGGTGTCTTAACCACTTGACCAACGGGCC
This sequence comes from Bacillus sp. RC51, assembly GCF_044908115.1. NCBI lineage: Bacteria > Bacillati > Bacillota > Bacilli > Caryophanales > Bacillaceae > Bacillus > Bacillus sp. RC51. The sequence continues at coordinate 2,196 of NZ_JBIYCW010000013.1, read as the reverse complement.
AAAATCTGGCAGAGAAGAAGGGATTCGAACCCTCGCACCGCGTTCGCGATCTACTCCCTTAGCAGGGGAGCCCCTTGAGCCACTTGGGTACTTCTCTATAATATGGCTCCGCAGGTAGGACTCGAACCTACGACCGATCGGTTAACAGCCGATAGCTCTACCACTGAGCTACTGCGGAATAATTATGGTGGGCCTAAATGGACTCGAACCATCGACCTCACGCTTATCAGGCGTGCGCTCTAACCAGCTGAGCTATAGGCCCATAAAAAGCGGGTGAAGAGAATCGAACTCTCGACCAGAGCTTGGAAGGCTCTTGTTTTACCACTAAACTACACCCGCATTAAATTAAAAATGGTGAGCCATGAAGGATTCGAACCTTCGACCCTCTGATTAAAAGTCAGATGCTCTACCAACTGAGCTAATGGCTCATTTTGAAAGTGGTGCCGGCTAGAGGACTTGAACCCCCAACCTACTGATTACAAGTCAGTTGCTCTACCAATTGAGCTAAGCCGGCTTGCGATTTCAAAATGGTGGCTCGGGACGGAATCGAACCGCCGACACGAGGATTTTCAGTCCTCTGCTCTACCGACTGAGCTACCGAGCCTTTATGTAAAAAAATGGCGGTCCCGACCGGGGTCGAACCGGCGATCTCCTGCGTGACAGGCAGGCATGTTAACCACTACACCACGGGACCATTTGGTTGCGGGGACAGGATTTGAACCTGCGACCTTCGGGTTATGAGCCCGACGAGCTACCGTACTGCTCCACCCCGCGATGATATAATATTTAATTTAGAAAAAATGGAGGAGGTAGAGGGATTCGAACCCCCGCGCGACTCTCGCCGCCTGTCGGTTTTCAAGACCGATCCCTTCAGCCGAACTTGGGTATACCTCCGAGATATGAACTTTGAGTGGTGGACCTTGTAGGACTCGAACCTACGACCGGACGGTTATGAGCCGTCTGCTCTAACCAGCTGAGCTAAAGGTCCTTTATGGTAGCGGCGGAGGGGATCGAACCCCCGACCTCACGGGTATGAACCGTACGCTCTAGCCAGCTGAGCTACACCGCCATAAGTTATATTCAAATAAGTGGAGCCTAGCGGGATCGAACCGCTGACCTCCTGCGTGCAAGGCAGGCGCTCTCCCAGCTGAGCTAAGGCCCCATATTTTGAAAATATCGGGAAGACAGGATTTGAACCTGCGACCCCCTGGTCCCAAACCAGGTGCTCTACCAAGCTGAGCCACTTCCCGTTAATAAAAAACGCGCCCGAGAGGAGTCGAACCCCTAACCTCTTGATCCGTAGTCAAACGCTCTATCCAATTGAGCTACGGGCGCATATGGTGCCGAGGGCGGGGGTCGAACCCGCACGGTGGTCACCCACCGCAGGATTTTAAGTCCTGTGCGTCTGCCTGTTCCGCCACCCCGGCATGTCATACTGAAAATTGGAGCGGAAGACGGGATTCGAACCCGCGACCCCAACCTTGGCAAGGTTGTATTCTACCACTGAACTACTTCCGCAAGACATGTTTGAGTTATTTTATTAAAGTGCGGGTGAAGGGAGTCGAACCCCCACGCCAAAGGCGCTAGATCCTAAGTCTAGTGCGTCTGCCAATTCCGCCACACCCGCATATTATAATTTAAAAAGAAAAAATGGGGCGACTGATGGGAATTGAACCCACGAGTGCCGGAGCCACAATCCGGTGCGTTAACCACTTCGCCACAACCGCCATGATTTTCTGGTGCCGACTAGAGGACTTGAACCCCCAACCTACTGATTACAAGTCAGTTGCTCTACCAATTGAGCTAAGTCGGCTAAATGGTGGAGGATGACGGGATCGAACCGCCGACCCCCTGCTTGTAAGGCAGGTGCTCTCCCAGCTGAGCTAATCCTCCGAATTGCCTGGCAACGTCCTACTCTCACAGGGACAAGGTCCCAACTACCATCGGCGCTAGAGAGCTTAACTTCCGTGTTCGGTATGGGAACGGGTGTGACCTCTCTGCCATCATTACCAGACTGTATTCATTTAAGACAAGAATTATCATAACTTATTCGACATTTAAAGTCAATAAGTTTTTTATATTCTTTCAAAACTAGATAACATTGCTTCATATTATATGGTTAAGTCCTCGATCTATTAGTATTCGTCAGCTCCACATGTCACCATGCTTCCACCTCGAACCTATCAACCTGATCAT
>NZ_JBIYCW010000012.1:0-182306 GCF_044908115.1 Bacillus sp. RC51 | reverse complement strand
ATGTATCGAAGCTGTTCCTCCCTAATTTATAAGACATTCCCCAGTGTCTTTGAATAGCTTCCATCCCTAATTAAATTGACATAAATTGTCCCCTTCCCTTGACCATCCTATATGTGATGGTCTTATTTTTTTATTCTTTCTATCTTTTATTTGAAACTCCCTCTCTCTTTCACTCCATGTTCACACGAGGGTCACATCTACCTTTTATAGTATACGTATCGGAGCTGTTCCTCCCTAATTTATAAGACATTCCCCAGTGTCTTGAACAGCTTTCCATCCCTAATTAAATTGACATAAATTGTCCCCTTCCTTTGACCATCCTATATGTGATGGTCTTATTTTTTTATTCTCTCTTTCTTCTTACTTAAAGCTCCCTCTCTCTTTCACTCTATGTTCACATCTATCTTTTATAGTATATGTATCGAAGCTGTTCCTCCCTAATTTATAAGACATTCCCCAGTGTCTTTGAATAGCTTACATCCCTAATTAAATTGATATAAATTGTCCCCTTCCCTAGGCCATCATGTGATGGTCTATTTTTTTTCCAAACACATAACTTAACTCTCTTCGCTTATTTCAACAAAATTGGTCTATCTATATGCAAATAGATATTTTTATACAAAATATTCAGAAAATATTGTCAAAATAGGTATTTTTTCGGTACAATTAATTTAGAAAGCAATTTTACAAAAACAAGGAGGGATTTTATTGAAACAAACAAAAGCAATCTTAATTGCATTATTTCTCGGTCTAGTCGTTGGACTCACTTTAAATTTAGCTGCTCCATCCATTTTCGAGCCATTAAATCAATATGTGTTCAATCCACTTGGTCAATTGTTTATTCGACTCATTAAAATGCTAGTTGTTCCTGTTGTATTCATTTCTATCGTACTTGGGGCTGCTGGTCTTGGAGATCCGAAACAGCTTGGAAGAATCGGCTTAAAATCAATTTCATTCTTTCTCGTAACAACAGCAGTTGCCATCTCCATTGCGGTTACATTCGCACTTATTATAAAACCAGGGGCTGGCGGTAATTTTAAAACAGAAGGGCTTAAGTATGAAGGTGCAAAAACTGAAACATCTTTCGTCGATACATTGCTGAATATTGTACCGGATAATCCAGCAAAAGCGATGGCTGATGGTAACATGTTACAAATTATTGCCTTTGCCGTATTGATCGGACTCGGTATAGCTATTTTAGGAAAACGAGTTCAAGGTATCCATTCATTACTTGAACAGGGCAACGAATTAATGATGTATCTTGTTAATCTCGTTATGAAATTAGCTCCAATCGGAACATTTGGGTTGCTCGCTTCATCCGTTGGTAAAATGGGGCTTGCAGGCGTCGCTGCGATGTTCAAGTATATGATTGTCGTTATGTTGGTACTCATTATTCACGGTGTCTTCGTATACGGCGGCTTATTAAAGATACTAGCCAAAGAAAGTATTATTCGTTTCTTTAAACATTTCGGTCCGGTAATGGCAATTGGGTTTAGTACATCTAGCTCTAATGCGTCCCTTCCATTTGCCATGAAAACCGCCCAAGAAAAACTTGGAGTTCCAAAAGCGATAAGCTCTTTTGTACAACCACTAGGTGCAACGATTAATATGGATGGTACCGCTATTATGCAAGGGGTAGCAACTGTATTTATCGCTCAAGTATACGGCGTTGAACTTACATTACCACAATTAGCTATGGTCGTATTAACTGCTGTACTAGCTAGTATCGGTACTGCAGGTGTACCAGGTGTTGGACTAGTAATGCTTACGATGGTTTTAAATCAAGTAAATCTACCAGTAGAAGGCATTGCTTTAATTATCGGTATTGACCGCATTCTAGATATGTCTAGAACTGCTGTAAATATTTCCGGTGATGCAATTTGTGCAATGATTGTTGCAAAATCAGAAGAAAAATATAATACGGATCAATCTGCAGCATCTTAAATCAAAAAAGGAGTGAATCATTTCACTCCTTTTTTGATTTACTTCCTTTTTTCGAACGATATTCTTTTCCTTTATTATCATTTCCCGTTTCAAATTCAGTACTAAACTCCTGCTGGAATTGCCCTGATTTTGGTGAACCTTGATTTCCACTTCCTTGACTACCATTACGATTCGTCATATTTCTCCCTCCTTCCTTTATTAGTAGTATGGCGCTCTATCTTTTTTCATACACATTTTATTTTTTATCATCTATTACACACAGAAGAAGACCTTCCATATATGAGGAAGGTCTTCTTTTTAATTAGGTAAGCGTTTTCTTATTTGTAATTATTTAAATAAGTTTTTTAGAAATAGATATCATTATATCCATTTCATCTTCTGAAAGTGCGGAAAATCTTTCTTGTAAATATTTCTTTTTCTCACCTTCCATTTTCGCAACTAACTCTTTCCCTTGTTCTGTAATCTCTAAATATACAACTCGGCGATCTGACGTAGAACGTGAACGAGTTACAAAGCCTTTATTAATTAATTTTTCTGTAACAGCTGTAATATGACTATTCGACACATTTAACTCATTAGCTACACGTGAGACCATTTCTTTATTCGTACGGTTCAATATTCTAAGGACAATGAACTCATTCCACGGTATGTAACCACCAAATATTTTTCCAATATCATTACGCAACGTGCGAAACATTGCAAAAACATTTGTCGATAGTTCTTCCATTAATTGTTCTCGATTTTGAGACAACTTTGACAGCCCCTTTTATTTAATTTAGTTAAATAAAAACCTTATTAATAATTTTACACGAAATCTTACTTTTTGTCACCTTATTTCCCCATAATTCGTAGTTTTTTAATAGATATTTCATGGTACAATGAAATTGATTTTCCAGAAAAAGGAGTTGGGGTAATGAGTGAAGAAGACAAACTTTCTAATCTCAGTCTAAAAGATAAGACTATTATTATTAGTGTTGTTATTCTTATTCTCATTATATTCTTTGCATTTATATTTTTTGTATATGTGGGAATCTTTCATATTACAGGTATAGAATATTCATCAAGAACAGCTCTACTACTCTTTTTTTTACTCATTCTTTTATTAGACGGTATTACATATTTTATATTCATTTTCTTTAAAGTGCTCCTACATCCAATGATGACAAGTATGCCCAATTGGCTCTCAATTGCTCTGCTCTCTATAATTGAAATTACGTTAGATTGGTTTGTCATACATACCGCCGATGACTGGATAGAGAGTGTACAAATGTCCAACATAGCTGAATTATGTGTCGCACTATTCCTTTACACACTAAATAAATTATTTAGTGATAAGAAAGAGTAAGAATACAAGCTTTTCTATATAAAAATTGGTACAATAAAAATAAATCATACTAAAGAGGTGTTACTTATGAACTTACTACAATGGGCTGATAAAGGCATGTCCTTTGATACATATGTGAATGAAATGAAAGTAAACCAATACGAGCTACTACACATTTACAATAACTTTTTAATTCCAAATGAATTACTTCCTATATTAGAAGAACGCCAAAATGATGGCTGGCGTGTTATCGTATTAACAGCTGACTGGTGCGGCGACGCTCTTTTATGTGTACCTGTTATGAAACGAATTTCTGAAGTTGCAAATATTGATATGCGTTTATTAATTCGCGATGAAAACTTAGAGTTAATGGATCAATACTTAACAAACGGAACAGCACGTGCGATTCCAATCTTTATTTTCATTGATAAAGACGGAAATGAACAAGCCGTCTTTGGACCACGAGCTCCAAAAATACAAGAATTAGTAACTTCAATGCGCGCTACATTACCTGAAAAAGAAGATCCAACATTCGAAGAGAAACAAAAAGAAATGTATGCTAATTTCCGCGCTACATTAGCTGATGATACTTCTCTTTGGGAACATGTAATGGAAAGCATGATTGAAAAAGTAGTAAAATAAAAAACCTGCCGATTTCGGCATGTTTTTTATTTTACTAAATTATAATCCTTTTTTCTGAGAACATACAGCATCTACGCACGCTGCTAAACGTTCCATTTCACCCATGTATATTCCACGTGTCATCCACCCAGTCAACTTGTACATAATCTTATATAAAAAATTCTTCGGTTCAAATTCTACGATTAAAGTAAGCGATGTACCTTCTTCATCCTCTTCTAACATATAAGTTGCAGCTGTATAACCTTGCTTCATCTCACATCCAACTGAAACGATATACGGTTCATCATACTCTAAAATTTCCGCCTTAAATTCATATATTTTCTTCCCCATCTTTTGCACAGATATATATTTGTCACCTTCACCAGGGTTTTCAACATCTATATTTGAAGGATACCTATTTTCTACCATAAAGGTACTCCATTCTAGTATTTTCTCGTCATTGTGTACATAATCAAATACAACATCAATTGGTGCTGGAATTACTATTTCTATTGCAAAACTCACTAAATTGCTCCTCTCAAATACCCTATCGATTTCCTTAAAATTATTATAACGAAATCATTATGGCATATTTCACATGGTGAAATACAAGTAATTGAAGGTAAAAGTTTCATTTTTCTCTCTCTATAAAAAATACCCTACAGAGTAGACTTTTTTTCAAGTGTCTATTCTATAGGGTATTGCTGATATTTTATACTTACATAATGAAGAAATAGAATACCGCAGCTAAAATGAAACGGTAGTAAGCGAACGGTGTTAGTTTTACACGACCTAATAATTTTAAGAATGAAACAATTGCAAGCATCGCAACAACGAATGCTGTAATAAATCCAGTTGCAAATAATGGTATATCAGCCGCGCTTAATATATCCCAGCTTTTAATTAAATCTAAGGCACTTGCAGCTACCATCATTGGCACCGCTAGAATAAATGTATATTCCGCTGCCGCTGTATGTGAAACACGTGCTAATAAACCACCACTTATTGTTGATCCAGAACGAGAAAATCCTGGCCAAAGTGCTAAACATTGGAACATTCCGATTGTAAATGCTTGCTTATATGTGATTTCATCTAACGTTCTTGCTGTACTTGGTTTTGAAAACTTCTCAGCAACAATCATTAAAATACCACCAGCTACTAAGCTAATAACAACCGGTCCTGGACCGAATAAAACTTCTTTAATTGCACTATGGAATAATACGCCGAGTATGCCGGCAGGAATCATCCCGATAATAATATGTAATAAATTTAACGATGGTCCATCAGTTACTTTCCCTATTCCAACTAATGACCATAGACGTTTCCAAAATATAACAACAACTGCTAAAATCGATCCCAATTGGATTACAACTTCAAAAACTTTCGCTCTATCGTCTTCAAATCCAATTAAATGTCCTGTTAAAATCATATGTCCTGTTGATGATACTGGTAAAAACTCTGTTAACCCTTCAACAGCACCCATGATTAAACCAATTAACCAATCAGCCACAAGTAGTGCCTCCTTAATAACGAATATGTAATTTTTTCACACCTTATCATAATACCTTATCCCTTTTCAAAGTGCATCCTTTTTTTATTGATTTCATTTGTTGTATACGCTTATTTCTTTTCTATTTTTTGATTAAATTGTATGATAATAAGAGTTTGTTTTTTACGTTGAAAGGGGATTTTATGAAAGAAACTACTTCATTCTCACAAAAGTTAAAGCAATTTTTATTACTCTTTTTCCCGATTTTTGTAACGCAAATGTCATTATTTGCGATGAGCTTTTTTGATACGACAATGTCAGGACATGCGAGTCCTATTGATTTAGCGGGTGTTGCTATCGGAACAAGTATATGGCTTCCCGTTAGTACCGGCTTAACAGGAATTTTAATGGCTACTACTCCTATTGTTGCACAGCTCGTTGGATCAAAGAAAAAGGAGGACGTTCCCCACATTGTCATACAAGCAGTATATTTAGCAATTTGTGCTAGTTTCGTTGTTATCCTTATCGGATTCTTCGCTGTTTCACCTATTTTAAATGGCATGCAATTAGAAGAACCCGTGGAACGTATTGCAGCACAATTTTTAATTATTATCGCGATTGGAATTATCCCTTTATTTACTTACACCGTCTTACGTGGATTTATTGATGCATTAGGAAAAACTCGAACAACGATGATTATTACATTACTATCATTACCAATTAATGTAGTATTAAATTACTTATTAATTTTTGGTCACTTTGGCTTTCCAAAACTCGGTGGTGTTGGTGCGGCAATCGCTTCTGCAGCAACATATTGGTGTATTTTAATTATTACGGTTATTATTATTCGTACGAAAGAGCCTTTCGCTTCTTTCAATATCTTTAAACAATTATACCGTCCTTCCCTTACAATTTGGAAGGAATTCCTGAAACTTGGCGTCCCTATCGGATTTGCTATCTTTTTTGAGACGAGTATTTTCGCTGCGGTAACACTTATGATGAGTAATTTTAGTACGACAACAATAGCAGCACATCAAGCAGCTATGAACTTTGCTTCCTTGTTATATATGACTCCTTTAAGTTTAGCAATGGCAATGACGATAGCCGTTGGATTTGAAGTTGGAGCAAAACGATACAATAATGCGAAACAATATGGATTTATCGGAATTGGGTTAGCCCTTGCTTTCGCTCTTTTATATTCAATCCTTCTTTATTTCTTTGATGATGAAATTGCTTCTATTTATACGACAAATGCAAATGTCCATCATTTAGCTAAAGAATTTCTTATATTCGCGATTTTATTTCAAATTTCAGATGCGATTGCAACTCCAGTACAAGGAGCACTTCGTGGTTATAAAGACGTAAATGTTGCCTTAATTATGACATTAATAGCTTATTGGGTAATAGGTCTACCTCTTGGCTACATGTTAGCAACTTATACTGACTGGGCAGCAAAAGGTTATTGGATCGGTCTTATTATCGGTCTAGCATTTGGAGCAATCTTCCTGCTTATCCGTCTCTTTCAAGTACAAAGAAAATATACAACGCAAAGCAGCCGCTAATGATATAGCGGCTGTTTTCTTCATGCATATTTTTTCTTGTAACGTGTAACATAATGAAAAAGAAAGGTGGATACATATGGACGAAAAACAAAAGAAACAATCATTCGATGAAGAATTCGCCCCTGAAATTTCACCTGGATATCGGCAAGATGTACATAAGCCACCTAAATATAAAAACACTTCTTTTTTAATGGGCATTACCATTTTCGCAGCTGTATTACTCGTGCTCATCATTTTCGTCTATTTTTAAAGAAGGGTGGTTTATTATATGAAGAAACAAGATTCAAATCGTTCAAAAAGAACTGTTAAAACAGAAAAAGGATATGCAGGAGATTCTGTTCATACACTGAAACAAGTTGAGCAAGGAAACTTATACATTGCTCAAAAAGAACTTGGGCAACAAAATGAAAATCTTTAAAATCCCTCTTCTCCTTGAGGGATTTTTTATTGTACATACTGCTTTTGATCTAACACCATAAATATACTATTAACCTTTACAATTTTCATGTCATAATTTAATTTCATTTCACTTCTCTTGCCATTTTCAATACCAGTAACGTACGCTACAGCATGATAGCGAAAACTCTCATCTGTCTCTTCACGTATCTCTTCGTTTGTAAATTTATACTCTAAATCCCGAAAACGGTTTGGGTAATAATTTTCTATTAGCTGTTCATACCCTCTATTTACAAATATTTCTTCACCTTTTCGTTTCACATCTTCTTTATTATTAAACTCAAACACTGCTAGTTGCGCTGTCACAAAGTGTTCTCCTACATTTTTCTTTTCTTTATGAGTTAAAGTTTCTATACTTTTGTTCTTTAATTCCTTATTTAACTCGTAGCGATCTATCGGTTTAAAAGTGGCAAAAACCTCCTCTTTATATGACCAAAACAATCCAAAAGCGATACATAGAGAAATGATTAATATTCTTTTCTTCGTAATCCACCCCACCCTCCTCCATAATGATAGTTATATTTTAACATATAGAAAGAAAATTCTGATATCATAAAGTGGAATAACCTACCTTTAACTTAGAAACGAGGAACAATTATGGACTCTTACAAACAATATATAAAAGAAGCTCTGCCCGGTCTTTCTATACATTCATATAAACAAAATGAAGAAGGTTGGGATAATATAGCGGTTATTATAAATGACGAACTACTATTTCGTTTCCCGCGAAAACTTGAATATGCACAGCGAATTCCGTTAGAAAAAGAACTGTGCACTATTCTTTCTCATTCATTACAAGAAATCGAGATTCCTAAGTATCATTTATTGTATAAGAATAATTGTAATACCGTTCCATTTTGTAGCTATTATCCTCTCATTCACGGTGAACCGTTAACAACTGAAATAGTTACCAAGCTAGAGAAAAAAGAATTGAAAGCAATCATTACACAATTAGCCACTTTCCTTGCGGCTTTACATAGTATTCCTTTAAAACGTGTTGAAACGCTAGGATTCCCTATCGAAAAAACACTTATCTACTGGAAAGAGCTACAAACAAAATTAAATCAATATCTTACTAACAATCTTACTTCATTACAGAAATCAGCCTTAAATCGTTTATTCGAAAATTTCTTTGCCAATATAGCTAAATCTACCTTTCAAAATACAATCATTCATGCTGACTTTACACATCATCACATTTTATTTAACAACCTGCACAAAACCATTTCAGGTGTTATCGATTTTGGAGATGCTCAAATTGGCGATCCCGCTTTTGATTTCGCTGGGCTATATTATGATTTCGGTCATGAGTTTACTACATCTGTATATGAACAATACAGTGCAGTTATTTCTCACCGCGATCCATTACTCATTCACCGCATCACTACCTTTTATCAATACAGCCCTTTACTACATAACCTTATTTATAACATTGAAACAAACAATGAAATAACATTAAAGAAGAATGAAGAACAGCTTAAAGCAATACTACAGGGACGAGATTAAATTCTCTCCCTATACTCTCTCTCCTCATACATCATTAATTTTTTATCCATTTCAACAATAACTTTATACAATTGAAACGCCTGTAAAATTTGCAGTTGAATTCCAAAAGGAGCATTCTGTTCTTTTAACCATTGAAATACTTTCATTTCATCTTTCATTGATTATTCCTCCCTTTATTAATCTGCTACAAATATACGGTAAATGATGAAAAGCTTTTCATGTCAATAACAAAAAAGGATGCAAATTTGCATCCTTTAATGTACTATATTTTTCTTCTGCTTCGCTTCTTTCTTTACTTCTTCCCTTTGGCATTCACTACGAAACGCACAACTCATACACTCATAACGAAAATGACGCTCTGTATAGTGCTCAGGTTGCTGCAACATTTCTTTCATTCTAAATAAATCATCCATTCCAGTTATAATATCTTCCTGCTTTGGAATGTAATCATACTTAGTTCCTTCTATTAAATTAATAACTTCAATTTTCCCTGGAAGAATACCGAAAGCTTTATAACTGAATACTGTCATTAGCTTCTGACAAAGAGCAAGCATTTCCTCATCCGCATCGACAACATACTTTTTAATTACAAACGATTCAGTACTCCACTCACCAACTTCAAATGTCAATGACATGTGGACACCTAACTCTTCCATATATGTTTGAAACTTCTCATATAAAAATAACGGCGGTGCCTGACTATCATCCCTTTCAACAAACTGTAATAAGTGATCAGTTAGCTTCGCTAAAACAATATAGTACTCCGCCTTTGAAGCAAACATATTAATCCTTACTTTTTTCCAATACTTTTCTATTAATATTAAAAGTACAATTTTCGTTTGTTGGCCCGCAGGTAGCGTGTAATATTCATTAATAATTTGATTCACAATCATTTGCGCTATTTGTTGCCATTCAAATGAAGAAGGTTCTCTTCTTTTTATATGACGGAAATAAAATTTGTGTGGACAACGCATAAAATCATACAAATGGTAATCTGTCATCGTTTTGATTGAGATTTTTTCATGCAATTGCTCTTCATCTCCCTTCTGCCATTAAGAAAGGTGTTTCACGAATTCAGCTCCAAACTGTAAACATTTTTCTACATCTTCATCTTCTGGCGTTAATTCTACTTTCAATCCTTCTAACACAACTGCTGCGCCGCGCTCCTGCAGCTTTTCTATTAAAATATCAACCGCTAACCCGTATTTCGGATAAGCCGAATCACAAGAACCGAATGCAGCTGCTTTTTTACCAGTTAAGTTAATAGAATCCATTGCATCATAAAAATCTAAAAAATCATCAGGAAGATCACCATCTCCCCAAGTATAAGCACCTAAAATAATACCGTCGTATTGCTCTAATATAGAAGCTTCTGGTGTATCCATAATATCAATTACTTCAATCTCATTTTCTGTTTCACGAATCGCACCCGCAATATGGTCAGCCATTTCCTCTGTATTTCCACTCATACTTGCAAAAATCATTACTAACTTACTCAACTGAACCTCTCCTTTTACCTTGTATCTCTTTTTCTGTTTGAAGTGTACTCTTCTCACCTACATATTCAGAACGAATTATATTTCGTTGCCATTCAATATGCTTATCAACATCTTTATTTTTTAATTCCCTTCGTAAAAGGTGAAATGTTTTTCTCATTAAGGTTCCTCATCTATTTTATTGATAATAATTATCAATTTCAATTATACCATTAGATTAATTGAAATTGATTATCAAAGTCAATAACTATTTTTTTAAAAATAGTTAAAATGCACAAGCTTGTCCGTTAGCTATTCATATACTATAAATGAGCATAGTTCTTTCTCAGCCCTCTCTGACGGAAGAAATAAAAGCAACTGCAATAGAGTGCAGTTGCCTTTTTTTATGCTTTATCAATTTCTAGTAGTCTTATAGTTGTCTCTAAAAATAGTTCCACTCCATTAATTAAAGCCGATTCATCCACATCAAATTTCGGATGATGATGTGGATAACAAGTATCAATATTTTTATTCCCTGTTCCTAATTTAATGAAACAACCAGGTGCTTTTCTTAAATACGCTGAAAAATCTTCCCCTCCCATAGAAGGTTCAAGATGCACAATACGCTGATTTCCGAACAATTTTATCGCACTTTTTTCTACTATTTTCGTAATGTACTCATTATTAACAACTGGATCATATCCGTAACGATACGTATATGTATAATCTCCCCCATGTGCTTCTGTAATTCCTTTTACAATTTGCTCAATTTTCTCTTTTGCTTCCCCTCTTAATGTTTGATTAAAAGATCGAACAGTTCCCATTAAAGCTGCTGCACTAGGAATGATATTATCGGCCATCCCCCCATGAAATTGTGTAACTGACACTACTCTATGCATAAAAGCACTTGTATTTCTTGATACGATATGTTGTAAATTTGTAATAATTTGTGCTCCGATAGCAATAGGATCTATCGTTTCTTCTGGTCGTGCCGCGTGACCACCCTTTCCTAAAATTTCAATTGTAAATACGTCTGGTGCTGCCATCATAGGGCCATATACAATTCCTATCTTTCCACTTTCTAATCCAGACATAACGTGCAAACCTACTACATAATCGACGCCGTCCATAACACCGGCCTCCACCATTTCTTGTCCACCACCGGGATACACTTCCTCTGCGTGCTGAAAGAACAGACGGATTTCGCCTGCAAAATCTTCCTTCATATTTGCTATCGTCTCTGCTGTACTTAATAAAATAGCTGCGTGAGCATCATGCCCGCATGCATGCATTATTCCTTTATGCACAGACGTATAAGGTTTCCTTGTCTCCTCTTGGATTGGTAAAGCATCTATATCAGCTCGAATCGCAACTACTTTCCCTTGTTGCCTTCCTCTTTTAATTGCTAGCACACTGTACTCCGTTGGTCTCGTTACTTCAAAAGAAGAAAATGAGCATAATGTTTCATATATAAATTGCGAAGTTTCTTTTTCATGAAACGATAATTCCGGATACTTATGGAAATGCCGTCTCCATTTAATGATATTTTCCTCTGAAATAAAACTCCTCCACTCTCTTTTCATAATAATTACCTCCTTTTAAAAGGCTCTATACCTTGAAAATGTACTAAGTACCCAGTGATTATTAACCCACTCCAATTCAGGAATAACAAAACAAATATTATATTTTCCCGCCTTCTCACAATCCACTTTTATACATTCATACAATCCACTTCCTATTTACATGTCAAACCCATTACAAATTCATGCTGAATGTAATATAATTGCTAAGTTAGGGATTTTCTTTTTTAGTATTTAGTGCTAATATCAGAAAAGAGCCTTTTGACTTATTTTTACCTAAAATGTGGGATTTTGTTTTTTTCACAATCATGTAGGACATGATACCTACAAAGAGCTATTATTTCATTAAGCGAGGGAAAGACATGGAAAGATTAAAAGAGATATGGTCTCAACCACTCACACAATGGGTTGCAAAGACGGTTTATTACCTTGCAATTTTATTTGCATTACTTTGGTTGTATGGATTCCATGATACAAACACAAGTACATTTATTTACAATGAATTCTAGGGTGGGAACGTTATGAAGTTATTAGAACAAATTGAAAAGTGGGCTGTAGAAACGCCTGATCAAACCGCTTTTGTTTGGCGAGATGCGAAAATTACGTACAAACAATTAAAGGAAGATTCTGATGCGTTAGCACATTGGATTTCTTCTGAGTATCCAGATGATCGTTCACCAATTATGGTTTATGGCCATATGCAACCTGAAATGATTATTAACTTTTTAGGTTGTGTAAAAGCTGGACATGCTTACATTCCTGTAGATTTATCTATTCCAGCTGATCGTGTACAACGTATTGCTGAAAGTTCTGGTGCGAAATTACTGTTATCAGGGGCAGAAGTAACGGTAACGGTAACGGACTTACCAGTTCGCATTACAAGTGAAGATAACTTAAAAGATATTTTCTTTACTCATAAAGGGAATACTCCAAATCCTGAACATGCGGTAAAAGGTGATGAGAACTTCTACATTATTTACACATCAGGAAGTACAGGTAATCCGAAAGGGGTTCAGATTACTTATAACTGTCTTGTTAGCTTTACAAAATGGGCTGTAGAAGATTTCAACTTACAAACAGGGCAAGTATTCTTAAACCAAGCACCTTTCTCATTCGATTTATCTGTAATGGATATTTACCCATCATTAGTAACAGGTGGTACACTTTGGGCAATCGATAAAGATATGATTGCACGTCCAAAAGACTTGTTTGCTTCTTTAGAGCAATCGGATATACAAGTATGGACTTCGACACCATCTTTCGCAGAAATGTGTTTAATGGAAGCCTCTTTCTCTGAAAGTATGCTACCAAACATGAAAACATTCTTATTCTGCGGTGAAGTGTTACCAAATGAAGTAGCTAGAAAATTAATTGAGCGTTTCCCGAAAGCAGCAATTATGAATACGTACGGTCCAACAGAAGCTACTGTTGCTGTAACAGGCATTCACGTTACAGAAGAAGTGCTTGATCAATACAAATCACTTCCAGTTGGCT
The DNA here is from genome assembly GCF_044908115.1 of Bacillus sp. RC51. Lineage (NCBI taxonomy): Bacteria > Bacillati > Bacillota > Bacilli > Caryophanales > Bacillaceae > Bacillus > Bacillus sp. RC51. The sequence continues at coordinate 168,855 of NZ_JBIYCW010000012.1, read as the reverse complement.
ACTGTAAATCAGACTGTCGCCTTCTTATTATGAAAGAAGATGGTACAATTGCACCTGACGGTGAAAAAGGTGAAATCGTAATTGTCGGTCCAAGCGTAAGCGTTGGCTATTTAGGAAGCCCTGAATTAACAGAAAAAGTATTTACCATGATTGATGGTGAGCGCGCCTATAAAACAGGTGATGCTGGCTATGTAGAAAATGGTCTTCTATTCTATAATGGTCGTCTTGATTTCCAAATTAAGCTTCATGGTTATCGAATGGAATTAGAAGAAATCGAACATCATCTTCGCGCGTGTTCTTACGTAGAAGGTGCAGTTGTTGTTCCAATTAAAAAAGGTGAAAAATATGATTACTTATTAGCGGTTGTTGTTCCTGGAGAGCATTCGTTTGAAAAAGAATTCAAATTAACATCTGCAATCAAAAAAGAACTCAATGAGCGATTACCAAATTACATGATTCCACGTAAATTCATGTATCAATCTTCTATTCCAATGACACCAAATGGAAAGGTAGATCGCAAAAAATTATTGAGTGAGGTTACAGCATGACCGCATATGGATCATTTTATTTTTTCGCTATAGTAGGCATTTTATTAATACCTACTATCATAGCTGGATTAAAAGGTAAAATGTTGCGTAAATATAATGCCGTTTTAACATTAGTAATGCTCGTTATTATCTTCTCTGATAAACCGAAGCAAGCAATCATGTTAGCCGCATTTATTATTTGGCAATATGCCCTTATTAAAGGCTATTTAATTTTAAGAAAACAAAATAATAGTACATTCACGTTTTGTATAGCTGTTATTTTATCGATTTTACCGCTTGTTTTAGCAAAAATTGCACCGTTTGTACCTGAGCTAAAGTTTGTTGTATTTTTAGGAATGTCCTATGTAACATTTAGAGCAGTACAAATGGTATTTGAAGTTCGTGATAATTTAATTAAAGAACTTTCCTTCTTTAATTTTTGGGAATTCATTTTATTCTTCCCGGCTATCTCAACGGGACCTATCGATCGTTACCGCAGATTCCAAAAAGATATTCAAAAGCCACCTAGTGCAGAAGAATATCAAAATTTACTATATACAGGGCTAAACCGTATTTTCCAAGGTTTCTTGTATAAATTTATTATTGCTTACTTAATAAAGCAATATTTTATGGATCCGGCATTCGCTCAGCAAGATACAATCCTATCAAATATGATTTACATGTATAGCTATAGCTTATATTTATTCTTTGACTTCGCCGGTTATAGCTCATTTGTAATTGGTGTAAGTTATATGATGGGAATTAAAATTCCAGAAAACTTTAATAAACCATTCATTAGTCGTAACATTAAAGACTTTTGGAATCGCTGGCACATGACCTTATCATTCTGGTTCCGTGACTTTATTTACATGCGTTTCGTCTTTTTTGCAACGAAGAAAAAGTTAATTAAAAACCGTTACACAATTTCGTATATCGGTGCATTTTTAAACTTTTTCATCATGGGAATATGGCATATTACTGGTGAGCATGTGTATCAATACATTATTTATGGTCTTTATCACGCTGCCTTGTTTATTTTATTCGATATTTTCGAACGAAAAAACAAGAAGCATAAGTTTTGGCCAAACAATAAATTTACACACGTCCTTGCGATTGTAATTACGTTCCACGTTGTATGTTTCGGTTTCCTGATCTTCTCTGGACACCTTAACAGATACTTTTAATGCACCCTTCTTATACTATTAAGAAGTTGCACATATAATATATTTCGGATATAAAGGAGATTTTAAAAATGGCAGAATTCAAAGAGCAAGTATTAGATATTTTAGAAGAAGTATGTGAAAACGATATTGTGAAAGAAAACTTAGATGTTCAATTATTTGAAGAAGGTATTCTTGATTCTTTCGCTGTAGTATCTTTATTAGTAGAATTCCAAGAGCGTTTAGAGATTGAAGTTTCTATTTCTGATTTTGACCGCGATGAGTGGGCTACACCAAATATGGTTATTAAAAAGTTGGAAGAAATCCGATGAACAAAGTAAAATTTGGTCCGATGCTTTTAGCATTGGCCCTTTTTGCTGTATTCTTACTTATTCCAACGCGCTTCCTACTTCCACTTTTAAGTGATGAGAAAGTAGAACAAGCTGCGACTTCTTTAAAAGAAGAAAAGATTCAAAGTATGATTTTACAGCAAAAGATGTTAGCAGACCCGAAATATCTTCCGATGTACGGTTCATCGGAATTCGCACGTATGGATGCTTTCCATCCATCGAATTATTTCAAAGTAAAGCCTGAAGGATTCACACCATTCCTACTTGGGCGCGGTGGAACACAAGACCTTGTACATGTATTAAACTTCGCATCTACAATGGATCAATTGAAAGATAAGAAAATGATATTCGTTCTTTCTCCGCAATGGTTTGTACCACAAGGTATTGATGAGACACACTTTGCACCTAACTTTTCAAAACAACAAGGTTACCACTTCATTTTCAACGATGATTTAAAACCTGAAATGAAAAAACAAATTGCAAAACGCTTATTAAACTTTGAGATTGTTAAAAAAGAAACTTTATTAAAAATTTCGCTTGAAGGTATCGCCTACGATGATACAAAGTATAAAGTAAAAGCACTTGCTGCTAAACCTTTCGCTTATATTTATCGTAACATTCTAGATCGTAAAGATTTATTTACAGTTATGTTTAATATTAAGCCGCATAAAGAACAGCTTGATCCATCATTGAAACAAATGAACTGGGAAGAAGCTCGTAAGCATGCTGATCAAACAGGTGCAGTAGAATCAAGCTCTAACGAATATGGCATCGAAGATGATTACTTCAATAGCAAAATTAAGAAGAAATTAAAACAACGTGAAGGTTACTTAAAAAATGATGCTTATGACCAATCACCAGAATATGAAGATTTACAAATTGTACTTGATTTATTAAAACAATCTGGCGCAAAACCGCTCTTCATTTCTGTTCCTGTAAAAGGTCCTTGGTATGATTACGCTGGCTTCCCGAAAGAAAAACGCGAATTATACTACAATAAAGTTCATGAGCAAATTAAGCAAGCTGGCTATCCAATTGCTGATTTCTCAAATCATGAATATGATAAGTACTTCTTAAAAGATCATATGCACTTAGGTTGGAAAGGCTGGGTTTACATCGACGAAGCTATCCAACAATTTTATAAAGCAAACTAACGAAAAGACCGCTTGAATTATTCAAGTGGTCTTTTTTTATATACATCTTGTAATTGTTCAATTACGTTCTCTGCTTCTTTCATGACACGTTTCACTACGTGCTGAGCTGATTCCGTTCGTGCTAATGATGATGCTTGTCCCGCCCAAAGCGACATATACTCTTCCTTATTTTGCTTCGCTGCTTCTTGACGTATTTTTGAAGTTAATACGTTTTGCACTGGATACATCGGTAAATTCTCTTCTCTTCCTTCATGTTTCTCTATAAATTCATTACGAATACCCCGTGCATATTTCCCGGAAAACGCACGGGTTACCGTTGTACTCGTATCTGTACTATGTAAAATCGCCTCTTTATACACGTCATGCGTAATACTTTCTTCACTCGTTAAAAAGGCTGATCCCATTTGAACAGCCTCTGCCCCTAACGCAAATGCCGCAACAAGCCCTTGCCCATTCATTACACCACCTGCTGCAACAATCGGGATATGAGGTACTTCCGCTACTAATTGCGGGATTAATGCAAATGTACCAATCATCGCATCTTGTTCTTTCCCAATAAACGTTCCTCTATGCCCTCCTGCCTCGCTACCTTGCCCGACAATAATATCTACCCCTAACTTAGCAAGTGCTTTCGCTTCCGCTACATGGGTAGCTGTTCCGATAACTTTTATCCCTTCCTTTTTCAAATCATCTATTTCTTCTTTTTCTAACGTTTGAAATGCAAAACTAACGACTGGTACCTTTTCCTCTAATAATACTTGTAATTGTTCTTTATAGCTTTTTGGAAGTTTTAAAGTCTTTTCTTCCTCTATACCTAATTCTCTATTCACTCCACTAAGTAATACTTTCGCCTCGTTTACCTTCTCTTCTTCTATCTGTATCTCTTTCGTTAAAAGTAAATTAACACCGAAAGGCTTATTTGTTAGTTCCCTTATTTTATAAATCGCTTCACGGATTTGTTCTGGACTCATATACCCTGCTCCAAGCGTACCTAATCCTCCGCTATTACTCACAGCTGCAACAAGTTCTGACGTTGTAATCGCTCCTGCCATACCTGCTTGAATAATCGGATACTTAATTTGTAATATATCTATTACTCGACTTGTAAACATCATTTTCCCTCCTACTTTCCCTATACCTTCTTTATATGACATGCTTTCCCCTTCTTTTACAAGGATTGAACTTTCGCTCAAGCGAATATATTGAAAGAGAAGGAGGCTGAGAACAATGATTTATCCAAATGCGTTGCAAAAAGGTGATACAGTAATGGTTATTGCACCGTCTGGCCCACCAACACTTGAGAATATATTAAAAGGTGTGAACGTATTACAAGAGATGGGATTATCCGTAATAATTGGAAAGAGTGTTTATGAAAAATATGGATATTTAGCTGGAAGTGATCAAGTTCGTCTTGATGATATACATGAAGCATTTACAAATACTGAGGTCAAAGCAGTCTTTTGTGCACGAGGTGGTTACGGCAGTGCTCGTCTCCTCCCTTACATTCAATATGAAATCATTCAACGGAATCCAAAGATTTTTTGGGGATATAGCGATATTACGGCTTTACATACTGCCTTTTCACGTTATGCGGAGCTGGTTACTTTTCATGGTCCAATGATTGAAGAATTAGGAAAAGGTATAGATTCTCTCTCCTTATCTTCTTTCAATCAACTATTCCATCCGTATTCATCTATCTTATATGCATCAGAATGTATCGTACCTACCTCTCCATGTACAGTTACAGGCACATTAGTTGGAGGGAATTTAACTGTGTTAACAAGTATAATTGGCTCGCCCTATGAAATAAATACATCAAATAAACTTTTATTGCTTGAAGATATTGGTGAAGAACCGTACCGCATTGACCGGATGTTAAATCAACTACTTTTATCTGGACAGTTTAATGAATGCAGCGGCGTTATTTTTACAAGTTGTCACGACTGCAACCCTTCTAAGCCATCTCAATCATTGCAAACAATATTATATGAATATTTCACGCCATATAATATACCTGTGTTATTCGGTTTACCGATTGGACATATAAGTCCAAATATCGGTATTCCCCTCGGAGCTACAGCAACAATAAATACAACTAACAAAACTGTTTCTATTTCTTCTGGTATAGCCACTCCATGTTCAAATTAAAAAGGAAAAGCTGCTAAGCTTTTCCTTTTACTTATAATAATTAAAAATCCGTCCAGATGAGATATCTGAAATCTCTTCTGGAATAAATGTTTTACTTATATCAGTACCAACATTTAATACAGCTGTTGCATCCTTCTCAATGCCACCAAATAATTCTTTTCCACGTATCGTAATAAGGGGCGTACCTTCTGGCAACACATCTTTTACAAATTTCAATTGTGTAAAGAACGGAACGATCCATCTACCCTCTCCTTGGAAATGACGCAAACGAAGTGTTCCTTCCGTTGCCCCGTCTTCTGCTTCAAGTGAACCAGCAACATAAAACTCCGTTGATAAGAGCAATTCATAAAATTCCTTTTGCTTTTGTTTATCCTCTCCTGCTAAAACGAGTACTTTTTCTATTTTCTTTACTGAAATTTGCTCCATATGATGCCACCCCTATTTTCAAAATGATTATACTTAGATTATACGAAATATTCTTATTTTTTTCTACATAATTCCACAATTATTTTCTTGAAATAATTTTAAAACACCTTCAATCGTAACGATTTTGGCAAATTCATCATGTAAGTTTACAAGTGTCATATTGTGAATGTCCTCTGCACTATACTCTGTCCCGTCCAGACCTTTACGATTGAATGTAGCCGTCGCATCGCTCACTAAATACGTTGTAACCTGCCATCCGTGTTGTAGTCTCCACACAATGATTTGTTGTTAATCCTACAATCACTACCGTATTACATTTTTGTTGTCCTAATTGTTCTTCCAAATTTGTCCCAATGAACGCGCTATTAACGGATTTCTGGATAATTATTTCATCTGGCATTGGTTGCACTTCTTCTTTAAAGTTTACCGTTTCCGCATGTTGATAAAACATCGATTGAACATTTTCTTTATTTACATGTTGAATATGAAAAACTGGTAGTTTTCTTTTTCTCCATTCTTCTAACAAACTTTTCATATTTTCTTCCGCCAAAAGGTTATTCCTCACGCCCCAGTATGGTAAGTTAAATGCTTCCTGTACATCAATGATTATAAGTGCTGCTTGATTCAGCATAATATCCTCCTAATTAATTGGGCTGTAATTGAAACAGAAAACCAAGTTGCTGCGAAGCAGTAATAAAACAAATATAGGCACAAAGCTCTACAATTTCTTTTTCAGTCCAATATTGTTTTAATATATGAAACATATTATCATCTATCGCCTTTTGGTCATGAACAAATGCATGTGCAAAAGTAACGGCTACGCTAATTTCTTCTATTTTTTGTATATCATCCGGCTTTCCCTTTGCCATACAGTACGGACATTCATTCCCAAACGCTAATGTTCTTCTTACTTGCTCCTTTAACTCTACGGAAAGGGCCCCTGTACTATACAGTGTATTCTCTAACGTACTCCACGAATTTAATATATCTGGATTATGACCTAATAATTTTTGAAACTTTGTATCTCCTACATTTGATAATGTAATTCTCTCCATCATTTCCCCTCCTATTTCCTTCTTTTTTATTGTAAAATAAATAAAGTTCACTTTACATTTCATATGAATCTTAATTTTTAATTTTTCTTTACAAAAATTATCATTTTACTGGAGGTATATTTACAAATGCAATTAGACCGTGTTGATCGAAAAATTTTAAATGAATTATATAATGATAGCCGCCTTTCGATGCGTGAATTAGCAAAACGAGTAAACTTATCGGCTCCGTCTACTACAGAACGTGTACGTAAACTTGAAAGTGAAGGGATTATTCAAAAATACACAATCGATATCAATTATAAAAAAGCAGGACTTGTTTTAGATTGTATTTTAGAAATCACTTTAAAAAATGGTGATACAACACGTATGCAACAGTTTATTCAGTCTTATCCATCTGCAAGTTTTTGTTACCGAGTAACAGGAAGCTTGTGCTACATTGTAAAAATCTCTGTTCCTTCACTCGTTGAACTTGAAGAATTTATCAATGATGTTTCTTCATATGCAACGACAGTTTCTCATATCGTATTATCAGAAGTAGCTCTTACTCCGGACATTGAACATATATTCCCAGAAGATTAATTCATCTTTATTCACAAAAAGAGTAAAAACCCCTTACATTAAGAATAAAAATGATATATCATGTATTAAAATACATAAAGTTCGAGAAAGGGGCTTTACATTGAAAATCTGGTTTTATGAAAAAACGGCACAATTAGATGACTTGCTTGGTATTTGGGACAATGTTCCGACCATCCCTCGAATTGGTGAAAAAGTTGAACTTCTAAAAACCGTTCGGATCGTTACAGATATTAAATATGTAAAGAACGGTAATAATTTTCGTGTAGAGATTATTACAAATTAAAAAGTAGCTCTTTAGGAGCTACTTTTTAATTATCTATTATGCGCTTTCTTTATAACAATTTTATCTTCTTCTACAGAAACTGTTACATAATCATTTTCTTCTAACCGAAGCTTATTTACAGCTTCATCAGGTAATTCTACAGCCATCAATCTATCTGTTACTATCACTTGGCTATATATTTCATTTTCTTCTGATGTATTCACTACTTTTTCTTCATTTATGAAACGAATCGGTGGCACACCAACTTCTTTTACTGTACGCCACTGGTTCCAAGTAAAAGGAATGAACCATAATAAACCGATAATCACAAGACCAATGCCGATCCATAAATTACTTTGTGCTTGTAATTCAGTAATCGAGATTGCGTCACTTCCATCTCCACCTACAAATTGCATACTCGTTGCAATCAAATTATTTAGAGCATGCACAGCAATATTCGTCCATATATTTTTTGTCTTTATGTATAGAAGGCACATAATAACACCGAACATGAAAGCACCGATAACATCAAAGTGTCCTAGTCCAAAAATAAGAGAGGATATAATAACCGCTCGTTTAATCCCCCATTTGTAAGCCATTCGCTGCAAGAAAAAACCTCTAAAAATAACCTCTTCCATTATTGGGGCTAATACACATGCTGAAATGAAAGTAAATACCGTCATGTATATGTTACTCGTATTAATTACATTTCCATCTTCTAACATGGTAACTAAGAAATCAGGTAAAGTATGTGCTAAAATATAAAATTGAATTTGGGATATACCGACTGCAAAAACCATTCCCATGATCGTTGCTAATACAATTAACCCCCAATGTAAACGTCCAGGCTTATCAAAAAAGCTTTTAAAAACAACATTATTTTTACTTGTTTTTAAATATAGCCACAATAGTGGAAATGCAAAAAATATTGATATTTGTGACAGCAACTCTATCGTATTGTCAGAAGCACCTGATAAACTTAATGGAATCATCGTCAGGAACATCCCTATAATCATCCATCCAAAAAAACTACGTAGCCTTATACGTGAAAATGCATGTTGCATATGGAACACCTCCAGAGATGATATAAAGTGAAACTTTATTCAGTATTTTATGGGTAGCCCTTCTCCACAAATGGCCGGATAACTAAATTATAATATGAATATAGTTGAAAATCTTCCTATTTTTCTCACTTTATTCCGAATAATATACGTATTAAATTACATAATAACAATCCTATTTGATATACCATATCAATGTTCTTCAACTTAGTTACAATTATGTTCCTAAGTAAATATGTATCTGCCACACTTAAAAGCTACATAAATCAAAAAAGCTGGTTAATAAAAATCCCCGTTAACACGGGGATTTTTTCTACTATAATACGTCACGTTTTTGGAATAATACACTTGATGCTACAAGTAATACAGCAAAATATGCAACCACAAGTAATAATGAAGTTGTAAACGTAAATTCTGTAAATGGTGGTTCTACTCCGCCACTTACTAATTTATTACTGTCGTAAACACTTAAATTTAAATGGAAAAACACCACAAATTTCGCTACACCTTTTGCAAACATCATTAGTACCATATTAATTGGTCCTTGTAAGAAAAATAGGAACATCGTAATAATTAATGGTAATACAGAATTTCTAAATACATTAGCTAAGCAAAATGAAAGAGTTGCAAAGAAGAACGGTGAAAGTACTTGATATAAAATGGACTTCATTACGATTCCTAACGTTACTCCTGTTTTACTACCATCCATTACAATCCCGCCAATAATCATTGCGATTAACGTGCTAGCAAATATGATAAATAATATAGTAAGTAACACTGTAATATATTTAGAGAACAAAACTGTAATTCGTTTTCTCGGACGGATTAATAACTGCTTAATTGTACCTTTTTGGAACTCATCAGTAATTGTACGAGACGCAATCGTAATTCCAAAAATTGTTGCAAATAAGGTAATTAAACCAATCTCTGAACTTACAAAATCTAAATATGATCCTTTAAACTCATTTCCTCCTCCCCATTTCAGCATCGCTAAAACTCCCAAAATCTCCAATGCTGCAATTACACCTATTAAAATGTACATACCTTTTTTCGCATGTAACTTTAAAAATTCATTTTGAATTAATTTAAACATTACGCTTTCACTCCCCCTGTAATCGCTAAGAACTCATCCTCTAACGTTTTATTTTGAACAGTAACACCGTATACGAGTACATCAGCATTCACTAACTGTTTTACAATTTGCGGAATCTCTTCTTTCATTACAGATGCCACAGCTACATTTCCTTGTACTTTACCTTTAATAATTTCGTTCGCTTTTTGAACTTGATCTACTTCAAATGCAACTACAACTGTTTCATCATGCTTCGCTTGTTCATGTAAGTTATACTCTTGTACAAACTCACCTTGCTTTATAATAACTACACGATCACACATTAATTCAATTTCACTTAATAAATGACTTGATACAATGACTGCAATATTTTCTTCTTTCGCTAATCGTTGTAAATAATCACGAATTTGGCGAATACCAGCTGGATCTAATCCATTTGTCGGTTCATCTAAAATTAAGATTTTCGGCTGATGAAGTAACGCCTGCGCAATTCCTAAACGCTGTTTCATACCAAGTGAGTATGTTTTCACCTTTTTATGAATCGCATGCTCTAATTCAACAAGCTTTACAATTTCAGCGATGCGCTCTTTACTAATTGGGGTAATCGCCATGTTCGCAAAATGCTTTAAATTTTGCATTCCAGTCATATAATCATATAGCTCGGGATTTTCTACAATCGCTCCAATTTGCTCTAGCGCCTTTTCACGCTCTGTGCGAATACTATGACCACAAATTGTAATATCGCCTTCTGTCATAGAAATAAGACCTGTCATCATACGAATTGTCGTTGTCTTACCGCTACCGTTCGGTCCAAGGAATCCGTATACCTCTCCTTCTCGAACCTCAAATGATAAGCCCCGAATAATTTCTGTTCTACCGATTTTTTTTCGGACATTTTCTAATTTCACTACTACATTTCCCAATGATGATTCCTCCTTTAAACTTCTAGTTTTTTGTCGATAATATAAGCGATTAAATAAACGATTAAAATACTAGCAATTAGCATAAAACTTATATTAAGAGCATTAAACCCATTATTATTAAACATATCTATAAGCAGATTTCCGCTTTCACTCTTATATTCATCTCTCCGCAACCATTGGAAAGTTGGGATTAATTTTCCTAACAATACGGAGACTAAAGTAAAGGCTATATTTATTACTAAAGAAATAATTACTATCAGTATATTTTGTGCCTTTTTCTTTTTAGTCAGCAATTTAACTAAAGTAACTACTAATAAAATTTGTAACACCGCAAATAAAAACTCAAATAAATCACTCATTGTATATATTAAATTATTAATAATGCCTGCTTGCAAAATCTCTTTTGCATCTATATATACATACGTCGTAGGAAATGCTAATACATAACCTACGTAGAAAAGAATCCCAACTATTCCATACCACATAGCCATCACAATATAAAAGAAGATAAGCATAGAAAACACATATTGTTTCCCAGATAGTGCTGTAAGACGTAACATTGGATTAGTCAGTAAGCGTGAATATGATTTCATTGTTTGTATAAACATATAAATGGCATAAAAAATAAATATAATCATAATGATTCCAAATATGCCCTCTTGTCTATCGATAGCCGCATCACTCTTCCTTACAATCATTTGTGAAAACAAAACAGCTTCAATTAGCACAAAAAGTAAAAAAGCGACAATGTATCTTTTCTTATTCACATTCCACAAATAGGACAATATTGACTTCACTTACTAAACACCTCCTTAAACAATTCATGAACTGCTTTTCCTCTCTGAAAACGAAGTTCTTCTACATTTTCATACAATACAATTTCTCCATCTTTTAAAAAGATTACCTCATCAAAAATATTTTCAACTTCATTTATTAAATGAGTTGAGATTAGTATGGTACAATCTTCTCTATAAAATTGTAGAATGAGATCTAATACGTGTTTTCTAGAAACAAGATCAATCCCGCCAAGTGGTTCATCTAGTACATATAACTTCGCTTTTCGAGAAAATGTTAAAATAATTTGAAGCTTTTCAATCATCCCTTTTGATAATGCTATAATTTTTTCTTCTAACGGTATTTTAAATTCTGCAATCGTATCTACTGCTCTTTGAATATCAAAGTCTTTATAAAAATCTCGATAGAAAAATAGGGCATCTTTTACAGTCATCCAATCATCAAAGACTGGCTTATCAGACATAAATGAAACGATTTCTTTCGTCTCTAACCCTACTTTTTTACCGTTAATTACTATGCTGCCTTCAGAAGGATGCTGCAATCCTGCAATCATTTTTAATAACGTCGTTTTCCCGCTTCCGTTATCTCCAACAAGCCCAACGATTTTTCCTTCTGTAATCTCTATGTTTAACTCACGGATCACTGCTTTTAATCCGTACCGCTTCCATAGATTTTCTATTTTTAATAACTCTGTCATTCGCTCTCCTCCCTTTTCTCATGTAATGAAGAACGAAGGATTGTAAGAATTTCTTCTTCTGAAAAACCTAAATTGTCCATTCCATCTATAAAAGAATGAAGTAATTCTTTCGCCATATCTTTTCGCAGCTCCATAATCTTCTCCCCTTCATTCGTTACATATCGTCCCATTCCTCTACGTGTTACTACAACTCCATCCCGCTCTAACTCTTGAAATGTACGTTGAATCGTATTTGGATTTACTTGTAATTCACTCGCTAATTCACGTACAGAGGGAATTTTATCACCAGGCGATAAATGACCCGTTACAATTTCTTTCTTTATGTATTCCATTACTTGAATGTAAATTGGTGTATTTGGAGAAAACTCGATTTTCATTTCTCCCCTCCTGTCTTAGTGTGTTAGTTAAATAGTACACTAAGACAAATTACATGTAAATACTTAAAACAAAAAATGTAATAAAAAGGCAGTGTAACTTTTCGTTACACTGCCTTCCTGTAATACAATATAAGTAAATCTATTCTAATTATAGTTTCAATCGTTTGAATTCACATATAATCTTATGCGAAATTTATTTTACTTTTACTTGAGTTAGCACAGATTTAAACGTATTAATAACTGTATCTACTTCTTCATAGCTAATTGTAAGGGATGGTTCAATACGAATTGTTTTTGAATTAATTAATGTTCCCGCAACAAGAATACCTTGATCAAACATCGCCTTTGACACTTCATAACCAATCTCGTCTTTATGGAATTCAATCCCAATCATTAAACCTTGACCACGGATTTCAAAGATTTTATCTTCATGTCCTTCTGCTGCTTGTTTCAATCCATTTAAGAAATACTCCCCAACTTCCATCGCTCGTTCCGGTAATTTCTCTTCCAATAATACATGAATTGTTGCAATTGCAGCAGCGCATGCAAGAGGATTCCCGCCAAACGTTGTTGTGTGCATAAATGGATTTTCAAACCAACTTTTGAATACTGTTTCTTTCGCAACAATAGCTCCCGCTGGCATTACACCTCCACCAAACGCCTTCGCAAGACAAATAATATCCGGCACGACATCATATAATTCTGCAGCAAACATTTTTCCTGTACGTCCCATTCCAGTTTGTACTTCATCAAAGATAAGGAGTGATCCAAACTCATCACAAAGCTCTCGTACTTGTTTCAAATAATTTTCTGGAGGTAAAATAATACCGCCCTCTCCTTGAATTGGTTCTAAAATAACTGCTGCAACATCTTCTCCCACTAATGCACATGTCTCAAATGTTTTTCTCATCATATCAATATCGCCAAACGGAACATGACGGAAACCCGGAATTAATGGTAAAAATGGCTTACGGAACATTCCTTTTGCCGTCCCAGATAAAGCACCAAGGCTCTTACCATGGAAAGCACGCGTTGTAGCAATGAAAGTTGTTCGTTCACTATACATTTTTGCTAGTTTTAATGCTGCCTCTACGCTTTCTGTTCCACTATTTGTGAAGAAGGCGTATTTCAAATCACCAGGTGTAATATCCGCTAAAATCTTTGCAAGCATTGCTCGAAGTGGATCCAGTAAATCCTGACTGTGTAATGCTTGACGTTTTAATTGATCTGTCACAGCTTTTACCACTTTCGGATTACGGTGACCAACATTATAAATTCCAAATCCACCTAAACAGTCAATATATCTTTTACCGTTAATATCCATGAAACAAGATCCTTCATCTGACCACTCTACTGCTGCAAATTGTCCATCTTTTGTTACTGTTTTTCTATAAGCAAGAAAACCAGGGTTTACATGCTCTCTAAATCCGTCTACTGTTTCTTTTTGAATCCAGTTTGCCTCTTCTTCAGTAACCTTTTCTTTTTCAATTAACTGTAGTACTTTCGTAATATACTCATTTACATTTGACTCTTTCTCATTCAATTTATTTTTCACGTTCGTTTCCATCTAATTCACTCCTACATTTTTTTTATTTGCAAACCAACCTATTGGCTCTACTTCTAGATTTATATTAATCTGCTTAATTTCTTGAAATTCTTCTAACCCAAACGTCCCTAGACTACGACCTATACCACTTTGCTTATATCCGCCCCAAGGTGCCTCATTGTATGTTGGATGATAACTATTAATCCACGTAATTCCTGCGCGAAGTTTGCGAATCACACGCATTGCTTTTGCACCATCAACTGTAAATACTCCTCCAGCCAAACCATAGTCTGTACCGTTTGCCAACTCAATTGCTTCCTGTTCGTCTTTAAACTTTTGAATTACTACAACAGGACCGAAGATTTCTTCCTGGACAATACGCATATCAGGTTTTACATTGACAAAGACTGTTGGTTCAATAAAGAAACCATCACCTTTTCCATCCTCCATTATTCGTCTACCTCCGCAAGCAACGTTTGCACCTTCGTCTTTCCCGATTTCAATGTAACGCAATACTTTTTCCATATGTTCTTGACTTACAAGTGGCCCCATTTCTGATTCTGGATTATCACCAGGCCCAACGTTAATTTGCTGTGCTCGCTCTACAAAACTATTAACAAATTTATCATAAATATTTTCTTCGACAAGGATTCTTGATCCTGCTGAACATACTTGTCCGCTACCTGCATAAATACCGAATAGAGCATAATCAATAGCGGTCTCAAAATCTGCATCTGCAAAAATAATATTTGGAGATTTCCCTCCAAGTTCTAACGAAATCTTTTTCATATTATCTGCCGCTGTTCTCATAATGTGCTTACCTGTTTTTGTTCCACCTGTAAAGGAAATCATGTCCACTTTATTACTCGCTGCAATTTCATTTCCTACTATTGGACCGGCCCCCATTACCATATTGGCAACACCTTTTGGTAGCCCTACTTTTTCAATGATTTCGAATAGTTTTGTTGCAGTGATTGGTGTCACTTCAGAAGGTTTAAACACAATGGTATTTCCAGCTGCTAAAGCAGGTGCAATTTTCCATACACTCATCAATAGCGGATAATTCCATGGAACAATTAATCCACAAACACCAACTGGCTCTCTTACAACCATCGCTTGCATCGGATCGGCTACATGATATGTTTGACCATCTGGCTTTGTAATCAATCCGGCATAATAGCGAAAACAAGCCGCTGCATCTCCAATATCTCCTTCTGCCTCACGGTACGTTTTTCCATTATCCATTGTTTCAAGGTATACTAATTCTTCCATATTTTTATCAATTTCATCTGCTATTTTAAATAAATATGATGCCCTTTCAGCAGTGGATGTTGCTGACCAAATTCCGCTATCGAAAGCCGTTCTTGCCACTTCTATCGCGTATTTTGCATCCTCAATCGTTCCCTCAGGTGCATATGCTATACCCTTGCCATTCGCAGGGTTAATAATCGTTCTTTTTTCTTGATCACTAGAGTCTCTCCATTCACCGTTTACATACATTTTTAAATCTAGCACTATATTGAATCCCCCTTCATCGATCGTTTATATATTTATATGCAATTTCCATGCCAATATTTAAAATTCAAAAGAATCATACATAAAGTGAAACTTTAATTAGCCCTCACCAATCGGGCATTTACGGACAGCAGGGCTTCCACCTAACTTCTTTGCTCCACCTGAATTTTGAGGTGGGAGTTTTACTGCCCACAAATAGCGGGATAAACTGACTATTTTCTTAAAAACAACAAACATTTTATGCATTTCCGCATACACTATTCCATTTTGCATAAAGTGAAACTTTAATCATTTCCGCTACCGCCTTCACCACTCGGGACTTGAATCCCAGAGAATATGTACATGCTGAGCACACACAAAAAGGAGAAGTCTATGTGACCTTCTCCTTTTTTAGGAATATGAGATGATATCAGCCGCTATCTCTTTTTCACTAACAATCTTTTGATATTTGCGACTCACTGAAGATTGGCTGATTCCAAGAGCTTTTGCAGCCTTAGTCGTTGTTTTGTACTGCTTCATTGCAAGTAAAATCAATTGTTCTTCTACAGAATGTAGTGCTTCTTGTAATGGTAATACTCTTGTAATAACTGGTTTTGATTTTTTAAAGTCATAACCAGTTGTTAAAAACTTACTAACAAACTCCGCTTCAATTACTGGATCGTCTGCTGATACTACTAAACGTTCAATCATATTTTGTAATTCACGTACATTTCCTGGCCATGAGTAAAACTCTAGTAAGCTAAGCGCATCTGGAGTTAAATGATAATTTTTATTATATTTTTCATTTAACTGTTGTAAGAAATGAAAGGCAAGTACCGGAACATCTTCCATTCGCTCTCGTAGAGAAGGAACTCGCAGTGGAATTACATTTAGCCGATAAAATAAATCTTCACGGAATGTTCCAGATTCGACCATCTTTTCAAGGCTCTTATTTGTAGCAGCAATAATTTGTACATTTATTTTCATAGGTGTTGTACTTCCAATAGGAATTACTTCTTGTTCCTGCAGGACTCTAAGCAATTTTACTTGCAAATGTAAAGGCATTTCTCCAATTTCATCTAAAAATAAAATACCTTGATCCGCCCGCTTAAAATATCCTTCTTTTCCATTTTTATCGGCTCCTGTAAAAGCACCTTTCGTATAACCAAATAGTTCACTTTCTAGCAAAGTTTCTGGAATTGCACCACAATTTAATTTTAAAAATGGCTTTGAAGATCGGTTTCCAAGTTGATGAATTGCCTGAGCAATTACTTCTTTTCCGACGCCAGATTCTCCAGAAATAAGAACATTGGAAGAAAAATCTGCTATTTTTTTAGCTTGGTTAATAATTTGCTCCATTTTCGGACTACAGTAGATAAGCTTCTTAAGAAAACGATCTTTATTTTTAAAGTCATCTAACTCCTTCTTATATTGCTCTGATATCTTCTTTATTTCATGTAATTCCGTCTTCAATCTCGTTGCTTCGGTAATATCCCTGGAGGCAATAATAATACGATGAAGCTCTCCGTTTTCATTAAATACAGGGTTTCCAACTGCTAATATTTTTCTTCCGCTTTTTGTTTCTTGTACAACTGATACCTTTTTTTGTTTTTCCAACACTAATCGCGTAACCGATGGACTAAATAATCCTTTCTTTTCTAGGTCTAAAAGATTTTTTCCTAACAAGTCCTTCAAATTACTCCCCCAAAAATCATTGATAACAGTTTCACTATAACGAATTAATTCCCCTTTATGATTAACAACTAATATTTCATCATAAATGCTAGACAAAATTGCATGTAAATCTTTATTTAAATCCTTTATATATTCAATTTCCATCGCCATGTCCTCGACCATCGGCAAATCTTGCACAATAATAACCATTCCTTCAATACTTTGATCAAAGTTTGGAATTGGACTATAGTCAACTAATACACCCATCTCATTTGTGATTTGTAATTGATTCAAGATCGTTTTTCCCGTTGTAAATACGTTATTAATGTGCTCTTCGTTAAAAATCAGTTTTGCTGGTACATTCATAACTTTTTCAGGAGTCGATTTAATCATCTTCAAACCAGACTCATTGCAATTTACAATTTTCTTTTCACGATCTACTACAAAAATCCCCATTGGAATAGACGTTAAAATAATTTTTAATATATCAACACTCTGATTTTCTTGTTTAAATAGTTCTGCAAAAACATCCTCTCTTCTTATATATCCTGTTAGCTCATCCACTTCATTTTTTACTATGGCAATCGGCGCTCCAATAATTTGAAAAAGAGCTGTTAAAGAAATATCTTTACTAAGATGACATATTGTATCTAGTGAAACAGCATTTGAAAGTAATAGCTTAGAAGTTAATTCCTTACTATTTGATAGCAGATCCTTCACATGAACGTATGCAAATAATTTCTCTCCTCTTTTTAAAAATAGAAACGATTCTTTTATATTTTTAACATCTATATTCCATTCCTTTTCAGATTGATCGATAGGTAGAGAAACTATGGGTCTAATTTTTGTATGAGCGATGGAAAACATTCTGCTATTCCTCCTTTGAACTATTTAATTTGTATTGTATCATTAAAAACAGATTTTTTTAATTAATCTGAAAATAAAACATTTCTTTCTTTATTTAATAAAAAAAGGAAGATGAGTGCCTCCATCTTCCTCATAGTTCTATCATTAATCACTACCACTAACGAAAAGATCTTCTTGAATATAAGCTAATACCATACCTGGAATTACTTTATCTCCCGCTTCTACTTCTAAAGATTGAACTTCTCCACTACATCCCATCTTAATTACTTCCAGTTTACCATTCATATCTTTAATAGCGAATAATGGCTCCCATTCATAAATTCGAGAATCCTTATCGATAGACACTTTTTCAATTATTCCATAACACGGACTCGTAATAATATCATAATACATAATCAATCATCCCTTTCTTTTATTCTATTAATATTGTTCTTCTAACCTTTGTGACTGAAGAATCATATAGAAAAAGCTTTGAAACTCTTCTATGTCCTCTACCTCAATGCCTAACCTTGTTGCCCAATATTGTTCCTCTCCAATATCTTCTTGGCTTAATAAAACCATTCTCCCATTTTGAATTGAGGTAACCATTGCTTTTCCAAGAAACTGTTGCGAATACGTAACAGCTATATCGTAACGATGACTATTCGACACAATACAGTAATAACCGATTTGTTGTCTCTCCACTTCTTCTAATAAAATATCCAGTTTCATTTTAGCCCTCCCTTTAGGTTAAAAATGCAACCAACCTCTTAGACGCGATGCTTCTACAATCTTGCGAACCCCTTCCATATAAGCAGCAATTTTCATATTTACTCCAAAGCGTTTAGAAGTATCAAGTACGTTAGAAAAACTAGATGTAATTTTCTCCTTTAAACATTGATCAACATATTGCTCTGTCCAGTAATATCCTTGGTTATTTTGACACCATTCAAAATATGAAACAATCACGCCACCAGAGTTTGCTAAAATATCTGGAACAACCAAAATTCCTTTTTCTTCTAACATGGTTATCGCCTCTTTTGTTGTTGGTCCATTTGCAGCCTCAATGATAATCTTACATCCAAGCTTTCCTGCATTATGTTTTGTAATGACTCCTCCAATTGCCGCCGGAATGAGTACATCACATTCTTTTTCTAACAACTCCTGATTAGAAATTATTTTACTAAAGAGATTCGATACTACACCGAAAGAATCTCTGTTTTCTAGTAAATAAGGAACATCTAGACCGTCTGGATTATAAATTCCTCCTATAGCATCTGATACCCCGACTACTTTCACACCAATATCATATAAATATTTTGCCAAATAACCTCCAACATTCCCAAACCCTTGAATAATAACTCGCATATTTTGTAGCGGAATTTGTTTTAACTCACTTACTAACTGAAGTGTATACAATACACCTTTAGAAGTTGCTGTTTCCCGCCCTTGTGATCCTCCTAGCATTAATGGCTTCCCGGTTATAAAGCCTGGAGAGTCAAACTCCCTGATATGGTCATATTCATCTAGCATCCAAGCCATAATTTGCGCATTTGTATACATATCAGGTGCTGGAATATCTTTCGTCGGCCCCACAATTTGACTTACTGCTCTTACATACCCACGACTCAGTAACTCTAGTTCTCTAAAACTCAACTCCTGTGGATTACAAATAATCCCGCCCTTTGCGCCTCCATATGGCAGTCCTGTCACTCCACATTTCAAGCTCATCCAGCCAGCAAGTGCTTTTACTTCTTCTGCCGTAACATCTGGATGAAATCTAATACCACCTTTTGTTGGCCCTGCTGCGTCGTTATGCTGAGCGCGATACCCTTGAAATACCTTTGTTGTTCCATCATCCATTCGAACAGGAATGCTTACTTCTAAAAAACGCATCGGTTTTTTCAGAAATTCGAATACTTCGTCTGGATAACTTAAAAAATGAAGCGCCTCTTTTAATATAGCTTGAAATTCCTCTAAAGGATTTTCAACTTCAACTGTATTTGTATGTTTTTCTGATTGAATCGGCACGATAACACCCCTCTTTATATTTTTACTAATTGTACAAAGCAATAATCGTGCCAAGTGAAAATACTACGTTAATCATATCGTGTCACCCCCTTTACTTATGAATCTTTGAATGACTTATGCAATGCTGCATGATTATCAAATATAAAAAAAAGACATCGGAACTTATCCGATGCCTTTTTCTTTTTATATTTCCTGTGCTTCTTCAAAATGCATTTGCGGAGGAGCTGAACGGAACATATTTGTAACATATAGAAGGTACCCAATTCCAATAGCAGCCCAGCAAAGTCCCAAAATAAGTGAATGGATATTGAGATTAAACCATAGTACGGCTACAGTAGCAGCACCCAAAATAGGCATAACTAAGTAATTTAAGAAATCTTTTATCGTCTTATATCTTTTTTTCTTGATTATATAGTAAGAAATTACAGACAAATTAACAAATGTAAATGCAATAAGCGCTCCAAAGTTAATAAGAGATGCTGCTGTTTCTAAATCAATGAATATAGCGAAGAGCGAAATAATTCCTACAAAAATAATATTATATACTGGGGTTCTCCAGCGAGGATGAATGTATCCGAATATTTTCTTCGGAATTACATTATCTCGCCCCATTACGTATAATAACCTGGATACACTTGTTTGAGAAGCTAAACCAGACGCAAGTGTCCCCATAAGGGTTCCTACTAAAAAGAAAGCTTGAAATAATTTCCCGCCAACATATAGCGCAATTTCTGGGGATGCTGATTCTTGATTTTTAAATACAGATGTATCTGGAAACATAGATTGTGTAAAATACGTTGTAGTAATGAATAAAACTCCGCCGATTAAAGCAGTAAGAAAAATAGCTCGAGGAATTGTTTTTTTGGCGTTTGGTGTCTCTTCTGAAAATGTAGTTACTGCATCAAAACCTAAAAATGAGAAACAAAGAATTGTTGCACCTGCAACTAACGGTGATATTTGTATATCTGATTGAAAAAACGGCTGAATGGAAAAAACTTCTCCTGTTCCCTCTCCCGCTAATAAGCCTTTTATAACTAGAAAAACAAATACGGCCATTACTAACACTTGAAATATTACTAAGAACGTATTGAAATTAGCAGTAACATTTACGCTAATCATATTTATTAATGTAACCAGGAGAACAAAGCCAATGACCCATACCCAACTAGGAACACTTGGGAAAAATGCTGACATATAAATTCTCGTTAATAGTGCGTTCACCATTGGTAGAAACAAATAATCCAATAACGCGGACCATCCAACAAGAAACCCAAGCCTTGCACTAATTGTCTTCTGTGTATACGTATAAGCAGATCCTGCGGTAGGAAAAGCCTTTACCATTTTGCCGTAGCTTGCAGCGGTAAACAACATCCCCGCTAATGCAATAAGATAAGCTCCTGGAACATGACCACCCGTTTTTTCAGAAACGATTCCAAATGTATCAAACCCAACCATCGGTGTCATATACCCGACCCCTAGCATAACAATTGACCAAAGCCCTAATGAACGTTTTAAACCAACTACTTTCCCCACCTATCATTCCTCCTACGTTCTCTATCTAATTTCCATTTAAAAATCGACAATCAAAAGGAAGCGTTTTCAAATAACTATATATCACACCGAGTATTACCTCCCTTTTTGTTACTTTTTAAATATTCATGCAATTTTCAAGCCAAAATTTCTAGCATTTGAAAATTCAATACTAGAAAGAACGTATAGGTGGAGTTGGTCCTCATTTCTTCTCATTTTTTATTCATTTTGACATAAGTTATTCAATCTCTCATACGACTAAATATGAAAAATACAACTTTAATCCTTGTTTTTTCATTCTCACTTCCTAAAAAATTGGGCTTTTACAAGATTAAAATATTTCCATGAAATAATAACATTATGTAAACTATTCATAGCAAAAAAGCTGTCTTTTCTATAAAGACAGCTTTTTCTATAACACTATATTAAAAATTGAATACGAAGTCATCGTCTGCTAACTTTTCAACATTCGTTGCTTTTACGTAGCCATTTCCTTTTACAGAGAAGAAGTCATGGTTTTTCGTATCTGTACGTAAACCATTTAAAACGATTGGGTTAATTTCTTCTTCCTCAAACTTCGGCTCAAGCCCTAAGTTCATAAGTCCTTTATTCGCATTGTAACGAACGAAACGATTTACATCCTCTACAAGACCGATAGAAGTGTAAATTTCTTCTGTATATGCCAATTCAATTTCATACAGTTCCATTAATAACTCTTGCGTTTCCGTTTGTACTTCTTGTTGCTCTTCTGCAGAAAGTTCTGTGAAGATTTGTTGTGCTAAAATACCAACGAATACGCCGTGAATTGACTCGTCACGAATTATTAGGTTAATAATCTCACCACTTGCCGTCAATTTACCTTGACCAGCTAAGTAAAGTGGATAGAAGAATCCACTATAGAATAAGTAACTTTCTAAGAACACACTTGCTACCATTGCCATGTATAACTCTTTTTTCGTTACTTCAGGCTTTAATAAGCGACGATAGTAACTAGTAACAATACCAGCTTTTTTCTCAAGTAATGGATGGTTATCTACCCATTCAAAAATATCATCAATTTCTTCTTCAGTAGCTAACGTTGTGAAAATATGGCTGTAACTCTTCGCATGTACTTCTTCCATAGCGCCCATGAAAGCTAATACACTTTTCGCTTGTAAATTTTCAAGATGAACAAGTACAAGTGGCATCCCTTCGCCACCTTGTTTCGTATCTAAAAGTGTTAAACCACCTAATACACGCTTATAAGCAATTTGCTCTTCTTTTGATAATTGTGCCCAAGTATTTTTGTCAGAAGACACTGCGATTTCTTCTTCTGTCCAAAACTGAGCGATGTTTTGCTTCCAAAACATTAAACTAAAATCATCTTCTTTTTTGTTCCAGTTTACCGCACGCATTAAATCGCCCCTTCTCTAAATAAACATAAAAAAATTGATAACTAAGCATGAGCAGGGTTCAGAAAAACCCTGCTCATAATGTCTCACTTTTTATATTAAACGGTACAAGCCACGCACTCTTCCACGCTTAATTTACGTGTTCTCGTATAATAAAGACTCTTCAAGCCTTTTTTATGTGCATAAATGTAGTAACGTGCTAACTCACGTGTTGAAATATCACTATTAACATAAAGAATAGTACTAATTCCTTGGTCAATATGTTCTTGAACTTCTGCGATTAAATCAATTAATTTAAACTGATTCATATCGTAAGAAGATTTATAGTACCAGAACGTATCTTTTGATAAATACGGCATTGGATAATATGTTGTCGCATTCGCATACGTTCTTGATTCAATCTGACTTACGATTGGCATTACGCTTGAAGTTGCATTTTGAACGTAACTGATCGATTGTGTCGGAGCGATTGCAAGACGATATGAGTTGTATAAACCATTCTTCTGTACTTGCTCTTTTAAACTTGTCCAATCTTCTTTTGTTGGAATATGAATTCCCTCAAATAATTGCTGAACTGTTTCAGTTACTGGGCTGTAATCTGTCGTTTCATACTTTTCAAAGTATGTGCCGTTTGCATAATCAGACTTATCGAAGTCTTTAAATGTTTCGCCTTTTTCTTTAGCGATCTCCATACTTTTCTCAATCGAGTAGTAATTTAACATCATAAAGAATGTACGAGCGAATTCTTTCGCTTCAGCACTTTCATAAGCCATTTTATTTTTTGCTAAATATCCATGTAAGTTCATTGCTCCAAGTCCAACTGAATGAAGCTCATCATTTGCTTTTTTCACAGTTGGGGCATTCGGAATGATCGTCATATCAGAAACAGCTGTTAAAGCTTCCATTCCCGCATGAACTGCTTCACGGATTTCTTTATTTTCCATTACGTTTACGATATTTAACGATCCTAAGTTACAGTTAATATCGCGGCGGATAATGTCTTCTGTACCGTAATCATTTATTTCAGAAGTTTCTTGTAGCTGGAAGATTTCTGTACATAAGTTCGACATCTTCACAGTTCCAATATCCTTCAGTGGATGCTGGTTATTTGCATTTGATTTAAACATTAAGTATGGGTAACCAGACTCCAGCTGAATCATAGCAATTTTAATAAGCATATCACGCGCACTAATATCTAGTGGCTTCTTCTTCACTTCCGGATTACTCATTAATTCATCGTACATTTCGTCGATATCTATATCATCTAAATGTTTTCCGTACTCTTTAAATACTGTATAAGGCGCGAAAACATGGAAAGGTTCGTTTTTCTCAGCAAGCTCAAAGAACTTACTTGGAACGATAATTCCGATTGATAGAGACTGAATACGGCTCTTCTCATCGGCATTTATTTTTTTGGTATCAAGGAATTCAATAATATCCCAATGGAAAATGTTTAAGTATACTGCACCTGCACCTTTTCGTTGCATATTGTTACTCCATATCGTCAAAACGTATGGGGGATAGTCATTTCTGCTACCCTCTCTATATCGCTATAGAGTTCAGACCATATCTTCTTCTCGCCAAATTCTTCATTTAACCATTTATCATATGTTTGATGCACATGAATATGGCATAAACTATAATAACTGTATACACCCTTTGAATTTGGTTGTTTTGAGAAGCCAGGTTCGAGCTACTTAGTCACCTACATAGCCACTTGGTCGTTGAACCTTCTCCTTATCTAATAGATTTAGGAGCTTGGCTGCTGATTTCCTGCAATCTTGGATTTTCAGGGGTCGCTACGTAATTTCTTCGTAGTATCCTACCTCGATATACTCAGGCGTTCCAGCAATTGACCCGGTTTTATAGTTGAGCCATAAAGTTAACCCAACTGATTCGCATATGAAAACGAATCTTCAAGCAATTTCATAACAGGTACTACACCACTTGCGGCGTTATCAATACCTTTAATTTGCTCACCACGTGCGCGTAGCTTAGATAAGTTTAAAGCTACTCCACCACCGATTTTCGATAATTGCATTGCAGTATTAATGTTAAAGCCGATTGAATTTAAGCTATCATCCATCTCTAACAAGAAACAAGACACCATTTCTCCTCTTCTGCTTCGTCCCGCATTTAAAAAGGTTGGTGTCGCTGGTTGGTAGTTTTGTTTTACAATCATGCTTGCGAAGTGTTTTGCCTTCGCAACATCACCGCGTCCTAAGTATAATGAAACAATTGCTACACGATCTTCATAGCTTTCTAAGTATTGTTTTTGATCATTCGTTTTTAACGCATAATCTTTATAGAACTTAGATGCTGCCATATAAGATTGGAACTCGAAGTTTTCACCATAAGCGATGTTATAAACTCCTTCTACTTCCTCCAAGCTATACTCGTCCAGAACGTTGTAATAGTAATCATGTTCTTTCATATACTCCATTCGCTCTGCCACGCTATTAAAATGAACGGTATTCTCTCTAGCTTCTTCCATAAAGACTTCTAATGCCTCTTTATCTTTATGAAGCTGATAAAAACCGTCCTGCATTTGCGTGATTTCATTATTCAGTTCAATGTGTCGCAATCTCCCGCACCCTTTCTTTAAAATATTCTACATCATTATTTGTTCCAGATAACTCAAATTTTGATACAATAGGCACTTCATATTTAGTAGAAATTTTGTCAGCACTTGCACCAAACATGTCTCCCCAATTACGATTGCCACTTGCAGATACGCCTTTTAATTTTTCATTATTGCGTTCTAAAAAGTCTAAAACACGTTCCGGTACATTGCCAAAACCTGTTGTATACGTAATAAGAATAAAGTCTTCATCTAATACTAGAGCTTCTTCAATTTGAACGGCCGGCATATTTAATTTGTGGATGAAACGCTTCACGTTTCCTGTCATAGAATCATATGCAACTAACATTTCCGACCCTCCCTCTCCAATCTATATTCTCTGTATGTCGTTTCTTGATTTCTCTATATATTGTATTACGTTTCAAAATAAGACACAAGATATATGTATAAATTCTTTCTTTTTTTAACTTTTACTTTTCGACATGACCGTCGATTTTTTTCAATACAAAGACTATGAAACAACATTCTAAAACTCATGTCAATAAAGTGCTTTTCAAAAAACTTGTCAACGAATTTAACCTTATTTTAAAAAAAGTTAACAATATTTTTTGTCATAAAACAGTAAATGCTGGAGTAATATATTTCTCCAGCATCACGCAAAAAAGAACAGACCTTAAACGATAATCTGTTCCAAAAAACGATTACATTTATCAATTTTACTTTATTAAATATTTATACATACTCTTTCGTTCCTCGTTACATACTAAAAGATAACTATTATAGAAAAAGATTATTATTATGGAACTTCAATTTATTTATGAAAAAAATCATTCAGGCTGCTCAATACGCAAAATATCTTTTACAAATATATGATGTGGATTCTCATCTTTATCGAGCATTGTACATACAGGAGCTTCTTCATCAAAGTATACGATCATTCCTTCTACGTACTGATATGTATGTTGAACTTGTACAGTTACTTTAATTTCTATTGCTTGCTCATATGCTCTTTTTATTTTCTGAAGCATTTTTGCTGAACATTTTCGTTTCTCTGGATACATAACCATTCCCATAAACCTATTCCCAGCTCTATCTTTCCACATGTAATCCCAATGTGGCAATATGCCTTGTTTAAAATCCCCCATAATTCTCCTCTCCTTTATCTTCTATTTATGAACGTGGTGTTTCTGAATATGTATAAATGACCTGTCCACCGCGCTGTGCGTTCCCGATAATATGTTTAAAATCTTCTCGATTTACAACAACTTCTCTGAACGTATAAAATACATCTTTCGTCGCAACATACTCCTTTATTTCACCATTTTTCAGCTGATCCAAAATTGTATTTGCTAATTGTTCATCCATGTATTTCACCTCTCTGCAATAGTTTATTTTATCGCATCTTCTATAGGTCGACAACGGTAAAATTATCCCGTTACTATTATGTAATTCACTTTCATTATTTTTATATCTATATCACTTTATTATATTCGCACTAAATATCATATACTAACATAGCTACTTCTCTATATCAAACTTTTTGATGCCCTGTATAACAAAGTTCCAAATCACTGTTTGATATTTTATTTTATGCTACAATATACATTTAGAACTAGGAGGGATACTATGATTCGGAAAGCAAAAAAGACAGATGCGGTAGAAGTAGCACCTTTATTGTATAACGCTCTGCACGAAATTGCTGAAAAAATCACAGGTAGCACAGTTGAAGCAAAAGTAATACTAGGACTTGAAACATGGTTCGAAAAAGAAAATAATCGATTGAGCTATGAAAACTGTTTAGTGGCTGAACAAGGTGGAAAGGTAGTTGGGGTTATTGTCGTTTATCACGGTAGTGACGCTGAACAACTTGATGTACCAATCATACACTACTTAAGAGAACTACATGAAGACGAATCCATTACGTTAGAAAAAGAAGCTGAACTTGATGAGTATTATATTGACACGTTGTCAGTTTCAAGTATGTACAGTGGACGTGGTATTGGCTCTAAATTAATCGATGCAGCTGAACTTCATGCAACTGAAAAAGGACATGAAAAAATCGCCTTACTTGTTAATTTAGAAAACAAACGCGCTTTTTCACTATATGAAAAACTTGGTTACCAAGAAGATAAAACCGTTATGCTCGTCGGTGAACCGTATGCCCATCTAATAAAACCATTACGGTCATTGGTTTCTATATCTTAAAAGGACAATTCTTTTTTACTTGTTATGTAGAGAAAGAGGCTGCCAAAGGGACAGCCTCTTTTAAATTAATTTTGTATTTAATACATTTCCATCCATAGCCTCATGAAATGTATACGTTGTACATCCCCATGGCTTCTTATGGAAAATAGGCGAACCAGACCACCCCATTGCCCTCAGTTCAGTCCCAATCATCGCATTAAAATAACTATGACCTACAAGGGCAATATGTCCATGTACGAGCGCATAGCGGTGCAACATATTAGCGGCTTGCCTTGCTCTTTCTCGTACTTCCTTATAAGACTCAACCTCTTTACTATAACCAACTATCCATCGTGTACGTCCAATAAACATCCATACATTCGGTTTACATTTCAACCATTTTGGAGCATAAAAACTCGTTGGAACTTCAGCTTCCCTAAAAAGAGGATTTTGCACAAAAGATAGGGAATCCAATAACTCAGCCGCTGACTGTACAGCGCGCCTTTCATCACTCGTTACAACCAGTTTCGCTGATTCCATCGCCTCAATTGTTTCAATTGGTATAGGAGTTTCTTTTACTGTAGTCCCTAAATCATATTGCTTCATCCATTCACGAAATGAAATAATTGTCATTGGCTCTATAGTACTGTCCAAACGACCATGACGAATAAAAGAAATTCGCATTCTTTCCACTCCCCATTCATCACTTACGAACTATATTACGTACTATTTCTTATTGCCATCTTACCATGCATAAAAAGAAAGTTATATATCCCCACCACTATCATGTGTTATTGAAGTGTGCACACCATCCAGTCCATCAAAATATGTAGTTGTTTCATGATGACGCACTTTCTTCAACTGTATATATGAAAATAAAAATAATAAAATCGCTATAAAGCTCCCCACAACTTCAAACATCATTTTACCGCCCCTAATTTCTCCCACTTTAGTAGGTCATTGTATCTTTTATTATACTCCCGTATAAAGATGTATGCATTTTCATCATTCTTCTCCTAAACAATATTTTTTACATATTTTCTTACAAAAAGTGAATATTTTTCGAATTTTTACTTTGGAAACATTTACAAAGTAGTAAATATAGTTCAAAATAAGAAGAAATAAAAAAGCCCAAATTATTCTTTTTTTGGGAAAACTGGAACAAGGAGAGTTGCTTATGCAGATCGCAGAAACTGGAGATATCATTGAATTTAAAGGTGGAATGCAAGGCCGTGTTCAAAAGGTAAATCAAAACTCCGTTATTGTTGATATAACAATTATGGAGAATTTTAGAGAACTAGATATGGAACCTCTTACAGTTGTAAGCCATAAAAACTATACTGTCATTAATCAACATGCATAATATAATAGAAAGAAAGGATCTGTATATCATACAGATCCTTTCTTTCTATATTAACGATTATCGATCTTTTCTGGATATAAATCGTGATTCATCATGCGGTAGTCTGCCATTTTCTCATACTTAGTTCCTGGGCGGCCGTAGTTACAGTAAGGATCGATTGAAATACCACCACGTGGTGTAAATTTCCCCCATACCTCAATATAGCGTGGATCCATTAATTTAATTAAATCATTCATAATAACGTTCATGCAATCTTCGTGGAAGTCACCATGATTTCGGAAGCTAAATAAATATAGCTTTAAAGATTTACTCTCTACCATTCTTTGTTCTGGAATGTAGCTAATATAAATTGTTGCAAAATCTGGTTGTCCTGTTTTCGGACATAAACTTGTAAATTCAGGACAATTGAATTTTACAAAGTAATCACGGTTTGGATGGTTATTATCAAATACCTCTAAAATTTCCGGGCTATATTCAAATAAATATTTTGTATTTTGATTTCCTAATAATGTTACATCTTTTAAATCTTCATCTAATCTTCCTGCCATTTTAAACATCCCTTCTCATTATACCCCTCGTTTATTTCCCCATACTAACGCATGAAGCTGAGGCAGTACTTTCGCATCATTCATTTCTTTACAATTCACAGCTTTTTCAATAAGCCACTCATATTTTTCTAATAGTTTTTTTATAAGCACCGCATCATCCACTGTTTTCGTATCATCATTCCCTACTTGTAAGAAAAATGGTACATTCGGATAACGCTCGTGCATCTTAACTGCATATTCAAAATCTTGATCATCGAATACTACTACTTTTAAACTAAAATCTTTCCCTGCTAGTTTATGAATAACAGAATCTAACATCTGAAAATCTGTTTTCATAGTTGAACTTGGTGGTTTTGGAGAAATCGTTACCTCATCAATTTGAAGCAACCAATCTTGCCATTTACTCCCTTGCGTTTCTACCGCTGTTCGCATTCCATTCTCCTTTAATATAGAAAGAAGAAATTGCATATTTTTCAGCAAAACAGGATTTCCACCCGAAATCGTAACATGAGAAAAATTTTCTCCACCAATTTCTACAAGCTCATTCCAAATGTCTTCCGGTGTCATTTGTTTAATTTGATCTTTGGCCGATCCATCCCATGTAAAAGCAGAATCACACCAAGCACAGCTATAATCACAGCCCGCTGTACGGATAAACATTGTCTTTTGTCCTACAACCATCCCTTCTCCTTGAATGGTTGGGCCAAATATTTCTAAGACGGGGATTTTACTCATCGAGCATCCACTCCCGTCTTACTTCCGCATAACTAGTTGGCGTCTCAAAAAGACGAACAAATTCAACACGAGCTCCCTTATATTCGTTCGCACGATTATCTTTCGTTAATGCTTCTGCCATCTTTTCATAAATCCAAACGACCATATTTTCAGCAGTCGTATTCATTTCTGGCAATGTTTCGTTTAAATAACGATGATCTAAATAAATTTCTATTTCATTTTTCCAAATCTCTTTTATATCTCCAAAGTCAATTGCAAGGCCTATTTCATTTACATATCCGCTAATTCCAAATACGACTTTATATGTGTGTCCATGTAAATTTTTACATTTCCCTTCATAGCAGTGTAAATGGTGCGCTGCGTCAAATGTAAATTCCTTGCTGACCATTACTCTTTTATTATGATATTTGAGTTGTTCACGCTGAATATCCTTGTCCATTTTTTGCAAATTTTCTACGATGCGAAATCCAAAAAAGTTATCCATTAGTTGCTCGCTCCTTCGCGTTCTTGTAGATACGTATCTAATCCCGCTTTACGAAGTTGACATGCTGGACATTCACCGCAACCATCACCAATGATTCCGTTATAACATGTTAATGTTTTTTCTCTAACAAACTCAAATGCTCCAAGTTCATCAGATAGTTTCCATGTCTCTGCTTTATCAATCCACATAAGTGGTGTATGAATAACAAACGGATAATCCATAGATAAATTTAATGTAACGTTTAATGATTTCACAAACACGTCACGACAATCTGGATAACCACTGAAATCAGTTTCACATACACCCGTTACAATATGACGTGCTCCAACTTGTTTTGCTAATACAGCCGCAAATGATAAAAATAGTAAATTTCGTCCATCTACAAATGTTGATGGCAATTCACCTTCTTCATGTGTAATCTCCATATCCGTTCTCGTTAACGCATTTGGAGCAAGTTGATTTAATAGGCTCATATCTAGTATCGTATGTTTAATTCCTAGCTCTTTCGCAATTTCCGCTGCACAATCAATTTCTAATTTATGACGTTGATTGTAGTTAAATGTTACAGCTTCCACTTCTTCAAACTGCTGTATCGCCCAAAATAAACATGTTGTACTATCTTGTCCACCACTAAAAACAACAACTGCTTTTTCTTTTTTCATTTCACTCATTCTCCTTCTCTACTACGAATAAGAAGAAAGAACGTTCTTGAACTGTCACAATAAAAAAACAAAACAATACCTAATGATATTGTTGTTTCCATAGTTTTTTATAGAGGGAGTTCGCGAACCTCTCCCATGCAGTGCACGGAATTTCTTCTTTCATTGACAAAGATTATTGTAACATATTGTATACTACCAGAAAAAATTTCTGATTTTTTCCGCTATTTCGCATTTCATTTATTTCATTTTATAGTATGATTAATTTAATGTTAGAAGAGAGGAGGCATCCCACTGGAACTCTTTATTATTTACCTCTTTTTAAATATATTATCTATTCTCGTTACAATGCTCGTATATCATTTATTTTGGAATCAGAAAGGGAAACGATCTCCTAAATTAAATTCAGCCATATTTATTGTATTGTGTTGCCTCGCTACCATACTATGTATCACTTTCGCAGCAAAAACAAATAATGGTTTTCAGTTCGACATGCGACATATCGTATTAATTGTCGGCACGTTAACGGGAGGGCCTATTGCTGGTGGTTCTATTTTAGCTGTATTAAACATTTATCGCTTTTTATTGGGAGGAATAGGTGCGTTTCCATCCTTTATCGCTTCTATTCTCCTATTTATTGTTCTACTATTAACATACAAATTTTTTAATCGAAGTTCTAATCATATAAAAATAACACTTGCTATTTTTTACAGTCTTACTTATGGATTTGGTTGGATACCATTTTTCCTTGCAAGTGTTACAAATGAGGCAGATTATATACCACATATCATTGTGTACGAACTATGTACGATGATTGGTACGATCCTTATTTTATATTTACTACACATATTACAAATGCAAGTTCGTCTCCAAAATGAACTTATGAACGCTGAGAAATTTCATTTAATCGGCGAAATGGCAGCTTCTATCTCTCATGAAATTCGTAATCCTTTAACTGCAACGAAAGGTTTTTTACAACTTTTACAGTCAGATGCATGTTCTGAGAAAGAACGAAAATTATATATCGACATAGCCATTAATGGTATCGAACAAGCAAATCACGTTCTTACAGACTACTTAACTTTTGCAAAACCGAGTATTGAAAAAGAACAACAATTACAAGTAGAGGAAGAATTACTTCATGCGTTGTCTTTGATCACACCTCTCGCCAATTTAGCAAATGTTCGTATAAATTATATAAAACAAAGTACATCTTTCTTTATCGCTGGCGAAAAGCAAAAACTGAACCAATGTTTATTAAATATTTTTAAAAATTGTATTGAGGCTATGCCTACAGGTGGCGACCTTATTCTTACATTAGTTCCAGACCATAAACATATACAATTATATATAAAAGATACAGGAGTTGGTATGGATCAAGAACAAATAAAACGCCTTGGATCACCTTTCTACTCAACGAAAGAAAAAGGGACCGGACTCGGAATGATGGTCGTCTTCAGCGTCATTCAAGCAATGGATGGAAAGATTGATATTATAAGCGAAAAAGGGACAGGTACAACCTTCTTATTAACTTTCCCACTCATACAAAAAACGTGATGAACTTCATCACGTTTTTTCTGTTCCTTCAACTAATTCTGCAAAAGCTTTCACTTTCCCATGTGGCTTTTGATTTTCTTTCCGAGCTTTCCAGGCGCGCTCTTCTTCTCTCTTTTTCTTTGACATGCTTTTCAACTCCTTCTTTTCTTTTCTCCATGTAGTATTCCAAAATGAGAAAGAAAACTATGCATGAGTAAAAAAGAAAAGAAGCGGTTCCCCACTTCTTTCATTTTAACGCTGTAAAATTGCATGTTTCGCTTCTTTTAGCTGTGTAAGATGTCTTTGTTCGTGTAAATCTAGAAATTGAACCCATTGATATAAATTCAAATCATTAAAAATAGGATGTTTTAATCCATTTTCAAATAATTCTTTTTCATCTATTACACTATGAAGGGCATGTAATAATTCTTGTCGTGAATGTTCAAGTAATTGAATTCCTTGCAGTTTTTTCATTAATGTTTCTGTTGGTTTCATTTGTTGAGGAGCTTCCCTTTTATGTGTACGATCAAGCGTAAGTTGGAGGTCTTTAAATGGAGCAAGTTTTCTTTCTTTTTTTTGCAAAGCATATACAAGGGCAGATGTGACAGACTGTTCAACTAAATGCAAATGATGCAAAATTTGAATAATACTCCATTTATCACGGCGTGGCTTTACATTCACCTCCGTATCATTTAACATTTCAATTTCTGATAACAGCGTGCTTCGTGTAGACTGTAATGAGTGGACTAAAGTTTCTAAACTAACATCCATATTAGATTGAAGCATAGTGCTTTCCCCCCTTTTGTTGGTGAAAAGGGGCGCTCCCCATTAGAAACACCCCTAAAATAATTCTGAATTTTCTTTTATTATCTCATCATTTTTCTATTATGTCGATGTTAAACATAGGAAAAAAGTGCATGTTTTTTTACAATTTTGTGTCGTCAACAGCACGTAACCACGCTTCAATTTCTGTAATTACACTTTTTACACACCCTTCAGCGAATGGTGATGTTAAATTTGCAACCTCTACTAATTCTAAGAATGATTTACTTCCACCTTGTTGACAAAGATTCACATAATCTTCCCAAGCCTCTTGTCTATTATCTCTTGCACGTTTCCAAAATTGCAGTGCACAAATTTGAGCTAACGTGTAGTCAATATAGTAGAAAGGTGAGCTATAAATATGACCTTGACGTTGCCAGAAACCACCACGCTCTAAATAATCATTATCTTCATAATCACGATGTGGTAAATACTTCTTCTCTATGTTACGCCATGCTGACTTACGTTCTGCTGGCGATGCTTCTGGATTTTCATATACATAATGTTGATATTCATCTACAGATACACCGTACGGTAAAAATAGAAGTGCTGAACTTAAGTGTGAGAAATAATATTTATCCGCATCTTCTTCAAAGAATAACTTCATCCATGGCCATGTAAAGAATTCCATACTCATTGAATGGATTTCACACGCTTCATATGTTGGCCAATTATATTCTGGAATTTCATACTTACGACTTTCATATACTTGGAAAGCATGGCCTGCTTCATGTGTTAGCACATCAATGTCACCAGACGTTCCATTAAAGTTTGAGAAGATGAATGGCGCTTTATAATTCTCGATATATGTACAATATCCACCACCAGCTTTTCCTTTTTTCGCAACTAAATCTAATAAATCATTATCGAGCATGAAATTAAAAAATTCATCTGTTTCAGCTGATAATTCTTTATACATCGTTTTCCCGTGATTAATAATCCAATCGGCATCGCCTTTTGGAGTTGGATTACCTGTAGCAAACTCAAAGTTTTCATCATAATAAGCGAGCTTTTCTACACCAATGCGTGCTTTTTGTCTATTTCTTAACTCGGTTGCAACCGGAACGATATAATCTAATACTTGCTGACGATAGTTCGCTACCATTTCAGCATTATAATCTGTACGATACATTCTTGCATATCCTAATTCAACAAAGTTTTTAAAACCAAGTGTTTTTGCGATTTTCGTTCTCACTTTAACAAGCTCATCATAAATGCGATCTAACTCTTCCTCTTTCTCAGCTAAAAATCCGTAGTATGCTTCACTTGCTGCTTTACGTTCACTTCTTTCTTTTCCTTGCATAAATGGAATAAGTTGCGATAACGTTCTTTCTTCTCCTGCAAAGTCAATTTTTGCAGATGCTAATAACTGTGTATATTGTGAAGACAGTTTATTCTCTAATTGTAAATCTTTCACGACTTCATCAGAATATGTTTTCAAATCACACTCCGCAAGAGCAAATAATTGCTTTCCATAATACGCCTCTAATTCTTCGCGGAATGGAGAATG
Source organism: Bacillus sp. RC51 (assembly GCF_044908115.1). Classification (NCBI taxonomy): domain Bacteria; kingdom Bacillati; phylum Bacillota; class Bacilli; order Caryophanales; family Bacillaceae; genus Bacillus; species Bacillus sp. RC51. The sequence continues at coordinate 133,335 of NZ_JBIYCW010000012.1, read as the reverse complement.
AATTAACGCATTATAATACTTTGTACCATACCCTTGTACAACTGGAGAGAATTCATCAAAGAAATCCTGCTCATCCTTATAAAAGGCATCTGTCGTATCAACAGAATGACGAATGTAACAAAGGTTCCCCATTGTACCAAAGTCATTACGAATTTCGTTAATTGAATTGATAACTTGTTTTTGTTCTTCTACAGTTTTTGCGTTATCAAATTTCTCTAAAGCAACAGTAAATTTCCCTTTTAATTCTTCAATATTTGGCCGTTTATATTCATAGTCTTTAAATGACATGAACAAGCCCCCTCTCCGTTATGTATACCTTTACTATAATTCAATACTTATTCCCAAATCCCCTCTTAGTTTTCAACAAAATTCGGCAGCTTCCATCTTGCTTATATGCAAAAAAGCCTTGGATTTCTTTATCCAAAGCTCCTTTGGAACATATCATCATTTTTCATACTTTCCAATTTTTTTCAATAGCTCGAGTAATTCATCCTTCTCATCCTTCGTTAACATTTCAAAAGACTGATATATAACTTGCTCATGACCTGGAAAAATAGAAGCAATAAAGCTCTCTCCAGACTCCGTTAATTGTGCATAAATAACACGCCTGTCATTTGGACATGGAATTCGTTTTACAAGCCCTTTTTTCTCTAGCTTATCTACAACGTATGTAATGCTGCCACTAGCTATTAAAATACGCTCACCGATTTGCTGAAGTGGTTGGCCTCCTTTATGATATAGTAATTCTAATACAGCAAACTCAGTTGGATTTAATCCGTTACTTTGTATGGATTTATTTGTAGTATCCATAACAGAACGATGTACACGGGATAATGCAATAAATACTTTTAAAGATTGAGAAATGTCTTCTCGCTCATTATTTGATGTCATACCATTTCAACCCTTCACTTAAATTCTCCGCAACAAAAAGAAAAGCAACGTAGCACCTCATTACAACTTCCGAATGAATATTCACTCATTCCTTTTCCTTTCCCTAATGTAATGCAAATGATTCTTGAATAAAAACATGACAATTTTAACATAGTTTATATATAATGATAATAAAAAAAGAAGGAGTACCAAATTTGAAAGTCAAATTACAAAGCATAGTTTTTTACATACTGCTTGTTATACTGCCAACGATAGGGATTGGTGCCACATTTTTTTCATATCACACTTATCAAATGAAACAGGCAAACAAACTATCTGCTCACACTGTTCTCTTTTTATATAGAGACTATTTAGACCATCACCTTGGTGAAGCTATATCTGCCTTAGAAATGCTCGCAAAAGTCGTAGGGACCGAAACTGGCAACATCAATGGGATTAAACAGATTGTACATGATACCGATGGAAATGATCAACGTTTTTCCGGTCTATATTACGCTACGACAGATGGGATGATTACACTCGCATCCCAAGGCGATTCGCCGCCTATTGACGTTTCTGACCGCCAATACATCCAAGATGCATTGCAATCTAAGAAAACAACTGTATCATCAGTTATTACAGATCGCGTTCTTGGACATCAAGCTATTATGATTGCGTCTCCAATATTTAATAGACAAAAGGAACTCTCAGGATTATTATTAGCAAGTTTACGCTTTGACTACATTTCAGCCTCTTTAAATGCTATTAAACCACAATATCATTTCGAAGTGACTGATAAACATGATGTAGTTTTTCTAACCGATGATAATAACGAAACAAGCGATGGGCATTCTAACATGCTTACTACCCCACTCCAAAGATTAAATTGGAAAGTCTCTGTTTCTCCGTTACCTATTCATCAACAAACTTTATACCAGTTAGTTTCAATAGAGTGTATAGCTACTTTATTTTTAATGTCTATTTTATTTTTACTTGCTCAATATATGTTATTAAAACGTCAAACAAAACTAGAAAGACAACAAAATGAACTACAAAAAATTGAATTGGTTGGAACTTTTGCAGCTAGTACAGCTCATGAAATCCGTAACCCTCTTACTGGAATTAAAGGACTCGTTGCTCTGTTAAAAGAGAAATATAAAGATGAACAGGATCAGTTCTACTTTTCCGTAATCGAACAAGAAATAGAACGGATTAATGAAATTGTAAGCGAATTTCTTATTCTTGGAAAACCAACTGCCATCACTGAACAAACATATGATGTAAGAACGATTCTTAATGAGGTATCATTAATTATCCAATCTGAAGCGAATCTACATAACATTGTATTTCATTTACATTTGCCAGACCACCCTGTTCATATACGTTGCTCAAAAGACCATATGAAACAAGTGGTTTTAAACATTACAAAAAATGCAATTGAAGCCATGGCTTCTGGTGATACATTAACCATTGTAGTAACAAACAACGAAAAACACGCACACTTGCAAATTATTGATACTGGAAAAGGGATTCCTAAACATATTCAAAAACACCTCTTTCATCCGTTCTTTACTAATAAAGATACTGGAACAGGTCTTGGGCTTGTTATATGTAAACGAATTGTAGAGATGTACAATGGGCATATATTTATTGATAGTAAAGAAAACAAAGGAACGACAGTTCATATAGAGATTCCATTACACATAGTATAATTATCCTTATCTTAAAAGGGTAATTATACTTATTTCATAAAACCAGCTACAAACATTCTCCAAAAATTGTTTGATTTCCCTTCATACCCAATTTGAAAAATAGGAACCTTTATAATTGAAAACCATTTCGGTGTTTGTTTTTCTTTGTAACGCTGATACTGTACGATAAGCTTGTCCAATTCTTGACTAACTTGAATTGTCTCCATACTATTTAACCCACTTGTTAATCCTAAATGAATCATTTCTTCACGTTTCATATGAATATCATGCGAAAGCTTTTCTAATGTGTACTTCCTTTTTACAGTAAACATCCATATCCCCCTTATTTTTCTTCAATACTCTCAACGCCTCTTCTACTTTAGCCCTTTAAACACTTAATCCTATTTAAAATTGAAGAATCAGAAAATTTAGCATTTTTCCCCTGTAATTTACAAATCTTTACCCTCACTTTGAGAATTATTACAAATTATTCTATCTTTGTAAATACATTCGCAATAATAGACATTTTTTTCATCTTCTTTTTTGTAAATACTCAGTAAACAGTGGATTCTCTATTTTCAATGTACTTTTCTTCGACATTTTTTGTTTAATTTATGTAAAAACGCAAAACATAATGATGATTGATAAAGTGAAACTTGAATTAGTGGGGATTTTGTTCATCCCCCACTAATTATTAGCCTTCACCAATCGAGCGCTTACGGGCAGTGGATCTCCCACCTAACTTCTTTGCTCCAGCCGAATTTTGAGGTGGGAGTCTTACTGCCCGCAAATAGCGGGATAAAATAGAAAGGAAATATTTATATGCGCAAATATACCATTGCATTTCTCGTCTTCACCCTGTTCATACCCTTCTTCTTCTTTCCTATTCAAGCAAACGCTCATACGAATAAGGTTGCTATTGTCATCGATGATTTCGGCAATAATATGAAAGGCACAGATAAGATGTTATCACTTCCAATTCCACTCACTGTTGCTGTTATGCCATTTCTTCCTTCTACTAAACAAGACGCAATAGCTGCCCATAAAAAAGGGCATGAAGTTATTATACATATGCCAATGGAACCAATTAGAGGAAAAAAAGAGTGGCTTGGACCAAAAGCGATTACAACAGATTTAAGCGATGAAGAAATAAACAACCGACTCGAACAAGCAATTCAAGAAATACCTCATGCAATAGGAATGAACAATCATATGGGATCAAAAGTAACCGCTGATGAAAGGATTGTACGTCTTATACTTTCTGCCTGTAAAAAACACGGTTTATTTTATTTAGATAGTAAAACAAACCCTAATAGTGTTGTCCCAAAAATCGGTAAAGAATTAGGCGTGCCTATTATTGAAAACCAATTATTTTTTGATGATGTATATACGGTAAGTCACATTTCAAAACAAGCACAATTACTCATAAAAAAAATCCAAGACAAACCCATTATGGTAGCTATCGGACACGTTGGGGCTCCAGGTGAAATTACATCACGTATTATCGAAACTTCTATTCCTAAAATTCGTGAGCATGCAGACTTTATTTTTTTATCTGATTTAGCGTTATCTCCACCTTCTGTTTCAAAATAAGATTCATTTCTCGCACTAAAAAAGGTACCTATCTACATATAGCAGATAGGTACCTTTCCTTTTCAACTTAAATATAATCTACATGACTCACCCTGAATCCCTTTTTCTCTATCTTTTCAATTAATTGCTTTAATTTTTTTTCATTTAACTCATCCGATATATTTACGATAACACGGCGAATATATTGATCACCATTATCAAGCGTAAACAGCCCACCGATATTATATGCTTTTAATAATGTCCCAAGCTCTTTAATTGTTCCCTTACAATCTTGTGTTGCAATTGTTAATATATAACCACCCGTCCGCATACCGAACGAATCCTCAATAACATCAAATACATTAGAATGTGTTAAAATGCCGACAAATTCATTATACTCATTTAAAACCGCTAAAAACGGGAGACGACGAATAACGTAAAAAGCTCTAAAAAAAGAATCCTTTTCAAAAATAAACGAATTTGGATTTTCCAGTACATCTTCTGTACTTACATCCTCTAATCTGCTATTACACTTCTTTTCTAAAAGATCTACTTTATAAATAATCCCCGTGAATTCCTTCTCATTTTCTGCTAATACAGGGATTGCGCGAAATCCCGTTTCATTCATAATTTGTAACGCCTTTTCACCAGAATCATTCGTTTTACAAAATGTCACCTGCTGTTTTGGCAGAAAATGATATTTAACTCGCAAAATATGTTCCTCCTTACATGTCAACATGTAATCTATATATAATAAGGAGACCTATATTTTATGAGTGAAATTTCTTTTTAAAACGCTTTCATTTTTATGGAATGGTAATCTCTGTGAATACATCTTTATATAACAGAACTTTTTGCCCCTTTTATCATTAAAAGCTTTACGTGATAGTTCATTAAATACTCTATACCTTCCAACCATTTTTTCGCTTCTTCTGGAGTTTTCCCCCACACGATCATTCCGTAATTATGAACAAGGACTACTCCTCCACCTTCAATAAAATTCGGAACATTATTTTCTAATAAATTAGCGAATTTCTTTTCATCTTCTACAATTGGAATTGTCATTTCTGTAATACCATCTTTTCCAAAAACACGTTCCACACTACGTTTTTCGAATGTTACTTCTCCTTCTTTCCCATATAGCTCTGACATTAAATGACTATCTACAGTCTGTACTTGTAAAATGCATTCTGCACTACTTTTTTTATAAATATCCGCATGCATAAATGACTCTATAGCTGGTTTTTCTTCGTTTTCAAATACTGGCTCACACATGCAATTTACGACAATAAAATCTTCTTCAGAAAATACCCCTTTATCTCTTCCCTCTACATTCACTAAAAATGTTAATGGCTCTTTTGACGTACACATCGATAAACTAATTTTCGTACCATAAAACCAATCGCGAAGTGCCAATTCTGCTTTCACATCTTTTAATTCGTTCCATTTTTTCAGAAAAAATAACATTTCGTCACCCCCGGCGTAATATTAATATAATGTTCAAATCCTTTCTATATAAAAGGAATGTTTTTTGATTATTCTAAAAATTTAATTGAATTATCACACGAGAATGCCTTTTTGTCAATATCGTTTCAGCACCTATCGGAAAAATAGGCCTATCACATGTAAACACTCCTGTCTATTTAGCACTTGATTTTGTACATATAAAAAATACGTTATTCTTCTTATTAAAGAATAACGTATTTTTCTCATTTATTATTTTTTTATTGCCTTATACAGAAATTGCGCATATTGCTCACGTGTTACGAAATCATCCCCTAAAAAGTTCCCATTCCCGTCACCTTTTGATATATTATTATCCACTAATGCTTTCACATATCCTTCTGCCCAATGACCTGTTGGTACGTCTGTAAAGTTCTCCAAATTATTTTCATTTTCATTTAACTGAAATACTTTTTGTAATACTACTGACATCTCGTACCTAGTTAATACTCCTTCTGGACGAAACTTACCTGTACCATCTCCTTGCATAATTCCAGCTTGTGCAACTGTAGCAATATCTTGCTCAAACATATGCCCTTTCGTATCAGTAAACATCTCTTTCTGCTCTACTTTACTTTCTAATTTCAAGTACCTTTGTACTAAAGACGCAACTTGTCCACGAGTAATATTATCCCCAAATCCAAATTTACCATTTCCATATCCTTTAAAAATATCTTCTTTCGCTAAATAGTTAATTGCTGTCTCTGACCAATGTCCTTTCGGCACATCATTAAATTCTATTACTGCTTCTATTTTCTCGTCTTCTTTAGAAGGATTGTCCTCTTTACTTTCTACTACATTTTGAATAACAGATCCTGTGAAGAAGATTCCTGTATCTGCAAATGGGTCTTTCACACCAAATTCATATACTTTCTCACCTGGTGTACTCCACTTAACTACATCGTTACTATACGTACCATCTTCACTCTTCAAACGAATTTTTGTAGAGATTTTACCATCTTTTTCGTATACAGGTACTTTCACTTCTTTATTTACTTCTGTGTCCGCTAAAAAGACTTTTTGATTTTGAACATTAATGTAAGCTGTCTTACTTAGTTCCACAACTGGTCTCACATCGCGGATTTCATTTGCCACAAAACTTAGAAATACTAACTTTTTCAAATTGCTAACTGGTGTTAAGTCTGAAATATAATTTGCCTCTAAATCAAGCTTTTGTAAGTTTACTAGACTTGATAATGGAGTAATATCCTTTAACTCATTATTAGGTAAATCTAATTCTGTAAGCTGAGTCATTTTAGCAAGTGGTGTCACATCTTCAATTTGATTTTTCCCGATAAATAATTTATTTAATTGATTCATTTGATCAATACCCGATAAATCTTTAACTTTATTACGCGTTAATACTAAATCCTTTAAAGGTAATGAATATAACGGTTTAATATCTTCAATTTGATTACCTGCTAAAGTTAAGTATGTTACATTTTTCAACGCGCTTAATGGAGCAACATTCGTAATTTTATTATTTGCTAAATTCAAGTAATCTAGTTGTTCCATTTTCGCTAATGCTGTTACATCTTCTATTTGGTTGCCTGATAGATATAAACTTTTTACATTTTTCATTTCAATTAGTGGTGCAATATTTGTAATTTTATTATTACTCAAATCAAGAGATTCTAAATTATCCATCTTAACAAGTGGTGTTACATCTGAAAATTCATTACCACGCAAAGCTAAATGATTTAATTGCTTTAAATTCGCAAAGAACGACGGATCTGTTATCTTCGCATTCGCAACTGTTAAAGATTTTAAATTTGGCATATATTTTAATGCACTATAATCCAGAATCTCATTCGTGTTTAAAAACAAGTCCTTTACTTGTAATAACTCCTCTTTCGTAATTGGTGTATTTAAATCTTTTCGATTAAATACTTTTTTATTAACAAGTTCTCTTAATTTGTTATCTGTTATCATATTTTGACTATCAACTGGATGATCCGTTTCCGTATTGCCTGAATTAGAGTTATCATCTGGTTTCTCTGTTTCTTTGTCACCTACAGTTGGATCTTTAATTTCAAATTGAACTTGATATTTGTGATCATATCCGATGGCCGGAATAAGTATATGCATTTGCATATTATGCTTCTTCTCAAATTCGCCAATTTCAAATTGGACTACTTTCGTTCCATTTTTCCTCTTATCTTCTGATAAAACTTTCACATCTTGAAATACACCAGGTTGGTTTTTATCCTCTATTCTAAGATATTGAAAATAATCGCTATCTTGTATTGTTACAGTAACGATTTTTTTCCCGTCTTTAATTGCTACTTTAGGATTTTTTATGTACTGAGAAACCATAGATGGCTCATCTTTTTGATCCTTATATATTTTAATCTCAGTATCATACGTGCGATCACTGGCTGCTGCTACCGACTGGTTTGCTTCAATTTTTATTGCTGCTAACGCTGGAGTAGAATACGCAGCAAATGGAATAGCTAATGTTGTTGCTACTACTAGAGCTTTAATATAACTTTTTTTCAAAATAATATCCCCTTATCTTATATATATTTCAATTGATAATTACTATCAATTACTAACATAATAAATGATAATGAATCTCATTATCATTGTCAACAAGAATATTACATTAAGTTTATATTTCCATAGATAAAAAATAAAAAACCCTTTACTCAAAGGGCTTTTTTGCCTATCGTATGAAGGATTTCACTTTTTTCTTTTTCATTAATAACACCAATTTTTTGCAAAATGTTTGCATACAATACAAGTTTATTATATATCCGTTCCGACATACTTTCCCTTCTTTCCTTCGACCAACTTTTTTTGTATTGGTAAATTATATGAACGAGATGAGAAAATGTGTCCACTTTTTGCATAAATACAAAGCTTTTATTTTTTTACTTGCTGCTAGTAAAACTCCCACCTAAAAATTAGGTGGGAGTCTAAACGTATTCAATTCATTTAGCAAACTGTCCATTGAATATTATGCTTTTTGACTTCTTCTTCAAAACTATAGGGCATTTTCTTATCACACATAATATGTTGAATACGAGAAAATCCTGCTATTCGGTAGTTCCCTTTTACGCCTACCTTTGTATGATCGCATAAAATATACGTTTTCTCAGCTAATTTCATCATCGCTTCTGACAGTTTCGCCTTTTCTAATTCAAAGCTAGAAACCCCAAAACCTTGCAACAACCCATCAATCGAAACGAATGCTTTATGAAAATGAAATTGATGAATTACTTGCTGTGAAATAGACCCCGACACACGTGAATGTTTTGGAGATACTTTCCCGCCTATAAATAAAACTTCACCGTGAAACATCTTTTTATTAATAGAAGAAATTAATTGTGTTGCTACTGGAAATGAACTTGTTACAATCGTTAAATTTTTACGATGAACAAGATATGGCACCATTTGAAGTGGTGTACTTCCATCATCAATCGCAATAACATCTCCATCTTCCACAAACGTTGCTGCTTTATACCCAATTCTTTTCTTCTCTTCTATATGCAGCATCTCTCGTTCTAACATCGGTGCCTCTATCCCAGCTCCCGGAAGTTGAACGGCTCCACCGTACACTTTCTTCAATTTTTTTTCACGATCTAATTCTTCTAAATACCGACGAATCGTCTCTGTTGATACTGCGAACTCTCTCGCTAATTCTGAAACTTTTACTTTTCCTTTAAACTCTACCTTCTCAAGAATTGTCCTCTTTCTCTCTTCACCTACTACAGACATAGCCTCACCCCATTTATATCTACCTCATAAACTGTCTTACTTATACAAAGTTATAATTTTCTTTTTCAGTGAAAATCTCTTCATGAATATAAATACCGCGCTTTTCTAGTTCGTCAAAAATAATTTGTGGATTTTCGAAAGCTTCTTCAGGAGTAATAACACCGACTTTATTAACTACTCCTTTTGCAATTAACTCTGTAGCGATTCCAAATGGGATACCAACATTTCTTGTATAGGCCCTTAATTTCTCCCAACCTACTACAGAACCGTCAGATAGCGGATGTGTATGGTATAACACATGCCTTTGTTTTTGATTATTTTTCATACCTACTACTTCTACATGAAGTGCATAACCATAAAGCTCTGTTTCTTGTCCTTCTTTCGATTTTAATAGATACTTCGAAATACAATCCATAATACCAATTTCTTTACCCTTTATTTCAATTTGATCATTACGCAATATACCATAATCATATAAAGCACGAACGAGCTGCATATTTTGCTCTGGCCAAGTTCCTCTTGTTTCAATAAGCTGTACACCTTTATCTTCCAGTGCCTTCGCTAACGTAATCGTTTCTGAATGCGGGATTATATACTGCATTGTTTTTCCGTAAGGCGCTGGTAATTCAATTTCTCTCGGGCGCGCAAACGGAGGTACTTGCTTGAATTCACCTTCCTCATACACTGTACGCGTCGGCAAATGTGGATCATATTCATATGTCGTTGTCTCTGTAATTGATGCAGAAAAAGCAATTGGACGATACGAGCCATGACTTACTCGAACTGACTCTACAGTATCTAGCTGATTTGCTGCATACATGGCCATCATTTGCGTTACACCTGGTGTCATACCAAACCCAGGTAAACATGTTGTTCCATGTTGAACAAATTTAGAATGGGATTCATTTTCTTCACCGAATCCATTTAAGTTCACACCGTGACAACCGGCCTCTGCGATACAGCGAGTAGACAATCCATTTAACTTTATCGTCGTACCATCCATTACAATGTTATAGCCCTTCATTTTTGCGACCGTATCCTCATGATTTGTCACATCGACTTTCACAAAATCAACACGAGGATCATTTAACCACTCTACTACTTTTCGGCCTTCCTCTTCATTAAAATCGGCTACCGTAATCGTCTCAAAAGATGAAAATTGAACTAAATCTAAAATTGCTTCACGACAAATTTTACCTGCTCCACCTAAGCAAAATACTTTCACCCTATAACAACCCCTTTAGCAATACTATCAACTAAGCGATTAATATCGTCTTCATGTACATCACCGATATTTCCAATGCGGAACGTATCTACTTTCGAAATTTTACCTGGATAAATAACAAATCCATATCGCTTTAATTCATTATATAGCTGCAAAAATTCAAATCCTGCTTCTGGATAAATGAAAGATGTAATAATAGGAGATTGATATTTTTCATCTACTAATGGCTTAAAGCCTATTTCTTTCATTTTGTGCACTAGTAGTTTTTGATTGCTATAATATCGATTGTAACGGGCTCTTACCCCGCCTTCTTCTTCTAATTCAAGCAATGCCTGATAAAAAGCATGTACAACATGTGTAGGTGAAGTAAAGCGCCATTTCCCATTTTGCTCTTCCATCGTTTCCCACTGATCATATAAATCTAATGATAAAGAACGAGCTTGTCCTTTACATTTCAATAGTTCATCACGATTTGCGATGACAAAACCGAATCCGGGAACACCTTGAATACATTTATTCGCACTACTAATTAGAAAGTCAATTTGCAACTCAGCGATATCTATTTCAATACCACCGAAACTACTCATTGCGTCAACCAGTGTAACTTTTCCATATTGTTTTCCCAATTTACATACGTCTACAATTGGATTAATAATACCTGTAGTTGTTTCACAATGAACAACTACAATATGCGTAATCTCTTTATCTTGTTGTAATAACTGTTCTACTTCTGCAATATTAGTAGGCTCCCACTCTTCTGTTTGACTGACCACCACATCTATATGTAACATCTCTGCCATTTGTACAATCCGCTTACCATACGCACCATTTGTACAAACTAGCAGCTTTCCGTTTCTAGGAATAACAGAACCAATTACTGCTTCAACCGAAAACGTACCGCTTCCTTGCATTAAAACTGTTGTGTACTTTTCTTCCTCCTTTGTCGCTAACGATACAAGCCTATTTCTTACATCTTGCACCATCGTGTTATATTCAACATCCCACGTACACCAATCGTATAACATAACTTCTTTTACAGTTTTTGTTGTCGTTAATGGTCCTGGTGTTAATAATAAATAGTGATTTTCATTCATGATCGTGTGCCCCCCTTTATGAAATAATAAGTTCTTGTTTCTCGATATGTTCAATTACGTTTTCGAGCTCCTGCATCGTTTCAATTGTAAAATGAGCCCCATTTTCAACGAAACGATTACGAACTACTTCTATTTTTTCACGAAGATCTAACGGATCCATATTCTCAACTTCCTCTTCCGTTAAACCGAGCTCACTACTACCGAGGATTACACCAACTGTCCACATTCCAGCATTTCGGCCCTCTTTCATATCTGACACGGTGTCTCCAACTTTTATCATATGATTCATTGGGTATACACAGAGTTCCATCGCATTTTTATAACACATCCACGGATATGGACGACCTGCTGGAACATCATTTGGCGTCACAAGAAAATCAGGTTTATACCCTTGTATTTCTGCTTCTTTTGCAACAATGTCCATCATTTCTCTCGTATAACCAGTTGTTGATCCAATTTTAATACCTCTTTCACGTAGTGAAGAAACCACTTCTTTTACCCCATCAATTGGCGTGGCATAGTACGGTAAAATAGCAAAGAGAATTTCTTCAAACTCTTCATACATCTCATGAATGTCTTCTTCTGTTGGTAATTGTCCGAAGACACGCTTCCACTCATTCGAAATACGGGGCATTTCCGTTAATACCCTAACATGATCAATCTTCAATAACCCCATTGGTTTACGAGCTTCTTCTGCTGTAATTTCAACACCGCGTTTATGAAAAATCTTCATGAATACTTCTAATGGTGCAAAACATCCGTAATCAACTGTCGTACCTGCCCAATCAAAAATAACTGCTTCAATTTTCATTCTATCCATCACCCTTCTTACTTATCTTTTTTGCCATTGTGACGTTCGGTTACGAAGTGCTTTCGTTCCCCATTCATATACAACCCTCACTACAATATTTGTAACAACAATAAGTACACTCATTGCAGCTGCTGGTGCTACATTTCCTGCATCATCCATATTTACAATTGATACAGCAGCTAGTTTAAAATCAGCCGCGTATAAGAACACTACTGCCGATACAGTTACCATTGAATTTACGAAATAGTACATAACCATTTCTAAAATAGCTGGTAAACACATCGGTACTGTTACTCGAAAGAAAGTTTTATAGAATGGTACACTCATCGACTGTGAAACAAGTTCAAACTCTCGGTCCAGTTTCTTTAAAGCAGTCGTTGCGGTAACAAACGTTACAGAGTAAAAATGTATGATATTTACTAATACTAAAACAGCAATTGTGCCATATAAGGAATGAAACGGATTTGTTACTGAAAGTCCTAGAATTTGAATTGTTGGTTGACTGAAGAAAAAGACATATCCTAATCCAAGTACTAATCCAGGAATCGCTAACGGTACAATAGAAAAAAAGTAGCCTACTTTTCTGAAAAAATGTAGCTGTTCTATTTTTTCAATCGCATAAGCGAACACAAATGTTAAAATCGCACCGATAACTGCCGTAACGGCTGAGACAATTACACTATTTTTAAACGCTTCAAGTCCGTCTCCTGTCAAACTTGAAAAATTAAAATGCTCAAGTGTAAAGCTCATATTATAGGGCCATACTTTCACACTTGCAGCAATACCAACTGCCACAAATAAAAGAATGATCATAGACGTGACTACACTACAATATACGAATGAAATAACATCTCTTTTCTTATTATTTATTATTCTGTAAGGTACTGCTTTTGAAGATAAAAGATTCGCCTGTTTTCTTTGCGTAATACGATCAACTGCAAATGCGAAAATAGCTGGGATCAATAAAATCATTCCGACAGTTGCGCCCATGGACATATTTTGCTGTCCAATTACTTGCTTATATACGTCAGTAGCAAGTACGTTATATTGTCCTCCAACAATTTTAGGTGCCCCAAAATCAGTGAAACTAAGTGTAAATACAACGAACATCGCACTAATTAATCCGTATTTCACACTAGGTAAAGTAACCGTAAGAAACTGTTTCACTTTACTTGCACCCAACATATTAGAAGCTTCATATAAACGATAATCAGAACCTTGGAGAGCAATTAATAAAATAAGGAATGCTTGCGGAAATGTATACATAACTTCAGCCATTACAATTCCTACTGGTCCGTATAACGGTATTTGTATTCCTTCAAATAAACCAAACATCCCTTTTGTTATTAACCCTTGATTACCAAATAAATATGTAAGCGCAATACCGTGCATCATCGTTGGTGCGAATAATGGTAATAATGCTATGTATTGAAATACGCGCTTTCCAAAAACATTTGTACGAGTGATCGCATATGCGTAAGCGAAAGCGAGTGTAACCGAAATAATTGTTGTAGCGCCCGAAATCCATATCGTATTTTGTAATGATTGAACTAGCGTTGGTGTTGTGAAATATTTACTGAAATTCGCAACACCAACAAAAGCTCCATCTTTATCATAAAAGGCTTGTGTAAACAGTTGTAATAAAGGCAATACAAGCATGATAAAAAATGAAAGAAGCATACCAATAATTAATAGTCTTTGTATCCACTCTTCTTTACCGATACGTCTCTTAATCTTTTTTTTTGTACTTTCTACCTTAAAGTTTTCTAACATCTCCATCTATACAATGACCTTCTTTCCATATGACAACATATGATTTTCTGAGAAAGAGATTTGAATTGGCTTTCCTTTTCTAATAGCAGTTTCCTCTACTTCTGATGCCAATATATCCACTACAATTTTCTCATTATAAAGGTGTGTTTTCTCTTCTATGACCCGCACTTCCGTCCGGTATACAGAACCGCGAAATTCCATGCTTTCTACAACTGTTTTAATACCATTATTTTGTACAACTGTTACATGTTCAGGACGAATTGCATGTTCTTCGTTATTTTTCGAAAAGAAATTAATAGAACCAATAAAATCTGCCACAAACGGATTGGCTGGTCTTTGATAAATCTCCTCTGGTGTTCCAATCTGCATAATTTCCGCATGATTCATTACAACAATTTTATCAGCCATCGTTAATGCCTCTTCTTGATCATGCGTTACCATAATAGTTGTTACTCCCACTTTTTCTTGCAAATCACGCATTTCTCTGCGCAACTTTTCACGCACTTTTGCATCTAAAGCAGATAATGGCTCATCAAGTAACAAAATATCGGGAGACAGAGCGAGCGCACGTGCAAGTGCTACTCGCTGCTGTTGTCCACCAGACATTTGAGCAGGATATTTATCTTTTACATTCAGCAAATCAACAAGTTCTAACGCCGATAGCGCTTTTTCTTTTACTTCTGCTTTTCCATATTTTTTTGTTTTTAAGCCGTATTCAATGTTTTCAAGTGCAGTTAAATTCGGAAATAATGCATACGATTGAAAAACCATTCCGAAGTTCCTCTTTCCAGGTGGTAATGCTGTAATATCTTTTCCATTCACAGCAATACTACCTGTTGTTGCCTCTTCTAGCCCCGCTAAAATTCGGAGCAATGTCGTTTTCCCACAACCACTTGGGCCTAATAAACAAACAAACTCATTTTTTTTCACAGTAAAAGAAATATCCTTTAACGCTGTAAATGCATCAAACTGTTTTTGAATGTGTTGAATTGATAAATATTCGCTCATTTTTCTCTCTCCCACTCACTTACTTTTTCGGTTCTGCTTTTTGGCCAAACTCTTTTTCCCATTTTTCTAAAATTTTGTCACGATTTTCTGCTGCCCATTTAAAGTCATTCTTTTTATATAACTTTTCTGTCACATCTTTAGGGAATCCATCTGGAAGTTTATAATCATTTTTAATTGTCGCAAATCCATTTTTCTCGAAGTATAACTTCATTACATCATCTGTAATTGCCCAATCTAAAAATGCTTGCGCTAATTTATCATTTTTAGCATTATCTTTTTTAATAAGTGCGTTCGCTTCTACTTCCCAGCCTAATCCTTCTTTCGGCAGTACAACTTCAACTGGTGCACCTTTTTGTTTCTCTTTCAAAGCACTATAAACCATTGATACACCAACTGGATATTCACCTGCGCCTGCTAATTTCGCTGGTTTTGAACCTGAATGAGTATAAGTTGCCATATTATCATGAAGTTTCTTCATGTAATCCCAGCCCTTATCTTCTCCCATAATTTGTAGCCATGCAGAAACTGTTAAAAATCCTGTTCCAGAAGAAGCCGGATGCGGCATAACTAGCGTTCCTTTATATTCTGGTTTCGTTAAATCTTCATATGATTCTGGCATCGGTAAATTTTTCTTCTTCAATTCTTCTTTATTTACAGCAATCCCCGTCATAAATGCAGTATTTCCTACCCATTTTTCTGGTTTCTTATCGTCTTTAAATTGCGGAAGGACACGATCTGCTCCTTTTGGAGAGTATCCTTTTAACATATCTTTTTTCTCTAAAGCTAATAGACTAGACGCTGCAGTTCCCCATACAACATCTGCTTGTGTATTTTTTCCTTCAGCTAGCAATTTCGCTGTAATAACTCCTGTTGAATCACGAACAATGTTCAACTTCACGTCTGGGTACTTCTGTTTAAAAGAATCAAGATAAATTGGTACAAGCTCTTCTTCAATCGCTGTGTAGACAGTTAATGATCCAGATAATTTATCATCTTTTACTTTTGCTCCAGCACTTTCTTCTTTCTTTGCACCACACCCCATTAATAACGAAAATACCATTCCAGTTGCTACAGCTTTAAAGATTGTTTTTTTCACTGTCTCTCTCTCCTTTTACAAATCTTATGTACAACTCTAATATAAACAACTAGTGTAAAAGCAGTATTAAACCAACATTAATCTTTTGTTTGTTGTTTGTTTTTGTGTAATACGTTGCTACTTCTATGTTTTTTCGCATTTTTCTGCTAATATCAAACGTGAAATTTACAAATAATTAAAAAAACCTTTATAATCCCACAAAAAAATGAGGCGTTTGTAAAAAACGCCTCATTTTTGTTTACCTTTTTTTGAATTACGATTTGCATACTTCGCACTATTTTCTCCTTCATACTCTAATGCAAATTCTGCATCTGGTAAGCTTTCTTTCGGAGTTTTATTATTATTAATTGCTGCATTTTGTTTTACTTTTCTTTTTACCAACATATTCACCTGCTCTCACGAAATAACTTTCTATTCTAGTTTGAAACAACTTACAGTAATTATTACTGGGAAGTGTTAACAAGTACATAAGAGCTTATAGATGGAAATACTACATACGAACAAGCCATTACAAAAAGGAGCGATTACTTTGAAAGAAAAAGAAACGATACAATCGCCAATTTTAGACGAGACGCTCCCTCATCAAATGAACTTTCCTTCTTTTAAAGGCACAGGCAAAAAGATGCAACAACCTTTTATAAATCAATATGATGTTGTAATTGGAGACAGTAAATACGATTCCACTAACAGTCCTCTTAATAATTGGAGTGATGAGGTAGATCCTGCCATTATGGCTGGGGAAGAATGGATCCATCCTACAAATGATATCGGATGGATTGCAGAAGAAAATCAAGAATTACTTAAAAACGAAGTTGATAATAAAAATGATGCTTTTATGCATCCCCAATTCGGAATTAACGACTAAAAAAACCATTCTACCTAACTCAGGTAGAATGGTTTCATACTATCCAATAATAATTCGCTCTTTCGGGTACTTATAGCGAGCTGGTTGCTCTCTTCCACCACTAGCTAAAATAAATGTCAAAATACCGACGCGTCCGATAAACATAAGTACAATAAGTACAAGTTTACCAACAGTTGTTAAATCAGGAGTAACACCTGTTGATAGTCCCGTCGTTCCGAAAGCAGAACAAACTTCAACGATTAAGCTCATAAGCGGTACATTTTCCGTAATAGATAAAATGAATAGCGCTGAGGCACATAATAAAATCCCCATCGTCATAACGACAGATGCTTTCAACACGTCCTCTTCATGTAGCTGGCGTTTGAAAACTCGGACTGTTCTCCCGCCTCTTGCAAATGTATATAACGATAATATACTAACTGCAAATGTTGTTGTACGTATTCCGCCCCCAACTGAACTTGGAGATGCCCCAATGAACATTAATATACTCATAAATAAAAGCGTTGGTTGTGATAATTCACGTATGTCCATTGTAGCGAGTCCTCCACTTCGCGTCGTCACAGATTGGAATAATGTATAAAATACCGTTTCATGCCATGACTTTCCTACTAAAAAATGATTTCGTTCTAATAGAAAAATCATAATTGTTCCAACAATAACGAGTACAAAAAATGTCGTTGTCGTCAATTTTGTAAATAACGAAAAGCGAAATAGTTGTTGTCGCCTTTTACTAAGGAATTGTTTTACTTCCATTAACACTGGGAAACCGATAGCTCCTAAAATAATAAGCAACATATGAATCATTTGAACAATATAATCTTTTTTGTACGGAATAAGTGATTGTCCTGTTAAATCAAATCCTCCGTTCGTTGTTGCGCTCACAGCGGCAAAGAAACCGTGAAAATAAGCTTCTTGCCAAGTCGGGAAATATAGTAAGAATCTTGTACCTAACAGTATTGCTCCAATGAGTTCTATCGAAATAATTACAATTAAAATAGAACGCATCAATTCTACAAGGCCCGATAAATTCCCTTGGTTATGGTCTGCCATAATTAATCTTCTTCTTTGCAAACCAATCTTTTTCCCCGTTATAATCCAGACGAATGTACCAAGCGCCATAATTCCTAATCCGCCTAATTGTAAAATAAGGGCTAAAACAATAATTCCTGCCGTTGTAAACGTATCTGAAATCGTAACAACTGACAGTCCCGTAACACTTACCGCACTAACAGATGTAAATAGTGCATCGATAAATGTCCATTTCACTTCAGGCTTCGTAACAAATGGTAAACTAAGCAAAATTACCGATACGACTACTGCTAGTAAATAAAATACAACGATAAGTTGTACGGGACGTAACTTTTGTAAAAACTTTTTTATATCTCTCATTCCATCACTTCGCTACCTTTTTTCTATCGATTAAATAAAGAAAAATCATCACTTTCTTCATTTGTAAATAACTGCTGAAATAGTTTCGCAAATACCATTCCGTATACAGTTCCATTTCCCCCATACGGCAGTGCGTAATATAAATTATGTATTTTTTTATCTTCTTTTAAAATAGGAAGACCGTCATGACTGCCACCAAATGCTGCTGCCCAATAGTACTCTGCCCGTATATTTTTATACTGCGGGAACATTTCTTTTACAATGTTAATAAGAAGATCACGCTTATGCAATAATTTCGTATCGCCGATTTTTTGAATTTTCAGCGCCTCATCTAATCCGCCTATAACAATGCGGTTTTGATACGTTCGACTATACAAATACGGACGTGCTGTTTCCCAAATTAACGATTGCTCATGCCAGCCTTCAAAATAATCTATCTTATTTGTCACAACGGCATAAGACGTTTCTACAGTTGTATTTTTTTCTTTCTTTCCAAAAATTGCTTCATAACCTGTCGCCATAATAATATTCTTTGCTACTATTTTATTTCCTGTATTCGTGTAACAAATTAAATCATTTTGGATTTGTTTAATATGTAATGCCTCTGTATGTTCGTATATAGTAGCGCCCATTTGTTTCGCTTTATGCAAAAGACTATGCGCTAATAAATACGGATTCACTTCTGCATCACCGCTTGTATATAACGCTGCTTGTTTTGCAAATGAATAACGTTTCTTAATATCAGACTCTGTAAAATATTCAACCGGAAATCCATAATGGCGTAACGTATTATATTCTTCTTGTAAAAATGAAACATCCTCATCTCTACTTGCATAATACAAACTATTTCGCGGAATAAAATGGGGATCAATATCGAGAGTTGGCACAACCTTCTCCATTGTTTGCAGCGCTTCATAACAAAGTCTATATGCTCGTACCCCTTTCTCTTCACCAAATGTATGAATAAGAGAGGTTAACGATTTATCATGAACAAATTGTAATAATCCTGTATTTGCAGCTGTGCTACCACATGCAATTGCTCTTTTTTCAATGAGCATAACACGCATTCCAATTTTAGCTAACGAATACGCTATATGAGCACCCGCTTCTCCACTTCCAATTACGAGCACATCACATATCATATCATTTTCTAACGTTGGATAACAAGGTACAGAAACTCCAGAATTCCAAAACAACTTACCAGTCATAAGCTTCATAATTATACTCCTACCATATAATTTTCTCCTTTCTATGTTTCGTCATTTTCCATAAAAAAATCCAACTAACATACGCTAGTTGGATTTTTTCTCTTTAATTAGAACGCTCTTCAAGCCAATTTCCAACCGTCGGATATGTTTGCTTTACAGCCGTTCCACCATACACAATAGACATATGTCCTGTCGGTAAACATACATACTCTTTATCTGTGCTAGAAATATGATCAAGTAAAGCTTCTACTTGACATGGCAGAGCGATATGATCACGCTTCGCAGAAATATTTAAGACATTCGCCTTAATATTTGCAAGGTCTACCTTTTGTCCGCGAATAACGAGTTCACCCTTCACTAATTTATTATTTTGATAAAAATCACGAATCCATTGTCTATACGATTCACCTGGGAACGGAATACCATCGCCTACCCACTTTTGAACTAATTTCCAACTTTCGACGAAGCGCTCATTTTCTGAACGATCGACTAAAGCAACATATGGACCGACAAAGTTTGTAATTGGTTTTAACATCTTATTTCCGAAATCAATCATTTCTGGTGGAATATTTCCAAATGTATCAACTGCTTTATCTAAATTGAAATATTTCTCATCTAATAAAGGACCGTATAACCCTGTTTCAGAGAAATCAAAAGGACTTGTCATAAAAATCAAGTTTCGAATTGGCATGTCCGGATGAAGCGCTGCATAAATAGATGTTAACGTTCCACCCATGCAATAACCAAGTAAAGAAATCTCGTCCGATTTTGCAGTTCTCATTACTTTTTTCACTGCTTTTGCAATATAATCGAACACGAAATCATCAAATTTCAAATGACTATCTTCTAAACCGAATGTGCCCCAATCAAGCATATACACATCAAAACCACGATCTACTAAATATTCCACTAAACTATTACCTGGAGTTAAATCCATAATATACGGTTTATTAATAAGAGCGTATATTAATAAGATTGGAACTCTCTGTGTTTTTTCTTGTTTTGGAATGTAACGATACAGCTTCGTTTTATTCTTCGTCCAAATAACCTCTTTCGGTGTTAAACCAACTTGTGGTTCTGGTTCGCGTAATAAAACTTCGCTCGCTCTTTTCACACGGCGATATGCTTTACGATATTCTTCTGGGTACAACTCCAATTGCTTTTCCCATTCTGTTACGAATGTAGTCATTTTTTCTATCTCCTTTTTGGTCAATTTCTTTCTAAAAAAAGAAGTGCATTCCTGCTATGGATATGCACTTTTTTCTTACTTCATTACATGTATAATCCGCCGTTAATGTTTAATTGCTGACCTGTGATATACGCACCGTCACGGCATAGATATACTACACCTTTTGCAATTTCATCAGCTTGACCAAAACGTTTTTTCGGGATTTTCGCAACGATTTTTTGACGCACTTCTTCTGGTACTTCTGCTACCATTTCAGTATCAATAAATCCTGGGCAAATTGCGTTTACAGTTACATTTGTTCTTGCAAGTTCTAACGCTAATGATTTTGTAAATCCTAGCATACCTGCTTTTGCTGCTGAGTAGTTTGTTTGTCCAAATCCACCAGCTTGGCCAATAATAGAAGAAATACTAATGATTCTTCCTTCTTCTGCTTCCGATATGTATGGAAGTACCGCACTTGTCGTATTAAATACACTGCTTAAGTTCACGTCAATTACGCGCTCCCAATCTTCACGATTTAATTTTTTGAATGTACGATCTCTTGTAATACCAGCATTATTAACAAGAATATCAACTTTACCAAAATGATTCACAGCTTCTTCTACAAGTCTGTTTGCATCTTCTACTTTAGAAACATCCGCTTGAACTGCATAAACGTCATGTCCTTCTTTTCCTAATTCATTTACTAAGTTTTCAGCTGCTTCTTTACTGCTGTTATAGTTAATAACTACTTTTGCTCCCTCTTCTGCTAATGCTACTGTAATTGCTTTTCCAATTCCTTTTGCCCCACCTGTTACGATTGCTACTTTGCCATTTAATTGAACCATTTCTTTTCCCCCTTAAATGAATTTGTGAACGATTGTTATGAATCATTTTGGTACTCATACTAATTGAGTCCATATATTAATTATGTTTCGTTGTTTATACATGAAAAGAGATTCTCCCTCTCTCTTTTACACGTTATAAACAAACGCGATTATCATTTTTTATTTTCTGGCTTATTTACTACAGGCTTTACTTCTTCTTTTACAGGTACTTGTAGTTTAGCTAGTACTGCATTTTGCTTTTCTAGCAATTCTAAAATTTGATCAACTTTCGTTTCTAACGTGCGCATATCTTGTTTTACTTTCGTAACATCACGCTTTAATGTAGGAGCTTGTCCTAATGAATCCACTTTCTCTTCTAGAATTTCCTCGATATTATCAACTTTATTTTCTAAGTTAATAACAAGCGTAGCTACTCTAGCGATATCCTCTCTCGTCGGCACATTCACCTGTTCTAAATAATTTTTTGTCGTATCATTTAATGCTTTTTGATAAAACAAATTCAAATCTAGAACGCTGCCCATCCAAGCAGAATATTCTTCTGTTTTAATTGTTTCATTGAGCGCTTTTCCCCAAAATGTTTCGGTTTGTTCATAAGCATTTTTCCATGCTTGCAATGGATCGAATTTTTGATCAATCACTTCGACTACACTCCCTTTTTCGTTTTTGAAACAATTCAACCTATTCACTATTTTCTAATATTCCGAATAAAACTTCAAGTATATATTTTATTTTTCTTTATTTTCTAACAAATGTATTGACATTAAAAACAGATAGGTGTAAATTGCACTTATAAGCAAAAAATTCCATCTAACTGATTCATGAGGTGATGCACAATCATGCTACATAATGAACCAGAACACCCAGAAAGTTTGGAAAAAAACCAAGCGAAACAACCAAACTCCATGCCAAAAAACTTCTTAGTTCCTTTCTTACTTCTCTGTCTAAAAGACTGGAGTCTTCATGGTTACAAACTTATTCAAATGCTAATGGACATCGGCTTTTCTTCTGTTGACCAAGGTAATGTGTATAGGACACTACGCAAATTAGAAAAAGAAAATCTTATTTCTTCTACTTGGGATACAAGCGAAGGCGGGCCAGCGAAACGAATTTATTCTTTAACAGAATATGGAGAGCAATATTTAACAACATGTGCGACTTCTTTTGAACATTATCAAAATATGTTGCGGACGTTTTTCACGTTATACACCAATGCATTCTTTCCATTTTCTACTTCTCCAGAAAAGGATGAAAAGGATTCTTCATCTTCACCTGGTGGTACAGCAGAGTAATCTGCGTTCACAATATGCAAAAAAACATTTGGAGGTCAAACAATGGAAACTAAGCCATACGAATTAGTCGATGCATTTTGGAAAAACTGGTCTCAATCTCTTTCCCTCTTCTCTTCAGCTGGGAAACAATTAGAGCAACTTACTTTAGAAACGTTAAAACAACAACAAGACGCTTTGCATAAATTAACATCAGGAGTAGATGAACTAGAAAAAGAACTACACCAATTCACTGCTCAGTTCAATAACCAATATACAGACTATGTGAAGCAATTAACTGGAAACTCCTTAAATGATCAAATTAACGAGTGGCAAGAAAAGTGGAATGAGCTTTCTAATCAAATGCACCAACTTACTGTTTCGCCTACGAAAACATCTTTGTCTATTCTTACTCAAACTAGCGGCCAATTTGAAGAAACAACAAAACACTTTATCGAACAACAACAGTCGCAACGTGAAGAGGTTCAAAAACAGTTAGAAGTTTTTTTGGGAGAGTTCAAGTCCAAACAACTAGAACTCGCAAAGCAGTTCGAGGAAAACTCAAAAAATCTATTTACTTCCATCAAATAAGAAAAATGTGGCAACTAACTGCAGCACAAACAAAACTCTTTCTTCCTCCTACTACATCAAGATGGCTTACATTTTTCGATATGGAAAAGAAGGAGGACAAAATGAATCCATTTCAAGAAGCACAAACTGTTCCGGAGCTTCGTTACGATGAGATTCAAGTCGGTGATCAAGCATCACTTACAAAAAAAATTACGGATGAGGACGTTATCAATTTTGCAAAATTGACTGGAGATGTAAATCCTATTCACATTCTAGACTCTTTTGCAAAAACGACAATGTTCAAAGAACGTATTGCCCATGGCATGCTCGTTTCAAGTTTTATTTCTACCATTCTTGGAACGAAACTTCCTGGCAAAAATACGATTTATTTATCACAAAACGTTTCATTCCGTGCTCCTGTCAAAATCGGTGATACACTTCGCGTTGTGGCAGAAGTTATTAAAAAACGGGACGATAAAAAAATTATCACATTGCAAACAAACATATATAATCAATCTGATGATATTGTCGTAGAAGGTACAGCGACAATACTGAAAAAAGAGTAGCAAATTTGCTACTCTTTTTTCTATCCAAGAACTTCTAATCACACCGTTTACTTCCGTGTATGAGTACGTCGTTTACACATAAAATAACATTACCAGATAGCACTTAGCTAAACTGGATTACTCTTTAAGGATGTGTATCAACATGGTGAAAACAAACAAATTACTAGTTCCGGGTGCAGAGCAAGCACTTGAACAATTCAAATATGAAATCGCACAAGAATTCGGTGTAAGCTTAGGATCTAATACAGCATCTCGTTCTAACGGATCAGTTGGCGGTGAAGTAACGAAACGTCTTGTTGCTTTAGCTCAACAACAATTACGCGGATAACTATATAACCTATGGCTTAGAGGCAGATATTCTCTGCCTCTTTCTTTTTTAACATACATAATAGTGCTTCTTCACATACTAGTAAGAGCAAATCGAAAGGAACGATATGTGAAATGAAACGGATTAACATTAGCATGAGCCCTCCCCGTGTTCTTACTGTATCTTTTATTATGCTATCAATTATCGGTACATGCCTATTGAAATTGCCAATTGCTACAACAACGTCTATTTCATGGCTCGATGCTTTATTTACAACGGTTTCTGCTTGTACGGTTACAGGGCTTGGTGTTGTGGACACTGGTAAAGTATTTACCTTATTTGGCCAATGTGTCATTTTAACACTTATACAAGTTGGCGGGCTTGGCATTATGAGCTTTGCTGTTTTAATTGCAATTATGCTCGGCAGAAAAATCGGCCTTCAAAACCGGATTTTATTACAACAAGCATTAAACCAAACAAATGTCGGCGGAATCATTCGTCTTGCAAAAGCGTTATTTTTATTTTCTTTTACTGTAGAATGTATCGCTACTTTACTTCTCTCTTTTGAATGGGTACCAAAATACGGGGTTGCCAAAGGTATATATTATAGCTTTTTTCATTCTATCTCAGCCTTTAACAATGCTGGGTTTTCTGTGTGGAGCGATAATTTAATGCCGCACTCCCATAGCATTCTCGTCAATCTCGTTATTTCTTCCCTCATTATTTTAGGTGGGATTGGTTTTACGGTTATCGTAGATATAAAAAGAAAGAAAAACTTTAAAAACCTTACTTTACACTCAAAGCTTATGCTCTCTTCTACTCTAATCATCAATATTATTGCTACAGCTTTTATTTTTATATTCGAGTTCCATAATTCTCTTTCTATGAGAGGATTTACACCATTTGAAGAAGGTATGGCTGCTTATTTTCAAGCAATCTCGACTCGTACAGCTGGGTTTAATACAGTGGATATTGCCGCTCTATCTAAACCATCACTTTTATTAATGATGCTTCTTATGTTTAT
This sequence comes from Bacillus sp. RC51, assembly GCF_044908115.1. Lineage (NCBI taxonomy): Bacteria > Bacillati > Bacillota > Bacilli > Caryophanales > Bacillaceae > Bacillus > Bacillus sp. RC51. The sequence continues at coordinate 107,762 of NZ_JBIYCW010000012.1, read as the reverse complement.
TGGTGCTGGCAGTGCTTCTACTGGTGGTGGGATTAAATTAACAACTTTTTTAATTATGTTTTTCGGCGTATTTAAATTTTTGCAAGAACAAGATGATATTGTCGTGTTTAAAAAATCCATTAAAGATACGCTCATTGTCAAATCATTAACGATTACTATTATTTCAATTTCGTTTATTTTTCTTTCCATTTTAATTTTAAGCATCACTGAGAAGGTTCCTTTATTAATGAGTGCTTTTGAAGTATTTTCAGCATTTGGAACTGTCGGCCTTAGCATGAATTTGACACCACACTTAACAATCATCGGCAAAACAATTATTATCTTTATGATGTTTTTTGGAAAGATGGGGCCTTTAACATTAGCCTTTTCATTTGCACGTAAAAAACAAAGAAAAATAAAATATCCAAACGAAGATATTTTAACAGGTTGACAACCGTATAAATTATCCATATAATGAGAGTACAATAGCATATCTCCAAAGGGGAGTAGCGTCCAAGAACTATTTCTTGGAAACAAAGTCGTCATTACGTAGAACTTAGTTCTTCCGGCTTTGTTGGCATTTTCATTACATATGTCTAGCAAGACCTTTGCCTATCAACGGCAGAGGTCTTTTTTGTTTTCAAATTTCCTCCACCGTTGATGCGTAGGAGTATGGGGAAACTAAACAGTGGGGAACTTCTTCACTTGTTTAGACTTTATAGAAATGAGAGGAGAATTTACATGGATGTATCATTATTATTGGAGTATGGTTGGGTATTACTCATCCTAATTGCACTAGAGGGGATTTTAGCGGCTGATAACGCTCTCGTTCTCGCAATTATGGTAAAACATTTACCAGAAGAAAAACGAAAGAAAGCACTATTTTATGGATTAGCAGGAGCGTTCGTTTTCCGATTCGGATCACTATTTATGATTTCGTTCCTAGTCGATGTATGGCAAGTGCAAGCAATCGGTGCAATTTACCTTATGTTTATCGCTGGTAATCACTTATTTAAAACGTATGTTAAAAAGAATTCAGATGAAGAAACAGAAGAAAAAGAAGCAAAGAAAAAACAAGAGAACTTTTGGTGGACTGTATTTAAAGTCGAGGTTGCTGATATCGCCTTCGCAGTTGATTCAATTTTAGCTGCTGTTGCATTAGCAATGACTTTACCGAAAACAGGATTAGGTACAATCGGTAGTCTTGATACTGGACAATTCATTGTTATCTTTGTAGGTGGACTTATCGGATTAATCATTATGCGATTTGCAGCAACTGCTTTCGTACAAATTTTAAAACGTAAACCAGGACTTGAAACTGCAGCATTCTTAATTGTAGGTTGGGTTGGTGTGAAATTAGCAGTTTATACATTAGCACACCCTGCATTAAATGTAATTCCGCATTCATTCCCAACATCTACTCCGTGGAAACTTACTTTCTGGATTGTATTAGTTGGAATCGCAGTTGGCGGTTGGTTCTTCTCGAAAGAAGTAGAAGTAAAAGTAGAAAAGAATTTAGACGAAAAAGCGCTGTAATTACAGCGCTTTTTCTTTTTTCTCGTTTCAATCCCCCTCTCTATTTTTAGAAAAAATTCCATTATACTACCTTTTGTAAACGCTTCCCTTCTAGATGTATGTCCTTTTTGTGAAATATTGCACAAACTTATTGAAACTATGAACAAATCCATGTACCTTATTCATATAAGGAGTATTTATAGACGATGTATTAAAGGAGCGTATTACTCATGCTAGAACAAGGATTAGATTACGTTGTAAAACTGGCTAAGAGCAAAAAACAAATGCTAGATATAAATCCAATGCAATATTTCATTCGTGCTGCACTTGCGGGCATTTATATCGGTTTTATTATTGTACTATGTTTTAAATTAGGTAACTTTTTTCATATTGCAGATTCACCAGCAACATATTTAGCTTCCTCCATGTTTTTCGGAATTGCTCTCGTACTTATTATATATGGCGGCGCTGAATTATTTACTGGCAATACGATGTACTTCACAGTGGCAACTTTAAGAAAAGAAACAACGATTTCTGATACACTTCGCAACTGGGTTGCTTGTTATGCAGGTAACTTAGCTGGCGCTTTATTCTTTGCCTTACTATTTTACGCAACTGGAATTTTCGAAGCAATTGATCACAGTCATTTAATGAATAAAGTTGTTGAAGGAAAGATGAATACACCTACAATGCAATTATTCTTTAAAGCGATTTTATGTAACTGGCTCGTATGTCTTGCCTGCTTCTTACCTTCTCAAGTGAAAGGTGACACAGCCAAAATATTAATGATGATGATGCTCGTTTTCACTTTCTTTTTATCTGGTTATGAGCATAGCATTGCTAACTTATCACTGTTTGCTTTATCTTTAGTATCACCACATCCTGAGACAATTTCTTTTGCGGGCGCTATTCATAACTTAATTCCAGTTACAATCGGTAACATTATTGGCGGATCCGTATTTGTCGGTATGGTATATCATTACTTAACAAAGAAAGCACCTGTTGTTGAACAAGAGAAAACTCAATTAGTTGGAGCTCAAACAGAGGAAATTATTCCTTTACAAGCACATATGAAACATTAAAAACTCCAAAGTTTCACTTTGGAGTTTTTAACTCCCTACATATTTCAAGGCAATATAAGGATTAATTTCCCCGTTTTCCTTCCCTCTCTCTATGCTCTTTTTCATCTGATGCATACCGATGACATCATTTGTATGAAGGTGAATTTCATTAACATATAAACCTTCGTTGCAGAAAGCTTCTACGAAATCTAACCCACTTTTTTGTCGCCATCCCATATTATAATCGAGGGAAATAATATTCACCTCATTGTCCCTAACAATTTGCAAGGCAGATTCTACTGTAGTTGCCAAAACATATCCGTATGGGCAACTTCTTTGATCATCCATATATACATTCATTTTCTATCTCCTCTCTATTTTGCATATGTGACCAACACATAACATATTGCTCCAAGGCTAATAAAAGGTCCAAACGGAATTGGAGTTCTTATTTTTATACGCTTTAGCGCTATACCTATTCCGAAAAAACAAAGACTAAAGCAAGATGCTAAAAATAAAGTTATAAAAACCCCTTTCACTCCGACTATACATCCGAGTAACGAAAGTAATTTTACATCACCTCCGCCAAGACCATCTGGATAAATCTTTTGCATGCAATATAACAAAATGAATATAGTTCCACTGCCAGCTAAACTATCTATCCAAGTAACTAACGGTACAAAAATACATTCTAAAATAAGCAAAAGTGCAAACCAAATTAAAATACGATTAGGTATTAGCATATATACTAAATCTGTAACTGAAATAATTAGAAGTAACGAAAAAAGCGATAAAATGATGATGAGCTCTCGTTCCATTCCAATTACATATACAGTAAGAAAAAATAAACTGCCTGTAACAAATTCAAATACTATGTACAAACTTGAGATTTTCCTTTTACAATTCGTACAACGCCCTTTTTGTATACAAAATGAAATGATTGGAATAAGTTCTTTCGGCTGTAACGTATACTTGCAGTAATGACAGTACGAACGCGGTGTAATAATAGATTCCCCTACTGGGACTCTCATCGCAATCACCATAAAAAAAGAACCAAACACCATACCTATTAACAATGCATATAAATAAGTGAACATCCCTTCCTCTCCTTTCCAAAAGAACATAACAAAAAAAGGAGAGAACTTCTACTTCATATTATCTTTATTCTATTAAAAAAGCAGGCCGTTTTCCGGCCTGCTTTCCCCTATTTTATACGATGAAATATACTGCTTTTAATGGCCCGTGTACTCCGACAACAAGATTCATTTCAATATCCGCAGAGTTACTTGGTCCTGTAATAAAGTTAATGCAAGATGCGACTGCTTCACCTTTTTCCACACGTGAGTTCATATGTTGAACTGCTTGTGTAATACGCGGTACAAGTGTTTCACGTGGAATAATTGCAAAGTATACAGTCGGTAAAAAGTGTAAAGAACGCCCTTGTCCTTTATGACTTTGTACAACAATCGTACCAGATTCAGCTAAAGTATAATCACTAAATGCAATACCGATATTCGCTTTTTCCGCTATACGCATATTCTCTTCTTTTTTCTCAGGATCCCATACATTTACCTCAACATTTTGCTTTGGAAGCTCTTCTTTAAATAAAGAAGTCAATCCATAGGAATCAAAACGTTCATCTGCTGATAATATAATAGGTCCTCCGCCGTTTTCAACGATTACTTTTTGAATATCTTCACGTAAGCGGTCGTTTGTCGTTTCCACAACAGTTGTATGAATGTTTGTACATTGCTTTTTAAATACTTCTAACAATTCTTCTTGTGAATAATCTTTTAACGTTTCTACATTCACATTACTTTTCCATGCCGGACGTTCTACGCCTTCTGTTTTACGCGCGCGCCCAAGTTCTTTTGCGATATTATCTAGAAAGGACTCACGGTTTTGAATTAATCCTGTCATTATTTGTCCCCGCCTTTCTTATGATCTTTATACCAATCACGGAATCGTTCTTTACTTGGAGCTGGGAATTCACGAATATCCGTCCAGTTTTTAAGTGGTCCAACACCTTTTGATACACGGTTACCAGATGTAAATGGACTCATTGCTGCCGGTGCCATTTTCGATCCCATTTTATACAAAGCTGCTGAAGAAGCACCCATACTAAACATTTTCATTGCTAATTTTTCTGCAAGTGGGGCACGACCTTCTTGCTCAACGATGACTTGACGATGTTTTAATAATAAATCATGTAATGGAATTTTTACTGGACAAGCTTCTGTACATGCTCCGCATAAACTAGATGCATAAGGAAGCTCTTTGTAATCGTCATACCCACCTAAAAGTGGTGTTAATACCGCACCGATTGGTCCTGAATAAATAGATCCATACGAATGTCCACCAACGTGACGATATACGGGACATACGTTAACACAAGCGGCACAACGAATACATTGCAATATTGAACGGAATTCCGATCCAAGAATTTGAGAGCGGCCATTATCAACAACGACTAAATGAAACTCTTCTGGTCCATCTACCTCTTCCTCTTGAATTGGTCCTGCTACTGTTACATAACTTGTTAATTTTTGACCTACCGCACTACGACATAGTAAACCAACTAAAACATCTAATTCTTCCATTGTCGGAACCATACGTTCCATACCCATTACTGCAATTTGTGTTTTCGGAATCGACATGACAAGATCGGCATTACCTTCGTTCGTCACTAAACAAAGAGAGCCAGTATTTGCAACAGCGAAGTTACAACCTGTCACACCAATTTCTGCATCCATAAATTTCTCACGAAGTTGTTTACGAACAAACTTTGTCATTTCGTATGGATCATCAGAATTTTCATATCCAAGTTTTTCTTTAAATACATCACGAATTTGCGTTCTGTTTTTATGAAGTGCAGGCGCAATAATATGTGATGGTGGATCGTTATCTACTTGCAAGATATACTCCCCTAAGTCACTCTCTAACACTTCACAACCAATCTCTTCAAGAGCATGATTCATACTAATTTCTTCAGTTACCATTGATTTTGATTTTACAACTTTCTTCGCTTGTTTCTTTTTTGCAACGTCTTGAATATACTTTGCTGCATCCTCTTTCGTTTTCGCAAAGTAAACGTGACCGCCTCTTTTTGATACATTTTCACTTAACTGCATTAAATAATAATCAAGATTTTCTAACGTATGTTGACGAATTTGTTCACCTAGTTCACGCCACTCTTCCCAGTTTCCCAACTCGTCAGCTGCTTTTAATCGATTTGTATATAAACGCGTTTGTGCAGAAGATACCGCTCCGCGCATAAACGAATCTTGAATTCCATCGCCAACGCGATCATTAAATTTTTTCTCACTGATTTTCATAGACATAGCTTATGTTCCCCCTTCATGAGCGACTATTCAAGACCTCAGCAATATGCATTACTTTTACTTCTTTTCCTAAACGCTCAATACGTCCGCCAATGTTTAACAAACACCCACAATCTGCACCGATTAAATAATCAGCACCTGTTTCCATTACACTATCTACTTTTTCATCTACCATTTGCTCAGAAATTGGAGTCATCTTAACTGAAAACGTTCCCCCAAACCCACAACAATTTTGCACGTTCGGCAGTTCTCTCACAATTAATCCTTTTACGCTTGATAATAAAATTCCTGGTGCCTCTTTTACTCCAAGCAGGCGTGTCATATGACAAGATTTATGAATAGTAGCTATCCCTGGTAAACTTGCACCAACATCTGTAACTTTTAAAACATCTACAATAAATTGTGTAAATTCATATGTTTTATCAGCAACCTTTTGTGCACGTTTAGCCCACTTCGGATCATCTTTAAAAACATGCGGATACTCATGAAACATTGTCGCACAAGATCCAGATGGCGTAACGATATATTCTGCATCTTCGAAAGTTTCAATCATATGTTTCATCGCTTCTTTTGCTGCTTCTACATGGCCGCTATTATAAGCAGGCTGACCACAACAAACTTGTGCTTCTGGAAATTCAATTTCACAACCTAAACGCTCCAATACTTCAACTGTTGCTTTACCGACGTTTGTTTCAAACATATCGACTAAACAAGTAACAAATAAAGTAACTTTCATAACTATAATTCCCCCTCATTACAACTCCGCCAAAAATCATATGGTCATCAGATGACTAAGATTAGAAGAAGTAGGCTCAACCATAGCCTATCCTCTCCCTCTTCTAAAGAAAACGCTTACTTAATCTCTCTCTATTTTATCAGAAAATTAGATTTTTAAAAGATTAAATTACGAATTTATATCGCTTTTACCTGTGACAATATGTTCTACATTTGTTAAATGATCTAGCATCGCTTGCTGCGCTAATTCCACATCTTGCTTTAACACCGCATCATATATAGATTGATGCTCTTCTAAAAGTCGTTCTGATGTTGTTTGTTCACCATATAAAATAATGCGTCTTGATTCACCAATCGTTTCAGCAATCATCTCTGAAACATGATTCATGAGCTCAAGCAAGATGTTATTGTGCGAAGATTCTGCAATCCCCATATGAAAATGAAAGTCTGCTTTTTCGCCAGCCTTCTCATCTCCAATGCTCTTTGCCATTTCATCTAACCACTGCTTCATATTTTGCAAATTAGCTTCCGTACGTTTTGCCGCTGCCGCTCGAACTGCCCCCACTTCGAGCACCTTCCGTACTTCTAATAAATTCAAAATATCCTCTTTCTTCATTAATAACTTGTTATTTAGTGATTTTGTTAATGAAGAAGGATCGAAATTCCTTACATATGTACCTTCTCCTTGTTTCATTTCAATTAAGCCCATTGCTCTTAGCGCACTTAGCGCTTCACGAACAGCAGATCTGCCAACTTGAAACTGCTCAGCTAATTGATGAACAGGAAGTAGTTTGTCACCAGGTTTTAACGTACCATTTTTAATCATTGTTAAAATAGCTTCAGATACTTCTTCGTAAATTTTTTTCGGTTTAATAGATTTGTACTCCAGTTAAATCACCTCAGTATCTTCCAAACAACAATTGTAACGTTTTATAAGAACTTAGCATCCATAACTATTTTAGAACGAATTAGTAAGAAGCACAAATGTTTTGTTCATAAAATAGTCAAATTTTTGATATTTGTTTGATATTAATTAATACATTTACGCGTAACTATTTACCTTCAATATGAAGAGTATATTCCAAAAGTTAGAATATGCTCTCCTCATCTTGTGCTTTTAATTTAATACTAACTGTCGTGCCCTTACCTTTTTCACTTTCTATTCTCCACTCACCGTCATGTATATGAACAATTTGCCTTACAATTGCAAGACCTAAACCTGTTCCACCGTGTTGACGACTTCTCGCTTTATCTACTCGGTAAAAGCGTTCCCCCAGATTTTCTAAATGCTCTCTATCAATACCTATTCCTGTATCTTTTATGTGCAATTCACAATAATCATCGATTTGCTTTAATGTTATTATGATATCCCCGTTTTGATTTGTATAACGTATCGCATTATCTAATACATTATGAAGTACTTGTTGCATACGATCCTCATCAATCATTACGATAATTTCAGGATTTAAATTCGTTGAAATACGAAGGGTTTTTTCTACAAACTGTAACTCGTACGTATTTAGTACATCTTCAATAAGCTGTGAAAAAACGATAGGTTGTTTCTTTAGGGGAAAGTGTTCACCTTCTAGCTGCGCTAGATCTAATAAATCATGAACGAGGCGCTGCATGCGACCTGCTTCTTTATGAATAAGTTGCGTTACTTTTTCCTGCTGCGGCCCCTTCGCTACACCGTCTAAAATAGCTTCACTATATCCTTTAATATAACTAAGCGGTGTTCTAAGTTCATGCGAAACATTAGCTAAAAATTCCTTACGCTTTACATCTTCTGTTTCTAAGGAATTTGCCATTTTATTAAAGGCTTTTCCCAATCGTCCAATTTCATCTTCTGAAGAAATTGTAATCCGCTCTGAGAAATCTCCAGTAGCCAAATGATTTGCAACTCGTTCCATTTGCGAAAGCGGTCTCGTAATGGCGATAATAATTTTTCTACCAATCCATATTGTAATTAAAATCATTGCAAGTGCTAACGGCGCTAAAATAAGACCCATATCAAATATTAAGTCTTTTATACTTTTTAAAGGAATATAAGAGTATACAATACCAACTAATTTTTTATTATCTAAAACAGGGATGACAACACCCATAATATTACGATCAAAATGTTCTTCATACCCTATCTTTGTCACAGTTTTCCCATCTAATAGTGCCTGTCTATCCCCTTCACTTATAAGAGAATGATGGTGAACATCAAAAGGCAAACATGCGCTTAAATCACGCGGATTGTATACGAAAAGGACATCTGAACTAGATATTTGATCATATGCCCTTACTTTCTCTTCAAAAGTGGATACTCCTTCACGTTTATCATATTGCGTGGCAAGACGTTTCCCTTCCATTACTAATGAATCTTTTAAATTATCAACGTATAACTTTTCATATGAGTATAAAGATACAAAATAAAGAAAGGAAACTGTTACACATACTGCACATACTACTGTAAGCCAAAGCTTTTGTACCATCGTAAACATACGTTACACCTCAAATTTATAACCTACACCCCAAACGGTTTGAATGTAGTTTCCACTTTCTCCTAGCTTTAGACGCATCGTTTTCACATGCGTATCTACCGTTCTTGTACTTCCTGCATAATCATATCCCCACACCTTTTCAAGCAATTGTTCCCGGCTAAATACTTGTCCATTATGTTGGCAAAGAAAATATAGTAAATCGAACTCTTTTACCGTAAGAGGAATCGTCTCACCATTCGTCTCGACCCTCCTACTTTTTTCATTAATAAGAATCGGTCCAAATTGAATCTCTTCTTGCTGTTCTTGCTTTGTATATCGTCTTAAAACAGCTTCCATACGAGCAATTAGTTCCCCGGGACTAAATGGCTTTACAATATAATCATCTGCTCCCATACGTAAGCCGTTCACCCTATTCCACTCTTCACCTTTTGCTGTTAAAAATATAATAGGTACATCCGACGTTTTTCGAATCTCTTTACAAACTGAAAGCCCATCCATCTCAGGCATCATAATATCTAGTACAACGAAATCGTAATGATCCGTCTCTAATTTTCGAAGTGCCTCTTTTCCATTTTCAGCTTCTCCCCACTCGTATCCGAAGTTATCTAAGTACATTCCGACAAGTTGCCTCATATCACTTTCATCATCTACGACTAGCACGTTATATTTACTCATTGTCCTTCCCCTTCTCTCTCTATGAGTTGAAACGGTCCTTTTCCGACTTTAATTGTTTGTTTTATTTTCATATTCTTCATATCCATTACGCATACTTCATCGCTATCATAACTAGCTACATATCCTTCTGCCCCGCTTTTCAAAAATGCAAATGGATTAGATCCTACTTCTGCAAACCCTACCTCTTGATACGTACTTGCATCAAACTTTCTAAGCGTATTTGAACCGTGACTTAGCGCATATACATACTTATCATCCTTTGTTATATTCACAGGCATAAACGGAGCATGTAAAGAACGCATCATCTCTCCGCTTTGTAAAGAATACACTAATACTTTCTCATTCACTTGACTTCCATCACCATGTCCACCAATCCATATTTCTTTCCCATCAGCGCTAACCGTTGCTCCTGTTGATGCTGGTGGAATCATAAAGGACTGTATCACTTCTTTTTTCTTTGTATCAATGGTCGTTAGTTTCGTATCATAAAAGTTGAGTACTGATAACTGGTTATGATGCTCTACCATCGTTATCGGCCCTTTTCCTGTTGAAACACTTCCTGTCTCTTTTCCTTTTATCGTAAAGAACCTTACCTTTTGTTCATTTTGATCGGCAGCAAATAATTGTTTTCCATCATCTGATGCGATAACATTAGCAATTCCTTTTCCAGTCTTATATTTGTCCACTTGTCTTCCTTCTGCTAGTGAATATACATACATATATTCTAATTGCTTACCATAAACAAGTATTTCTTCGCCATTTGGAAGTAGCGTAACCCCCGCAATCGGCTCATTTAATTCCCATGTTGTTAATAGCTTCTTTGTTTTTTTATCAATAAAACTAATACTACCTTCCTTTATATTCGTTGTTATAATAACACTTTTATCTTTAGCAATCGGTGTATACGAACTTCCTTGACACCCTACTAATAGAAATAAAAAACAGAGAAGAAAAACATACTTTCTCAAAAGATTCCCTCCATCTTCAGATGATTTCGTTATAATTGTAAAATAACAAATAAATGTGTGGAAAATGTGAAATCTTCCTTTATTAATAAAGTGAAACTTTAATCAGTGGGGGTTTTCTTCATCCCCCACTGATTATTAGTTGAACCAATCGGGCTTTTATGGGCAGTTGATCCCCCATCTAACTTCTTTGCTTTCGCTGAATTTTGAGGTGGGGGTCTTACTGCCCATTAATGCGGGATAAACTTACATATATAATGTACAACAAATAGAATTTGAGGTGTGTAAATTATGCTTTTTCCTGATTTAGCGAATAAAATTGTACGTGAAGTACGCAGATTAATTACTGAAAACATTATTATTATTAATATACAAGGCATTATTATCGCAAGTACAGATGCGGAAAGAATCGGTCAATTTCATGAAGGTGCACTCCGCTGTGCGAAACAAAAGAAAACTGTCATTATTACAAAAGATGATGAACGACGACTGCAAGGTGTAAAAGCTGGTATGAATCTTCCTTTACTATTCCATGACGAAGTAATCGGCGTGATTGGAATTACAGGAGAACCTGAAAATATTTCACAATACGGAGAAATATTACGTAAGATGACCGAATTATTAATTCATGAAAACTACTTTTTAGAACAACTAGAACTTGAGCACCGTTCTTATGAAGCATTTGTCTTTGATTGGCTTCAAAATACAGACTGGTCTCCAAGTTTTCTCGATCGTGCAAAAACGCTTGGCATTGATTTATATAAGAAGAAACAACTTATTTTATTATCAATCGCCCAAGATAATACGATGCTCCAGCGTAAAATTTGGCAACATATGCGCAACATTTTAGCAAAAGAAAATTTATTTGTTCGCTGGGGAAATGATCGGTTTATTTTGTTTACAACAATCCAATCCAAAGAGCAAACCTTTCAATTTTTAAAACGGTTAAAGCAAGACTGTGAAACTTTATTTTCTATTACTTTATATATCGGGATTGGACAAACAGTTACGCCAAGCAATATGAACTTATCGTACGAACAAGCATTACGCGCCCTTTCAGTATCACTTGAAACGAAAAAAATTGTATTTAATGAAGATTTACGTTTAGAAATGTGCTTACAAGATATTTCTACTGAAACTCGAGAACAGTTTCTAGAGCGTACCATTGAAAACTTAGTATCATCTCCTGAGCTTATGCACACTTTACGTTTATTTATCGATTATAACCAATCTTATAAGCAGACAGCTGAGCAATTACATATACACATTAACACATTGCATTACAGGCTAAAAAAGATTGAAGAGCATACAGGACTTGACCCGAAACAATTCAAAGATTTAAATGTTTTATACTTCGCACTCCTCTTATTAGATAATCATACAAAAAATAATGATAAAATAGATTAATCTTTAGATGATTGTACATAGAAAGAATCCCCCAACTTTTTTATCATTATAACGAAAGCACTGTTACAACGTTTTTTATTATGACGAAATACGTTAACAGTTTGAGGGGGATTTCCAATGTTAGAAAAGCAAATTATTGATTCATTCGTATCTATTGTTGGCGAAGATAATGTAGATACATCCAATATGGGGCGTTTAACTTATAGTTATGATGCCACTCCAAACTTCCAAGCGATGCCTGATGCAGTCATTGCTCCTCGTAATACAAATGAAGTAGCTGAAGTGTTAAAAGTATGTAACGCTCACAAAATCCCTGTGTATGTTCGTGGTTCTGGAACAAACCTTTGTGCAGGAACTTGTCCACTAGAAGGCGGTATCGTCCTTATTTTCCGCCATATGAACAATATTTTAGAAATTGATGAAGAGAATTTAACAATTACCGTACAAGCTGGTGTCATTACACTTGATATTATTAAAGCAGTAGAAGAAAAAGGTTTATTTTATCCACCAGATCCAAGCTCTATGAAAATTTCTACAATCGGCGGTAACATTAATGAAAACTCCGGCGGATTACGCGGTTTAAAATATGGCGTAACACGTGATTATGTAATGGGGCTTAAAATTGTTTTACCGAACGGCGATATCATTCGCACTGGCGGTAAATTAGCAAAAGATGTAGCTGGTTATGATTTAACTCGTTTATTTATTGGTTCTGAAGGAACACTTGGTGTTGTTACAGAAGCTATATTAAAACTTGTCCCTATGCCTGAAACGAAGAAAACGATGCTTGCGCTATATGAAGATATTAACGAAGCTGCTCGAGCTGTTTCTGCTATTATTGCAAATAAAATCATTCCTGCGACACTTGAGTTTTTAGATCAACCGACAATTGAAGTTGTAGAAGAGTTTGCACAAATCGGTTTACCAACTGATGTCAAAGCAATTTTATTAATTGAACAAGATGGCCCGCCCGAGGTTGTCAATCGAGATATTGAAAAAATGGCTAACGTTTGCCGTGCTATGAATGCGGTCGATGTTCGCATTGCAAAAGATGAAGCCGAAGCAGATGCGCTTCGTACAGCACGCCGTAGTGCACTATCAGCACTTGCAAGACTAAAACCGACAACAATATTAGAAGATGCAACTGTACCACGTTCACAAATCGCTCCAATGGTTGAAGCAATTAATGCAATTGCAAAGAAATATAATATTCCTATTTGTACTTTTGGTCATGCTGGTGATGGCAATTTGCATCCAACTTGTATGACAGATGCCCGTAATGAAGAAGAAATGCATCGTGCCGAACAAGCTTTTGCTGAAATATTTGCGAAAGCGATTGAGCTTGGTGGTACGATTACTGGTGAACATGGTGTTGGCGCAATGAAAGCTCCGTATTTAGAAATGAAATTAGGTAAAGAAGGTATTGCTGCTATGCAAGGGATTAAACAAGCCTTCGACCCAAACAACATTATGAATCCTGGAAAGATGTTCGCGAAAGACTCTCGTAAAAGAGTGGTGGTTGAGCGATGACCACATTAAATAAAGAAAACATTCAAAAGGAATTTAAAGAACGATTAAGTGAAGATGAACTACTAAACTGTATGCGATGCGGCTTTTGTTTACCAACTTGCCCTACTTACATTCAATCTGGGTATAAAGAATCACATTCCCCACGCGGACGTATCGCCTTAATGAAAGCCGTCGCTGATGGTTTAATTGAGCCGGATGAAGATGTTGAAGATACATTAAATGTTTGCCTTGGCTGCCGCGCTTGTGAACCTGTTTGTCCATCTGGTGTGAATTATGGACATTTATTAGAAGAAGCTCGTGATATTATTAATCAAAATAAAAAGTTCTCCATGCCCGTGAGAGCTGTTCGTAAAGTTGTTTTTGAAGGACTATTCCCGCATCAAAACCGAATGCGAACATTAACAGGACTAATCGGATTTTACCAGCGTTCTGGTTTACAAACGCTAACACATAAAACAGGTATTATGAAGTTATTCCCTGAAACACTTGCAACGATGGACCTCGTTTTGCCAAAAGTCCCTAAAATGAAAGCAATGAAAGATCGTCCTGAATTTTTACCTGCTGAGGTGGCAAAGAAGAAACAAGTTGCATTCTTCACAGGCTGTTTAATGGATACGATGTTTTTAGAAACAAATAACGCAACGATGAAACTTCTTCAGTTAGCTGGTTGTGATATCGTTATTCCGAAAACACAAAGTTGCTGCGGGGCATTACACGGACATGCTGGTGAAAAAAGTGGAGCAAAAGAATTAGCGAAGCGAAATATAGAAGCATTCGAAGATTTAAACATCGACTATATTATTACGAATGCAGGTGGTTGCGGAGCTTACCTCGTAGATTATGATTATTTACTAAAGGATGATCCAGAGTGGGCAGAACGCGCAAAGCAGTTTGTTTCTAAAATTAAAGATATTACTGCTATATTAGTAGAACTAGATTTCCATAAACGTAATGACTTACGACTCACGCCGCAAATCATTACGTATCAAGACTCTTGTCATTTACGCAATGTTATGCGAACATCTTCTGAACCTCGTATGTTACTAGAGGCCATCAAAGGTGCAATCTATCGTGAAATGAAAGATGCAGACCGCTGCTGTGGTTCTGCTGGTATTTATAATATTGTTCATTCAGAGTTATCAATGGAGTTTCTAGATTACAAAATGGACCGTGTGCATGAAACAGATGCAGCGACAATTGTTACTGCAAATCCTGGATGTCTATTACAAATGAAACTAGGTATTGAACGAGAAGATCTTTCTCATAAAATGAGAGGAATTCACATTGTAGATCTATTATTAGAAGCAATTGAAACCAACTCGTAATAACTCGTAACATACGTAATAATAGGAAAACGGCTATCTCCTTCGTCTATGTAAAGAGATAGCCGCTTTTTTGTCTGCTACAACATTAAAAATATGTTACTTTATTATAAAAAAGAACAACAGAAACATTACAGTTTTGTAAAAATACATCCAGTATATTCCTCGAAAAAATGCTCAAATCATTGATACAATAGGATTCTTTATTTTTAATATAGGTACATTTATCCAAAAACCCCCTCTTAAAACCAAGTATAAAAATGCTAAAAATTCCTTTTATACTCTATGTTTCTCTTATTTCATCCCTTTCCTCCTCTTAGGATAAATTAGGAAAATTTAAAGTCTATGAATTTTTTTCCATCTTTTTTCTCGCAAATTGTATGCTACGATGAATTGGTCAGTCAGACAGGCTGTCAAAAACAAATCGTGTGAAAACAAATTAAAACTTTATATAGGGGGACACACATCATGAAAAAGCGTGTTTTATTATCTGTAGCTGCTGCAACAGCTCTTACTTTAGGAGTATCTTCTTTAGATGCACAAGCTGCAACAGTACAACCATCTAACATAAAGGTTCAAAATATTCAGCATTCAAAAATGATGATGAAGCAAATGAGCCAACAAGAATTACAAGCATTCTTACAATCTATGGGAGTTGAATCATTAGCACAATGGAATCAAGGTCAATTCCAACAAGATTGCTTCATTCCTGGTCAACAGCCTACTGAAAATGTTGTTACTGAACAACCAACAGCTAAGCCAGAAGCTCAAAAGCCTGCTGAACAAAAGCCTGCTGAAGAAGTTCAAAAACCAGAAGCTCAAAAACCTGCTGAAAATAACAATACTCAAACTGAAACACAAAAACCTGCTGAGCAAAAGCCTGCTGAAGAAGCAAAATCTTTAAGCGAATTCGAACAACGTGTTGTTGAATTAACAAACGCAGAGCGTACAAAACAAGGCTTATCAGCATTACAAATCGATACTGAATTAAGCAAAGTAGCACGCATTAAGTCTGAAGATATGCAAAAAAACAACTACTTTGATCATAACAGCCCTACATACGGGTCTCCGTTTGACATGATGAAGAAATTTGGTATTTCTTATAAATCTGCAGGTGAAAACATCGCCCAAGGTCAACGTACACCAGAAGAAGTTGTACAAGCTTGGATGAACAGTGCTGGACACCGTGCAAACATCTTAAATAGTGGCTTCACTCATATCGGTGTTGGCTATGTAGAAAGCGGAAACTACTGGACACAACAATTTATTACGAAGTAAATAGAAAAAAGAGTCTTCTCCTAGAAGACTCTTTTTTTATGTTTCATAGCTTTCTAATATGTATGCGTATAAAATGTAGAACATAAACAAAATAGACCCGCAGCTTATTACACTAATTAACAAGTAAAATCCCCACTTCAGGCTCAAAAGCAACGAAAATAATATGCTGCATGCCATCACTTGAAAGATTCGCCTACTAACTAAACGGATTTTTTGTAATTTGATCGGTTCTTTCTCTCTATCCTTCACCTTTTTAAACACTTTACTAAACATAAAAAGAAACATACTAATTCCAATCGTTAGTCCTGTCTGAAAGGATATAATACTTCCCAAATTAATAAAGAGAATTAGTATATGGACAAACATCATAAATAAAGTAATACTCTTTATAAATCCATTTATAATGAAGTACTCCCCTTCATTAAACTTATATATATTATGTAAAATAACATATACTAATCCATGTAAAATAATAATAAGGACAGGGATAAATAATACGACAACTTGTTTACTCATAAACTCGTTCGCTCCACCATTCTCGTTCCAATGCACTGCCATACGAGTTGGTAAATATGGATAAATACATAGAGTAAGTAAAAGACAAGCGAAAAATATCCCTAGCATATATTTATATTTGATCAAGTAATTCTCACCTCTCTTTTCTCTTAACGGCTTCGCCTCTTTTAGAGAAATCCCTGCAAAAATCTACCTTTTTCAACTTTAAATTTACACTTTACCCATTTTCTCTTTCAAATTTTTTCATTGTATCGTTTAAATTTGTAGGGAAAGGTACGTCAACAACGATCTCTTCTTTCGTAATCGGATGCAAAAAATTAATCTTCATCGCATGTAACGCTTGCCCGGACATATATGTTGTTTGCCCACCATATAATACATCCCCAACTAATGGATTTCCATTATAGCTCATATGAACGCGAATTTGATGCGTTCTACCGGTTTCTAACTGTAACGTTACGAGCGTCGCATTTTGTTTTTTAAAATATTTCTCTACTTTATAATACGTTATAGCTTGGTCTCCCTTTGGAGAAACACGACGCCTTGTAGCATGATGTCGATCTCTTCCGATAGCTGCATCAATTGTCCCCTGCTTCTTTTTTACTTTTCCTTCAACAAGTGCCATATACGTTCTTTTGATTTTCCGTTCCATTAATAAACGATCCATAATTGCACCCGCAATTCTATGTTTTGCGAATACAACACCACCTGTCGTATCTTTATCTAATCTATGGATATGCCGAACCTTCGTCTCTAAACCTTGCATTTGAAAATGAAAAGCAACAAGATTGGCAAGTGTTCCCGTCCCATTTTTTTCAGAAGGATGTGTATCCATTTGCCCCTGCTTATTTACAATGAGTACGTGATCGTCTTCAAACACTACATTTAATTCACCATATTCCGGCTCTACGCCGTACTCCTCCTCCATAAACATATGAACTTGTAACTTATCTCCTTCTTTTAAAAGTTCATTCCATCTCCTTTGTTCTCCGTTAACCGTAACACCTTTTTCCATACGAAGTTGATGTAATAACTTTTTTGGTACTTCCCATTCCATTTTTAACAACGACTCAATACTTATACCATTCCACGTCGCTGGAACCGTAATTTCGCACCATTCGCCCTTTTTCTTTGTTTCCATACTATAATCACCTTATTTCTATTGATTCTCTCATTGTAACGGAAAACATACTTTGATGCACCGTCAAAAATAGAGGACAGTCTTATAATCGACTGTCCCCTCACGCTCTAAGCCTTTTCATCTCCTGCAACACTTCTTCAGCTTTTTGTTCATACAACAAATCTTTAAAGAAATCCGCCAATCGTTTATAGTCGTTGTACGTATCTAATAAGTCGTCTATTTTCTCTCCTTTCATAACTTGCTGCTTTTGCTTCATTTTTACTGGATAACGATACCCCGATACTTCTTGTATTTTATAATACTCATCCTCTACTTGAATAACTTTTACAATTTCCTCTTCTTCCGCATCCATCGTATACCCGTCAAATTCTCTAAGTAGTTCATAAATAATATGAGTCCATTCATCTTTTGGGTAAAACCCTTTTTCTAACCGATAACCGACAATGCGATACATATGCCCATCGTTTTCAGCAAACTGTACTGTATCATTTAGCTTAAACTTAAAATAACGAAACATTGCCTTCACCTACTTGTATGTAATCTTCTTATCACATACTATGCGCAAAATATAGGCCCTGCTATTCATAAAAAAAACTCATCTTATAGATGAGTTTTTTTATGATGATTTTTCTCTTTTCTTTCGAAATGGTAGCCACCAGTTCCAATCCCCAAACAATTTCATTAAACTTGGTACGAGCATAAGACGGATAATTGTTGCATCAAGAAATATTGCTAATGCAACCCCAAGCCCCATCTGCTTTACTGGTAAAATATCAGTAAAGGCGAACGCACCGGTAACAACAATCATAATTAAAGCAGCTGACGTAATGATTCTACTTGTCGATACAAGTCCTTCTAACGTTGCTTGATCGTTATCTCCTGTTTCTTCATAGAGCTCATGAATACGTGAAATAAGAAATACTTCATAATCCATGCTAAGCCCAAATACGAGGCCGAAAATAAAGATTGGTAATACAAATAAAACTGAACTCTCTTCTAATCCGAAATGGCCACCTTCAAATAACCAAATAACAATTCCAATTGTTGCACTTAAACTAAGTACGTTCATAATAATAGCTTTAATTGGAATGAGTATAGAGCGGAATGCGAATAATAAAATGACAAAGGTTGATCCAAATATAACAGACATACCAATTGCAACTTTATCTTTAATTTCATCTTCTAACTCTTGCTGGAACGTTGTCATACCGCCCAAATAATAAGTAACATCATTTTCTTTATAATTCTTTTTGAAATCACGAACCCATTGTTTTGCAGTTTCTGTACTTGGCTTCGTATCCAAAAAGACTTCCATTGTTGTTTTATTTCCTTTCGTATACGCTTCAAATACAGGAGCTATTTTCGCAGCTTCTGGCGACTGCAATATTCCAGCAACTTGATCTGCCTTCATTCCATTTAGCCCGTCATATACACTTTTCACCTTATATACTTGCTTATCATCTTTTAACTTTTGAACAACAGCTTCTATCTTTTGTAAACTTTCTTTTTCTGTTATGTTTTTCTTCGTCTCTACTACTAATGTAACATCAGCGTGTGTTTGGACAGTTTTATTAAAGGCTTCTTCATACTTCTCAAATGCAACTCTCGTATCACTCTTTTCAGGTAACGCTTCAACACCAGGAAACTGCAAGTTAGCTGTACGTAGCGGTAATAAACAAATAACAATAAATGTTGTAACAACAATAATCATGACGATTGGATGTTTCATTACAAACTGTGCAAATTTACGCCATACATTTGATGGGGTAGGCGCCGCCTGATTCTTTTTTAATATCCTTTTACCAATTAAAGATAATAACGCTGGAAGAAGTGTGAGCGAAAACAAAATGCTCATAATAACGACAATCATCCCGCTAATAGCAACAGACTGAATATAATCTATCTTAAAGAAAAATAAGCCTGATAAACCGACGAATACACATAACCCTGAAAATACGATAGCACGCCCTGCCGTTTGATACGTAATCGCTATCGCTTCTTTCACTGTTCTCCTCGCAACTTCCTCTCGAAAACGATTTACAAATAACAGTGCAAAATCAATTGATAATGCGAGCCCAATCATCGGCGCAACATTTAACACGAAAATAGATAGCTCTTTATCACTACCTATAAAATATAAAATCCCCATCGTACTAATTACACTAAGCGCACCATTTACAATCGGTAAAATAGAAGCAATCAGACTACCAAATGAGAATAATAGTACGAGAAAAGCGATAGGTAATCCAATCATCTCTGCTACTTTTAAATCATTTTGCGTTCTTTCATTAATCTCTTGATTAATTTTCGGATATCCTGTCGGTGTTACTTTTAATACGCTATTACTTTCCTTCTCGATTTTTCCGGCAAATTGTAATGTCTTTTCCATTCGTTCTTTATTTGTTTTCCCGGAAAATAAAATCGTCGCATAACCGATATCATCTTGTAGCATCACTTTATTTTCTATCGGATGATGGAAAGACTCATACGTTTCTTTCTCTTGAATATGTTTTATAATTCCCTCTATACCTTTTTGAAACTCCTCATGTGAAGCATTCTTGTTCTTCTCAAAAATGAGTAAAAGTGTATCCTGAGACTGCTTAAAATCTTTATCTAAAATTTCCTTCGTCTTTTGATAATCCCCTTCTGTTTGGAAACCATCACCGCCCAATACTCCTGGAAGTTTTGGAGCAAAAATACCGAGCACTATCGCAAGTAGTAGTAATGCTACAATTACTGTATAACGAAATTGATACAAAAAAGTTCCTAACTTCCCCCACTTATCAATTTTATGTACATTTGTCTTCACACATTTTCACCTACTTTATATAATTCACTTGTCATTTATACTGTATCACATCTCCCCGTAAACAAAAAACGTCTAGAAAAACTATAATACTAGTTTTTCTAGACGTTTTTCTATCTCTCGTTATTAAGTCCCAATCTCTCGGTAAGTAAACGATGACAATAAATTGCTATAATTAACAAAATACCACTTGCGCAGTAACCTGCTAAAATATCGGTTGGATAATGAACATTTAAAATGACTCTACTTAATCCAATCAATATAATTAATATGCCCATTGAAATCGTAATACCACATTTTCCAGCTACACTCTTCAAATTCGCAGCAATGATATAGGCAAGAAAACCAAATGTCATAATAGATAGCATTGCATGTCCACTCGGGAAGCTATATCCAAGTGCATCAAGTGCCTCGTTTAATGATGGACGGTCTCTTTTTACAATTTCTTTTATCCCTTTATTAACAAGATGTGTCGTTAATATAGCCATTGGATACACGATCATAGCAGCATAATAACGTTTTTTCCAAAAAACGAGCAAACTTATAATTAGTGTCGTTATAACTCCAATTGCAGATCCTAACTTTGTAAAATATGTGAAGAATGTAATTGAGCTTTCTGTTTGTAATCCTTTTACCATCTCTCGGGCATATGTATCCACTGCTGTAACTCCGCTTGCTTGTACTCTCCAAGCGATAATGCCGAATAAAGCAAGTAATAAAATCATACACATGAACTCATATCGATGTAACTTTTTCTTCAAACGATTTCCTCCTACTTATGAAAAAATGCGATTTCTACTTTAGAAACCGCATTTTCTTACTTATTTACCTTTTGTTTTCAGCTCTGTCCAGTAACGATCGTAATCTTTTAACTTATCGTCTACATCAACAAGCCATTCTGTACGATCTAATTCTTCTTTCGTTAAGAAAATCATGTGGTTTTCACGATATTCTTTACTATGAAGAGGACGAGCTTTTTCATTTGGATTACTGTAACCAATTGACTCATAGTTTTTCACACTTACTTTTTCATCTAATAAGTAATTCATAAACTTCTCTGCAAGTTCTTTATGTTTCGCACCTTTTGGAATCGCTAACGTGTCAGCCCAAATTGTGCCGCCTTCTTTTGGTACAACGTATCCTACATCTTTGTTATCTTTCGCGATAAATGCTGCGTCTCCAGACCATACAGTCCCGATCCACGCATCTTCTGTAATGAATTTTTGTTTAATATTATCTGTATCAAATGCTAATAAGTTTGGAAGTAGCTTCTGTAAATCATTAGACGCTGTCTTTAACTGTGCATCCTCTTTTGTACTATTAGAGAAACCATTTTTCTTAAGTCCCATTCCTAATACTTCACGAGAATCATTTAATAAAGTAACATGTCCTTTATATTTATCGTTCCATAAATCATTCCAGCTTGTAGGTGCTTCTTTCACATACTTTTTATTGTATGCAATGCCTGTTACACCCCAAGTATATACTAGAGAATACTTATTCTCTGGATCAAACGCAGGTGTTTTAAAGTTAGAAACAAGGTTCTCGATATTCGGGATGTTCTTCTTATCTAAAGGCGCTAATAAGTCCATCTTCGCCATCGTTTTCACCATGTAATCAGATGGCTGAATTAAATCATATGTCGCGCCACCAGCTTGTAATTTCGCAAGCATTTCTTCATTACTTGCATATTTATCATAGTTAATTTTCACGTTATATTTCTTTTCAAAATCTTTTAAAACTTGCTCATCAAAATTGTCAGCCCAGCTATAAATGTTTAATTCTTCTTTTTTCTCACCACAACCAGCAAGTACACCTGCAGCAAGACTGAAGCTAATTGCTATACCAGCTAATCTCTTCACTAATTTCATCGGTTTATTACCTCCTCGTTCTTTCTATATCATTCGTATTATAAAGGAAGGTGTCCTCCAGAGTTTTCTTCACCGTCTGCACCTTTATTACGGAAGATTTCCGATAGCACCATTAATCCTACAATTACAACAATTAATATTGTAGAAAGAGCATTAATTTCAGGTGATACTCCGCGCTTAACCATACTATAAATGTATAATGGCAATGTTGTTGATCCTGGTCCTGATACGAAGAAACTAATTACAAAATCATCAATCGATAATGTGAATGTTAATAATGCGGCTGAAATAACTCCTGGTGCAATTGCTGGAAACGTTACATAACGAAACGTTTGCCACGGCGTTGCTCCTAAATCGTTTGCAGCCTCTTCTAAATCACGTCCCATACCAGAAAGACGTGCCGCTAAAATAACAACAACAAATGAAATACTGAATGTAATGTGTGCAATAATAATTGTTGTTTTTCCAAGTTCTATACCTAATTGACTAAATAGGATAAGTAAAGATAATCCCATTAAAATATCAGGAATTAAAATTGGTAAATATACAAGACCGTTAATGGCCCCTTCAAAACGATATTTGTAACGGTGTATTGCAATAGCAAAAATCACACCAAGAACTGTCGTCACAATTGTCGTTATAAGAGCAATCGTAATACTATTTACAAACGCATCAATAACATCTTGTTTTTGAAATAAATCTGTATACCAATGGAGTGTAAAGCCCTCCCATTCCGCATTAATGCGAGAATCATTGAAGGAATATACCATTAAAACCATCATTGGAAAATACAAAAACAATAAGATTAACCAAGAATAAGAAACTAAAAACTTCTTCATTTTTGCCTATTCCCCTCCGTTTCCATCATATTTATATACTTTCGTTGCACGATAATATAAGTAAATTAACAGAACAGAGAATAGAACAACAATCATAGATAACGCGGAACCAAACGGCCAGTCACGTGAACCTAAGAATTGGTTTTGAATTACGTTTCCGATTAATGCTACTTTCGATCCACCCATAACGTCTGATACAACAAACATTCCGATAGACGAAACGAATACTAAAATAGAACCCGTAGTAATCCCTGACATCGTCATCGGTACTGTTACATTCCAAAATGCCTTTACTGGTGTTGCTCCTAAATCATAAGCTGCCTCTAGCTTACGCTTATCAAGCTGCTCAATTGCTGCATACACTGGTAAAATCATAAATGGTAATAAAGAATATACCATTCCGAGTATTACAGAAGGTGTATTGTATAACAGATTTAAAGGTTCACTAATAATACCTAGTTTCAATAGCAATGTGTTTACAAGTCCTTGTGAACGTAAAATAACAATCCATGCGTATGAACGAACAAGAAAGTTAATCCAGAACGGAATCGTTGCCAATAATAGAAGGATAGAACGATATTTACGATCAACAATTGTAATTGTATAGGCGAATGGATAACCGATTAATAAACATAGTACTGTCGTAATAACAGCTATCTTCACTGTTTCCCATAATGTCCCCATATATAATGGATCAAACACACGTGCTATGTTATCTAATGTAAATTTCATTTCCACTGTCCCGTATGCTCCGCGCTGCATGAAGGCAAATGCTAATACGAACAGAAGTGGAATTAGGAAGAAGAGTAACAGCCATACGACTGTAGGTAATGCGAGTAATTTCCCTTTCTTCAATTTAAGGTCACCTCGTCCTCTTGCTCCCAGCCTACATATACATTATCTCCAATGCTCCACTGCGTTGCTTCTTCAGCAGTTTGGTATGCCATTAGTAATTCCGCTGTTTTCTCCTCACGTACATATAGCTTTTCCATATTTCCAACAAATTCAATATCTTCAATATGTCCAAGATGGTATTCTTTTAAAATTGGCTCTTCAACCGAGCGAACTTTTACATGTTCAGGGCGAACTGCTACGTAGTTTTCCCCATTTTTCACGATATTATTTTCACCGATGAACGTCGCAACAAACAATGTTTTCGGCTTATTGTAAATTTCTTTAGGCGTGCCGACTTGTTCGATATGCCCTTTATTCATAACGACAATACGATCACTCATACTCATCGCTTCTTCTTGATCGTGCGTTACATATATGAATGTAATTCCTAAATTACGTTGTAAGTTTTTCAATTCACGTTGCAAATCTTTTCTTAACTTAAAGTCAAGCGCTCCAAGTGGCTCATCTAATAGTAATACACGTGGGTTGTTTACAATTGCTCTTGCAATTGCTACACGCTGCTGCTGTCCACCAGAAAGCTTCGAAGGTTTACGATTACGGAACTCAAGTAACTGCGTTAAACGCATTGCCTCTTCCGCACGTTCTTTCTGTTCTGCTGCTGATACTTTTTGCATTTTCATACCGAAACAAATATTTTTTTCAACATTCATATGTGGGAATAGTGCGTAATGTTGGAACACTAAATTCATATGACGCTTGTATGGCGGCAAATCGTTAATCTTTTCATCATCTAATAAAAGATTCCCTTTAGTTGGGGTTTCAAATCCTGCGATCATACGAAGTAAAGTCGTTTTCCCGCAACCACTCGGTCCTAAAATTGTTAAAAATTCTCCTTCTTTAATATCTAAAGAAAGAGGGGGGATAATCACTTGATTTCCAAAATGTTTTTCTACTGCTTCAACTTTAATAATCTTTTTCATTTTCCCGTCCTATCTACCTTAAATTTTAATTTTTATATTCATGAATAAATATTTATGTTCTATAGACTATTTTTTGTTTCGATCCAAACAAAAATGGTTGTTTAGCAGCGTTCTCTTCTATTCTTTATGTAGTATGTTTGATTCATTTTCGCATGATACATATGTCGAACAGAAAAACCCCTTCAGTTGCGAAGGGGTTTTTATCATACGGCTACGCCTACTGATAAACACCATCATCATTTTAACAACTTTCGTATGAATTTTAAAGCACTTTTTGTAGAAGAGTAACGAATTTTCATGTCGAATGCTGTAGATTGGGACAAAATGCTTTTATAATGGGAAAAAGTCCGAAAACTTTGTTCACCATGATAGCTGCCTAATCCACTACTTCCAACGCCCCCAAAAGGTAAATATGGCGTTGCAAGATGATATACGACATCATTTATACATCCTCCGCCATATGAAATATTACTCGTCACTTTCTCTTGCACTTTTCTATCTTCAGAAAATACATATAGTGCTAACGGCTTTGGATGGTGCTGAATCGTTTCAATTACCTCTTCTATTTTGTCATATTCTATAATTGGTAAAATCGGCCCAAAAATTTCATCTTCCATAACAGCACTTTGCCATGTAACATTCGTTAACACTGTCGGCTCGATGTGTAATGTTTCTTTCGTATAATTCCCGCCAATCACAGGTTTACCATCTTGCAAAAATGTACATAAGCGTTCAAAATGACGCTCACTCACAATTCGTACATAATTGTCATTTTGCAAAGCATCTTTTCCATATTGCTCTGCGATTTCATGTCTTAATGCCTCGATTAACTGCTCTTTCACTGAAGAATGAACGTACATATAATCAGGCGCTACACACGTCTGCCCAGCATTCAAAAACTTCCCCCAAACGATACGTCTTGCGGTTACATCTAGCTTTGCATCTTTATGTACAATACATGGGCTTTTCCCGCCAAGCTCTAACGTAAGAGGCGTTAATTTTTTCGCCGCTGCTTCCATCACAACTTTTCCAACACCAACACTACCTGTAAAGAAAATATAGTCAAACGGTTCCTTTAAAAGTGCAGTGCTTTCCTGAGCACCGCCTTCTACTACCGATACAAGCTCTTCTGGGAATAATTCACCTAACATTCTCGTAAGCACTTTTGAAACGTTTGGCGTTAACTCTGACGGCTTTAAAACGACTGTATTGCCAGCTGCCAATGCTCCTACGAGTGGTGCAATTGCTAATTGAAACGGATAGTTCCACGGTGCGATAATAAGCGTCACACCATACGGTTCTGGCACCACTTTCCCCTTCGATCCAAAATGAGTAAGAGCTGTGCGAACACGCTTTGATTTACTCCAAGATGAAATATGCTTCATTTGAAAAGAAATCTCTTTTAGTACATATCCAATTTCTGTTGTAAATGATTCGTGAACTGATTTATTCAAATCTAATTTCAACGCTTGAAAAATCTCACCTTCAAAACGCTGAATTCCTTCATACAGCTTCTGCAAATTATTCTTTCTTGTCTCTACACTTCTCGTATGCCCTTTATAAAAATATTCCTTTTGTTTATTTACAATAGAGGAAATACTCATTCACTCACCTTCTCCCACTATTTTTATCCAATTCTTTCATTATTTATATAGACTTCATATGTAACAAATTTCTATTCTTAAAGTTACATTATATATAACTTTTCCCTTTATATAAAATTCATTGCTCACAAAAAACTACCGAAAGAAAATCTCCCGGTAGTTTTACTGTATTAACGGTATAAACGAACAGCACCTGCAGAATTATCATCAGCTTGTCCTACTACTTCAAACTTCAGACCAAGCTTCGGTAAAATACGTCCTGCATCTGGAATCTGCTCATTAATATACTTTTTAGAGTCATCGAACTTCGGTACCCCTGGTAATCCATCGTATACGAATGTTCCACGCGTTGGAGATACAACTTTCCAAGCTGGCGTTTTGTCGAATGAGAACGCCGCATCAGCAATTTGGAATCGCGTACTGCTTGTAAATGTTGGTTTGCCATTTAAAGTTCCTGCAATTGCTTCTGGATGAGAGTCAACTACACCAAGGAAACCATGTCCTGGATGTATGCCAACCCAGTTATCTGTGTAAGCTGAATCCGCATACCATACAACCATACCAGTGTTATATACTGGACCGCGAGCAAATTTCAATGCGTTATCTGAACCCGCATAGTTTCTCCACTCTACATAGTAGTTATGCTTTTTCTTATCCATTCCGTTAGATGCAACGAAACCGTCCAATTTGAATTGTGGTGTACCTTCTGCATCATCAGAGAATGCAACTTTACCATCTACTGTTAATGACGCATTATCAAGAGCAAATCCGTTTAACGCTAAACCACCATCCGTAATGTACTCAAATGTTAATTTCACTTTCTTACCTTTGAACTGACTTAAATCATATGATTTATCAACCCATTTTCCATTTGTCGTAGCTGCATTTCCACTATTTGCTTTCTCACCAATTCTTTCAATCAACGTTTTTTGTCCATCTTCTGTTACAGCGTGTACTTCAAGGAAATCGTACTCTGCTTCGATTTCATACAATGACTTATAATCGAATTTTGCAGTCGTTGCTTTCGTTAAATCGAATAGTGGCGTTTCCATCGTTGTATGAAGGTCATCACCTTTTGTGCTGTAGTAATACTGTTTACCAAATGCAGGCTGAATTCCTTTTACATCTTTATCTGGTAAGTTAACACGAATCAGACCTGGACGATCTGACTTCGTAACACTTTGGTCTAAGTATGTTGCAAGACCGATACCTTTATTTAATTTCTCGTAATCTACTTCTACGATATTCGCCCAGTTACCACCGATTGTTTTTTGGAAAAACTCTTTATTTTGTGGTGATAAACTCGTTGGCGTTGTTCCTGCGATTTTACCAGCCCAGCTTCCGCCACTCATAATAGACCAAGCTTCAACCGGTTCACCATCACCGCTATACTGTGTATCATACTCATCTGGAAGACCTAAATCATGGCCATATTCATGTGCGAATACACCAACTGCACCATCTTCTGGTTCAATTGTGTAATCATACGCAGCCATCTTTCCTTCCCAATACGGAACTTTCGACTTTGTTCCTTCAATCGGGAATGGCTTTGATCCAACTGTCCAACGATGTGACCAAATCGCATCATCACCTAATTTACCACCGCCTGCTTCTTGTCCAACGCCCGCATGAATAATCATTAAATGATCGATTAAACCATCAGGTTGATTTTTATTTCCATCTTCATTTACATCATATTGGTCAAATTGATCAAACTCTGATAAATCAAGTCCGCTATCTACAGCCGCTTTTAATGCATCTTTTACTAGATCACGTGGTCCTTTTGGTCCTTTATTATCATGACCTGTACCAGCATCTGCACCGTAATCAGCAGCTTTACCTGGAACTGTTAACCATTTTGTGACTGTTCCGTCCACTGTGTAACTACCACCTGATTGCTCTTCGTAATATTGTTTAAACGTTTCGATTTTGCTTCCATCCTCTAACGCGAATGGCTCATTACCGAATAACATTTTTTCATAATGTTCTTTGTTAAAATCGTTAGAATACATGTAGCCAGGCTCTTTATCAATATTGTTATGCTTGAAATCAGCGTACTCTACAAGTAAAACAAGTACTTTATCTTTACGAACTTCACCGTTATACTCTTTTTGCTTAGCAGGTGAAGTTGGTACTTTCCCATTTAAGCCTCCTCTAACTGGACCTGTTCCTGCTGTAGTCCCGTTTGCTGGCTGCTCTGATTTTTCTTTCGTATCTGCCTTTGCATCTTTCACTTTCTTTAAAAAGTCAGATGCATCTTTCGTAAGTTGGTCCCCACTTGCCGCTTCTTTCCCAGGATTTTCACCCTTCTTTTTCTCTACATACTTTTCGACAGCTTTCTTTGTTTCTGTCCCTGAAGCAGATGAATCAATTACCCCACGTTTTTTTAGCGCATTTGCTAATCTCTCTTCTGGGATTAAGTGATCATCAACTGGGCTTGTAGCTGTCTTGTTCTCCGGCGTTTCAGCATATACAGACTGGCTTCCAGCACCAAACGACAAGCCTAGAACAGCTGTCAAAGCAATTGATGATAACACTTTAAATGGTTTCTTTTTCATCCCTTATTGCCTCCCCTAATATAAAATATGTATTACATACTCTATATTATTAAAAATTCAATATATTTTCAATATTTAGTTATATTATGTAATTTTTTTAATATATTTGTAAAAATTTCATAGTTAGTATACGAATATATCACAATTCAACAATGTTTTCAGAAAATATTGAAAATATTTGTCAGAAACTTTATAATCGCCATAGAGGGAATTTAATGGGGATTTTATCTTTGTTTCATCTACAAAATATTTGATAATTCACTATATAAAATACAAAATCCGATTGCATTATCATATATTCTGTAGCAGCAATTATGACCACTAATTAGGGAGGAATTACATTTGTACAAAGATAAGGCTGACTCACTAGATCAAGAATGGATTGATTTAATACTTGAAGCTCTAGATGCTGGCATTGCCCTGCAAGATATTGAACACTTTTTTCAACATATGAAGCATACGAGCCAGGCTCAATAGCCTCGTTCTTTTTAACGAAGTTTATGTTATAATAATCACATCATAAGACGACTACATATTGATAGAAAGGTGCGCAAATATGATAGGAGAACGTATAAAACGCCTTCGTTTACAAAAAGGCATTTCATTAACAGAACTCGCCGAAAAAGCTGGTGTCGCTAAATCTTACATTAGTTCTATAGAACGGAATTTACAAAAAAACCCTTCTATTCAGTTTCTTGAAAAAATTGCAGCTGTTCTACAAATTCCAGTTGATACTTTACTTCACGATGAAACAACAACGGAAAGTCATCTAGACTCCGAATGGACACAGCTCGTTAAAGATGCGATGAGCTCTGGTGTCTCAAAAGAACAGTTTCGTGAATTTCTCGAATTTACACAATGGAAGAAAAATCAACAATAATACATATGAAAGAGTGCTTAAAACGGGCACTTCTTTTTTTCTTTATAAAAAAAAGCGGGGAATCCCCCGCTTTTTTTATTTATTATTTTTCTTCGCCATCTGTTTGGTTAGCATTGAATGTCCATTCTAAGTTCAATGAATCGCCTTGGAATTTGTTTTGATCTTTACCATCATCTTCGAATACAAATTGTACCCATAGATAGTCTTCTGAATTTGGTGCTAGACCACCATTCTCTGCCCACTCTGGAGCAAAGATGTCTTTAGCTAAAACATCTGGATCCACATTTTGTAAATCTGCTAAAGTTGTTTCATATACAGGCTCACTTTGTTTATCCCAGTTCCAAAGGAATTTCACTTTAATGTGCTTACCAAAATCTTCACCAGCATTATCACCTTTTGCATCTTTAATAGTATACTTTGTCGCTAATTTAACGTCTTTAATCGCTAACGTACCGTCGTTCTTTAATAAGAACTCTTTCTTAACAGAATCCCCTGGTTTTAAATCTTTAATATCTACAAGCGTTTTAGGGTTTAATGTAAGATCTAACGTCCCAGCTGCAAATGTATTGTTCGATACTTCTTTATCGCTAAAGTAAGCGAATGTTCCTCCACCAATTAAAGATAACCCCAATGCTGCTGATGCAACTCCCATACCTAATTTCTTTTTCAGACTCACAATCAATTCCCCCTAGCTGTTTTTTGTATTTTTATCTCTTATTTCAAAATAAGAGGTGTAACTAAAACTATATTAGCTTAGCTAATATTTGTTCTTTTTTAAAAACCTTAAGTTCATTATAACGAACAAATCTATATAAGTACAATATATTTTTGATTATTTTTATTTCTCAATATTATTTTGACTTTTCAGAAATCAAAAAGAGATACTTTAATAATTTAACAATTATTCATTTTTAATACTATAAGAAAAAGAAAGTAAAACAAAGAGGTGAGGGCTGGCGTTCCCTCACACTCATATAAACATTAATATTTTTTATAACTATTTACAGCTAATGTATTCGCATTCTCTTGCACCACATTATTATTTTCCAGCCGTTTCATGATCCATTTGATCAGACTGTTTTTCTATTTATATTTTTTCTACTCTTCTAGCTTTTTTTGTTCTTCTGCTTTCTTCTGTTCTTCTACTTTCTTTTGTTCTTCTGCTTTCTTCTGTTCTTCTACTTTCTTTTGTTCTTCTGCTTTCTTCTGTTCTTCTGCTTTCTTTTGTTCTTCTACTTTCTTCTGTTCTTCTGCTTTCTTCTGTTCTTCTGCTTTCTTCTGTTCTTCTACTTTCTTCTGCTCTTCTGTTTTCTTTTGTTCTTCTAGCTTCTTCTGTTCTTCTACTTTTTTCTGCTCTTCTAGCTTCTTCTGTTCTTCTACTTTTTTCTGCTCTTCTAGCTTCTTCTGTGCTTCTGTTTCATTCTGCTTCTTTACTGTTTCATCTTTTAATAGTTGTTGTAACGCCTGAATTTGTTCATCAATGGCTTGCAAACTAGCCTCTTTATCAACATAATCACGCTTCTCTTTAATGCTATGAAAACCTTCGTTCACATACAAGGATACTTGCTGAATTGATTCACTTTTATTCACTTTCAATTCTTCTTGTATTTGATTGTAAGGCGTTTCTATTAAAGTATATACTTTTTGTAAAGACTCCTTCTCAGAAGCAATTTTCTCACGCCCTTGCTGCCATACAACAATTGCTTGTTCTATTTCTTCAATAGAAGTAACTTTCAATTTCGCTTTCATTTCTCCATACTCATGTCCAATAAGCTGTTTATGTTGCTCAGCTTGCTCTTTTAACGTATCAACTGTTTTCGGAAATATAATCGCTGTAGAAAGAGTGGCTTCTACTTTCGTTTCGTGAATAAATGAAGCTTCTGTATACGTCATCATTTGAGAGCCTAAATAAAACGTAATAGAGCACATACACGGCAATATAAGCATCCTTTTTAATTTGCGAGGTGTTTTCAGCATCTTAATCTCTCCCATCGAACAATGTGTTCTTTATACAGAACGTTACTTTCATTATAATAAAGACCTGTACAAAATGATAGCCATATCCTAGAAAATACATTCCAATCCACGCTATTTAAATGTAAAAGGGGCTATCAAGGTGATAGCCCCTTTTACATTATATTATCTTTCTGTACCATCTGTTTGTTGTGCATCAAACGTCCAAGTTAAATTTAGTTTATCGCCTTGGAATTCATTTTGGTCTTTTTTATTATCAACAAACTCGAATTTCACTGTAAATTTATCTGACTTACCTGCAGAAATACCTTTTTCATCCCAGAACCAAGCAGATAAATCATTGTCTACCGCTGTAAGTGTGTCACCCTTCAATTTATCTAGCGTTGTTTCTTTTACAATTGTTTCATGCTTATCTACATTCTTTAAGAATGTTACTTTAATATGTTTACCAAAATCATCTTTATTGTCGCCCTTCGCATCGCTTACTTTGTAATCTGTTTTTAGTAAAACTTTTTTAATGTCTAAAGAGCCTTTATTTTCTAGTTTAAAATCTCTTTTAATTGTATCGCCAGGCTTTAAATTCGATACATCAACAACTGTCGATGGGTTTGCCGCTAAATCAAGTGTACCAGCCGCAAATGTATTGTTTGACACTTCTTTGTCGCTAAAGAATGCAAATGTTCCTCCACCAACTAATGCTGCTCCTAGTACTGCTGATGCGATACCCATTCCTAATTTTTTCTTTAAAGTCATGTCCAAATCCCCCATAATATATATTTGTTAACTTCCTAATAGGAAGATATAACCAAACTAACTATACGGATTGTTCTACTTTTTTATCTTTCTTTTCTCCGTCGATGCTACGAATAGCGCCAAAAATAGAAATCGCGGAATAACCAAGTAAAAAGACTCCTGGAATAATAAGAAGTAATGCTGCTCCCGCTTTTGAACTCGCATAATTCAGTCCATAACCAAGGTATGGAACTGTAATATCTGCATATTTTCCGATTACATTCTCTGCAAGTACTGGTGCTAAATCTGGTCCGTTGTTGTTATCACCTTTTGTTTCATACATTACTTTTCCATTTGTATCTTTCACACCGATAATACGGTGAGTGATAATTTTGTTATCTTTCTCTTTAAACGTAATAACGTCACCTTTTTTATATTTAGATCCATCTTTCGTAGGCTCTATCGCAATGATGGATCCTGTTAAAAATGTTGGTTCCATCGACCCTGAAAGAACGCTCTTAAATTGATATCCCATAACAGTCGGATCCCCGCCACTCGCTTTTGACGAAATAACTACAAAAGCTAAAAAAACCATCAATGCAAATAAAACAAATGAGATAACGTTGCTAATAATCTTCCAAACGAATTTCATCATCTCTCTCCCTCTCTGTTGTTTTATATCATTTTGAAATTAATAACGCCCTAATTGTTCTTTAACAAGAACATAAACAAATAATATAACGAACAAATAAGAAATGCAAGGTGAAAATTTACAATTATTAGTTAAATCACTTTTGAAATGCATGCAAAAAAGACCGTGACAAAATCTCATCACGGTCTACTAGCAATTTATTTTTCTTCTGATTTCATCCCTTGGTTATTTCGGCGCAGCACTACATATAAAATCGCTCCAAATAATACAATCGCACCGATCCCAACACTTATCACTTTCACATTCGATACCTTTACTTCAGGTGCAACTGTATCTTTTTTAGGCATCGCAAAAGTAACATCTTCTTTTGAAAGAACATTTATCGTCGCAATTGTTTGATTATTCTTCGTAATATCAACTGCACCAACTATCTCACCACGATGGATTCCCTTATGATACAAAGAGTCTTTATCTAATGAAGCGGCTCGAAAAATAGTTTTCACATTTTTCCCTTCATCTTTCTTAAGCATAAGCTCAGCACTTTTTTCTAACTCAGAATCAACATCTTTATTTAAATATGTTGTCTTTTGATGCCAACTATGTTTATCTAGCACCGTTTGTTTCGTAAATTGCCCAAAAGAATATTCCGCCATCTGCTTTAAATCCTCATAGATTTCAGGTCTTTGAGAAGCCATTACTACATTTATAATACGATTTCCATCTTTCTCATTTAATAAAACGAGCGTATTGCGCGCTTCATTCGTAAATCCTGTCTTACCACCAATGCTATATGGATTTTCAAAATAAGTAGACTTATTAAAAATAGAAACTGTTTGCGTAGATGTCATAACCGTCGTTCTTTTCGTATTCATCGCTTGTAAAATTTCAGGATACTTTTGCACACCTCTCGTAATCATGGCCATATCATATGGCGTCGTATAATGATTTGGATCATGCAATCCATTTGGCGTTACAAAATGGCTATCTTTAGCCCCTAATTGCTTCGCCTTTTCATTCATCATATTAGCGAAATTTTCAACACTTCCTCCAATACGCTCCGCAATCGCATACGACACATCATTCGCACTTAGCACCATTAAAATCATAAGCGCAGTATTTCTATTCACCGTCTCACCAGGTTGAAACTCAATTTGATAATTACTCTTCTCCTGATCTAATGCTAATTGCGAAAATGTAAATTGATCCTCTGGCTTCGTATGCTCCATAAGTAAAATTGCCGTTAACACTTTCGTTATACTAGCCGGAAACGCACGATGATGTGCATTTTTGTCATACAACACATCCCCTGTTTTCGCATCAATCGTAGCTGCAAACTGACTAAAAACATTCGGCCCTTCCGCTGGTGGTGGTGCCACTTGCTCCGGATTCACTCCAACATTCGTCTCAGCATATAACGTCATAGGTGTCAAAAAAAATAAACAAATAACCATAATAAAAGCCGAAATTTTCTTAAAATTAACCATATGACTCTCCCTTTTCACTTTACTTTCACACTCTATAAAATGACTCTACCAATCTATATGTAATTTGTATTAAATTGGAAGAATATTCACTGTTTTTTACTATATCATATTTTTACGATAAATAACATAAATATACAATAAAAAATAAGAAGGAATTACTCTTTCTTATCCTTCTCATCAATCAACGAATCTATTAACTTTTGTCCAGCTTCCTCGGCCGTAATCTCATCCGTCATCCCCATAAATGACCACCCTTTAGAATCGACCCACTCAACGAACTCTTGCAAAAACTCATCATGCGTCACATCCACATCAAGAATCGAACCATCAATCGAAATCGTTCTATTTCTAGACACACGCATCTTGAACGTTTTTCTTACCATTACAATTATTCTCCCTCTACTCCTGAATATTTATAAATATCTTGTACTTCTTTTATACATGATTTCTTGAAAATTGTAAAAAGGATATATTGGCCAATTTGCATATTAAAAATGAAAATCTCTTATTATATAACCCTCACACTACATTCATTTAGTCATAAATTACGGAATACATCCATATAAAAAAACAAACCAACTTACATTATATCACACCAAACACACTTGACTTTAGTACAATGAAATCGAATATATTAGAAAATACCTTAAAATGAGGAGGAACTCCATGGCGCGTTGTACGTATTGTAAAACGAAGTGGAAAATAAAAGATGTATGGTCAATACTCGTGACATTTGAAAAAGATTGTCCGTATTGTTTCGGAAGACAATATCTATCAAAGAAAACATTGAACGCTATGCCAGAACTTATAAGCTTACCTTTACACTTCTTATTCCCTTTTCTTGTTGATTTAAGCGATAAAGGTCCTTTGGATTGGTATCGGAAATCATAATATAACCGGTTTATTCAAAATCCACTTTCAATTAAATGCTCTTCTTATATATTCCTTAATACACTACTAGCCTGATTCCAACTATTTTCCCATCAAAACATTAATATAAAATATTGTAAAATTTCAGTTAATTATATATAATTACTTTAGCATAAAGATTAAAGATGCTGTTACATAAGCATTTTTGAAGATCCCGTAGCTCAGCAGGGAGAGCGCCACCTTGACAGGGTGGAGGTCGTGAGTTCGACCCTCTCCGGGGTAATAAAAAAAGAGACACCATATCAACCTACTACGTGATATGGTGTCTCTTTTTTTATGTAAGTAAATCACTTCCCACCAAACATCTTCTCCAAAGACTTCGCATTAGCAAACAATACTTCTTTCAAGTTATCATCTGCAGCGATTTTATAGTCGCCATCTTTGTTTTTCTTTAAGTTCAATGTAACTTCGCGAGTCGCCATGATTGCATCTTTATCTGATAAGTGTTTGACGATTGCTGATGTCATCGTTTTTTCGATTGCTTTTTCAGATTGTTCTTTGTCTTCGCTAAAAGCACTAGCAAAGGCCATTGGCATAACTTCTCCCACTGCTTTTGTTACGGCAACGGATAGATCAACAGATGTAATTTTCACTTTCACTTCTGCTTTGTCATCCTTTTTCGATACTTCTTCTGGCTTTTCAAATTTAAAGTTTTTCGTAATTGCACTCAGCATTGCTTTTGCCTCAGCATCATCTGTTTTTTCATTTAGTTTATTAAATTCCTTGTCACTCTCAACAAATGTACGAGCCTTTTCTACATCACCTTTTTGTATCGCTGTTAAAAATTCTTCTGTAGTATCTTTCGGATTTGCACACCCTGCTAAAACACCTACTGTTAATCCTACTACCATCATTAACAGCAATAATTTCTGTATCTTTTTCACGTTCATTCTCCTCTTATCTTTTCTAGTAAGTCAGCATTATACAATAGTATGAAACTGACATTACAAACATTTTTTAGTATAGCATTTATATGATTTGTTTTCTATTCTTTCCCAAAAGATAAAGAGCCTTGTAGTATTTCTACAAAGCTCTTTATCTTTCAATCCGTATCCGTAGCGCAAATTAACCACATTTTATGCTCCTTACTATCTAACACCATCCAAGTATTATCCCATGCAACATCGTAAAACCAGTCCGTCCAAGGGCTTTGACTTTCGAACACTATAATATCCTCATAACGATCTTGGAACATGTATTGGCATACATCGCTCGCTAATTGCTTCGCAACTACCATTCTCTCTGGAAAATATTTATATGCTCCGCCTCTTATAATTTGAAATGCAATACTCCCATCAAGCATTACCGCGCTATTATATTCAAATTGAAACTTATATTTTTCTGATGTATGTATTTTTAATTCCTCTAAGTTATTGATTATATCTAAAGAGTTGAAGATTTTTTTGAAAAAGTGCTCGTATCTATCTATTTCATAAGGTACTTCTTTGAAAAAATCTTCGTTATGTACTTTAAAACAGCTTATTACTGCCCCACCATTTAAGTTTTGTTTCTTAAATGTATTTATAAGTTGCTTAATAGATGAGTCATTCGTTTCTATTTTTTCAAAAGTTCCTGCTTTCCATCTCATAACGCTCACTACTCTCTATTAAAAATGTGTTTCTTCATTATTATAGTACTTACTTTAACATCGGCCTCGCTACTCTATATTCTTCACTCTTAGGCTCTTTTAGGAGTATAGGTGGCCTTTCATCCTCTTCTTCTAAAATCATCTCAAATACTTCTGTTTTTTCTTGTAATATGTTGGATTCACTATCTTTAGTAGGCTGTTTGCTCGTTTCAATTTTCTTTGTTACTTCACCAAGTCTTTGTCCGATTTCTTCTGCTTTGGCAGGTTCATTCGTAACGTAGTATTCTTGGTTCTCCCATACTAACATAGGTGGCACTTGTTCTCGTTTGTTACATATTATATAAGTAATACTAGCTATAAGTAGTAAACATGTTAATAAAAAGAAGATAGCTTTTTTATTCATATACTATTCTCCTTATCTATCATTTCATTGGATTATATAATACAAGATATAGATAGAAAATGGATTTTATGGTAATTTTTAGTTTTATTTTCAAAAAGAAAAACCTTACAAAAGTAAGGCTCCATTTTTAAATTCTATAGTGACTGATTTATTAAAACGATCATTACGATAATCGCTATAAACATAACAACTAAGCAGCCGATCATTTTATAAAATCCTCGTTTCGTTAACGTTCCGCCTTGAACGTCTTTCCGAATAAATAAAAATACGGCTAAAAATAATACAAGCCCCATGCCAAAAGCATACATCATTTGCATATGTTAATCTTCCTTTCTCTTTTACATCTTAATATCTTTTCGATAAAACAACAAACGATATAAAAACTGTACTCATCGTAAGTGCCATTAATATATTCAATAGTTCAACCGCAGATAGCGTAATTACTTTTAAGTTTAAGCCAATAGAGAAAAGAAGATAGTATGCCGTTAGTGCAAAAAAGCTGAAGAACATTCCTTTATAACGAATGAGTTTCATTCGCTCATCTTTTTCTTTAAATTGCGGGTGCAAGTAGCTTAGGCAAAAACACATGATCATCATTGCAAGTACTGTATAGGTTGGAATTGGCGGTGCAGAATGCGTCATTATACCTGCTAATATCATAGTTCCGCTCATAATTAAAAAGATAATCCCCATAATTACAAAGTACTTTTGTGAATAATTCATCCTTTCTCCCCCTCTTCTTTTCCTTCATAAATAAATACATGTTCTATCGTTGTCTGAAATGTTTTTGCTATTTCAAATGCTAACGGAAGTGATGGATCATATTTTCCCTTTTCAATTGAAATGATGGTTTGTCTGGAAACTCCAAGTTTCTCAGCCAATTTTTCTTGAGATAGTCCAAGTTTTTTTCGATATTCGACCATTTTATTTTCCAAGGAAATTTCTCCCTCCTTCCTTATACCGAGTATATACGTAAAGGAAACTTTACGTCAAGGTTCCTTTACATTCATTTCGTTTATTTTTCATTCTATTTATATAGAAGAAACTCTTTCAAATTCAGCACGTCTATTTTGAAATGAAACATGGAACAATGTATATAGCCGTTACTATATCTCCTCCCCATTTTTATGAAAATTTAATATCTCCATATTTGTTTTATCCTTTTAAAATGTTTCATTCTGCTCTTTATCGGGTGAAATGCGCTATTGTTTTTACGTTGTTTTTCGCCATATTTATAGAAACTAACGGTTTATGAAGCATTTTTTATGTATAGCCACTTTTTTTGTAGAAATCCTTCATTTTCCTTTCGATATTTAACACTATCGAGATAAAGTTTATGGTAAATTCATAATTTTTTATTTTTTATACTATATTCCGTTATATTGTTGTATAATATCAATGAAAGCGCTTATTATTCCAATATACATAATTCGAACTAAACTTTATCGAAACATTCTGATAGTTATACTTATATTTAAATGCAACAATTATAGGTATTAATGTAGGTATACCAAATATATCCACCCCATTTTCCCGTGAAATTACTTTATAACATGAAAGATTAACTTGGGTGATAAGTTATTGTGAATGTTTTTTTACAAAACAGATAAGTAATAGTGTTTGGTATTATGTAAATTATTGTAATAACATAAGAGTAAAGAAAAACATTTACATTGATTATTGGTTCATCAATTATTGAAAAGAGCAAAATGCACCTTTTTGTATGGAAAAAGGATTATATGCATTGGGAGGTTTAAACAAATGACGAGGAAGAATACAACGACAAACCCTTGGGCCAAGTTCCATGGTCCGAACCTTGGTTATGTTATTGAACAGTATGATCTTTACGTAACTGGAGCAGGTTCTGTTGATCCGGAATTACAAGAGCTTTTTGAAATTTTTGGAGCTCCTTCGTTTCAAGATGATGTCGTAACAGGGGACAACACAGCAACACATTTTTCTCCTCAAAACACAGGGAATATTGAAAAGATTCTTAAAGTCGTTCAACTTGTTGAACAGATTCGTTCTTTCGGGCATACATTGGCTCACATTAATCCGATGGAAGATGCTGCAAACGGACAATCTCTTATCGAGAAAACAATGAACGAACTGAGCGATGCTGACTTGAAAGCGATTCCAGCAAAAACAGTATGGCAAGATGCACCAGAGGGTATTCACACTGCACTTGATGTAATTCATAGATTAAAAGACGTTTATACAAAATCTTTAGCTTATGAATTCTCACATATACAAGATAGTGAAGAACGCGCGTGGTTGCATCAAATGGTGGAATCAAATTCATTGCGTCAACCATTATCAAATAAAAAACGAACTGCTCTTTTAAAACGTTTAACTGCTGTTGAAGGTTTCGAGCAATTCTTGCATAAAACATTCGTTGGTCAAAAACGTTTCTCTATAGAGGGCGTTGATATGCTTGTACCTGTACTAGATGAAATTGTTTCAGAAGGTGCTAAAGGCGGAGTAGAAGATGTCATGATTGGTATGGCTCACCGCGGTCGTCTAAGCGTACTCGCTCACGTATTAGAAAAGCCATATAATCACATGTTTGCAGAATTCAAACATGCAAAAATAGAAGGTGCAGTGGCAAATGCTGGCTGGACTGGCGACGTGAAATACCATTTAGGTAGAGAACAAGTCGTTGGTAATGAAGAAGTTAGCACTCGTGTTACATTAGCAAATAACCCGAGTCATCTTGAGTTCGTTAACCCTGTTGTTGAAGGTTTCGCACGTGCAGCTCAAGAGAATCGTAAAAGATCTGGTCTTCCAGAACAAGATACTACAAAATCATTCGTAATTTTAGTTCATGGTGATGCTGCATTCCCTGGTCAAGGTGTTGTGTCTGAGACACTCAACTTAAGTAGATTGAATGCATACCAAACTGGCGGAACTATTCATGTTATCGCAAATAATGCAGTCGGCTTTACGACTGATAGCTATGATTCTCGTTCTACTAAATATTCAAGCGACCTTGCAAAAGGTTTCGATATTCCGATTGTTCACGTGAATGCTGATGATCCGGAAGCTTGTCTTGCTGCTGCAAACCTTGCGATCCAATATCGTATGCTGTTCAAAAAGGACTTCTTAATCGATTTAATCGGTTACCGCCGATATGGTCATAACGAAATGGATGATCCAGCAGTTACGCAACCACAAGTGTACAAAAAAATTAAAAATCACCCAACTGTAAGAGCAATTTATGCAGATCAATTACAATCTGCTGGCGTTCTGAATGCAGATGAGGTTGAAACAATTACTCAGTTTATACACGAGGAATTAAAGGCTGAATACGCACAAGTGCCACCAGCTGATACGAGTGCTGCAACAATTCACGTTAAAGTTCCAGAGGTTGTTGCAAAAGGAATCCAGCCGATTGACACTGGTGTTTCAATTGAATCACTTCGTGCAATTAATGAAGGACTATTATCTTGGCCTGAAGGCTTTAACGTATATCCAAAAGTGAAGAAAATTCTTGAGCGCCGTAAAGATGCTCTTGAAGAGAACGGTAAAATTGAATGGGCACTTGCTGAATCGTTAGCATTTGCTTCTATTTTGCAAGAAGGTACGCCAATTCGTTTAACTGGTCAAGATTCACAGCGTGGTACATTCGCGCACCGTCATATCGTATTACACGATACTGATACAAACGAAACATATTCACCATTACACCGTTTACCGAACATTAACGCATCATTCTCTGTTCATAACAGTCCGTTATCAGAAGCTGCTGTTGTTGGTTACGAATATGGTTACAACGTATTTGCTCCAGAAACTCTTGTTATGTGGGAAGCTCAATACGGTGACTTCTCAAATACTGCGCAAGCATTATTTGATCAATATGTTTCAGCAGGAAGAGCAAAATGGGGTCAAAAATCTGGTTTAGTTCTTCTATTACCACACGGTTATGAAGGTCAAGGGCCAGAACACTCTAGTGCACGTCCAGAGCGTTTCTTACAATTAGCTGCTGAGAACAACTGGACAGTTGCAAACTTAACGAGCGCGGCACAATACTTCCATATTTTACGTCGTCAAGCATCTATCTTAGGAACAGAAGCTGTTCGACCGTTAGTGCTTATGACACCAAAGAGTTTATTACGTCATCCACTTACGCTTTCAACTGCTAGTCAGTTAAGCGAAGGACGTTTCCAACCTGCTTTAGAACAAGAAAACCTTGGTACAAAGCCAAATAAAGTAAAACGTCTTGTTTTAAGTACAGGTAAAATGGCAATTGACTTAGCAGCAGAAATCGAAAGTGGTAAGCATGAGTACAGCCTAGATGAAGTTCATATGGTTCGTATCGAGCAGTTGTACCCATTCCCTGCTGAAAAAGTTCAATCTATTATTAAACGCTTTAAAAACTTAGAAGAAATCATTTGGGTTCAAGAAGAACCTCGTAATATGGGCGCATGGCATTACATGGCTCCAATTCTGTTCGAACTAGCTGGGGATAAAGTGAAAACAGGTTACATTGGACGCCCGGATCGTTCTAGCCCATCTGGTGGCGATCCATTCGCTCACAAAGCTGAGCAAGAATTAATCGTTGCACACGCTTTAGATGTGAAGTACAACTTCCGTCAAGATAAACAAGAAATTGAAGTTTTTAGTAACTAAAAGTAACAATAAATTTTTCTGGCTCGACTTGGGCAGATGTTCTGCCCAAGTCGAGCTAACAAATGGAGATTACCGAAGATTAAAGAAGACAAAACACACCGTTAGGCAAATAAGGGGAGGACATTTAAAATGATCGAAATTAAAGTACCTGAGCTTGCAGAATCTATTTCAGAAGGAACTATTTCACAATGGCTTATCAACGTAGGCGACAAAGTTGAGAAAGGTGGCAGTGTTGTTGAGCTTGAGACTGACAAAGTCAATGTAGAAATCATTGCAGAAGATTCAGGTATTGTATCGAAGTTATTAGGCGAACCTGGGGATACAGTTGAAGTTGGCGCTACTATCGCAATTTTAGATGCAAACGGCGCAGCAGTTGCAGTAAGTACACCAGCACCACCTGCTGAGCAACCAAAACAAGAA
This sequence comes from Bacillus sp. RC51, assembly GCF_044908115.1. Lineage (NCBI taxonomy): Bacteria > Bacillati > Bacillota > Bacilli > Caryophanales > Bacillaceae > Bacillus > Bacillus sp. RC51. The sequence goes on along the minus strand of NZ_JBIYCW010000012.1, from coordinate 64,603 downwards.
ACTACTGAAGCACCGAAAGCAGCAGCTCCAAGTGCTGAACAAAATAAAGCGTTGCAAGGTTTACCAAATACAAATCGTCCTATCGCATCACCAGCTGCTCGCAAAATGGCTCGTGAATTAGGAATCGATTTAAACGAAGTACGTAGCACAGATCCACTTGGACGTGTGAGACCACATGACGTACAAGCTCACGCTGCAGCGCCAAAAGAAGCACCAGCTGCTCCAAAACAAAGTCCGGCTCCAGTTGCAAAAACTGAATTTGAAAAACCAGTTGAGCGTGTGAAAATGTCCCGCCGCCGTCAAACAATTGCAAAACGTCTTGTAGAGGTTCAACAAACATCTGCAATGTTAACTACATTTAACGAAGTTGATATGAGTGCAATCATGGAATTACGTAAAGAACGCAAAGATGCTTTCGAGAAAAAACATGATGTACGTCTTGGCTTTATGTCATTCTTCACAAAAGCAGTTGTTGCAGCATTAAAACAGTTCCCATTATTAAATGCTGAAATTCAAGGCGATGAGCTTATCATTAAAAAATTCTATGATATCGGTATTGCAGTAGCAGCTCCAGATGGATTAGTTGTTCCAGTTGTACGCGATGCTAACCAATTGAACTTCGCTGAAATTGAAAGCGAGATTCGTAATTTAGGTCTGAAAGCACGCGATAATAAACTTTCATTAAAAGAGCTACAAGGTGGTACATTTACGATTACAAATGGTGGCGTGTTCGGTTCTCTAATGTCAACACCAATCCTAAATAGTCCACAAGTAGGTATTCTAGGGATGCATAAAATCCAAGTACGTCCAGTTGCAATTGATGCAGAACGTATGGAAAACCGTCCAATGATGTACCTTGCACTATCTTACGATCACCGTATTGTTGATGGTAAAGAAGCAGTTAGCTTCCTTGTTGCTGTTAAAGATATGCTTGAAGATCCAAAATCATTATTATTAGAAGGTTGATGAACACTCCCCCACTTAGCAAAGCTTGAAGTGGGGGTTTCTAACGTTTCGACCTAACGGATGATTAACGTCAAGGGAGTTAACACATTAGCGAGCTGTTTCACGCCTAACCCCTCTATCCCATTTGTCCATGCATTTGGGATTACTTTTCGTAAAATGTTAGCCGCAGCATTTACATCTGCATTAATTAAAGTTTTATTTGCTGAACGATATATGCCGCACTTTATTCGTTTTCCTGAAAAAGTTGTATTTTGGTCATTTTCTCCATACGTTGGAATGAAGTCGTTATCCAGAAAACTTGCTTTCGATGTATATGATTCTTCAGTTACAACAACTTGAATGCCTACAGCATTTGCTTTGTATGTAATCATTTGAATCAGTAAATTATGCGGGATATGACAAAACGATTGGTTATTTCTTTTTCCCATATTCGTTTCTTGTTTCCAACTTTTGTTTTGACCAATAACGATTTTACAAACTTCTTCTTGAGCTAGTTTTACGATGTGGTGACTAACTTTATGGAAGACGTCTTTTATTTTCAAGTAACGTTTTTGATGAAGTTTTTCTATCCTTTTAGAAGTAAAAGGTCCTTCATTAGTTTGTTTTCCCTTTCTAAGAATGCTTGTAAAATGACTCTTCATTTTGTTGTAATATTGATTTATGCTTTTGACATGTTTGCCCTTAACAAGGACAGGTTTCATACCTGTGTTTGTTACGATGGTTGCAAGGTTATCAATCCCTAAATCAATACTCATATAACGAGCATTCTCTTCAATAATTTGTTGTTCAGAAGGAACATCAATTACCAATTCCACTACATATTCATTGTATTTTGGAATCACACGAACTTGTTTCAGTTTACCTTCAGTGAAACCTAGTTTCCCAATATTTAATTGTAATTTCGTCTTTGGAAACTTTAAAAATCTACCGTTTTTAATGATGCAATCTTGGTTTGTATACAGAATCTCTTTTTCAGAAGAACGAATATACTTTGGGATCCTAGGCATTCCAGCATATTTGTTTGGATTCTTTTTATAGTCTTTTAAACTAGCAAAAAAAGATTTCCAATTTTGGAACAACCCTTTCATGATTGACTGGCTACATTGCGTAGGCAAAGCTCGATAATCATTTTGAATCATAGCCTTAAATAGTGCATCTAGAAAGTTGTAATCTACATAAGGTTTTTCAAAATTAGGTTCTGAAAACAAATTACATTTAATCTCTTTCTGTTCTTCTTTAGGCTTTAATTTCTCTTTTTCCAATTTCTTCTGATAGGCCAGGAGTTGTGTGTCATTCATCTTACCAATATTTTTATGAATATTATCCAGAACTTCTTTTTGCAAAGGCTGCAACTCTTTTTCTTGTGTTAATCCAGTGTACACCTGGCGTATATAAAAGTTTGTGGTGTTGTACATGTTCTTAGCGTTATGACAACATTCTTGAAAATAAGAATACATACGATGCCCTTTTTTAATCCAAATTTGAAGAGTTTTATAGTTTGATGGATTTTCCTTTGTCATTTTATTCACCTCCTTGTTAAGGATATTACAGCAAAAGAGAACGTATGTTTTCTCTCTTTTCTTGAAAATAAAATATTTCTTTCGATTCACCTCACCACCTTCGCTTACGTTTAGAGGTGGGAGTCCTCTCGAAAGGCATGATAGATTAATAATCTAATATATAAAGGTTGTAGAATACATCATTCTACAGCTTTTTTTGCGTTCATACGGGACAAATCACACTACATAGACTAACAATGTATGCCTAAAACGTAAGGGGGATAAACATGAATAACCTTCCAGTTCATGCAAAACTTAAAGCAAATAAGGATACTTTCTTCCTCCCCGATTCAAACGGGGGTGTTTACTTTCGAAATAACTCCAGTTCATTCCGTATGGATGGTGATGGAATTTATGACTGGATTGAGAAATTAATGCCTATGTTTAACGGTAATCATTCTTTGACAGAAATAACCGATGGTCTCCCTCTCCCCTATCAAAATCGTGTATTTGAAATTGGAGAGATTTTATATGAAAATGGTTTCATTCGTGATGTAAGCCAAGATGCTCCCCACGAATTAAACAGTGCATTACTCGACAGATATGCTTCGCAAATTGAGTTTTTAGAAGCTGATTCCCATTCAGGCGCTTTAAAATTCGAAACGTACCGCGCCGCAAATGTGCTTATAATTGGTTCTGGCGATATGCTTACTTCCCTAGTTTCTTCTTTATTAGAATCTGGTTTACCTACATTCCATTATCTTGTTACAGATCGTGCTGAAACAAACTACGATCGAATTCATGAACTAAGCGAACGTGCATATGCAAATGATGACAATGTACTTATTCAAGAAATAGATATTACAATTGATCGCCCTTTACATGAAGTATTCGAGCCTTTCGACTGGATTTTATACGTTTCCCAAAATGGAGATATTGAAAGTTTAAGAGCAATCCATACTATTTGTAGAGAATTTAAGAAAAATTTCATACCAGCTATTTGCCTATCAAGAATTGGTTTAGCTGGACCCGTCGTAACCAGAGACCGTGAAGAATGCTGGGAATCAGCTTGGCATCGTCTACACGAAACTACTTTACAAAGTGAAAATCCACCTGAACCTTTCTCACCAATTGCATCTGCAATGTTAGCAAATGTTATCGTTTTTGAGTTATTTAAACATGTCGCTGAAGATTCACATAGGCAGCATAATCCTCAATTCTTTTTATTAAACTTGGAAACACTTGAAGGAAAGTGGCACCCTTTCATAAAACATCTTCTCGCAACCGATGAAATCTTTACAATTGATACGGTGCAAAATCTTCAAGAAAACCTTGCCCAACGTTCCGGACAATATACTTCAACTGAACTTTTTCGTTTTTTTGATACGTTAACTTCTAAAGAAGCTGGCATATTCCACATGTGGGATGAACAAGATTTACACCAATTGCCTTTATCACAGTGCAATATTCAAGTTGCAAATCCATTATCAGACGGACCTACCTCTCCCCTTCCTACTATAACTTGCGGTGGATTAACTCATAATGAAGCACGCCGCGAAGCTGGTTTAACAGGAGTTGAAACATATGTAGCTGAAATGATTCATCGTCTTATCCCCGAACATACTGATATCGGTATTGGTGCTGGGGAAACGATGACAGAAGGTGTATACCGAGCACTCCAAAAACATTTAAATAATAAGTTATATGAACGCCAATCACATATGCTAGAAGAGATTACAGAGCTTGATTTAACCGAAATTCATGATAAACATTGTAGGTTTTACTACGATGCTCTCTCTACAATTCATGAAATACCTAAAGTAGGAATGAGTGAGGAGTTACTTGGTTTTCCTGTCGTTTGGATCGGTATTAATGATAGATGGTATGGTGCGGCAAATATTAATATAACACTCGCTTTAAGAAATGCTCTGCAACAGGCACTCCTTCATATTCAAAATGAAGAGATTCCTTATAAAGCTAATATGTTACCGGAATCATCCATTGTTTTATATAGTACGGATTCTGTTAGAGTAGCAATACAAGAAGAGGAAGAAATTCCAGGCGTACAGTCTTTACAAGTTGCTTTGCAAAATTTAGCGGAAAACAACTTGTATCCATTCGTTTTTGATTTAGCTATTGAGTCATTTTTAAGAGACAGCTTAGACGGTGTATATGGAGTATTAATTGCAAAGGAGGATGACCAATGACTCAAAACATACTACTTATAGGAGATGGCCTACTCACAGACTATGTACATGAGCAATTGTGTAAGCAATATTCACTCATCCGCCAGCATACAATTACAGAAGCTCTTCCTGAAAACATTCATCTTGCTCTCGTTTTACATGACGGGTCTCCTTCTTCCGTACATCATGATGCTGAGCTTATCTTTCGCTCAAATAATATTCCGTGGCTTCGCGCGTTTACTTCGTTTGGTGAAGGTATTATTGGTCCTTACGTGAAGCCTCTTACAACTGGATGTTCCCACTGCGCTGATGGACGCCGGTTTATAGCTGGCTTTGATCAAAGAGAAATGTGGGAACTACAACGAAAATATGCATTAAAAGCAGAGAACGTGACGAGGCGTGATGTACGCGCCACCCAAAATGGAATGTTACAAATGTGCCAGCTCATTCATGCTGAAACAGAGAAAATATTAGCTCATGGATATTCTTCTTTAGAAAACGAACTCATTTTACTGGACTTACAAACGTTACAATGTACCCGGAATTCGTTTCTTCCAGACCCTCTCTGTCCGGTATGCAGCAATTTGCCTGACGATACAGCAGATGCAGCGCAAATTTCTTTACAACCAAGTTTGAAAACGAGTACTGAAACGTATCGCTGTCGTTCCATTCATGAGCTAAACACATTTTTATCGAGAGACTATTTAGATTACCGGACTGGTATTTTAAACGGCCAAATGCAACATTCTTTATTACCGTTTGCTGATGTCATTATAAACATGCCGTTACTGTTTGGAAATGAAGGTGTCGCGGGCCGGACTCATTCATTTTCACTTAGTGAAGCAACCGCTATTTTAGAAGGATTAGAACGCTATTGCGGTATGTCGCCTCGTGGAAAAAAAACAAATGTACATGGCAGTTTTCGTGAGCTAGAAGATGTTGCACTGAATCCCCTCACACTTGGTGTACATACAAATGAACATTACAATCGTGATAGTTTTCCATTTAAGCCGTTTGATCCTGATTATGAGCAAAACTGGGTATGGGGATATTCTTTATTACAAAGCAGGCCCCTTCTAGTTCCAGAATCAATCGCTTATTATAGCCTTGGTCATAGAGATGCTTTCGTGTATGAAACATCAAATGGATGTGCCATTGGTGGTAGTTTAGAAGAAGCAATTTTTCACGGCATTTTAGAAATTGTAGAGCGTGACGCCTTTTTGCTCACTTGGTATGCCGAATTACCTCTTCCCCGTCTCGATCTTAGTTCAGCCAATGATACTGAATTGCAATTAATGATTGAACGCTTACGCACAATTACTGGATATGAATTATACGTTTTCAACGCGACGATGGAACATGGTATTCCGAGCATATGGGTCATTGCGAAAAATACAAGGCAAGATGGTATGAATCTCGTCTGTGCTGGCGGCGCACATATGGAACCAATTCGAGCTGTAAAAAATGCAATTCATGAAATAGCGGGCATGTTACTTATAACAGATGAAGAGCTTGAACAAAAAAGAGAGAAATATGAAAACTGTTTACAAGATCCATATCTTGTTTCGCAAATGGAAGACCATAGTATGCTGTATGGATTGAAAGAAGCGGAAGAGCGTCTTCACTTCCTTTTACGTGATGATGCTCCGGTGCAAACGTTCCAAGAAATGAATGCATTACAATCATTTGATGTGGATTTAACATCTGATCTTCATCAACTTTTAAACAGGTTACATCAATCTGGACTTGAAGTAATTGTTGTAGATCAAACGGTCCCCCTTATAGAAAAGAACGGCTTACATTGTGTAAAAGTAATTATTCCAGGCATGTTACCGATGACGTTCGGTCACCATCTCACTCGGGTTACAGGACTGGATAGAGTGTATACCGTACCGATGACACTTGGATATTGGGCTGAGCCTTTAACGAATGAAAGTTTAAATCCACATCCGCATCCGTTTCCATAATTCATAGTGAGGGGGAAATTTGATGCAACCTGATACTTTTTTACATCATCTCCATTTTTCTATTAATGAAATTATGTCGTCCGATAAAGAGATTAACTGGGAAGACGCACCACTTCCTTATAAATTATATCGAAATTTACCAGTCATCCCTCTCTCTTTAGAAATCCCATTAACTTTGCGAAATTCTTCTACTAAACCTAACTTAGAGGAAATCGGTCATTATCTTTGGTACTCATTTGGTTTAACACAATTATGTCAGCCTACTACTAGCCTAGAAAATAATAAAACAACGACTCTATTCCGAAGATTCATCCCTTCTGGGGGTGCTTTATATCCAAATGAATTATATATGTATTTAAAAATTGATCATTATCCAGACGGCATTTACCATTACAACGCCGCACACCACCGTCTTATCTTACTTCGTGAAGGAAATTTTGATTCTTATCTTGCAGAAGCACTCGGCAATCGTTGTAACATACATTCTTGTTTTGGTGCTGCATTTATATCCACTATGTTTTGGAAAAACTTCTTTAAATACAATAACTTTTCGTATCGTCTTCAAGGATTAGATAGTGGTGTTCTAATCGGTCAATTACTTGAATGCGCAAAACAATTTGGTTATACAAATGGTGTATATTTTCAGTTTCTAGATCGGGCAATGAATCATTTACTTGGACTGTCAGAAGGTGAAGAAAGTGTGTATGCTGTTATTCCTTTAAGTACAGGACCGAATACAGATTGGTTTCATGATGATCATCGTAAAAATAAACCCATTACTTCTCATGACTTGTTGCAACAAATCCCGCCGTTAACACATGAGCATTTCGTTCGTTCAAAACATGTAGATGACTATCCGATGATAAAAAAAATAAACGCGTCATCTATGATTGAATCAACAGAACACTTCCAAACATTTACCTGTGAAGAACGACAACAATATAGTGCACACGCTATGCAGCTACCTAAAGTAGAACGTTTATCATATGATTTTTTACAACTTTGTAAAAAACGATATTCACCTGATTCTGACTTCATTTTAACGAAATGGGATGCAGCCGAGCTCGCTACTTTACTACAAGAAGCGAGCCTCTCCTTCCCTTATTACAACGACCTTGATGGCAAGTATGTAAATGAAAACGCACGAGTCTCACTATATGGATGCTTTTATAACGTAAAAGACATAGAAAACGGCGCTTACGCTTATAACAGTAGGACACATTCCATACAGCCACTTCGGTACGGAGACCTTCGTTATTCTCTGCAATCCAGTATGACGATGGATAACGTAAATCTTTTTCAAGTACCACTTTGTCTACATGTAATCGGAAATAAAGATTACTATAAAAATAAATTAGGTTATAGAGGATATCGAATTCATCAAATGGAAGCTGGCATGCTCGTTCATAAACTCGTTTTTGCAGCGACTGCGATGGGAATGGGTGGGCATCCTTTACTTAGTTTTGATACAAATTCATGCGATCAATTGTACGGGATAGATGTTGGAAAAGAAACGTCACTTATTCAAATTCCTGTTGGGGCGTATCGAGCGCGAAATTGGCTAAAAGGGTCCTTGCATAATTGAAATTGCACCCTTTGTTCACACAAAGGGTGCAATTCAAATATACACGCGTTCAAAATAATTTTCTTTATTAAACTCTAAAAAAGAATCGAATTTAACATGTGCATGGTTAAACAATAAGTTTTTCGTTAATTTTGTTGGTATCACAATACAATTTAATCCGGCCCTATAAGCTGATTCTAAACCTATTGGAGTATCTTCAAAAGCAATCGTATTAGAAGCAGAAACATTTAATTCAGATAAAGTTTTTATATAGACTTCAGGATTAGGTTTAAAATTCGTTACATCATTTGCAGTATTTATAATATCGAAAAAATCTAATAATTTTAAATACATTAAAAAACTAAGTACCCAATCTATGTCTGAGTTAGATGCTAAACCTATTTTCACGTTGCTAGCTTTTAACGATATTAGTAAATCTTTCACACCCTCTCTAGGTTTTTCATCGCTTAATAAAGAATAGAACAACTTTTTACGTTCCCTATGTAATTCTTTTATATTTACATTGTAACCTAATTTTTTTTCTAAAAACATATAGGGATTAGTTTTGTGACGTGAGCCTATATTGTTTAACCATAAATCTTTTGGAAACTCTTCATCAAAACATTTATATAGCTCTTTAAAGCTTTTATATTCATGTTTTTCCGTATCAAAAATAATACCATCAAAATCAAATATAACTGCTCTTTGCATTTCTATTCCTCCACAGTTTTTAAATTCATATAATTATTTAGTTCTTGATAGATAGATTGAGAAGTGGCTAATACTGAGCTTTTATTATTGATAGTAAGTTTCTTACCATACGCTGTTGTTATAATACCCCCTGCTTCTTCAATCAACAATTTTCCTGCTACAAAGTCCCAGGGTTGTAACCTGTCATATAAAAATATATCTAATCTACCAGCCGCAATATAAGCTAATTCTAAAGATGCACTTCCTAATTGCCTGATTCCTCGTACGTTAAATGGTTGTTTAAATGGATTGTTTTTTTGATTCCAACAAACATTAAGCAAGCACTCTTGTAGCGAGTTTTCATGTTTCATGAAAATTTTTTTATCATTTAAAAATGCCCCTTTATTTTTAATAGCATAAAAAAATTCATCTCTAGAAGGATCGTAAATTCCCGAAATCATAGGTTCATTATTTTTACATAAAGCTATGGCAATTGTAAAATTTATTTTTTGATGTACATAGTTTACTGTTCCATCTAAAGGGTCAATAATCCAAGAATAATTAGAATTCTGTACCACACTCAAATCTGTATTATTCTCTTCTGAGATTATGTTATGATTTGGATAATACCTATTTATGCTACTCTCTAAAAAACAATTAATATCTCTGTCCATACTCGTAACAATATCATTCAGCCCTTTATTTGTTACTTCTAAATTTTTTTTAGTTTCTAATGACATTTTTCCTGCCTTTTTAATAATTCTCCTTATAAATTCAATAAATTCGATATACTCCATACTTCTCCATCTTCCTTACTTATAAATTTTATAGCAGTATTATAGAGTTCTTGGATAAATTCAATTGACTCACTTATTCTGTTTGGGGTAGATAAAATTAATAGATACGCCAATTCCAACTTATATATTTGCAAATATATAAGCATGTTTTTTTGAAAAATTTCAGGATTTATACCATATCCTCGATAAAATATTTCTTTATATTTAAATTGAGGAAAGATAAACATTTCCAGAACTCTAAAGTCATATATAGGATCTCCAATTAAGGACCATTCAAAATCCAAAATACCTATTCTTTCTTCCGAGGCAAAATCAACTACGATATTATTTGGATAAAAATCCCCATGTAAGAGAGCTAAATTATTAGATTCTCTCATTTCATCTATTAAATAATGAAAATACTTTCTAAGAACAACTAAATAATTAGACATACCATTTATACAAATTCTTTGTTTCTTTATTTCACATATCCATTTATCTATTCGTATCCTTAGAAAATCTTTCCAGTTGAATACTGTAGAAGCATTTATATAACCGATTTTTTCATTTGTCCTAATAGAATGAATCTTTTTTAATGTCTTCCCCATCTTAAAAAAGATTCTTGGTAAGTTCTCTACATTATTTTCTAAATATATTCCTAAATTAGATCCTTTCATCCCTTCTGTAAGTATGAATTCAGTAGATTGATTATTATATTGAAAATTCCCATGTTGCAATATCTTAGGAACAATTAGACCATTTTCACCTAAGATCTCCAACATGAAAATTTGGCGTTTCTTTTTATGTGAAATATGATACTTATTTAACCATAGGTAGAGAATTTTATTTTTTAACTGAATTTTAAAAGCTTGATTTGAATAACTGCCTTTAGCTAATTGAATAGATTCTATTGGTTCATCTACCATTCCATTTAATAATTTTTTTAAGTCGTCAATCATCTTATCCCCCTTCTAAAGAATAAATAAAGTCCTCCCATTTCTTTTTGTAATACTCATGGTGCTTGTATATGGTTAGAGTTATCTTTATTTGGTTATTTATTACCCTTAATAGTACATCTACATTTTTATCATTGAACCATCCTTGCTCTTTTAAACTCTTATTAACCTCTAGTTCAGCTTTTCCCTCAATTTTTTTTTCTATTTTATGAATTTCTTTCACAGTTAAATACGGTTTGTATTTGATAGATATATATTGACTAATTGATGTTTCAATTAAATTTTTCACTTCTTTCGGTACCCCTGGCAAGAAAATAAGCATCGTACTATTAATAAAAATTGAAAAAGCTGGCGAAGTTCCTAAATCATTTAAGAATATTTCTGCTTCTTTTGGCACTACAAGCTGTTTAGAAATCCCTCTAGGCCACCTACAATTCCATTTTGAATAACATTTTTTGATTTGATCCCTATACATTTTCCCTAAAATCTTTGGTGGCGTATTAGATAGTTCCAAAGCCACTTGTCTTGTAACGTCCAAATCACTCCCTCCCATCCCACCTGTAATAATCACGAAATCGTTACATCTAGAAATATCAATTATAGTTTTTCTTATTAATTCAATTTTGTCATTAATAATTCTAATTTCTTGACACTTATAACCGCAGCCTGAAAAATAGTTCGTTAACCAATAACCATTTTCATCACGTACTCCAGTAAACAATTCTTTCCCCGTAATAATTATTGAAAAATTCATCATACTAGTTCTAGCTCTCTACTACTGTCTGATTGTATTTTAATTAAATGTTCTATGGCCTTTTCTAATGTATTCCCTACCACTATCTCACCGTGATCTCTAGCAATGGCAAAATTACTTTGCAGGGATTGCATTTTATGTATAATTCCTTTCCCAAATTGGAAAGTTCCATATCTTAAATATGAATTGCTTCGATATCTATCTAAAAAAGTTGCGTATGTTAAAGACGGACAATGACTATGTATGACAGATTTCATCTCAGTATTAGCATAAACTTCATAGTGCAAAGGTGTTTCACTCGAAGGTGAATTAATGCCTTTCCAATATACTTCATTATTTAAATGATCTACATGTTGTACCCATACAAGTTCTTCCATTTTAATATTTCCAAGCTCACATCCTGAGGAAGTGATTACAAATCCTTTTTCTACTCTTTTACTAATACACCCCTTTGAACCATTAGTTAAACCATACGTAACTAATTTTCCACCTACTTCTTTAAATTCTTCATATACATTCTTTATGGTACGATGCCAAGTGAAAGATTCATCTGTATCATCATTCAATACCTGAATTGATTTAAATCTAATTTTATTAAAATCATATATTATACTATCATTTACCTTTTCACCGAACGCCATCGTACAGTAAGACCCTTCTATTCTAGGATGGATCATTTTCACACCAATTTTAATTAATTTTTGAAGATTTTGTTGTAAAATTGGACTTCTCCATAGATCAATATTCATTGAAGGCGCTAAATAAATAGGTGTATTTCTTCCAATTGCTGCTGCAATACAAGAAGTAGCAAAATTATCAGCAATTCCTCCTGCTATTTTGTTTATTGTTGAATATGTTGCAGGTGCAATAACTATTAAATCTTCAAGCGGAAGTGATTCACCGTCTTTTTTATCAAATGAATCTCTGATGAAGTTTCCACTGGCCTCTTTTAACAACTCTAAATCTACCATCTGATGCGCAGAAGGAGTTAAAATAACAAATACATTCGCACCTAAATCCGATAACTCCTTTATATATCGATAAGACTCCTTAGATTTTCTAGCCCCAGTTAAAATATAATATATATTTTTACCCTTAATAGACACTGTTCTCACCTCTCCCAAGTTCTAATCCCCCATTAGAAGGAATATATAATGTATTCCCTAAAACTTCCTCTATTTTTTCAGTCCATTCTATTGAACCACCCGGTATCCAAAGACTATTAATTAGGCTGTCTCGAAATTTAATTATATTATTTTGATTCAATTCTCTATATTGACTTTCAATTGACCTTGCAATAAAGAATGCTATGAGTCTTGCTTCAGAATATTGGTTTTTAGTTCCAATTAATTCCTGGTAACTCCATCTCATTTCATTTATATCCTGATTTACTAGCAGAAATTTAAGATCATTTTCAAATTTTATTTGATTTATATTCTCGCCACCATTTTCATATATCTCAATTTTAGTCATAACTGCTGAACAGATGCGCCTAATAAATAATAAATAGTACTTATTCCATATTTCAAGGGCTTCATAATATTCATTTTCACTTAGTCCTATATAATGAAGTAAAAATTCACGACTCTTAGCCAGGGATTCTATTGTTTGTGCCATCCCTTCTGTAAAGGCTGTACTTTCTCCTTGAAATAAGAAATTATCATACCTTATATATTCTGCATGAAGGGCATGACCAAATTCATGAAAGATAACTTCTAGAATATTTAGATTTTTCAATGAAGGGTTTATTAATATTTTAATCTCAAATTTATTCTTAAACATTGTGACCGCAGGAAAATTCGACTTACCCAAATATTCTATTTGAATATTTGATTTATTTTTCAAAAATCCATAATCAGATAAAAAGTTTTTTATTTGTAATATTATTTCTGTTGAATCTATATTTAGTAATGGGTGTTCAAATTCTTTTCTACTAAATAAATGCATCAAATCAAAATGTCTTACTTTTTTCAAGCCAAGATTATCAGATTCTTTTTTATAATAATAGGTATATAGCTCTCGAGTCCGTTCTTCAAAACTCATTATTAACGCCTTGAGTTTTGGGATTTCCATCCCCTGATTTTCTAATAATAAATTAGAATAAAAATCGAATTTATTCTCTTTTGCTATTTGATTTTGAGTCTGAACTAGCTCTTTAATATGCTTCTCTAATTCTCCCCCCATCATAGGTAAATTTCCATATAAGCATTTTCTTTTTAAAGCGCTGGCTTGAAATCTCATCTCGTTTTCAAATTGATTTACAGTAAGTTTTATTTTTTTATAGTGATTACTAGCTATTAAATTTATTTTTTTTTCTACTCTAAATAAATATTCAGAGTTCAAAACTTGCTGTTCAACATATAACCTTTTAAGTGCCTTTACTTTCTGTTTCACATTTACATCTATATTACTAAATTTACACTCTACTATATTTTTATAAAAACCACTTGAATTAATTAATTCGGCTTTAATTTTTTGTAGTCTTCTTGTTTTTTGAATATCAACTTCCTCATCCTTAGCAAAATTATAATAAATATCAATATGAGCTTCTTTAATTTCAGAAAGTAAATTTTCCACATGATCAACATAACTATATAATTGTTGGTGACTATTTGGTGAGAAATCTAATAACTCTTTATATGGCATATGCATTATTTTATTATCTTTCAACAAAATCATTCCTAACTAATTTTCATATTATTAGTAGTAGCTGCATCCAAGCTTCTAAACAATTTAGAGATAACTCTTTCAATATTTTCTTCTGAAACCTCCATTTCTTGTATAATATTTCTTTCAAAGAAAGGTATTAAAACATCAGATATTTCTAAATCTTTTTTAGAATAAAAAATTTCTATATTATAATTGGATTTTTTATTAATTTCTAAAACATCCCTAAATTCATCTGGAATGATAACAGGGTTTTGAGTAATTAAATTTATAGATTTCATCCCCCCGTATAGTTCTTTAAGCTCATTTTGACTACCGTCAAAAAATATTTGTCCATCATCAATAAACATAATTCTACTACAAAGCTTTTCAATATCTGACATATCATGTGTTGTAAGGATAACAGTGACCTTTTTTTCACGATTCATTATCTTTATAAACTCTCTGATTTCCTCTTTTGCTTCAATATCTAATCCTATTGTTGGCTCATCTAAAAACAATACCTTTGGATTATGTAGCAAACTAGCTGCTATATCACAGCGCATTCTTTCGCCAAGACTCATAAGACGAACCGGCTTATTTAAAAGCGACTGCAAGTTTAAAACATCATCAAATTGTGATATTTTCCTTCTAAATTCTTGTTCCGATATTCCATATATATCTCTTAAAAGTTTGAAAGAATCTATAAGAGGAAGGTCCCACCAAAGTTGTGTCCTTTGACCAAAAACAACTCCAATTTCTGATGATATTTTTCTTCTGTCAATGTAAGGGTCAAAACCATTAATCTCAATAGCACCGTTTGATGGCATTAAAACACCTGTTAACATCTTAATAGTCGTAGACTTTCCTGCCCCATTTTTCCCAATGTAACCAACTATTTCTCCCTGTTCAATATCAAAACTAATATTTTTGACGGCATCAATTTGATTATACTTTCTATAAAATAAACTCATTGCTTTTTCAATTTTATTGGTTGTGGGTTTTGGTACCTTATAGCTTTTACTCAAGTTCTTCACTTGAATGACCTTCATAGTAACACACTCCTCTTTTATACTATGATCCTGTTGCATCGTATTTTCGTAACATTAAATTCCATATTTTCCATGTGAATATTAAATAGAAAAAACCCAATCCTGGAGATATACCAATTAATATATCGGGAAAATCTACCAATTGTTTTCCTAATATAAAGTGAATCGGTATGTACGCTACTATCCCATATGGGATTAATAAAACAAGAATCCATTTCAGATACCAAGGATATATCAACAGTGGAAATCTACTCATTTCTTTTGATACCCCAATTGTATTCTCAAATGTTTCAGTAGTATCTATTTGTTTAAAAGCCATACTAGAGTTTAAAATAAATGTACCTGCAATTGTAGCTGCTCCACCGATAGTACTATATATTAAGAAAATAACATCTATTATTGTAAAATTTATACCTATAGATAAAACTCCCCATATAAACATAATGATAGAGGATAAAGCAACACCAATCGTACTTATGGGTAAATTACTTGAAATATAATAATAAAGTGGTGAAATTGGACGAATTAAGTATTTTATAAAATTGCCATCTCTTACTTCAAAAATTAAAGTTGCCACATGAATACAAAAAATCGAGGCTATTGCCCATGACATATAGAATAATGAAATCAATAACAATATTTCCGAAAATTCCCACCCTCCAATTGTTCCATACTTAACCATCGCAAATTTTATGCCAAATAACCAAACACTTACTGACGAAAATACCCCTATCAGCTCAAGTATAAAGTTAAAATGAAATGAAAATCGGCCTTTCAAGTGAGCTAGTTTCAATGTAAAAAACAACCTTAAATGATACCTCACATTACTATCCCCCTTGAATTATCAACTTTTTAAACATTACTCTCCATAAAATTATATTTGTAATATATAACACTACTATCCATATAAATCCTGTCACTAATTCTGAAAGTACGTCCTCTTGCGATATAATTCCATTAAATATACTTGTTGGAACATAGTATAAAAATTTAAGTGGTAATAGTTGTATTACATATTGTATTTTTTCTGGATATATCCAAATTGGAAAAGGCATTCCTCCCAAAAAAAACGTCAGTGAATTAAAAAGTACCCAAACTCCACTTGTTTCAACATATTTCATCATAAGCAGACAAAAATTAATATTAATAAAGAAACCTACAAGTATACTAATTATTGTAGCTACTAAAAAAGATAAGAATACTTTAGCTTCCGGGATATACCCAGTACTTAAAAACACTACAAAACTATAAATTGGAAGTACAATAAAGAAAAAGAAGATTAAAACTGTACCTATTCTTTCAAAAAAAAGTTTCCTTATAAAATTACCTGGTCTTAAAATATCAAAGACAATATTCCCATTTCTAATTTTCTCATTAAATGGATGTCGCATTCGCATACTATGTAATTGTGGAATTAATATTGCATATGATATTGCCATATACGTAATCATCTGACTAATTGAAATTCCATCGATTTGTTCTTTTCCTTGATATAATCCCTTCCAAAAAAAGATCCAAAGGACAAAGGCTATTATCATCCCAAATACATTTAGCCAAAGATCACCTTTATATACTAACTGTTGCTTTATTCCTATTTTTGAATAAGCTATATACTTTTTCATAAACTTCACCCCATGTAACCATTGTTTTAATTAGTTACATATTCTCTTTTTATCTCTTGATATTTTTCTAAGCTATGTATAAGAGCTTTTTCTTTTCCAAGAAAATACGTATTATATTTCATGAAGCTTTCCCATACACTATCTAAAACTTCAAATTGTTTTATTTCGTGTTCTTCTTCATCTTTTAGTTGTTCGACTATATAACTTAAAGTTTCTACTGTAAATTTAGCTAGGTATTTATTCCACTCTATTAATTTCTTTAACTCTTCATGAGATTGTTGATGATTTGGATTTTCAGAAATTCGCTTTAAGCAACTAGTTCTATATTTTTGATTAATTAATATTTGGCGTCCTATTTCACCTCGAACAAGTCCACATGCATGAGCAATTGTAGCCAATTTAGAATTTTGATAAATAAAAGCTTCGCTATGATTTCGCTTTAGAGCATGTTTATCAACATTTTCAATATGTTCAGCACTTTGGTTATACAGAAATCCCTTTTTTGTGTATTCAAGATGGGATGGTGTTCCTTCAGTAACAAAAAGCACCCCACCTATCAATTTTTCAGGTTTAGAAAATAGCCATCCTTTAGTCTTACAAATTTCTTTAAGATTCACAATATTTTCTTCTAGTTCTTCAATGGTTGTTTCAGCATCAAATAATATAAATCCAGGATGTATATATATATCATATTTCTTACAAATATCAATCGCTCGCATATTAGTTTTTACTTTTGTTCCTTTGGTATATCTGTTTAATTGCGTTTGGCTAAATGATTCTAAGCCTAACAGTATGGTAGTTAATCCTGCTTCTTTTAGTATTTTGATTGTTTCGTCATCTACAGTATCAGCACGCGCGTAAAGGAAAAATTTGACATCTATATTTCTCCTCATAATTTCTCGCGCAATTTCTTTTGCGTATTTTTTCCCCTTTTTTCCTGGTCCAATAAATAGTGGATCACCAAAGTAAAAAAATTTCACACCATACTCTTTATTTACATTTTCTATCTCATCTACTACGCGCCCTGGTGACATAATTCTCCAATTATAACGTTCGTAAAAATCTGCGAAGGACTGGACCTGACAAAACGTACACTTCCCATAACATCCATAGCTACTTCGAATAAGACATAGTAAATTGTTGAATGGCTTCTTTTCTTTCTTTAAGTTTTCAAATTGATATCTTTTGTAGTAAGGTAGCTCATTCAATTCTTCTTGGCTTGATAATGGTAATGGCTTATTAATTTTAATAGATCCATTTTGTAAAAATACAGTGGCTGGAGAATCTTTCACACAATTCTCCAAAACACTACTGACATATCTCACAATTGATTGTTCTTCACCAATATTACCTAAATATAGAGAATCTACTATTCCATCTATAAGATATTCATGAAAATGATTTGGGCTTTGGATCCAAAGAGAGAGATGTGTCTCTTTAAAAGCCTCTTCTTTACTTATTAATTCAATTAATTTTTTGTTAGGTTCCCAATCATAACTATTTAGATGTGTAAATACAATAATTAGTTTGGGCTTCTCATTAATCAAATCTTGAATATTATATTCTTGAGGGTTCAAATTAAAATCATATACTTTGACGTCATAATTATGCTTCTCTAAAACTGCAGCGCCAAAAGATAAATAATGATTTTCTACTTGGAACACCTCATTTTCTACATAATGTCTCCCTGATACAAGCATTAAAATATCAGCCATTCCCTATCACCTTCCATTCCTTATTTTAACAATTTATTGATATTAATTTCTTAAACATCGTAAGCCACAACACACCTAAAACTCTCCTTATGATGTGGCTTATGATAATTTATGAATTTATGTAAATCTCAATTGATTACATAGATGTCATTTCACCCGCTAATACAAAGGCTAAAGTATGCATTGCTGTTGCATCTTCTAATGACAATTCTTCTTGACTATTCGTTTCTACTTCCTCAAGAATCGATTCTAAGTACTCTTCCATTTCTTTCACCTCCCTTCACTTAGAAGATACAACACTACATAGATGTCATTTCACCCGCTAATACAAAGGCTAAAGTATGCATTGCTGTTGCATCTTCTAATGACAACTCTTCTTTACTATTTGTTTCTACTTCTTCAAGAATTGATTCTAAGTACTTTTCCATTTCTTTCACCTCCCTTCACTTAGAAGATACAACACTACATAGATGTCATTTCACCCGCTAATACGAAGGCTAAAGAATGCATTGCTGTTGCATCTTCTAATGACAACTCTTCTTTACTATTTGTTTCTACTTCTTCAAGAATTGATTCTAAGTACTTTTCCATTTTTTCACCTCCTTTCAATAAATAAATAGTTTTATGAATTTGAATACGCCACCAATACACATTAAACGCATGTGTATAATATGAATTAATTGTACATATATCTCTTTTTTATCATTTTTATAGTATTTATGGTAATAATAAAAGACGCTAATAAAAAACCCTTCTCTAAATAAGGAGAAGGGTTTTTTTATTAAAAATACTTCTTCTTATTTTTTAGGATATACATCCTACAGGAATTAGCACCTTCTTTTAAACACAAGGTTGCTGAGGTGTCATAGGGCCAGTCCCTCTACCTCTCTTAATAAGAATTAATCTTTATATTCAATTTTATAGCTTACAAAATTTAGTATATACAAAATATAAAGAAATTGCAATATCTTTAGAAAATTATTTTTAAATAAATTTTCAGATATATATAACCTATGAAATTTTATTTTTTTATTTAATAAACTCTACTCACTCATTATTCCAGGCATTATAAATCTAACGTTAAAACTTAATACCATTTCATTTACTTTTAGGAAACATTTGTTCGAAATCGTTACTTATACCCTGAAGTATTATCAGCACTTGTTTCTTTATCTACAACCTAAAAAAGCAGCCCCCTTTGAGGCCTGCTTTTTCACTAGATTACTTTAAAAATACTCTTAATTTGTCTCGCAAATAACCAATTTTTCGTACCGTAGTTATCATTTAAACTATCTAAATTGATAGATTGTCCATTAGCAAACTTTAATTCTAACGTTGTATTTTTGTCATTTGTTTTTAAGTTGCTATTTGTAATGTTATCATACTTTAATTTTTCAATCTCAATATACTCTTCCTTCTCTTCTCCGATAACGACGTGATCTTGGAAGAAGAACAATACTTCTACTTTCTTACCGAAACAAAATACGTTTTTCGTATAAATTAATGTCGCGTTATCAAGTCCGACACATACTTCTTTCATCTCTTCAACAACGTTTCCTAAGTCTTCTTCGTTTCTTGCATTTGATTCAGCAATCCATTCTTCGATTGTATTCATGTTAATTGCCATACTGTGCCCCCTGGTTCGTTCATTGCTTTATTAAAAAATAAATACTATATGACAATATAAGCGATACGCACTATGTTTTCAAGGGTGAACGGTATATTCACAATAAAGTGAAACTTTATTTATTCCCCTTTCACAAAAAAAATAGCACTTAAAAAAGTGCTATTCCGCTCTCCTTGCTGCTTGTTGAATTGGATCCCAAACGCTGTTATATGGTGGTGCGTAACTTAAGTCGACATCTTCTAAATCGTGAATACTCATTTTATTGAAAAGTGCCATTGCGATAACATCAATACGTTTATCTACACCTTCTTCTCCAATTACTTGTCCGCCTAATAATTGTTTCGTATCGGCGTGATATAGTAATTTCAAGTGAAGTGGCGAAGCACTCGGGTAATAGCCTGCCATATTTGTTGAATCTACTTTGACCGTCTTATACGGGATGTTTAGCCCTTTTGCTTCTTTTTCATTTAAACCTGTTCTTGCGAGCGTCAGATTCATAAATTTAATAATGCCTGTGCCGAGAGTGCCTTTAAACGCTCTTCGTTTATCAACCATATTGAGTCCAGCAAGTCGCCCTTGTTTATTCGCAGTCGTTCCAAGCGGGATATGGTCATGAATTTCCTTTATTACATGGTAATGCGTTGCACAATCCCCTGCTGCATATACGTCTTGTACATTCGTTTGCATATAAGCATTTACTTCAATTGCACCTTTATGAGTTTTACGTATATTTGTCCCTTCAAGAAAATCAGTATTTGACTGTACACCGACAGATACTAAAACGAGATCTGTTTTATACGTACCTTTATCTGTTTCAATTTGTTCCACTCTCTCTTTTCCTTTAAACGCTTTTACATTTTCATTTGTTAAAATTTCAATATTATGTTTATCTGCTTCTTTATGTATATATTCCGCCATATCCGCATCATAAATTGTGCCAATATGATCGTTTCTCTCAATCATTCTTACTTTCTTTCCTAGTTCTACAAATGTTTCTGCCATCTCTAGACCAATTGCACCGCCGCCAATAATAGTTACATCCTTAACTTTATTCGTTTCTAGCGTTTTTAATATGCGCTCAGCATCCGGAATTGTTTTTAAAAGATGAACGCCTTGCAAATCTCGCCCTTCCCATTCTGGCATAACAGGACGCACTCCAGTCGCAATTAATAAACGGTCATACGGAAATTCAAATACATCTTTTGTCTTCGTATGCTCCGCATACACAATTTTCTTTTCCGTATCTACTTTCGTTACTTCATGACGTACTTTCGCATCAATTCCATATTTATCACGAAACGTCTTTACATCGCGTGCAATTAACTTTTCAGTAGAAGCAATAACACCACTAATCACATACGGTAATCCGCACTGAGCGTATGAATAGATTTCACCTTTTTCTAACGTTACAACATTTGCAGTTTCATCGTTTCTAACAATTTGCATTGCTGCACTCATACCAGCGGCATCTCCGCCAATAATGACATAGTTCACTTTACCACTCCTTCTTTTTTACATACTCTTTACGATTTCCATATTTTATAGAAATAACACCTACTTAAATTGTAAAGAAAAAGAATTTAATCTACAAGTTTGGTGCACAAAACTATGCCTTAATAGGTATCCGTCGTGTCTTATAAACAAGATGTTTAATATGCTATAACAGCAACTATTGAAAGTAGGTGAAATATACATGTGCGCCGGCCTTCTCGTCCAGCTTCCAGAGGAACCGATAGAACCGGGACCCGCCCTCCCGCTTGAACAAGAGTTTACCGTTAGTGTAACTTTATACAGTGCACGTGCTTGGTTATCTGATAATGACACTTTCTCACAAACTATTTGGAAATCGACTCGCTTTGCTTCTGCCTCACACGCTCGCAAATCCATCTTCCCAGTTGGTACTGTTAAAATTGTGAACTTTTCTGAGGATACAATAACGGTTACTATATCATCAGAATCAGATGATGCACTCAAAATAGTCGTTCCCCCTCGTTCTGAAGCTGCTTTAACGTCTAGTTCTTTATCTGATGTGCAAGCAAGTACATCAGGAGGAGCAAGTAAAGTCACATTCCTCTTTCACATCTTTTTCTCAAGGGATCCTGGTCCAGCTAAACAACCATAGAAAAGGTACAGTAATATACACTGTACCTTTTTCATGCACTCTATTCTCTTGATTTAATCAGTTCAACATTATAAGATTCCACACTCGTTAACGTTCCTGTAAAATACGGATTTTCTCTGTACCAAGACTGTTTTAAAAAATACGCTTGCATATCTTTCGTTTGAAAGCAACGTCGTATAATACGTCTTCGCTTTCAATTTATACCGATCAAATAAAAAGAAATACTTCCCGTCTTTCGTTAAAGAAAAATCTGCTCTTTCTATTCCATCCCCTCGTTTTTCACCTTGCCTCAAATATTCGTTCAATTCATTCACTTGAGACTCCCACGACTAAAGTCGCAAGCCCGAATCCTTATGGAATTACGGGTGGGATTCTTGAATGACTAAACGTTCGCAGTCCATTTCTGTTTTGAACAGCCTTCAAGATGAGGGCATCTCATTGCCCCTCCTAAACCAGACCATATAGGTGCTTAGGCTGATTGACTGTTACCATCAATCACAGTTGCATAGCGAATATTCATCGCCCCAACGATATCACGATGTGTCTCAAACCTACATGGACACTTGTATTTTCTGTCTTGTGCCTTATTCTTTTCAGCACATTTCGGACAGCTTTGACTTGTATAAGCCGGATTCACATATTCAACCTGAATACCAACTAATGCTGCTTTGTATGCAATAAATCGTGATAAACGATAGAATGACCAAGTGTGTAGGTTTTTTTCGTTTTTACGGCTTGTTCTTGCCGTCTGTCTTATATTCGTTAATTGTTCTAATCGAATGACAGAAATATGATTTGCAATCGCAAAATTAATAATTTCACGACTTATTTTATGATCTTTATCTTGCATCCATCTTTGTTCTTTATCATCCAATCGCCGAATCGCATTCACTTTTTTGTCTTTTCCTAACTTCTTACGCACACTACGAAACTTACGCTTCCTATATTTGTTTTGCCTACCATTTCCAAAGAAACGAACCTTGTCATCATCTGTAATCGCTACCGCAGGGACTTTGAGGCCTAGGTCTACTCCTAAAATTTTAGTCCCTGCTCTTTCATTTGTAGGAACCATGACAGATATTTGGGCCATCCACTTATTCGATTTCTTTGTGATGCGAAGTGTACCTAACTTATGTTTTAGCAAATCCAAATTGCGATTGTTTTTATCGATTAATAAAGCTCGGACCTTTAAACGAGTGGCCTTTCCATTTACCTTAAACGGGATTGAAATATGAGTGGCGTCAAACGAATAATTTTGATTGTTCCATATACAAACAGGCCTCTTTAAAATCGGAATGATTTTATAATTGCTTTTCTTTACTTTTGTAGCAAACAAACTTTTCGCGTCTTTGATTGCTTGATTCTTCACCGCACTTGGGATATTTGCTTCAATATCTTTTGTGCTTTTTTTCGTACTTGTCTTTGCTTTAACCATTTCCGATACAAGTGTATTTATAACTTTGATATATTCATGACTACTTTGTTCTAATAAACGGATTTGCTCTTTTGTTGGAATCAATTTCACTTTCACTGTTAGGGTCTGTGACATGCGTTTCATCCCCTTGTTTTTTGATTTTCAACATCGTGCATTTGATACATTTCTAGCAATAGAAACAAAATGAGAACGTGTCCATAAACTTTACAACTACATGAGGTGAGGAGATTTTCCTCTCAAACACTTTGAAACGTACTGCTATCATCATTGATTCTAGTTACAATGTATCATTTACTTTCGAAAAATTACAACAAAAAGACTCGAAGAAACTCCCTATATTTTGGATACTTAAAGTACCACGAACCTTGCGATTTTTAGTGGTACTCCGTATCCAACCTCACTTTCATCCCATGCCTAAAGGCAATGCTTTCTCGTTCGGAAAGGGCTGTAAGATGGATTTTCTTTTATATATGAAAATAGAGGCGTTACACTCTCTCTTGTGACAATAACGGCTGGATCATCTGCCGTGGTGATCTCAGCTAATTTCTCCCCGTCCCTCTCTTGTAAAACAGTAATAATTCTCTCTACTTGCGATGATTGTGAGTAATATGAAGATCCATACGCATATAATCCGCCCAATACTATAATAAAAAATGTTAAAAGTGTAATTCCAATTATTGTCCCTTTGCTCATTTTCTGCTTCTTTACTACAGGATCCCGCCTCTTCGTCCCGCAGTTTTGACAAAATTGCACACTGTCTTCAAAATGAGTCCCGCACTTTGTGCATACATTCATCCGTTCAACCACCTTTTCGTTAGAAGCCTGTTAATCCCCCGATAAAGGTTTGGATTATCGTTTTAATGTAAGACCAAAACACGATAAACGTTGCAATTCCGATTAAAACATTTGCGATAATAAGTGTGTACACAGGATCTAATCCGCCGTTGTCTAGTTTTAATATAGCTACAATTATACTAATTACCATATACGTTGTAGCTATCCATAGTAATATTGGTAAGAAAAAGATTAATAAAAAACTAAAAAGAAAAGAAAGAACTAGTATAGCAATAGCTGGCGTCGCTATCGTCCCCCATATACCGAATGCTTCAAGAAAAGAAAAAGATGATTTCATCATCTTACCACTTACAAAAATAATAAATCCGACAAATAAAGTTAAAATTAATAAAAAGAAAAAGACCATTACAGATTCTCCAAAGAAAGTAGGAGTAGATACATCTGGCACTAATGTCCTCGTAACAGTCGCCGCTGCGCTCATCATTCTATAAAAAATACACGCTCCTAAAAAACAAATAAGCACAAGACTTACAATTCCATTTCGCACTTCAATATTTCCACTTTCCATAATGGCCGATGGTGATTTAAAAGCATTTTTAAAGAACTGAAAATAGCCACTTGCAAATTGTTTCGCTTGCTCTACCGTTTCATTCGGACGAGTTTCCTTTACTCGTGCCGGGCGCGATAGCTGCCCTTCTTCCTGCCCACCACTCGCTACCACTTCTTCCGTTAACGAATGTCCACAATTCCCGCAAAACCTTGCTTCCGCTGCATTTTCAGTATTACATGCCGGACATTTCATTCTCTCATCCCTCCTTAAGCATATACCTTATAGGGTGTTACAAATTCAATATATGACTTTGTACATAAAACATGACTACAAGAAAAAGAATATGAAATCCTTCTTTTAAACGAAACTATGTGTGCTAGTATTATAGAAAAATAATGGTATTATGAAACAGAGCAAATAAAGTGAAACTTTAAACAGATTGGATGAAGACAGTGGAATTTGTAAACTCGATTTTTCAAACACTCCTTACAAGCGTGATCCAATTATTTTCTTTAATTGGTGTCATCATTGTAATTGGATTTATATTAGGTTATTTAGAATCTCTCACACGAACGTATTGGTCGAGAGCTTTTGGTAGGAAAGGCTTTCTTTTGACTGCGTGGATTGGTGTTCCTATTCATGAACTTGGACATGCAATTATGTGTCTATTATTCCGCCATAAAATTGTAGCAACGCAGTTCTTCCCGACAGATACAAGTCAAGGAGCTTTAGGTTACGTCCAACATCAATACAATCAAAAAAGCGTATATCAACGAATCGGTAATTTCTTTATCGGCATCGGTCCTATTATTTCTGGTATTACTGCCTTAATACTTTTAATGCGCTATTTCGTACCAGAGTCATATTATTTATTTAATACGAATCTGGAAAAAACTGTTGCATCGACTTCTATTAACTTAGACATGATCCAAAACATGCTACTATCGACATTTGTATTATTGAAAAGCTTATTTACATTTAACAATTTATTGAATCCTTCATTTTGGTTATTTTTATTTATCGCTATTTGTATTTCTGCACATATCGCTTTAAGTAAACCCGACATTAAAGGATCAATAGACGGTGTTATCGTCATGTTTATCATGTTATTTTTATTCAATATAATTGCAGGACTTTTTCAGTACGATAGTAACCAACTCATCGGAAAAATGATGAAGTATAATATGTATCTCATCGCGTTTTCTAGTGTGGCGCTTCTTTTCTCTTGTATTTCTACACTTGTGAGTTTTGTGTTTTATAAAATAAGAGGAGGGCGTTCATTGTGAACGCCCTCTTCCCATCAATTATTTCTCTTATAATCACAATGCTCAACCGGAACACGAGCATGCCCTTCTTCATCCGTACACCATGACTGTGACTGAAAGGCAAGAAAAATACCAATCCACTCTTCCTTCTTCTCAAAGTGAATCAATATCCCACCGTCTTGCCATTTGCCATCATCACCTTGCCATTTCTCTACATTCCCTTGATTCATATGAATATCGTGTATACCGTTTCCAGGTGTAAAGTGGAAATACGAATCCGGAACCTTTTCTTCTGGTCCCCACCTTTCACCAAACGCATAAATAATCGCCTTTTCTTCTATTGCTCGCTTTATATAACGCTCTATCTTTTCATTTAAATCATTATCAACTCCTGCTTTTTCAGCAGGTAAAGGAATCATTTGCTTTGAATCAAATAAATTACCTCTTACATAATCTAAAGCTATTTTCGGTTCATTATTTTTTATTTCTGTAAAACCGAACGGTAATGTCGGTAAAATATGAATCGCCTCTGATCGAATATCGTCGCTCGCAAAATATAAAACTTCCGATGGATAACTTTGCGATTTCACGTTAATTGCAATGCGATAATCTACTCCTGCTTCACCTTGTAAATGAACTTGATAATGAGGTGTTTTGCCTTTTCCAATCTTAGATTGTATAACTGTACCTTTTAATACACCGTAGTTTTTTAAGGGCATACCTTTCATCTCCTATTCATTTAGTAGAAGCTTTTCATATTTAAAACATTATCCAGTCATAAAGAAAATCCTCCTATGTTAGGAGGATTTTTAATTTCTCAATATATACCAAAAGAAAACTTCCACTACTACAAGTAACACCGCACCAAAAATCATTAACGTCGTCTTCTTTAATAGTTCATTTTCACGATACGGGATATTGCATAAATACGCGCCTAGTGTAATCCGTGATGGACAAGCGATTGTCGCTACTGATGATGCGGTGTTTTGGAGCGTTGTGACGTATTGCCACGGGAGTGCTACGTTTTGGGCTGTTTGCATTTGTAGCTTTATAAACATCGCATTTGATCCTGCGTTACTACCAGTTAAAAAACCGCCAATTCCGCCTATGAATGGAGCAACGAAAACGAAAAAGGTACCAAAGGTTTCACCAGCTGTTTTTGCGAGTAATGAATGCATACCAGATGCGCCCATTAGTTCTGAAATTGCAATGAACATCGTCGTTGTAATAGCGAAAGGAATCCATTGTTTTATCGTTTGCGAGAGTGATTGTTTAATAACATTAGATGGAATGCGGAAGAAAATAATTGTAAATAAACAAGTCATGGCGAGCCAAAATCCTGGCGAATATAGTAGCTCTAGTTTGTAAGAATATGATTTTAAATCGAGAACTGCATATGACCTAAGAAAATCATGTAATGCTGGAACGAGGCGAGAAAGTAAAATACAAACTGTTAAGAATATATAAGGACTAATAATTTTTATAATCGATACTTCTCTCTCCGTAGCCGCCGCATGTTCTGTTAAAAGGTTTTGCTCATCTTTTCCTTTTAACTTAATGATTAAAAAACCAAATGAAATGGTAACGATAGAACTTAATATCCCTGCTAGTTCAACACTTACGTATGCGTTAGAAAGATAGATTCCGAGAGAAAATAATAGAAAGAATCCTACTCCTTCCTTCCACTTTTCTATAACTGCCTGCCAGCCACCGACAACGTATAAAGAAAGGAAGATAAAGTATGCGAAAATCGGGATGCTTAATAATGCTGTATTTGTACCAAGAGTTGTGAGCGGCATGTTAATAAGCTGAGAACCGATAATCGTACCCGTTGCCAT
Source organism: Bacillus sp. RC51 (assembly GCF_044908115.1). Lineage (NCBI taxonomy): Bacteria > Bacillati > Bacillota > Bacilli > Caryophanales > Bacillaceae > Bacillus > Bacillus sp. RC51. The sequence continues at coordinate 36,578 of NZ_JBIYCW010000012.1, read as the reverse complement.
TGCGCCCCATGAACTTGCAAGTAAACCGATAAACGATAGTAGCACAGCTTGAAACGGTTTATAACCGAGCGAAAGAAAAATAGGTGCTGCGACCATAAAACCAATTCCGAATCCACTCACTGATTCAATAAGTGGACAAATACCAAAACACATAAGAAGCATTTGCAATAATCGATCGCGCGTGACTTGTTCTAGAAATCGTGCTACTTGATCGATGTATCCCATTTTGTTCATGAGGTGAAATAAAAAAATACCGAAAAATAAAACGTATCCGACAATGAAACAAATTAACCACCCTTTAATTGTTGCGTGTACAGTTTCACTTATCCCTAATTGAAACGTTGGCGAGAGTAAAACGATTCCGACAGAAACGGTATAAGAGATTAATGAGGCTCTTAATGACGTTTGTTTAAACAAAAACAAACAAATAAAAATCATCATAATCGGGATAAGTGCCAACAATATGGCCATGCTATCATCTCTTTTCGTAAAAATTGCAATTTTTAACTATTATATAACAGATGTTATGATTTTCAATTATTTTTATAACAGATTTAAAAAAGGAGCCGCTTGGCTCCTTTTTTGAATAACTAATATTTTATCTTTTATCCTGAAAAACAGTCTGCTGTCCAATCATTTTTTCTAGCACAACAAACACAATATAAGCACATATTACTTGCAATACAATATTCCCAAGTTTTATTAATTCAAATGAATGGATCCATTGGAATAATTCACTTAATAATACAATCGAAACGATACTAAATAGTTCTATACTAACCGAAAATATACATACTTCTAAAATAGATTGCTCTTGTATTCGATTTAATTGGGAAAAGATGAATACATATCCTAAAAACAGAGCCATCAACTCTATTTTCGTCATGCTAATGAGCCAAGCGTATAATGGTACAGTTAAAAGAAGATATAATAGTTTACGTCTTAGCATGCCTTCTCACCCTCTAAGTTATAAGTATTTTCTGTATATTTTAACATTTATTACACAAAAGAAACAGAAGAGACTTAAGCCTCTTCTGTTTCTTTTACTGCATGTATTAACTCACAAATTTCTTCTCGCTTTTCATTTTCTAACAGCTCAATGACTTTACTTCCAACGACAACGCCGTCACATATTGTAATCATTTCTTCAATTTGCTCTCGTGTTGAAATACCGAATCCTGCGACTACTGGTAAGTGGACGTGTGCTTTTACTTTTTCTAAGTAACTACGAATCTCATCTTTAAAATTTTGACGTACTCCCGTTACGCCCGCTACTGTAACGGCGTAGACGAATCCTTGTGATTCACTCGTAATTTTTTCGATTCGTTCAATAGGGCTCGTTACGGTAACGAGTGGAATTAAAGCGATATTCGCCACGCGAAGGAGCGGTGCAATAATGTCTTGTTCTTCATACGGTAAGTCTGGAACGATAATACCGTCCACCCCTGCTTCAAGACAGCTCTCAATGAAACGTTCCTTTCCGAATGCGAGTACTGGATTTAAATATGTCATAAGTACAAATGGAATTTGAACTTCTTGCCTCACCTCTATTAATGCTTGAAAAATACCTTTCAATGTTACACCGCTATCTAATGCTCTTTTTCCTGCCCTTTGAATAGTTGGACCGTCTGCGACTGGATCTGAAAATGGGATACCAATTTCAACGATGCTTGCTCCTGCTTCATCAAGAAAACGAATTCTTTCTTTTAACTTTTCAAGTCCACCATCTCCGCCCATTACATACGGAATAAATGCTTTCTTGCCATTTTCAAACGCTGCTATAATTTTTTCTACTCCCATTTTTTACACCTCTTCCATATAACGTTTTATACTCTCTACATCTTTATCACCGCGGCCGGATAAACAAATGACAAGTCCTTCGTCTTTCTTCATTTGCGGCGCTAGTTTTAAAGCGTATGCAACAGCATGTGAACTTTCTAATGCCGGGATAATCCCTTCTTTTTTCGTTAATAATTGAAATGCTTCTAACGCTTCTTCATCTGTAATGGAATGATAAGAAACGCGGCCAATATCTTTTAGCAAGCTATGTTCTGGCCCAACACCTGGGTAATCCAGCCCTGCCGAAATAGAGTGTGCTTCTTGAATTTGCCCTTCTTCATTTTGCAGAAGGTACATCATCGATCCGTGTAAAACACCGACACTTCCTTTCGTTAAAGTGGCTGCGTGCTTTTCTGTGTGAACACCTTTTCCAGCTGCTTCAACACCGTAAAGAGCAACTTCTTCATCGTGTACGAACGGATAAAACATTCCCATTGCATTACTACCACCGCCAATACAAGCAACGACTGCTTCTGGTAATTTTCCTTCTAACGCTTCGTATTGCTTTTTCGTTTCTTTCCCAATTACACTTTGGAAATCACGAACAATTTGCGGGAATGGATGTGGCCCGAGAACTGATCCCATAATGTAGTGCGTATCGTGTACATGTGAAACCCAGTAACGAAGCGCCTCGTTTACCGCATCTTTCAACGTGCCGCTACCTGCCGCAACGCTTTCTACTTTTGCTCCGAGTAATTCCATTCGAAACACGTTTAATTTTTGTCGTCTCACATCTTCTTCTCCCATGAAGATGACGCATTCTAAACCGAAAAGTGCACATACAGTAGCTGTTGCAACTCCGTGTTGTCCTGCTCCTGTTTCAGCGACAACTTTCTTCTTACCCATTCTTACCGCAAGAAGTGCTTGACCGATTGTATTGTTAATTTTATGAGCTCCCGTATGGTTCAAATCTTCACGTTTCAAATAAATCTTTGCTCCGCCGCAATACTTCGTCATATTTTCAGCGAAATAAAGCGGTGTTTCTCTTCCAACGTACGTTTGTAAATAATGATCTAATTCCTTTTGAAACGCTTCATCTTGCATCGCTTCTTTATATGCTTCTTCTAGTTCTAATACGGATTGCATTAACGTTTCTGGAACGTATCGTCCTCCGTATATACCGTAATGCCCTTTTTCATCTGGATATGCATAATTCATTTGGAACACTCCTTCGCTTTTTTAATAAATTGTTTTATTTTCTCCAAATCTTTCTTTCCTTCTGTCTCTACTCCGCTGCTCACATCGATCATATATGGCTGAACGGTTCGAATTGCTTCTTCTATATTAAGGATGTTTAATCCGCCAGCTAATATCGTTTTCTCTCGCAATGCTTTTGGCATATGTGCAAGTAACTCCCATGAGAATGTCTTTCCGTTTCCTCCGTGGAACTTTTCTTTCGGGCTATCAAATAACAAATAATCTGTATCGTATTTTTTCGCACATTCAATATCTTTCTCTAAAGCTACTCCTACCGCTTTTATAGACGGAATATTCAATCTTACGATTTGATCATTGTCTTCATCCCCATGTAGTTGCACATGCGTTAACCCGCACTCCTCTGCAATTTTCTGGATCACTTCTACTGATTCATTTACGAAAACACCGACCTTGAAAACGTGGGCTGGAATTTCCCCAATAATTTCTTTCGCTTGCCCTGGAGTGATTTGGCGTTTACTTTCTGCAAAAACAAATCCGATTGCATCTGCGCCATATTCACACGCACTTTGCGCTGTTTCCATATCAGTGATGCCGCAAATCTTCACTTTCATATGCTCACCTTACAGTCTTCGAAAAAGTTACTTATAGAAGATGATGTCATAAGCGCTTCTCCGACTAATACGCCTTTTGCACCAGCTCGTTTGACGCGAATGATATCTTCTTTTGAATGAATGCCGCTTTCACTAATCCAAAGTAGGTTTTCCTCATTCAGCCGTTTTCCGAGCTTTTCAGTTTGGCTTAAATCTACTTCAAATGTTTTTAAATTACGGTTGTTAATACCGATAACGTGCGGATTTAATCGGATTGCAATTTCTAATTCCTGTTCATCATGAACTTCAACAATCGCTTCTAATCCTTTTTCTAGCACGTAGTTATAAAGCTCGTTTAATTTCTCTTTTGACAATGCTGCAACAATTAATAAAATAAGATCTGCACCAGCTTCATACGCTCTATCAATTTGGATTTTATCGATTATAAAATCTTTACATAAAAGCGGAATGTTACTTTCTGCTCTTGCCGTTTGTAAGTCGTGAAACGACCCTTTAAAAAATTGACCGTCTGTTAAAACCGAAACTGCTCCAGCACCGCATTCTTCATATGTTTTCACTTGTTTTGGCACATCAACGTGTAAATTAATATCGCCTTTTGATGGAGACGCTCGCTTTACCTCTGCTATTACAGTAAACTGCTCTAAAGCTTTTACAAGTGAGTGTGTTTTCCTTTTTTCTTTCACTGGTGAATATGTTTCATATAACTCCGCAACTTCTACTTTCTTTTGCACTACAATTTTGTCTAAAATCGTCCCCATTTTAATTCACCCTTTCTAATTTTTCATGGCTTGCTGCAATTAATAAGTTTAGTTTGGCTAATGCTTTTCCAGAGTCAATGCTATGTGCCGCTAGTATAATTCCTTCTTCAATCGTTTCTGCTCTTCCATTTGCGAAAAGGGCTAGACCTGCATTTAATAAAACAGTATCGCGATAGACACTCTTTTCTCCGCTTAATACTCCGAGCGTAATCTTTGCATTTTCTTTTGAATTCCCACCTCTAATTTCTTCATTTTTCACTCTTGAAAAACCATACTTTTCTGGATCAATACTCATTTCTACTATTTCATTATCTTTTAAAACGACGACATGATTTTCTCCCTGTAATGATGCTTCATCTAAAAAGCCACTTCCGTTTACGACGAGCGCTTGTTTTCTGCCAAGTTTCTGCAATACTTCCGCTACCGGCAATAACATATCTCGCTTATAAATACCGACAAATTGTGTTTCTAAATTAACCGGATTCGTCAACGGTCCAATTAAGTTAAAGATCGTCGGAACGTTTAATTCTTTTCTTATTTTCATAATGCGTCTTAATGCTGGATGCATCGCTGGTGCGAATAAGAAGGCAATACCTACATTCTCTAATAAATAGTCAATCTCACCCGGCGTGCAGCTTATGTTTACACCGAGTTCTTCTAATAAATCAGCACTTCCTGTTTTACTAGAAACAGCGCGGTTTCCATGTTTCGCAACCTTTACACCAGCTCCGGCAAGTACAAATGCCGATGTTGTACTAATATTGAATGTTTGTGCACCGTCACCACCCGTTCCGCAATTGTCCATCGCGCCTTTTATATGATTTGAAAACGGTAATGCCTTTTCTCGAAGAGCACGAACGAGACCGTATATTTCTTCTGCTGTTTCGCCTTTCGCTTTCAACAATACTAAGAAAGCTGCAACTTCACTTTCCAATATGTTGTCACTTAATAAAAGAAGTCCCGCTTCATACATTTCTTCTTCTGTTAAATGTTGTCCCTCTACTAATTTTCGAAGATAACTGTTCATACTCTCTCCTCCTCTTTCACTTCTGCTAAAAAGGCACGTATTAACTTTCCGCCTTCTTCTGTTGCAATTGATTCTGGGTGAAACTGTAATCCGAAGAGCGGATAATAGTTGTGACGAACTGCCATGATTTCTCCGTCATCCATCGCTGTCGCAAGTATGTCAAAGCATTGTGGTAAACTATTTTGCGCTGCGACGAGTGAATGGTAACGCATTGCCGTTAGCGGCTGCGTAACGTACGAAAAGATTGACGTTCCGTTATGTTTCACACGCGACGTTTTTCCATGTTTAATGCGCTCTGCCCTAACAATTTTTCCTCCAAATGCGGATATGATTGCTTGATGGCCAAGACAAATTCCTAAGATGGGAACGTTCTTATAAAAGTGACGAATAACATCGATACAAATTCCAGCATCTTCTGGTTTCCCAGGTCCTGGTGATAGCACAATTCCTTTCGGCTTCATCTCCTCTAATTGTTCAATTGTTATTTGATCATTTCTTACGACAACAATTTCTGCCTCGTACTCGCCTAACAGTTGATACAAGTTATATGTGAATGAATCATAATTATCGATAAGTACAATCATTTCATAACCTCCAAAAGCGCTCTCGCTTTATTTAATGTTTCTTCATACTCAGCAACCGGGTCTGAATCGTAGACGATACCCGCTCCTGCCTGAACGTACGCTTTCTCATCTTTCACAACCATCGTTCGAATTGCTAGCGCCATATCAAGATTTCCTGAGAATGAAATATATCCAACTGCTCCGGCGTATACATTTCTTTTTTCATGCTCTAACGTATTAATAATTTCCATCGCTCTAATTTTCGGAGCACCTGATACTGTACCAGCTGGTAAACAATACGCTAATGCGTCAAATCCACTCGTTTGTTTTCGCAATGTTCCGTAAACTTCAGATACAATGTGCATAACGTGAGAGTATTTTTCTACTTTCATATATTTATCTATCGTCACAGAGCCAATTTCACTTACTCTGCCAATATCATTTCGTCCTAGGTCCACAAGCATCATATGCTCTGCTCGCTCTTTCTCATTTCCTAACAGTTCTTTTTCGATTTCCTCATCTTCCTGCTTCGTTTTCCCTCTCGTCCTCGTACCGGCAATTGGGTTTGTCATCACCTTATCGTCTCTTACTGATAGTAAACTTTCTGGTGAAGAGCCAAGTACAACATAATCTTGAAAATCGATATAGAACATATATGGTGATGGATTTGCAATTCGAAGTTTCCGGTATAATGCAAATGGATCTCCAATACATTCACTTTGCAAACGCTGGGATAATACAACTTGAAAAATATCTCCGGACCGAATGTATTCTTTCGCTGTTTCTACCATTTCACAAAATTCTTTTTCAGTTATGGACGAAGTGAATGATAACGTTGATTGTATTTCATTTACTTCCGCTTCTTCTCCCTTTAACACTTCCTCTTTGTATACTTGCAATCTTTCGTATACTTCTTCATAAGAAGCTGAATCGTCTTCCCTGCATACATATACAAACGACAACTTTTGGCGTAAATGATCGTAAACGGTAGACTCACGATATAGTAAAAGGTGTACTTCTGGAATATTTAATGGATCGTGTAAATCTGCTCCAATGTTTTCATACTGCCGAATGACATCATAGCCAATATAACCAACTGCTCCTCCGCAAAATGGGAACGGACTGTCTACTTGCAATGGTGCGATTACCTCTTCTAACACTTGCAGTACGTTAGCTTGCAACTTTTCTGTTTGCCCATATGTCGTTCGTTCGACTTCCATACCAACGCTTTTCACTTCTCCATAAGGATTACACCCTAAGTAAGAATAGCGCCCTTTATCTTGATGAAGCTGCGAGCTTTCTAGTAAAAACTTTTTCTTCCCCTTCATACGTCTATATAAAGAAATTGGCGTAATGCTATCTCCTTCTTCTTCAGCGATTACTAAAAATGTGTTTCTTTGTTCTTTTTGCTTCATAAATTCCTCTTTTGTCATCATGCCTTTCACCTCACTCTGAAAAATAAAAAAGTCCCCTACATATCGAAATATGTAGAGGACGATAAATTTACCGTGGTACCACCTCAGGTTGGACGCAAAAGCATCCCGCTTTATTCAGGTACAAAATATATACCTTATCCTTTTAACGGCGGAACCCGGGTTGCCTACTGAATAGAAATTGTTCAGCATACCTCTCGTAAGCCCATTCCGTATATGGCACCGTACCGGGCTCCCACCTGCTCCCGGCTCTCTGTAACGTCTCCAAATATACGTACTCTTCTTACTTAAACGATTTAGCTTATTTAATTTTTTATACACAAAAAGGGAGTACTCATCCTATAGAAAGGACGGGTACTCCCGTGGTGCCACCTTAATTCGTTACGAATGTAACGCACTTTGCCGTATCAAAAATAATACGTGTCTCTTATATCGATGAGATCATGTCGCCAAAGCCTACTTCTTTCGTTTCGGTTTGGAAGCTCCGAAGCCCATTCCACATCAATTCCATACTGATTCGCACCAACCATCAGCTCTCTGACATGTTCATCATGTGTACTCTTCTTCATCAACGCTTGCATTTTTTTAAGTTGCACTCATTATAGACCTAACTTTTTTCACAAGTCAATACTTTTTTCAAAAAAATATTTCTCTCTTCTTTCAATATTATATTGACAAAACAACGTGTTTTTATGTAAATATAATAAATACTCTATTAAAATTAAGGTTTTTTTGTCTGAAATTTATATATTAAAAAAGTAAAAAGATGTCAAAAAACGCTTACATTTCTGAAAATTCGTATTTCTGTATGGATTTTTCAGAATAATCATGATAGATTATAAATATGCATAACGCATCAAAAGACATGACAAAAGGAAGGGGAACTACATGAGTACGCAGATGTTAACTTTAACTTCTATCTCTATTTACATGCTCGGGATGTTAGTAATCGGCTATTTCGCCTACAAACGAACGTCCAACTTAACAGATTATATGCTTGGCGGGCGCACACTAGGCCCCGCAGTAACAGCATTAAGTGCTGGAGCATCCGATATGAGTGGTTGGCTTTTAATGGGATTACCCGGTGCAATGTTTAGCGTTGGATTAAGTAGTAGTTGGATTGCGCTCGGCCTAACACTAGGCGCATACGCAAACTGGCTTTATGTCGCTCCTCGCTTACGTACCTACTCTGAAATGGCAAACAACTCTATTACTATCCCAGAATTTTTGGAACACCGCTTCCACGACAAATCTCATATGCTACGCTTAGTATCCGGACTTGTTATTATGATTTTCTTTACTTTTTATGTAGCTTCAGGACTAGTTTCAGGTGCTGTATTATTTGAAAATTCATTTGGTATGAACTATCATGTTGGATTATTCATTGTCGCAGCAGTTGTCGTGGCTTACACATTATTTGGTGGTTTCTTAGCAGTAAGTTGGACAGACTTCGTGCAAGGAATCATTATGGTAATTGCTCTTATTCTTGTTCCTATCGTAACAATTATGAATTCGAACGGACTTGGACCTGCGTTTGATACAATTCGATCTGTAGATCCAACACGTTTAGATATTTTTAAAGGTGCCTCTACTTTAGGAATGATTTCTTTATTCGCATGGGGCCTTGGTTATGTTGGACAACCTCATATTATCGTACGCTTTATGGCTATTTCGTCTGTAAAAGAAATTAAAAGCGCACGAAGAATTGGTATGAGCTGGATGATTTTCTCTGTTGTCGGAGCTATGTTTACTGGTCTGATCGGTATTGCTTACTATTCACAACAAGGGTTGACATTATCTAATCCAGAGACAATTTTCCTTGAACTTGGAAAAATTTTATTCCATCCACTTATTACTGGATTTTTATTAGCAGCGATTTTAGCAGCGATTATGAGTACAATCTCATCTCAGCTTCTTGTTACTTCTAGTGCTATAACAGAAGATTTATATCGTACATTCTTTAAACGTTCTGCTTCTGATAAAGAGCTTGTATTTGTCGGTCGTATGGCTGTACTTGTTATCGCCTTAGTCGGGTGCGCATTAGCGTTTAAACAAAATGATACGATTTTAGCTCTTGTTGGATATGCTTGGGCTGGATTTGGTTCTTCATTTGGACCCGCTATTTTATTAAGCTTATATTGGAAACGTATGACGAAATGGGGCGCACTTGCTGGCATGATTTCAGGTGCAGCCACAGTAATTATTTGGACACAGTTTAAATTCTTAAAAGATTTCTTATATGAAATGATTCCTGGTTTCGCTATTAGTTTAATAGTGATCGTAATTGTTAGTTTACTAACACAGCCTTCAAAAGAAGTTGAAGAGAAATTTGAGGATTTTGAAAAACAACACCGTAATAATCTATAAAAAGAAAGCTCTGCTGTTATCGCAACAGCAGAGCTTTCTTTTTACAGTTCGACAATCTTCTTCTCAAATTTAACAAATTCTTTATGTTTCGTTAAATTTAATATAACACTGCTCCTTTATAGTATTAGTATCAGCACTTATACAGAAAGGGGACTCCAACATGTTAGCAGCTTTCCAGCAACAACACATAAGAAAATTTTCACCTATTACAAATACTTCTGCTTCTCGTTTAAACATTCAACCTAATCCATCCAAAATTTCAATTGCTCCTTCTGTTATATCTGTAATTGGTATTCATATACAGAAAAATAAGCTTAAAATAAAAACCGGACAAAGTGCCGATTTATCAGCTTCCGTTTTGCCAATGCAGGCAAAGAATCAAGAGCTTATTTGGACAAATATGAACTCCGACGTCATCACCATCTATCCGAAAGGTGAGACAGTAACGATTACTGGAAAAAGTGCAGGAAGAGCAGTCGTAATTGTCACAACTGCTGAAGGAAAATTCCGCGACTTATGTGTCGTTCACGTGCAACCTTATATGACAAATCCAAAGTAACATAAAGAGAGTAGATATGAATCCACTCTCTTACTTTATTTCAATCCCAGGATTTTTTCTTTTTAACAACAAAATAAATTCTTCTTTATTTCTTGGAGAAATAAGTTCTGTTTCATATGATCCGTAAACAATTTCTAATCGATCGAATGATAAAGTGAAACTTTAATCAGTGGGGGGGGTGTTCATCCCCCACTGATTATTAGTTGAACCAATCGGGCGTTTACGGGCAGTTGACCTCACACCTAACTTCTTTGCTTCAGCCGAATTTTGAGGTGGGAGTTTTACTGCTCGTTAATGCGGGATAATGCACGAGCTGCTATTGGATTTTTCGTATTTGAAATTTGTTTTATATCTGGTTCTGGTGCAAAAACTTAAGGACAATTGCAATGAATCTATAAATCTTGGACATACTGTTACTATTACTTTAAAAAGGGTACGTGATTGGTATGGAAAAGGAAAATGTATTCAAATGGAAGCATTATCTGCCTGATATTATTTTGTTAACAGTAAGATGGTACCTACGGTACAACCTCAGTTTTCGTGATTTGGTGGAAATGCTAGAAGAACGGGGGTTATCCATTTCTCATACAACGATTATGCGTTGGGTTCATCAGTATGGTCCTGAATTGGACAAACGAATCCGTCGTCACCTCAAACAAACAAATGACTCTTGGAGAGTCGATGAAACATATATCAAAGTAAAAGGTCAATGGATGTATCTGTATCGTGCTGTTGATTCGAAAGGAAACACAATTGATTTTTTCCTAAACAAAACAAGAGACCAGAAGGCTGCAAAGCGCTTTTTCAAGAAAGCTTTGCGGTCTTTTCATGTTTCAAAACCACGTGTTATAACAGTCGATAAGAACCCGGTTTATCCTATAGCAATTGAGCAGTTGAAAAAAGAAAAAAGCATACCTGATGGTATGCAACTTAGACAACAAAAGTACTTGAATAACATAGTAGAACAAGATCATCGCTTTATAAAGAAGCGAATCCGTTCTATGCTAGGGCTCAAATGTTTTGACACAGCTACATCTATTCTTTCTGGAGTAGAAGCCATGCATATGATTAAAAAAGAGCAGCTTGATTTACGGGACCAGTCTGTCCAAAATCAGAAAGAATTCATCCATCAATTGTTTGGACTTGCAGCATAAGATACGATTCCGTTAGGAATATATGTGCTTTATTCTCTTGTATTTTATTTTTGCACCAGAACCCTTCAAGACCTTAGCTTGATGGACATGTGGCGGCACACCTAATTATCTTTTTCTCTATAAATAGAGTTTAGATTCATTCTAGCAAACGAAGATTTATCAACTTTCATCTTTTGGTATTTTGCTTCAAACGATGATCTTTCCCCACTTTTTTTCTTATCATTAGAAATAAAGCGTGTATTGTACTGTTCTTTTATACCTTGAATCATAAGGTGTAGAACAAATATTGAAATTGTAAAAAATAACAACGGAGCTAGTACAAGCCAAGGTGCCATTAATAATTCATTTTTATTTAATCCAATTAAACTTGACCACTCATTCGTAAGTGAAAACACTTTTAAGTCACTTGACATTCGCCTTCCGCCAATCAAAATTTCAAAAAATGCTAAATGAATCAATAAAGTAAATAATTGAACAAACTGTTGCAGGAAAAGAATAACAAGTATTTCCTTTAAGTAAAGCCAAATATGCCTTCGAAACAAATAGAATTTTGAAGCCCCTAACAAAACTGAACTTATAATGTATTCATTTTTCATGAACAGATTTATTTCTTGACTAATATAAATAATAACCGGTGGTAACGTTACGATACAAAGGATAAAGAATTGTTTCCCAATAATAGACATGCTAAGCCCAGTTTGCTGGCTTTCCAACATTAATGGAGCCATCCACATAATACCCCACAGCACTGTTGGAATGAAGAAATAAGGTTTAAATACTTTTTGAACAAAACTTTGCAACTTAGATGATGTATAGGCTAAAGCCCCACCTAATAATGTTCCTATTAGAATTTGAATAAGACAAATCCCCAAAACAAATAAGATAGTAAATTTCGCTCCAATGATCAATTGAAAAAACAAATTATATCCACTTCTATCTGAACCAAATGGAGGCATAATTAACGGATTGAATGGTGCAGCTTGAATGACATCCCCATCTTCATTTTTTAATAACAGTTGCGTATTGGAATATAAATCTTTTCCAAACCATGTAAATAAATAACTGATGATTACAAGTCCTATAAAGTAGGAAACCCCGAACCAAAAACGTCTGGAACGAATAATGCTATGACTCATTTGCAATTCCTCCCGTAATACGATTTACTCGATAATGAACAGCTATGAATATTAAATAGAATGGAATAAATAACAGTAGTGTCCACCACACCATCGTTAAAGGAGTTAAAGCGCCTGGTTTCACCAAAAATGACATATATCCGTGAATGTTGAAAGCTGCCTCTACCATTAAAAGACTTGAAATCATAAATAAGAAAATAGATTGCAGATGATTGAGTAAGTGATACATTATATTTCGAAATAAATGAACAAATAAGATATATCTGTTACTTAACCCCTTTGCACGAGCAAATTCTACATAAGGTTTATGCTTTTCATCCAATAAGAACAGAACAATGATTCGAAAAAGATGAAGCGTAGGAACAATAGTCATACAAAGGATCGGTAGAAAATACACTTGCTTACCATTCATTGCATAAATATTAACTATATTTGACCCTGTTTGTTTAAATACCCATACGAAAAACAGTTGTAGTACAAATATTAATAACAAATCAGGAATGGATTCAATAAAAATTAAACACCGTTCAATTCCCTTTTTTATTCTAGAAGATGATAGTAAATAAAAAAATGAGAGACAAGTAGCAAATAAAACAGCCAAACAAGTGGATACAGCCAGAATAGTAATCGAATAAACATAAGGATCCAAAATATTTTCTAGGAAAGGGACTGGACGCATTAAGGTTCTATTAAAATATAAAATATCTGCTGGAGAACAAAGTTGTTGTAAATAAGCAATAAAACTAAGCGTGTTTCCTTTCAAAAAGATAAACGGTAGATAACTAATAACAATGATTACTACTATACAAATAAAAAATTCAATAATTTTCTCACTTAAAAACTTCTTCATTCCAACCCCCTTAATGATTGTCGAAAAATACACAATCTTTAAATAATTTTACCTGGAGATTTCCATACATTCAAATTTATCTTTTTTACTCCACTCCTCTTTCATTATTAAAATTTTGTTACGATTATAAAACATATGCCTCTAAGGGGGAGTGTCACATCGCAATCAGGCTAAGGTTTTACACTACCCAAAAAGCAAAAAAGGCGTTATCCTTTCTGTAAAATTATAAGAAAGGATGGCGTTTTTTTATGAATCTTTCAATTCTTGATGAACTTCAACCGATTGCTGAAGAATTACAACGACATATGTCTTCTCATGTTCTAGAACACCTAGCCAAAGAAAAAGGATTCGTCCAGCGAAAGAGTAAATATCAAGCACAGGAGTTAGTCGCTTTATGTGTATGGATGAGTCAAAGTGTAGTTTAGTTTAGAAAACTTTGCAACAGGACCATTCTGTATATGTCAAGTGAATATATGGATAGTTACTATTTATCAAGAGAGATTCGCACGTTAATTTTTATCTGTTTTATTTTTCGAATACTCTAAATCTTCTTCTTCTACTTTTAATTCAGCAGAATTAGTAATTTCAATCATTCCTACTTGAGTTTGGAATCTATTTAGAAAATCAGTTACTAATTTAATTAATAAAAAGAAAACAATCATTTGAATAATCATACAAGTCCAAAGAAGATAATCAGACCAGTTCAAGTTCATCGCTCCTTTATTTGTTTTGCTAATTTTAAAAAGTTATTCATGCTCGAACGAATAAAAAATAGTGAATTTAAAATAGAAATAAAGAAAAGTAAAAAAATTGATATTAAGACTGATAGTACTGCATTACTATTAAAAATAAGATTAGGGTCTTTTGGATGAATTAATACAGCGTTTAAGCTGAGAAGATTTGTTTGGTTCTTTAAAAGAAAATAAACTACAGTTAATAAGACTATATTACGAAATACTAAAAACCAAGATAAATGGTGATTACCTGCTATTCCTCCACAACCACATGATATAGTGGTTCTTTTCTTTAATAAATTGATTACGATACCTGTAGTGTACAAAACTAATAAAATAAATAATACTAATCCGGAAATAACAGGAAATAAGCCTAGTAATAGCAAACTGGCACAAGAAAATTCTAAAATGACTTCAAAAATAGAAAAGGATTTTGCTAATTTTTGAGGAATAATTTCATATTCCTTTACAATGATAACATGTTTTTTAAAATCTGAAATTTTACTTATAGCAGTTGATAAGAAGAGAATGCCGATCATTACTCTTAATATTAAAATGATTTCACTCACGTGTAATTCTCCCTCTATAATTAGTAGTACATCAATATTTTAAGTTGCTTATTCGTAAATTCTAGATACTATTTCACATTTTATAGAAATAGCATCTAGTCAGTTTCTAAGGGATTACCGTTCGGAATATTCACGTATCTTGTTGTCATAGAATTCTGCTTGAGTGGTATATAGTTCATGATACTTTCCCTTTTGCAATACTAGCTGTTCGTGGGTACCAAATTCAACTAACTTTCCATTATCTAATACAATGATTTTATCTGCTAGTTTAGCTGCTGACATTTTATGTGAAATCAAAAGTGTTGTTCTTTCTTCTGTTAATTGTTTGAATTTATCGAAAATTACCCTTTCAGATAAAGGATCTAAAGCTGCGGTAGGTTCATCTAAAATCATAATAGGGCTATTTTTAAATAAGGCTCTCGCAATCGCTACTTTTTGCCATTGTCCACCGGAAAGTTCTTCTCCCTCATATAAAAATCGACCTACATATGATTGATATTTATTTGGAAACTTTGTTATATCTGTATGGATTCCTGATTGTAGAGCAACATCCTGGATTTTTTTCTTATCGTTTCTTTCTGATATATTTCCAAAAGCAATATTTTCTTCAATTGTAAGGAAATATTTGGTGAAATCCTGAAAAATAACAGTGATGTTATCTCTAAGGGAATTTAATTGAATTTTATTTATAGGTACGTCATCAAAATAAATATTTCCAGATGTAAGAGGATATAGACCAAGTAAACATTTAATTAAAGAGGTTTTTCCCGATCCGTTGTGACCAACAATCGCTATTTTCTCTCCAGGTTTAATTGAAAATGATACATTCTTTAAAACTTCTTTTTGACTATTTGGATAGGAAAATGATACATTTTCAAATCGAATCCCTTGGTATAACTTACTAGGAAATGTGATTGTGTTTTTAGTATTAGATTCATTTTCTTCAAATGAATCTATATAGTTAAAATAATCATGAATATATAGTGTATCTTCATATAGTAGTGCAATACTTGCAGAAATAGAATGTAAAGAATTTTGAGTACTATGCACAGCTTGTCCAATAGAAACAAATTCTCCGATTTTAACAGCTGACTTTTTTATTAACCAAATAATGATTCCTGCAGAACTGCAATATGAAATAGCTATGATACCATCTAAAAATATTTCAGCTTTGCTTTTTGTTTTCAAGAAAGACAGAGAGATTTTCATATTTTCTGTATATTTCCGCTTCCATCTATCTATAAAATGGGGATATAAATTAAACACCCTTACTTCTCTAGCCGATTCTTTTTCCATAATCAAATTCTCAATATAACTAGCTTCTCTAACAATAGGAGTTAAATCTTTTTGGAGTTGAAAGCCCTTATTTCCCAAATAAGATTTGATTAAAAGAGTTGGTATGAAAGCAAAAGTACTAATCAAGGCCAAGCTCCAATGAATTGAAATTAAAAAAATAATTAAAGACGTAAGAGCTATTAATGATTGTATTATGGAAAATAAATTATTAATTGGTGACAAAAGGCGAGGTCCTGTATTTGATCTAACACGATTGGTGTAATTGTAAAAATTAGGATCATCAAAATTAGAATACGGTATTTTGATAGATTTATTAGCAATTTGTTCTGTTAGCAATCTATTAAGTTTAAAAGATAACTGTTGTTCGAGATACGTTTGAAATTGTTTAATAACTGTTTCCAATATTAAAAGCATGAATTGTGATATAAGCAATACAATGGCTAAAGTATTACTTTCACTTTTATTTTCTATTAATAGTGCTATGTTATTTATTAATTCTTTTGTAATTAAAATTGTTCCAACCGGTAGCATTCCTAAAATTAATATAAAAAAGCTAGAATAAAATAACCAAAGTTTATCAACCTTCCAAATCAGCTTGAATATTCTTAGTATGTATGAAATTAACATATTAAAATCACCACTTCTTTTAATTTCTTTGTAGGTTTCTTTTTGTATTGGAAAGATAGAATTTTGTTATATCATTAGTATTTTCAAATAGCAGAGAGAAAGGTGCATTGATTTTGTTATTCTTAATATTATGATTAAAAGAGAAATAGGAGATACAGGAGATCAGTAATAAAAAGTTCCCCTATCAAATGTATAGCATGTTGTGCCTCAAATTTATAATATCTGGAACAAATTTTTTATAAATTTCAACCTGAAGTTACTTAAATAAGTTTATCTGCTATTGTCGAATTTCTTGTAATAATTCCTTGTGAATCGATATGTATAAAAGCTGGGAAAGCAAATACTCTTAACTTTTTTTGTTGAACAATAGATAACGGATAAACAGGCATGGTACTTTTAAAATGGACATGTTCAACAAATTGATTGTAAAATTCTTTGTTTTTAGAATCTATGTATAAAATTAGGTTATGAGACTTATGTTTGTTGTTATCAATTATTTCGTCTAACTTGTCATGACAAAACATACATGTTGGGGACATTACCATAATAATAGATTCTTTATGGTGCGTGTAAGAACTAGGTAATTCCAAAATTTTTTTTATATCTTGCCCTATTAACGGATCCTTGTATTCACCAGAGAGATAAACTTTAGGGAGCTGGTGTATTACTTGTTTTAGTTTAGTGATTTTTAAAACTAATATCAAAAGTAAAGATATCCATAATAAAAATAAAATAAAATATATAATCATATGATGCACCTTTCTAGATATAGTAGAGCCCAAAGGACGAATGTACATTCGCCCTTGGGTTTCTACATAGTTTAGCAACAACCATTTTTGATTATTTTTCCATTTATAAACGTATATCTCTGTGGATACATATATCCATCTTTCCCTTTACATAAAATATAAGAGTCACATCCAGTTTCAGTATATTGCGGCTTATCAACTTCGACTTTTTTAACTCCAAATAATTTTTCTAGTAAATTACTCATAGAAAATTCCTCCTTTAATGTTATATATTACAAATGAATAATAACACAAAATAAACAAAAAGTTAATTGAATTTTATGCTTTTATCAAATAATCAGAAAACTACTACGGTACAAAAATAAAATAGATGTTTAAAAAATGGTATTAATTAGAATTTATACTTTTTATCCTGTATGATAGAAATAAGGATATTCTGGTATTTTTATAGTTAAGAAAAGGCTTATTATAAGAGGGGGAGATCAGATGACGGAGAAAGAAGAAAATAGGTTCTGGTGCAAAAACTTCAGGACAATTGCAATGAATCTATAAATCTTGGACATACTGATACTATTACTCTAGAAAGGGTGCATGATTTGGTGGAAATGATGAAGAAACGGGGGTTATCCATTTCTCATACAACGATTATGCGTTGGGTTCATCAGTATGATCCTGAATTGGACAAACGAATCCGTCGTCACCTCAAACAAACAAATGACTCTTGGAGAGTCGATGAAACATATATCAAAGTAAAAGGTCAATGGATGTATCTGTATCGTGCTGTTGATTCGAAAGGAAACACAATTGATTTTTTCCTAAACAAAACAAGAGACCAGAAGGCTGCAAAGCGCTTTTTAACGAAACCCGATCTAATAGTAATTGTTTCTTCTCCAACAATATATTTTGTTAAAAACCAACTCCAACTAAACAGTATAGCTAATTGAATTATAAAAAATAAGAGAAAATATTCTCTCCCTGCAAATATTGGAGCGAAACAGGCGCCTAAAACAATGAAAAAGATTGGATATAACCATACAGCTTTTTTTGATGGAAATTCCATTACGCTCTCTCCTCTCTTGATTTAAGTCAATGACTTCTCCTCCTTCCCTTATTAAAATAAAAGTAATATTGAAATAGGAGGACGACATATGAATGAACGAAAGTTTGCCTTATTTACTGGTGCTTCTCTTCTTATTATGGCATTTGCTGCATTTTTTTCTTACGGTTTTGTTCACGGAAATCTCGTTGTACAAGGAGATGCGAGCACGACACTCCATAATATTCAAACTTCAAGTTCACTTTTCAAAGCAGAAATTTTCGGATGGATTATCATTTTCATTACGGATATTATCGCCTCGTGGGCTCTTTATTTCTTTCTAAAACCTATCCATACTAGCCTCTCATTACTAGCTGCCTGTCTTCGTCTTATGTATACAGCTATACTTGGGATTGCTATATTCAATTTAATATTTGTATTACTTCTTTCAAAAAACACAGTTGCTAATTCAGAAGCATATACAATGTTATTTCTAGAAGCTTTTGAATACATTTGGTCTGTAGGATTAATCATTTTCGGCTTACATCTTCTCACCTTAGGATACGTAACCTTTCAATCTAAAAACATACCGAAAACTATTAGTATATTACTGCTCATTGCTGCAATCGGCTATATCATCATTAACGTAATGAATACGATGTTTTCACAATATGATGCGATTATTTCCATTCTTAACGTTGTCTTTCAACTACCGATGATCGCAGGTGAACTAGGATTTAGTATATGGCTATTGCTTAGAGGTGGAAAAAACTCTACTGTTTGAGTCGTTTCTTAATTCTGCTTAATGATTCTGGCGTAATACCTAGATAACTTGCCAATTGATATTGAGGAACACGATCGATTAAATGAGGTCGTTTTTGTAATAATGATTTGTAGCGCTCTTCTGGTGTCGATGCAATAAATAATGTAAGTTCTTCTTGTACTTCACCAAAATTGTATTCAATCATTTGGCGCGTCATTTCTTCTAACTGTGAATATTTCTTATACATGTCCTTTTCACTATACAGATCGCCAACTACAACTAGACAATCTTCTAGGCACGTTAACGTATGTGGGGATAATTTATCTTGCTTATGATGATTGAAATTTGCGATTGCTTGTTCTTCTGTATAAAAATTTGATGTAACTTCTTTTCCAGATTCATCTATACAATGTTGCCTCACGCATCCTTTTAATACAAAATAACATTTAGATGGAACATCTCCTTGCCCTAGAAGCACTGTTCCTTTTTTATACTCTTCAATTTGTAATTCTTCTACGATCATGCGCTGCTGTTCTTCACTTAATGTTGTAAGATTTGTCATGTATTTCATTAAAATCTCTTTCATTTGGTCTCTCCTTCCCCCTCTATATTTGTATGAGAAACGTATGATGTAACTCCACTATATATTATCTTTTTTCATGCTACATGGCGGTAATTCCCCCTATTAATCTGTTTTATTTTCTGCATGGAACAAAAAAAGAGAAGTTACCAATAACTTCTCTTTTCGCATATTAGAATAAACTCGTTATAATTCCTGTGTATAAGCCGGTTCGTTCACCACATTTTTTGCTGTTCGTTTTTGTTGCTGTAGTAAGAAAACAGATACACCAAACAATACGAGCATGCTACCGATAATTTGCATTGCATTTAATTTTTCTCCAAGTAAGAAGAACGCTAGTATAGATGCCCCAACTGGTTCTCCTAAAATGCTCATTGAAATCGTTGTTGCATTTACGTAATTTAATAACCAATTATTAATGACGTGTGACACTGTCGGTACAATCGCAAGTAAAAGAAAAATACTCCAATCCCACTTCGTATAGCCTGTAAATGGCACTTGAAGTATAACGTTATAAATCGCTATAAATATACCAGCGAAGGCAAATACAGTGAAACTATAAATCCAATGAGATACTTTCTTTACTGTCGTTTGTCCGATAAATAAATAACCGACAACTGCTATTACACTTAAAAAGGATAATATATCCCCATAAATTGCTTGCTTACTTAGCCCTAAATCTCCCCAGCCAATACACATTACGCCTAGTATCGCAATTCCCATCGTCGCAATTGCTGAATAGGTTGTTCTTTCTTTAAATAAGAAAAAACCTCCCACTAAAGATACGATCGGTTGAAGTGCTAAAATAATCGTCGAACTAGCAACTGTCGTATGCTTTAAGGATTCAAACCATAGAAGAAAATGAAGAGCTAAAAAGAAACCAGATCCAATTAAAAATCCCCAATCTTTTATTTGAATCCTACTAAACTCTTCCCGTTTTTTCCAAACGATCGGCAGCATAATAAGTACGATAATCCATAATCGATACATACTTAAAATGGAAGATGGTGCTGAGGACATCTTTGCAAAAACAGCTGCGAATGAAATTGCTATAATGGAAATTGCTAGTGGTAGTGCGATTGATCTTTCTTGTTTCAAATCCTGTCTCCCCTCTCACCTGTAAAAAATCCCACTTCATTATATCCGTTTTCTTTCACAACTTAAATACTAATTTTTTAGATTCTTCGTACCATTATGGTAAAATAGAAATTAAGGCACCTATTAGTGATTATTTCTTTCCTTTTCACTACAAGCGTCGCTCTTACAATCATTACAGTAAATTTTTATTTAGGGGGATATACATGAATCAAACAATAGGGAGAATTGAAGAAATTTCATTTTTTAGTACATCACTTCAAGAGGAGCTTACACTTCTTGTTTATTTACCAGTAAATTACACACCTCTCCATAAGCATACGGTTGTTATTGCACAAGATGGTAGAGATTATTTTCAGCTTGGTAAAGCCCACCGTGTAATTGAGCGTCTTCGTGAAACTGAAGAAATCGACCGCACAATTATTGTCGGTATTCCATATAAAAATGTACACGATCGTAAGGAAAAATATTTCCCAAATGATGTAAAGAATGCTGCTTACATTCGTTTCCTTGCTCATGAGCTTGCCCCATATATTGATGCAAATTATCCAACGTATCAAATGGGTAAAGGACGCGTTTTAATTGGAGATTCTCTCGGCGGTACAGTTTCCTTCATGACCGCACTTATGTATCCGCATACATTCGGTAAGGTCGTTATGCAATCACCATTTGTTGATGAAACAGTCATGAACTTAGCAAAAGATTTCAAAAATCCGGGGGCGCTAGATCTTTATCACGTAATTGGGACCGAAGAAACAGCTGTCAAGCGTACAGACGGACAAGTATCTGATTTCGTAGAACCAAATCGCGAGTTAAATAAACTACTTACAGATAGAAATTTCATCACGCATTATGAAGAGTTTGAAGGGAATCACACATGGAAATATTGGCAAGCAGATTTACCGAAAGCATTTTCTCACATTCTATCAATGAAATAATAGAGAGCGGTATTCAGAATAATTTGATATAATAGATAAAGAGATTTATTCTCAAAATCTAACTAGACTTGCAAAGGGAGGAATTGGAACATGAAATTAGGAATTGTAATTTTCCCATCAAAAATGATTCAAGATAAAGCGAACGGATTACGTAAACGTTATGATCCGCATTACGCATTAGTTCCGCCACATATTACATTGAAAACACCCTTTGAGACGCAAGATGAACAATTAGAATCGATTGTGAATGAGTTACATACAATCGCAAATAAAACGAACCCTTTCACCCTTCATGTTGGGAAAGTCGGTTCATTCGCACCTGTTAATAATGTTCTTTATTTTAAAGTAGAAAAAACACCTGAACTTACTTTCTTAAATGAAGAAATGCATAATGGTTTCTTTACACAAGAGCGCGAGTACTCTTTCGTACCTCATTTAACAATCGGTCAAGACTTATCAGACGCAGAGCACGCTGATGTATTAGGTCGATTACGTATGAAAGATTTCTATTATGAGCAACCAATCGATCGTTTCCACCTTCTATACCAATTAGAAAATGGAACGTGGACTGTACATGAAACATTCCACCTTGGAAAGGAGAGCAACTAATTTGCACGCACAAATCGTACAAACGGACGAACAACTAAGAGATGCATTCTCTGTACGTAAGCAAGTATTTGTGAATGAGCAACGTGTTTCTGCAGAAGAAGAGTATGATGAGTTTGAAGAAATTTCAACACACGTTGTTATATATGATAATGATGTTCCAGTTGGTGCTGGTCGCTTCCGCATCGTTGATGGAGTTGGAAAGATGGAACGCATTTGCGTACTAGCTTCCCATCGCAAAAAAGGCATTGGCAAAATCATTATGGATGCACTTGAAGCGTATGCGAAGGAAGAGTCTCTACCGAAATTGAAACTCCATGCTCAAACACATGCTGAATTTTTCTATAAAAAGCTAGGATACGTGACGGCTTCTGATGTGTTTATGGAAGCAAATATCCCGCACGTCGTAATGATAAAAGAATTATAAAGTGAAACTTTAATCAGTGGGGGTTTTGTTCATCCCCCACTGATTATTAGCCTTCACCAATCAGGCGTTTACGGGCACCTGAATTTTGAAGTGAGAGTTTTACTGCCCGCAAATAGCGGGGTAATTTTGTAGCAGGAGGTAACCCCTCCTGTTTTTTACATTGCTATTTTCTTTTTCTTCCGCTAAAGTTAAATGTTGATGCTATAGTTTTGAAGGTGAATATATGACACAAGAAAAATTTTCACAAAAATCGTTAACACACGCTGGTATTCCGCAAGCGACGTATCATATTCCGAAAACATCTACCCATTTAATTATGGAAGAAGATGCAGATGCGGCGTATTTCCGCGCTTTAGAACAGCAAGGTGTTTATTTAAATGAAAAACAGTTAGAAGCAGTGCAAACGACAGAAGGACCTGTCCTTACACTAGCTGGTGCTGGAAGTGGTAAAACATCTGTTTTAACAACTCGCGTTGGTTATTTAGTTAATGTAAAACATGTCCATCCGCGAAATATTTTGCTGCTGACGTTTACACAAAAAGCAGCTGAAGAAATTCGAAGCCGTGTAGCGAATTTACCTGGTATGAATCATGCCGCAAGTAGCTATGTCGTTGCTGGTACATTCCACTCTGTCTTTTTAAAATTGCTTCGTAGTCAAGGATATAATCAGCAAATTTTAGCAAATGAAAAACATAAACAAATTATGATAAAGAAAATTTTGAAAGAATTGCGCTTAAAAGACGATTATGATGCCGAAACGATACTCGCTATGATTTCACTTGAGAAAAACAAATTGAATCGTCCGAAAGATGTAAAAGCGAAAACACCGGTTGAACAAGAGTTCAAAGAAGTATACGAACGTTTCGAAGAGGTAAAACAACGACACAATTATATCGATTTTGACGACATCTTATTAGAAATGTATTATATGTTAGAAAATAACGCTCCCCTGCTTACTCAATTACAAGAGCGTTTTCATTACATTGAAGTAGATGAGTTTCAAGATACGTCGTATGCACAATATGAAATTGTAAAATTGTTAGCCACGCCGAGAAATAATTTATTTATCGCAGGTGATGACGATCAAGCGATTTACGGCTGGCGAGGGGCAAGTCACCAAATTATTTTATCTTTTCCAAAGGAATTTGATAATACAACGATTATCGCACTTAATACGAATTATCGATCTAATCCATTTATCGTCGGACTTGGAAATGAAGTTATTAAGCTAAATCAAGAACGTTTTGATAAAGAGCTATATTCTGTTCGTGAAGAAGGTGTACAACCATTTTACGCACGACCAGCTACAACTCTTGATGAAGCAAATCAAATTTTGCAACTCATTCAGGAAAAAGTAGATAGTGGTGAACGAAATTATAAAGATTTTTGTTTATTATATCGTACACATTCTGTAAGCCGTTCTTTACTTGATCAGCTTACAATTCATAAGATTCCATTTATTAAACATGGAGCGAGCCAATCGTTCTACGAACATTCTTTAATTAGGCCCGTATTAGATCACTTACGACTCGTGCTTGAACCGTTCCGCCTCGAATCACTTTCAAATATATTACCAACAATGTATATTGGCCGTGATGAGTGCATTTCATTTATTGAACGTGAACAATGGAAATATGGTGAGGGCCGTTTCCCTTCTCTTCTTCATTTTCTATTACTAAACCCGAGCTTGAAACCTTTTCAAGTTAAAAAAGTAAATGAGCGAATCGATTTTATTAAGTTTATAAAAGAACTTGAACCGAAAAAAGCATTGAAAGAAATTATTCATGGTAAAGGAAAGTATTTAGAGTACTTACAAAGTAATGATCGTTCTTCCTTTACGATGCATAAGGACATACAAGAAGAAATGTTAGAAGAATTGATGGAATCAGCAACTCGCTTTACGGATATTCCGGCTTACTTACAATTTATTAACGAGGCCATTCAAGGTCAAAAAGAAATGGAAGCATTAAAAACAATGCCGCAAAAAGATGCCGTATCGCTTATGTCAATTCATAACGCGAAAGGCCTTGAGTTTCCATGCGTCTTTTTACTCGGAGCAAGCGATGGTATATTGCCGCATACTTCTTCTTTAAAAGATGCAAATGACCGTGTAACTGAGACTTCTGAAGCATTAGAAGAAGAAAGACGATTACTCTATGTCGCCATTACACGCGCAAAAGAAGAACTTTACATTTCCTCCCCGCAATTTTTCAGAGGAAAAAAACTAGATATATCTCGTTTTTTATATACTGCGCGAAAAGATTTACCTGAAAAGACACCCATTAAATAAGGGTGTCTTTTTGCATATCACGTTATGTACATCCCCTCTATATAAATTCCCTGTTTCTATCCTGAGAATTAACGTAATATCAATCATATCCCGTTCATATTGTAATAGTGTATGTCAGAACTCACGATAAGGAGTGAACATAATGAGCTGCAATTGTAATGAAGATCATCATCACCATGATTGTGATTTCAACTGTGTATCAAATGTCGTTCGTTTTATACATGAACTACAAGAATGCGCAACTACAACATGCGGATCTGGTTGCGAAGTTCCATTTTTAGGAGCACATAACACTGCATCAGTAGCGAATACACGTCCTTTTATTTTATACACAAAAGCTGGAACACCTTTTGAAGCATTTGCACCATCTGCAAGTCTTACTAGCTGCCAATCTCCAATTTTCCGTGTAGAGAGTATAGATGATGATGACTGTGCTGTATTGCGTGTATTAACTGTAGTTTTAGGTGATGGTACCTCTGTACCACCTGGTGACGATCCAATCTGTACATTTTTAGCTGTACCAAATGCAAGATTAGTATCAACCTCCTCTTGTATTACTGTTGATTTAAGTTGCTTCTGCGCTATTCAATGCTTACGCGATGTTTCTATATAAAACTGAATACTAATTTAAGCATGGATTGGGTGGCAGATGATTCTGCCACCCAATCCATGCTTAAAAGGTATTATTATGTATTTTTTATAAAATTGGGAACTTGTCTAGAACATAGAACCTGTCCTTTTCATTAACTGAAAGTAGAAACAGATAAAGGAGTGAAAAACATGTTCTCTTCTGATTGCGAATTTAATAACATTGATTGTGAGGCGAAACCAGCTAGTACACTACCTGCCTTCGGTTTTGCTTTCAACGCTTCTGCACCTCAGTTTGCTTCATTATTCACACCACTACTATTACCTAGCGTAAGTCCAAACCCAAATATTACTGTTCCTGTAATAAATAATACAGTAAGTGTCGGAGCTGGCATTCGAATTCAAGTAGCTGGTATTTATCAAATCAGTTATACATTAACAGTGAGTCTTGAAAATGTTCCTGCGCCACCAAATGCCGCTCGATTCTTCTTAACATTGGACACACCAGATAACATTATTCCAGGATCAGGAACGGCAGTCCGGGCTAACATTGTCGGTACTGGTGAAGTAGACGTTTCCAGTGGTGTTATTCTTATTAACTTGAATCCTGGCGACTTGATTCAAATCGTACCAGTTGAATTATTTGGAACTGTAGACATTCGTGCTGCAGCATTAACAGTTGCACAAATTAGCTAGTAAAAAGCGGTATTTCTTAATTGAAATACCGCTTTTTATTTTTACAATAAAAAACACTCACAGTAACATGAGTGTTTCATTCTTCATATTGTTTTATTTTATTTTTCTTTTTCCCACAGTTGCATCCCTTTTTTTTCACAAACCCTTGTTGCTGTAACTGTTCTTGATATGCCTGTTGGTGTGCTTGTTGCTGTTGCTGTATGTTATACCACTGCTGTAGATCATATGAATTTTGCCTTGGATTATTGCTCACAGCAAACATCTCCTCTACTGTCAATTCTGTCTATTTACTATATGAACAACTCCTTATTTCCGTTCCCGCATCCTCTTAAACTCCGCTTTTTCTAACATCATGAAGATTTATCACGATTGGTGCGGGCTAATAACAAGCCGGCAATGCCCCCACTGATTAAAGTTTCACTTTATTATTCTCCCATAAAATATCCTGTAATTGTTTCAATGATCGCTGCTGCACCTGCAATGGCTAATAATGCTAGTACAGGCTCTGCAACAATAGGAATCCATTTATATAAAACTAATAAAAAAGCACTAACCCACACACCTGTACACCAATAGCAGCTTAATAATTCTCCAATCCACTTTCTTAATCCTTTCCCTTTCACCTTTGTAAAAGTCGATACACTTCCATCAGGCTCTGTAATCTCTAACTCATCAATAAACGGTCTTCGCAAAAAAGCTGTAATTTTATCATAAACAATAAGACGAGTTAACCTAAATGCAGCTAGCGCAAAAATAAAAAATAAAAGCCAGCTTGTAAATAACATAATTCCACCTTCCCTATCCTCTTTAGCCTATTTAAAAAAAAAGGTCTTAAGATTGTGACCAAATCTCCCCCACTCCAATATCTTATTAATGTAAATACAAACAAGAAGATAAGGAGTGACATTAATGAGTTGTAACGAAAATAAACACCATAGCTCTTCTCACTGCGTAGTTGACGTCGTAAAATTCATCAATGAACTACAAGATTGCTCTAGTTCAACATGTGGTTCTGGTTGTGAAATTCCATTTTTAGGAGCACACAATACAGCAGCAGTAGCAAATACACGCCCTTTTATTTTATACACAAAAGCTGGAACGCCATTTGAAGCATTTGCACCATCTGCAAGCCTTACTAGCTGCCAATCTCCAATTTTCCGTGTAGAAAGCGTAGATGACGATAGCTGTGCTGTCCTACGTGTGTTAACTGTAGTATTAGGTGATGGGTCTCCTGTACCACCTGGCGACGATCCAATTTGTACGTTTTTAGCTGTACCAAATGCAAGATTAATCTCGACATCTACTTGCATTACTGTTGATTTAAGCTGCTTCTGTGCTATTCAGTGCTTACGCGACGTTTCTATAGTTAAGTAAACTAAAAAACTATTGGGGTGGTAGAAGCTTTCTACCACCTTTACATATTTAAAAACCGGCCATATCAATCGTTTTGATGTCTTCTATAGATAACCGAACATCTCTCATACTATTTGGTGGCATAATGGATACAATGCCATTACGATAAGATATAATCGATCCTATATATGAGACGGTAGTCGTTCTTATCCTACATCTTACTTTCGGAATGTAATGAGGACGATTTAATAAAAAATGAATTTTTTCTTCATTATTCATATCCTTAAAGGATTTATTGTAAGGGACCGTTCTCACTTGCTCTTCCTCTACTTTTTCTTCCACCTCCACTTGAGGCTCCTCTCGTGGTTCTTGTTTCTCTTGTTCTACCACTTCTTCCACAGCACTACTTACAATACTTACAATACTTTCATTTCTATTACTTTGCTCTTTTTGATCCTCATCTTCAAAATTCGTTAAAATAATTCTTTTTATTTTCGGTGCAGCGAGTTCTAAATTTACTTGTGCAATATATAACAACGGTTTTCCAACTGTTGAACTTTTATTTTTATTCTTCACACTCGTCCCTCCCACTTCCATACGTAGCTGGATAAATCGTGTACTATTATAGTTATATTCATAACGTGGCTAGAACTTTCGTTAAAAATCGTTCTTTCTGGGAACAATTAAAAAGGACAGTCTCAACGTTTAGAGACTGTCCTTTTTAAACTTTAATTCCTATTATATTTATCCTAAAATATGATATCCTGAATCAACATGAATGTTTTCACCTGTTACTCCGCGTGCTAAATCACTGAATAAGAATACTGCTGTATCTCCAACTTCTTCTGGAGTCGTCGCACGACGAAGTGGTGCGCGCTCCTCAATTTCTTTTAAGATTGAGTTAAAGTCGCCTACACCTTTCGCAGATAACGTACGAATTGGTCCTGCAGAAATAGCGTTAACGCGAATGCCATGTTGTCCTAAATCGTTCGCTAAATATTTCACGCTAGCTTCTAATGAAGCTTTCGCAACACCCATAACGTTATAGTTTTTCACAACGCGCTCGCCGCCAAGGTATGTTAAAGTTAAAATATTTCCGCCTTCTGTCATCACTTTCTTCGCTTCTCTTGCTACAGCTGTTAAAGAGAATGCACTAATATTTTGTGCAAGTAAAAATCCATCGCGAGAAGTATCTACAAATTCGCCTTTTAAATCATCACGATTTGCAAAAGCAATACAGTGTGCAACACCGTGAATTGTACCAACTTCTTGCTTAATAGTTTCAAAGCAAGCTGTAAGTTCCTCATCATTCGTTACATCACAAGGTAATACAAGTGATTCTTGTCCTTCTAATGTTTCCGCTAGTTCACGAACGTTTCTTTCTAAACGCTCTCCTGCATATGTGAATATTAATTTTGCACCTGCATTATGCAAAGAGCGAGCAATTCCCCATGCAATACTTCTTTGGTTCGCAACGCCCATAACAACAAATGTTTTCCCTTGTAATAGTTCCATGATATATCCTCCCAGAAATACTTATACTTGTTATTAGTACCTGATACTATAATTATAGTACCATAAAACCTCTTAAAGGCAAACAAAAAAGTCACTAACATAAATTTTTGTTAATGACTTTTTGTTTCTATAAAAAACCTTTCTAATCCTTCTTCCCAAGTAGGCATTTGTAAAAAACCATTTAATCGTAGCATGTTATGTTGAAAGATAGAATATTTTGGTCTCGCAGCCGCCGATCCGAATTCTTCAGTTGAAACAGGTAATACATTCACTTTCATATTTGCATACGAAAATATTTTTTGGGCAAATTCAAACCAAGAACATGATCCTCTATTGGATACGTGATACGTACCGTATAAAGAAGTGTGAATGAGCTTATTAATCATCATATTTAAATCTGCCACGTACGTAGGAGAGCCAATTTGATCCGCTACAACAGATATGTTTTCTCTCTCTTTTCCTAATCGTAGCATCGTTTTCACAAAATTATTTCCATACTTACCATACAACCACGATGTACGAACTATAAAATATTTATTATGTAACTCTTTTACGAACTGCTCTCCTGCAAATTTAGAAGCTCCATATATATTTATCGGTGCTGGATTATGAAATTCATGATAGCCATCCGGTTTGTCACCTGGAAATACATAATCGGTACTGACATACACTAACTTAGCCCCTACTAATTGTGAAGCAACCGCTATATTTCGAGCTCCAATCGCATTTATTAAGTAAGCAAGATCCTGTTCTTTCTCAGCACCATCTACCTTCGTATACGCTGCACAATGAACAATTGTATGTGGCTTTATTTCTTGTACCACTTGCTTAATTCGGGATATATTTGTTACATCTAATAACTTTTTATCAAATGGATATATGTCATATTCCTCAGAATTCAACTCTTCTTGTAGTTGCTTCCCTAGCTGACCGTTCGCTCCCGTTATGATAATCCGTTCTTTCATCTACATGCCCCTTACTTTTCTTTTAGTGGTTTCCACCAGTCCACATTGTTTTTATACCATTCCACCGTTTCTTTCAATCCTTGTTCGAACGTATACTTCGGTTCCCATTCAAACTCATTCTTCATTTTTTGTGCATCAATCGCATAACGACGGTCGTGACCTAAACGGTCTGTTACAAATTCAATATCTTTTTTCGTTTTTCCTAAAAGTTTTATAATTTGTTCCACAACATCTACATTTGTTTTTTCGTTATTCCCGCCGATATTATATACCTCTCCTACACATCCCTTATGCAAAACGGTGTCAATTGCACTACAATGATCCGTTACATGCAACCAATCCCTTACATTCAATCCATCACCATATAATGGTAGTTTCTTTCCTTCAAGCGCATTCGTAGCCATTAACGGAATTAATTTCTCAGGATATTGGTACGGTCCGTAGTTATTAGAACAACGCGTTATAATAACTGGTAATTGATACGTTTCATAATAAGATAAGGCTATCATGTCGCTACTCGCTTTACTTGAAGAATACGGACTATTTGGAGCTAACGGGGTTTCCTCAGTAAACTTTCCTGTTTTCCCTAAAGAACCATATACTTCATCTGTTGATACTTGCACGAGTTTAATATGTGAATATTTTTTCACTAACTCCAACAGCGTGACTGTACCTATTACATTCGTATCATAAAAAGGAATTGGGTTTTCAATACTACGATCCACATGTGATTCAGCTGCGAAATTTACAATTACTTGCACGTCACGTTCCTTAACAACATGTTCCAGCAGCTCTCCATTTTGGATTTTCCCTTTTACAAATGAGTAGTTAGGATTTTCTTGAATAGACTTTACATTATTTAAATTCCCGCTATATGTTAATGCATCGTAATTAATGATTTTATATGTTTCATAGTTTTTTAACATATAGTGAATGAAATTACTTCCAATAAATCCAGCTCCACCTGTAACTAATATATTCATAAACAACTCTCCTACTTAAAAACTATCTTCATATTCCTGAAGTAATGGTAATATTCGATCCTTATCGGACAAGATAGGATTTGTTACCGGCCATGGAATTGATAATTCTTTATCTTCCCAAAGCAAACCGGAATCGTGATTAGCACTATAATACTCATCTACTTTATACATAACAATTGTATGAGGTACAATTGTACAAAAACCATGAGCAAATCCTTTTGGCACTAATAATTGCCTATGATTATCTGCGCTTAAAATATAACCTCTCCACTTTTTAAATGTAGGTGAATCTTTTCGCAAATCAACGATAACATCATATATTGCACCTTGCATAACTTGAATGAGTTTCGTTTGTGCTTTCGGATTTTTTTGAAAGTGTAGCCCTCGAATCGTCCCCGAATGCGCTGAATAAGATACGTTATCTTGCACAAATGAATGCGTAATCCCTAACGATTCTAGCATCTTCTTATTATAACTTTCAGTAAAAAAACCTCGCTCGTCTTCAAACAATCTCGGTTCTAACAATTTCGCATTGGTAAAATTTGTTTCTACAACTTTCATATTTTCACCTATTCTCCATTAAACTGTTTCCCAAAGTTTATATCCCGCGCTAACGTATTCGCTCTTTGAAGAGAAGCATGCGTTCCCGCATCAGTCCACCAGCCGCTCATTTCATTATAAGTAAGTACTCCTCGTTTTAAATACCAATTATTTATATCTGTAATTTCAAGTTCCCCTCTTGCGGAAGGTTTTAATTCTTTTATATAAGAAAAGACTTTCGAATCATACAAATAAATTCCCGTAACAGCATAAGAACTTTTCGGCTCATTCGGCTTTTCTTCAATTTCAATTATTTTTCGGCCTTGAATATGCGCTACACCAAATCGCTCGGGATCTTCTACAGATTGAAGCAGCACTTTAGCCCCTTCTTTTTGACTTGCAAACTCTTTAACATACGGGCGAATATCATCTGAAAAGATATTATCTCCTAATATAACTACCATCCGATCATTTCCTACGAAATCTTCACAAAGTCCTAGCGCCTGCGCAATCCCGCCCGCCTTATCTTGCACACGATACGTAAAGGACACACCAAATTCTTGACCACTTCCTAGGAAGCTCACAACATCTCCCATATGCTCTTTACCGGTAATAATCATAATATCTGTAATTTCACATCGCTTCAGCTTATATACCGCATGATAAATCATCGGATACCGCCCAACGGGAAGTAAATGTTTATTTGTTACTTTCGTTATTGGATATAATCTCGACCCTGTCCCGCCTGCTAAAATAATCCCTTTCATCCTTCATCTCTCCCTTATGATGGAGATAGCACATCTTTATAATGTTCCACAAAAATTTCCCGGTATTTCTCATATGTATCCGCATCAAACTCATCTCCGTTGTAATGAATACACCATAGATTTGCTTGATTAGGGATACCAATTAAATATCCAGCCTTTTGAAATTCTAAAGACTGTGACACATCATAGAAATGGAATCCTTGAAACAAATCCTCTCGCCACGGAATATCATACTGCGTTGCCATGAGTAAACCATCGATTGCTTGCATTGACATAAAAGATTGATTTCCATAAAACCCCTGATCCAAATTTAATAATTGATAATTCTGTCTTCTGTATTCAATCACTTTCCCTACTAAATTTTTCCCTTCCCACCATATCCCGTTACTCGGTAAAAACTGAGCACCAGCTACTCCAATTAAACCAAGCTTTTCATTTTCTTTAAAAAGAGAAATAAGTGTATAAAACATATCACGATTAATAAGGTAAGTATCTTGATGTATATATACTTTATATTTCGCCGGATATGAAAGTGCTCGATTGTACGCACTTGCCATACTTTTCGCATCTCGTATCGGAAAAATTTGCACTACATAGCCAGGGGGAACAAAAATGTTTCTTATTTGTCTCTCACATTGCTCGAAAAGCTCTTCATTATTTACACAAACAACGACTAATATTGTATGATTTTTCATTTTCTAGCCCTCTATTCTTCCTTATTCACATCTGACATATAGTTCTCTACAAATACTTTTCTATACTTTTCATAGTTCGTCATATTCACATCAAAATGATAATGAATACACCAAGCATCACGCTGCACAGGGACACCGACTGTATACCCAGCTTTTTTAAATTCAAAAGATTGGGATACATCATAAAAATCAAACCCGTCAAATAAGTCCTCTCGCCACGGAATATCATATTGTGTCGCCATCAATAAACCGTCAATACATTCCACAGGAATAAACGTTTTTGATTCATGAAATGGTTGCTCTAAACTAGCCATATAAAATAACTCGTTCATGTAACCAATTACTTTCCCAACTATCCCTCTTCCTTCGTTCCATACACCGTGCGGGGGAACATACTGGGCTCCAACCATCCCAATCATCCCAAGATGCTCGTGTTCTGTAAATAATTGAATTAATCCAAATAAAAAAGCCCCATTTACAATAAAAACATCTTGGTGTAAATACACTTTATATTTCGCTGGATTCGAAAGTGCTTGATTGTATCCGCTCGTCATACTTTTTGCACCGCGAATCGGCATGAATTGTACACTATATCCTGGAGGTACTGCCAATTTCAATATATGTCTCACGCATTGTGCATACAATTTCGAATCATTTACACATGTCACCATCAAAATCGTTTTATCAGGATTATTCATAGTTGTGATTTTTCTGCTTCAATAATATATTGAAATACAACCGTCTCAGCCATGAAGCCACTTCCAAGACGATACTTTTTACAAATTCCATATAACTCTTCAATAAGTGGCTCATATATTTTATGATCAACATATACACGATCTACTTTACTAATAGAATATCCTGCTTTTAAAAACATTCTTAGCATTTCATTAAAAGTAAAGAAACGAATATGCGTTTTATCTAATAAGCCATATTCTGTATACGTCCAATTTCCAGCGAGTAAGGGAGCTAATACTGAAATGTGCGCAACGTTTGGTACGCTAGCTAAAATCACACCATTTTCTTTTATATATGGCTTTACTTTCTTTATGACAGCCCACGGATCAAATAAATGCTCTAATACATCCCCGAATATGACACAATCAAATTGTTCCTTCTCATAAGGAAGATCCATTGTTTCTATATCACCTAAAATAACATGATCTAATTTTTCTTTCGCTTTTTCGGCAGCCTCTGGGAACGCCTCAATTCCTGATACACGTGCTCCATTTTCTTTTATAGCCGCTCCTAATGCACCGCTCGAGCAACCAATATCAAGAACTTCTTGCCATTCCTTTTTTATATGCTTGAATAAATTAGGGTTTATCGCATTATAATAATGTTCAGATTTTTCTTCGTATAAAGAACTTTTCTCCCGATTCATTTCACACACTCCTTATGCAAATTGAATTTGAAATAGAAACAAAAGATATTCTACAAAGGATGCCATCTCTATTGGTTGCATTACCGATACTCTAATATATAGCCATTCTACTATCATTAGAATAGCGACAAGTCATTTCCTAAAAATAGAACAAATTACATTTTATATTGTTTATCATAGACGCCTCTAAAATATTTACGATTATATTCAATCGCAGCATTATTCGGAACATAAGAAGCTGCCAATTCATTATAATAATAAGCTTTATCTTGATCTCCTAATCTGCTATAACAAATACACATTTGTAAATATGGAATCCACGTATAACTAGCCGGACTGTGAAAAGGACTATCCTCTGCTAGCGGCACTTCAGTTGCTAGCTTAAACCAAAATATCGCTTCATTATACTTTTGTTGTTCCATATATATATATCCTATTCTTGTACAATTCTCTCCCCTAGGAATACCATAACGAAACGACTTCGTACAAGTTTCAACTGCCTTCTCCCAGTCTCCTAACTTCGCATAACAATCTCCTAACTTACCACATGCATAAATTTTCTCTTCATGCCATCCTTCCTCTTGATTAAGAAATGTTTCATACAGAAGAACCGCATCGTCGTATTTTTGATTATCCATGGATTCATTACCGTAATAAAATAAATCTCTCGGGCTTAATTCTTCTCCAGCTGCTACAGCATTTTGAAAAATTTTCAAATTACGATTCGTTATTTCTTTTTCTTTCTTATGTGTAATGGCGACATTACTATTGTAAATTTCACCAGAAACAGCTAAATACTCATGCACCTTTCCAAACCATTGAAATTGTTTTTCACGCTTTACAAGTCGATATCTTCTTGTGCAATATAAAGGTTTCCCATTAGAATCCATTACAAGATAATAAGGCATAGAAACAGCGTCAACTTTACCATCTAACTCTCGTTTTAATGTTTTCAGTGATTCTTGAGCTTCCTCTAATAACACATCATCAGCATCTAACCATAATATATATTCTTGCGTTGCTTTTGAAAACGCAAAATTTCTAGCTGCCGCAAAATCATCAACCCACGGAAAATCGTGTATGTTAGAAGTGTATTTTGCTACAATTTCCTTCGTTCGATCAGTGGATCCTGTATCAACTACAATAATTTCATCAACAATTTTTTCTACCGCGTCCAAACATCGATCTATTGTATTTTCCTCATCGCGAACAATCATACATAGACTAATTGTAATTCCTTGCTTGTTCAACATAATCACCCTCTTCCAACTCAATCATATGTTATACATACAATAAACTTTCCATTTTTTTAACTTGTTCAAGCTATTTAAGATTTCTTTTTAATAATTCAAATGTCCGTGTCATTTTCTTGCGATTTTGCATCTACTATATAATGAAAGCTTTATGGAGGTGAATTTATGTCAAATAATAATTATTCAGATGGCTTAAATCCTGATGAATTCTTATCAGCTAGTGCATTTGATCCTAATCTTGTAGGTCCAACTTTACCACCAATACCACCGTTTACACTTCCAACCGGGCCAACTGGGCCTACTGGGCCTACTGGACCTACTGGACCTACCGTACCTACTGGGCCTACTGGACCTACTGGACCTACTGGACCTACTGGACCTACTGGACCTACTGGACCTACTGGACCTACTGGACCTACTGGACCTACTGGACCTACTGGAGACACTGGACCTACTGGGCCAACTGGAGACACTGGCGCAACTGGACCTACTGGGCCAACTGGAGACACTGGCGCAACTGGACCTACTGGGCCAACTGGAGACACTGGCGCAACTGGACCTACTGGGCCAACTGGAGACACTGGCGCAACTGGACCTACTGGGCCAACTGGAGACACTGGCGCAACTGGACCTACTGGGCCAACTGGTGCCACTGGACCTACTGGGCCGACTGG
>NZ_JBIYCW010000011.1:0-201600 GCF_044908115.1 Bacillus sp. RC51 | reverse complement strand
CCAGGATCAAACTCTCCAATAAAGTTAGTTTGTCTAGCATCTAAAAATAAAAATTGACGTTCACGTTGTTTGTTTCGTTCAGTTTTCAAAGAACTTGTCTGCCGCTTCAAAAGCGACTTCATCATATTAACATCTTCATTTTTCGATGTCAACTATGTTTTTAATTTTCTTTTTTGTCGTTTTCTGCGTTTCCGCATCAGCGACGTTTATTAATATACCATCATGGTTTTTAAATAACAAGTATTTTTTATAAAAAAATACAAAAAGTTATCTATCCTACTTTCTTCTATAGAAAGAACCCTTATCCTTTCTACTAAAAACATTCATTTTGATTGTATACAAGTTACTATACACTATCATCAACCAGGCAGTATTTCACAATAACTTCCTAACCTTTAGTCTTCTCTTTTTTAAATTTTATAATTACCATAGTTCTACTTAAGAAGGACAAATAATTATTTAAATGTAGAGTAACAAAAAACGAGGCCACTATACTAGAGCAAAACTTTAATTCCTGATTTTTCTCTCCAATCAGGAATTTCGCTTCCACAAATAACAAACTTCCCCTCGAAATATTAACTTAAGGTTATTGTTAGAATTTTTTTACATTTAATTAATGAAAGATATCCAATTTTTGTTATATAGTAAGAAAGTGCCCACAAAACTATAAATAAACTAATGGAGGAATTATTTTATGGATAGGTTAACAAAATTTTCATTAAAAAACCGAGCCGCTATTATTATCATGGTTTTTCTCATTTCCATACTCGGTGTTTATTCCGGCTCTAAATTGCCTATGGAATTTTTACCAAGCATCGATAACCCTGCAATAACTGTTACGACATTATCTCAAGGGCTCGATGCTGAAACGATGACCAAGGACGTAACTGATCCCCTTGAAAAACAATTTCGTAATTTAGAACATATCGATGGCATCACTTCTTCCACACATGAGGGATTATCACGCATCGACATTGCATATACATCCAAGGCAAATATGAAAGACGCGGCACGCGAAGTCGAAAAAACAATTAATACGATTAAATTACCTAAAGATGTAACTAAACCTGTTGTTAGCCAATTAAACACTTCTATGATTCCACTCGCTCAAATTACCATCCAGAAGCAAAACGGATTTTCAAAAGCTGACGAAAAACAAATTGAGAAAGAAATCGTACCACAACTCGAAAGCATTGATGGTGTTGCCAATGTTATGTTTTTCGGAAAATCAACTTCCGAATTATCCATCGTACTTGATCCTAACCAACTAAAAGATAAAAACGTAACATCACAGCAAGTATTAACAGTTTTACAAGGAAAAGAAACTTCCACTCCAGCCGGAGCAATTACCGTTAATAAGGCAGAATACAATCTTCGTGTCATCGGGGATATAAAAAATGTAAATGACATAAAAAACATCACCGTTACACCTCAAGTAAAATTACAAGATGTTGCTCAAATTGAATTAAAACAACATTACGATACAATCTCGCACATAAACGGGGAAGAAGGAACAGGATTAATCATCATGAAAGAGCCGAGTAAAAATGCGGTTGCAATCGGAAAAGAGATTGATAAAAAGATTAAAGATATAAGCAAGCAATATAAAGATCAATTCTCTATTAAACTTTTAGCTTCAACTCATGAGCAAGTTGAAAATGCTGTTACTAGTATGGGAAAAGAAGTAATCCTTGGGGCAATTGCTGCAACTCTCATTATCTTAATCTTTTTACGCAGCTTCCGAACAACACTCATCGCTGTCGTTAGTATTCCATTATCTATTTTATTAACACTATTTTTACTCCATCAATCTAACATCACACTTAACATTCTAACTCTTGGTGGCTTAGCCGTTGCAGTCGGACGTCTCGTCGATGATAGTATCGTTGTCATCGAGAATATTTTCCGTCGTTTACAAAAAGAATCTTTCTCTAAAGATATTATTCTCGATGCAACAAAAGAGGTCGCCGTCGCAATTACCTCTTCTACTTTAACGACAGTCGCCGTTTTTTTACCTATCGGTCTCGTATCGGGAGTAATCGGAAAACTAATGTTACCTATGGTGTTAGCAGTTGTGTATTCTATACTTTCTTCCTTAATTGTGGCATTAACAGTCGTTCCACTTATGGCTTTTTTACTGCTCAAAAAAACAAAACGTCGCAATTCACATTCTTCACCGCGATATGTCGCTACATTAAAGTGGGCTCTTTCTCATAAGTTTATCATTCTACTCACTTCTTTTTTATTATTTGCAGGATCAATTGCAGCCTACATACTACTTCCGAAAGCGAACATAAAGTCTGAGGACGATACAATGCTTTCCGTTAACATGACATTTCCAGGTGATTATGATTCTGAAGCTAAAAAACAAAAAGCCTTTGATTTCGAAAAGAAACTCCTCTCTAATTCTGATGTAACAGATGTTATTTTGCGAATGGGATCTAGCGCAGAAGATGCACAATGGGGACAGACAACTCAAAACAATCTTGCAACTATATTTGTAGTCTTTAAAAAAGGATCTAATATCGACCAATATATTAAAGAATTAAAAAAGGATCATAATACTTTTGAACCAGCTGAACTTGATTATATAAAAACGAGTTACTCTGACTCTGGAGGCGGAAACAACTTACAATTTAACGTAACCGCTACTAACGAAGCAAATTTAAAAAAGGCCGCTAACATCGTCGAAACAAAACTAAAAGGTATGGACGATCTCTCTAAAGTAAAAACAAATATGGAAGACTCTAAAAAAGAATGGCAAATTCATATCGATCAAACAAAAGCGGAACAACTCGGTTTAACACCGGAATTAGTAGCACAACAAGTATCATTCCTTATGAAGAAATCTCCTATTGGGGAAATTTCAATCAATAATGAAAAAACAACTATTATGATAGAACATAAAAAGGCATCCATTAACAAACAAGAAGATATTTTAAACACAAACATACTATCACCTATTCACGGACCTATTCCTTTAAAAGACATTGCAACTATTTCAGAAAAGCAACTTCAAACAGAAATCTTCCATAAAGATGGGAAAGAAACGATACAAATTACTGCAGAAGCTTCAAGTGAAGATTTAAGTAAAGTAAGCGCAGAAGTAAATAAGGCTATAACCGACTTAGATTTACCTAACGGAGCAAAAGTAAATATCGCAGGCGCTACCGAGTCTATGCAAGAGAACTTCACAGATTTATTCAAAATTATGGGAATTGCAATTGGGATTGTATATTTAATTATGGTTATCACCTTCGGGCAAGCACGTGCTCCTTTCGCGATTTTATTCTCTTTACCATTAGCTGCTGTCGGCGGTATTTTAGGATTAATCATTTCAAAAACACCTGTTGACGTAAATTCATTAATCGGCGCATTAATGCTAATCGGGATTGTCGTTACAAATGCTATTGTATTAATAGAAAGAGTGCAACAAAATCGGGAAAACGGTATGGAAACAAGAGAAGCCTTACTAGAAGCAGGATCTACTAGATTACGCCCAATTATTATGACAGCTATAACAACAATCGTCGCTATGCTACCGCTCCTCTTCGGGCAATCTCAAGCAGGAAGTATGGTATCGAAAAGTCTGGCCGTCGTTGTAATCGGTGGTTTGGCAGTCTCAACCGTTCTTACATTAGTAGTCGTTCCCGTTATGTATGAACTATTAGATAAAATCGGGAGAAAAAGACGCTCCCGCAGAAAAATAAGCACTTCTACAGAAACACCTGATATTTAAACTAAAAGGCGTTATCTTCAATTATGAAGATAACGCCTTTTTTATCCCTCTATCTATCCATAATATAATCCATCACTTTTTTACCATACTTCTCTAGCGGCTCTCCAGAATCCACAATAAGATATTCACCATGTAAAGGCCTTTTACTGCCAGCCAGACATTTTTTAAATGCTACCTCTGATTCTACTTTTGTAATTTGACTTATCTTACGTTCACGCGTTTGTAACCTACGATTAATTTCTTCTATATTATTAAGATAACATTCAATATATTTATATGTAGCACCATGTTTCTGACATAAATCTATTCCTTTTTTAACCATCCCTTCATAGAGACATGGACTATCTAATATCACACTGCGCTCTTGTTCCAACAAAAAAACTATCAGTTTCCACTCAATATCATAGGAGATTCCCCCAACCACTTTTGGTTCAACACCTTTTTCCTTTAATGATTTTAATAAAGCTGATTTCACGACGTCATGATCTACAATAACAGCACCTGTTAATTTAGCGATATACTTAGAAAGTGTCGATTTCCCAGATCCAGGAAACCCCGACATTTGCAGAAAAAACACTTCCAAACCCCTCCCTATTTTCAGCCGAATTTCTATATATTAAGTTACCTATTCGGTCACTCTTCTTCTTTTCCTGCCAACAACAAAATGTCCGTAAAAAAACTCCCTGTTTATAAACAGAGAGCTCTTACCTTCAATTTATGCCGCTTTTACCTTCTTCGTCGTTTTACTTTTTCTTTTCGCTCCTGTAAAACGTTTGTGTAATACAGATGCTACAAAGCGTGAAATGATATTGAATAATAAAACCATAATAATTAATACAGCTGCAGATTTTGTTGCAATTAACTTCGCATCCGGGATAATCCCTTCAGAGTTTAATTTCCAAATGTGAACAGCTAACGTTTCAGCTGGTCTAAATGGATTTAAAGGATGCGAGGGGCTCGAGAAGTCCGCTGCTGAATTTAAAATAGGTGATGTTAAACCCGCTGTATAAATTAACGCCGCAGCTTCACCGAATATACGGCCTGCCGCTAAAATAATACCTGTAATGATTTGTGGTAACGAAGACGGGATAATGATGCGGGCAATTGTTTGCCATTTCGTTGCACCTAGTCCAAGACTCGCCTCTTTTACATTATGAGGAACTTCAGAAATCGCATTTTCACAAACACGTGTTAAACCAGGCAAATTCAAAATAGTTAAAGCAAGAGCTCCACCCATTACTGTATATCCCCAGCCTGTCATGGTAACAAATACTAATAAGCCAAATAATCCAACAACAATAGAAGGTAAAGACGCCATTGTTTCAATACATAAACGAACAAAACTTAAAAAACGACCTTGTTTTGCATACTCCGCTAAATATATTCCAGCCCCTAGTCCAAGAGGAATAGATATAATAAGTGTTATAACAAGCATGTAGAAAGAATTGAATAACTGTGGACCAATTCCCCCACCAGCTCTTGTATTGCTTGGTTCTCCGAATAAGAAACTAGGATCCCAAAATCCCCATCCCTTTTGCAGAATTTCGTACATTAAAAAAGCCAGCAAAGCTACAACTAAAGCTGCAACCCCATAAAAGATACCTGTCCAAACTTTATTTACCGTTCTTGCATTCATTATTATCGCTCACCTCTTTGACCAATCGCTCGAATTACTAAAATAAACAGGAATGAAATAACAAGTAAAATCATTGCTAATGTCCATAGCGCATTGTTCCAAGCTGTTCCGTTCAATGTATTCGTCATATCCATTGTCAGAATACCTGTTAACGTTGCTGTTGGACTATATATTCCTTCCGGTAATTTAATCGTGTTCCCGATTACCATTTGAACCGCTAACGCTTCACCAAAAGCACGCGCTAACCCTAAAACTATACCTGTTAAAATTCCTTGTTTTGCAGCAGGAACAATAACTCGGCTAATCGCTTGCCATTTCGTCGATCCTAGACCGTAAGAAGCTTCCAAGTAATCAAACGGAACAGAGCGTATTGCATCAGAGGCAATACTAGCAATAGTAGGTAAAATCATAATACTCAGGACAATAATACCCGCAATTAAACTAAATCCCACTCCACCGAACGAATCCCGTAATAGAGGAACCAAGATCGTAACCCCTAATAATCCGTATACAACTGATGGAATACCAACTAA
This sequence comes from Bacillus sp. RC51, assembly GCF_044908115.1. Lineage (NCBI taxonomy): Bacteria > Bacillati > Bacillota > Bacilli > Caryophanales > Bacillaceae > Bacillus > Bacillus sp. RC51. The sequence goes on along the minus strand of NZ_JBIYCW010000011.1, from coordinate 195,692 downwards.
TAATTCTAAAACAGGCTTTAATACTTTATTCCCAAACTTCGGCGAAATTAAATTCATGAATATAGCAAGAGCTATAGCAATTGGTGCACTAATGACAACAGCACCTAACGACACAAGCGTCGAACCGACAATAAAGATGACAGCACCATACGTACCTTGATCAGCATTTGGATTCCATTTTGTCGAAGTTAACACCTCAGAAAACGAGATACCACTTTGCGTGAAAGATTGAATTCCTTTGCCGCAAATAAACGCAATAATAGCTAATGTAATAAAAACAATAAAGATACCGCAAAACGTAACAAGTGATCTACCTATATATTCACTCTTTACGTAATTAATTTGTTTTTTCCCCTTCATCACAGGACAGACCCCACTTCATAGATTGAAATGAACAGGACTGGCCTTGCAGCCAGCCCCATAAAATTTTATTACTTATTTAATTTAGACATTGGGATGTAACCCATATCTTCTACTTGTTTTTCGAAATCTTTACCTTTTACATAGTCAATGTAAGCTTTTGTCGCTTCTTTCGCCTCACCTTTAGTTACCATGTACTCATAAGACCAGAATGGATATTTACCAGCAGAGATGTTTTCAACTTTCGGTTCAGCACCATCAATTTTCACAGTTTGCAATGCACCTTTTTTATCGCCAACCATGTAAGACATTGCTAAATAGCTGATTGAACCTGGAGTAGAGTTAATCGCTTGCTCTACTGCACCGTTAGAATCTTGTGTTGTACCAGTTCCATCATTAATTTTAGCTTCTTTCATAACTGTTTTTTCAAATGTAGCACGTGTACCAGATGAAGCTGGACGATTAATTACATTGATTTTTTCATCTTTTCCGCCTAACTCTTTCCAGTTTGTCACTTTTCCAGTGAAGATATCTTGTACTTGTTTTGCTGTTAAGTTATCAACTTTTACATCTTTATTTACGACAAGTGCGAATGCGATACCCGCTACCTTGTTATCTACTAATTCTTTCGCTTTTTCAGCATCTTTTATTTTATCTGAAGCCGGAACATCCGAATTACCAATTTGTACTGCACCAGATGCTACTTGGTTAATCCCAGTTCCACTACCGCCACCTTGAACTTGAATAGAAACTTTTGAATTTCCCTCCATGAATTTCTTTCCAGCTTCTTCCGCAAGAGGTTGAAGAGCTGTAGAGCCAGCCGCTGCAATCGTACCTGATAATTCTTGTTTTGCATCGCTACCTTTAGCAGCTTCCTTATTATCCGTACTTTCTGTTTTTCCACATCCAACTAATGCACCTGCAACAACTAAAGCCGCTAAAGAAAATTTAATACCCTTTTTCATAATCATGTCTTGTACCCCCATTTGGATTATCACTTTTCGAATTCATCTTCTTTCGAACACAAATTCATTGTAGGACAACAATATTATGTGAGTGTTAAGCAATTTTTAAGTTTAAGTAAATGGAGGTAACATCCCATAAAAGCTAGACATTCCAACATTTACAGTTAAAAAAGCCAACAAAACCCACACTAAACACGCAGTATTGTAAATTTAATCTTAACAATGTAAATTCAATGTAAATATTTTTCTTTATTTTGCCCTTTAGATTAAAACTATATTTACAATTCCTTTATATTTTTTAACTTTCACACTCTTACTTCATTTACATTAAGAAGAATTCCAGTAATATTTTTCGGTACAACTAAATAAATTGGAACAATTCTAAAAATATTTGAATATTTTTAAAGTACTAATTGACAGCATCATTAAATGTAGTCTACTATATTAGTATCAAAAAGTTTACCTAAGGAAACTTTTTAAACTAAAACTAAAAATATAGAGATGAGGTAACTTTTATGGTATCGGCTAATACTAAACCCCTTTCCGAATTCAGAACAGGGGAATTTGTACAAATTGAGAAGATACAATTAGAAGGAACTATGAAACGACGCTTATTAGATTTAGGCTTTTTTCCTGGAGCGACAATTAAAGTATTACAACGCAGCCCACTTGGAGACCCAGTCGCTTATCAAGTAAGCAACACAACTATTGCACTGCGTAGTGAAGAAAGCTCCCTTATTTTCGGGGTATTAATAGGAGATGATTTCAGATGAGTAACCATCGCATTGCGTTAGCTGGTAACCCGAATACCGGGAAAAGTACATTATTTAATACTTTAACAGGCTTAAAACAACATACTGGAAACTGGACGGGGAAAACTGTTTTAAAGGCTGAAGGGGAATATAAGCATGGCGGAAATATATATACAATAATAGATTTACCTGGAACTTACTCACTGTATTCAAATTCGGCAGATGAAGAAGTAGCACGAGATTATATTATATTTGAAAAACCAGAAGTAACTGTAGTTGTTATAGATGCAACTGCAATGGAGAGAAATTTAAATTTAGCACTCCAAGTGATGGAAATGACAAACGATGTGGTCATTTGTATTAACTTAATTGATGAAGCGGAGAAAAAAGGAATCATTATTGACGAAAAGAAATTAGCAAAATCACTCGGTGTACCTGTAGTGAAGATTTCTGCTCGCAACCGAGTAGGCATTGGTCATTTGCTAAATGTCATCGCTAAAGTAGCAAATAAAAAACTAATTCCAACACCAATTAAAATTACTTATAACGATAAAATCGAAAATATGATTCAGGAATTAGAACCACAAATTTATAAAGTATTCGGTGATACGTATCCAGCACGTTGGATTGCATTACGTATATTAGATGGAGATAAAAATTTCTTAACTACACTTCAAAAACACCATAACGAACCACTTGTAAGGGAGGTTATAATCAATGGAATCTCACTCAGCCAGTAAAGCTCTTCCACTGGACTATATTGTTCAACATGCACAAACACTTTCAAAAGAAGATATACGAGATGATATTGTCGGAGATATTTATCGAACCTCCGCAAGTATATGTAAAGAAGCTGTTCAATATACAAATACCGATAAATTGTATCGTTCTGAAAAACTAGATAAAATTTTCACATCTCCAATCTGGGGATTCCCAATTATGCTCGGTATTTTATCTATTATTTTTTATCTTACAATTGCAGGCGCTAACGTACCTTCTGATATGATCGCTAAGTTCTTTGGCTGGGTAGAAGGATATTTAACATCTTGGTTCCAAGCAATGCATGCACCAGAATGGCTACATGGCATTTTAATACTTGGTTTATTCCGCGGTATCGGTGCTGTTATTAGCGTTATGTTACCACCTATGGCAATCTTTTTCCCTATGTTCGCGCTATTAGAAAACTACGGATATTTACCACGTGTCGCATTTAACATGGACCGCTTATTCAAACGATCTGGTGCACATGGCAAGCAATCTTTAACAATGGCAATGGGATTCGGTTGTAATGCAGCTGCCATCATGTCAACACGTATTATTGAATCACCACGTGAACGTATGCTTGCAATCTTAACAAACAACTTCGTTCCTTGTAACGGTCGCTGGCCTATGTTAATTTTAATGGCTTCATTATTTATGGCTGCTGGTTATACAGGTAGTATGCAAACACTTGTTACTGCTGGCGTTGTAGTTGGAATGGTTGTAATTGGTGTCATTATGACATTAACCGTTTCTTGGGTACTATCAAAAACAGCTTTAAAAGGTGTTCCGACTCACTACACACTTGAGTTACCACCGTACCGTAAGCCAAAAGTTTGGAATACAATTGTACGTGCAACACTCGATAAATCAATATATGTTTTAAAACGAGCTGTAGTTGTAGCTGCCCCTGCAGCTGCATTAACTTGGTTACTTGCTAATATTTTCATCGGTGACACAAGCTTACTTATGTATTTTGTAAACTTCCTAGATCCATTTGCTAAAATGTTAGGACTTGACGGATTTATTCTAGCAGCGTTTATTCTTGGACTACCAGCTAATGAAATTGTTATTCCGATTTTATTAATGTCTTACTTATCAACTGGTGCTTTAACTGAAATAGATGATTTTAATCAAATTAAAAATCTATTCTTAGAACACGGTTGGACTTGGTTAACCGCGTTAAACACAATGTTGTTCTCTCTTCTTCATTTCCCATGTGGAACAACACTAGTTAACATATATAAAGAAACAAAAAGTGCAAAATGGACATTCTTATCGTTCGCAATCCCTACTGTCATTGCCATTGTTGTTACATTCCTCTCTACACAATTGGTACATTGGTTAGGACTTGTATAAAAAACAAAGCATACATAGAAGGTATCCCCCTTCACATATGCTTTGCGCAAAAGAAACCTGAAATTATTCAGGTTTCTTTTTTTCTTTCCACGGCTGCGCTCCATACGTTGTAATTTTTTTATGAATGAAGTATATGGCTCCCGGAAGAACCGCCATTAATATCGTGCAACTAATTCCCAATCCAGTAAACAACTTACATCACCTTATTTCACTCTCTTCGGTAAAGCTGAACCTGAATGTGCAATCGTTGGATGAACATGAACAGTAATTTCAGCATTACTAAAGTATTTTTCACCTTGATCCCAATTCTTATCTATCTTCTTCCACTCTTTATAATTATGTCGCTTATATACTTCCCCTAATGCTAATACATCTACCTTATATTTTTTTTGAACAAGCTTAATCGATTTTTGGATGCGTTTCTCCATTTCCTCCGAAATATCCTTCTCTAAACGCTTTTCATTCAAAACCTTTTTATGATCACTGAAGTGCAACTCGGCCAATGTACCTTCCAGAGATAAGTGAATATTAAACTTTGGTTTTGTAGCATCCGTTGTAGATACTTTAATTTTTCGATGCAGCTTATGAATTTCATATGTAATAAGTTGATTCTTTTTACGGATAGTAAAAAAACCTCCAATTTTTTTACCTATTATATAATTCATTCCTAACGTTTCTTCCCCATTCAAAATGCCTACACACTTATTATCCTTCCCGCGAAACAACGCCGCTCCGTTCATTTGTACCCCTTGTTTTGTTAGTTCGAGAATAGGTAATACGAAACTCTGGTTAGAAATCATCTTTTCCTGTACTTCACCAATTCTTGCAGCCTCAATCATTTGGGCATTTTTCGGAGGATGTTCAGCTAACATATCGATATACTGCGCTGGCAAATTTTCAGGCTTGGCACTCTGCTTTAAAATAGCTTCTGCATTTTTCTTAGAAACGAACAAACGAATATTTCTTCTCATTTCATGATCGCGAATATATACATCTAACGTATTTTGTAAAACATATGGATTCGCTAGTAAATCTTTAGAAAAAATTATCACTTGTATATGCGGAAAGAATAATGAGCGACTAATTTTTTTAGCGATAATTCGTATTTGCTCAAAGACACTATCTGCTTTCGCACTAACATTAATATAATTTTCGCTATCTCCATCCCCTTGTCCACCTTGTTGCGACAATTTACTTGGGAGCACCATCTGATACGTCCCTTTCATAATTGGATTCGATTGTTTTTCCTTCACGATATCGTAAGCCGCCCCTACTACAAATCCCCTTTCTTCTATCTCCTCCAGCTCAGAGCACCCACTAATAGATCCAGCTAAAAACATAATTATTATAATTTTAAGAAGGTGTTTCATTGCCACCATTCCTTCTTTTTATTTTATATACAATAAAAACTAGCAAAGGTGCTGACACAACAAACCCCATATCTATCCAAGCTAAATAAGTCCCATAACTTGATAAATCATTCGAATTGCCAGGTATCATATTCACCATAAAAATAATAGGAGCACTCACAAAAATAAATACGTGTTTCTTCACTTTTGGAAACATAGCACAAAACAATAAAGATGCGACGTCATAATACATTGCTGTAGTGTTATAAATAGTAATAATCCAAGTGGTAAAAAAAATCGCATCAAATCTCTCTAAAAATCCTCCACCAATTTCAATTTCTTTCCCTAGTTCAATTGTTGGAAATGTCAATCCACGTGTTGTCATATACGAAAAAACACTAATACAAGTTACATAAATTAAAATGTATGACAAAACGTTTACTATCACCGCTTTTGCAACTGCCATTGGCGCTTTTTTCGCTGTCTTATCGTTCAACATCACGGCATAAAACAGAGCTACCTCAAATCCGATAAATGTGAAAATAGAATTTTTAACTCCTACAGCATATTGACTGACGTCCGTTTGAAAAGCCGGTAGTAAATTATCTATTTCCATTAAGTTCACATTCAATAAAGAAAGCAGTACGATTGCAATTAAAACGATAGGTAAGAATAAAACGTTTAACCTTAATAGAGCCGCTCTCGACCCCGCTATTCCATAAATAACAACTAATAGGAAAAAGAACGACAATAGTTGTACTGGTGTATCACTAAACAAATACGTTTGTGAAATAATTGCAATCATTCGCGATTCATATGCTGTCAAAGCAGCAAACGTTAATACTAAAATGCTACTAATTGTGTATGCAACAGGCTTCGTCAAATGTGCACTCGTATATTGAACAAAGTTTTGTTTTGGGAATAAAATAGCTACCCTCGTTACAAACCAACCTAAAATTGCACATATTAATCCACCCAAAAGCAAAATAATCCAACCGTCCGAAAATAAAGTTTGCGTAGCAATATCTCGCGGCATAGATAATGCACCTATACCGATAATTGTTGACGATACCGCAAAACCAAGTTCCCGAGATCCAATTTCTTCATCCCCATATTCAAATGGCTTCAATTACTCTCGCTCCTTTGGACGTAGTGTAGAGTCTTTCGTTTGTAAATATTCTGGTCTCTCTTTTAACATTGATTTTGGTAGACGAACCAATTCTTCTTCCCAATCTTTATAAAAAGCAGGAGCAATAGGTGTTGTATACGGTACCCCAACACTCTTTAAATTTGTAATATGGATTGCAAGTGCAATAAGAGCTAAAATGATTCCGTATAACCCAAAAGCAGTTGCAGCTAACACGAAGACGAAAAGTAAAATTCGAAATGTAATCGTAATGCTATATACAGGAAGTGAAAATGTAGCAATTGCGGTAACCGCAATAATAATTACTAAAAACGGATTTACAATCCCCGCATTTACTGCCGCTTCTCCAATTACAAGACCGCCTACGATGCCAATTGTTTGTCCCATCGGTTTCGGAAGCCTAATCCCGGCTTCTCGTATTAATTCCATCGTTAATGCCATCATTAACGTTTCTATATAAGCAGGAAACGGTACCCCTTCTCTCGCTCCCGCAATGGAATAAGCTAGTTTAGATGGAATAAGCCCTTGATGATACGATACAAGCGCTACGTACATGGCAGGTAATAAAACAGCAGCAATACCTGATCCCATACGTAACATTCTTAATAACGTTCCAATTATCCAACGCTCATAATGATCTTCTACAGATTGAAAAATATCAACAAATACTAGTGGAGCTATAAGAGCAAATGGTGACCCATCTACTAAAATGGCCGCTTTCCCTTTCGCCAATGCAGCCACTATATTATCTGGTCTTTCTGTATTTAAAAACTGCGGAAACGGCGATAAATTATTATCTTGAATTAATTGCTCAATCGTTCCTGTCTCAAAAATGACATCTGTCACTATTGATTGAAGACGCCGATCTAGCTCGTTTACGATGTAAGGGTTAATAATATCCTCTATATATACTAGGGTTACTTCTTTCTGCGATCGCTTCCCCATAATATAAGATTGAAACCGTAACTTCGGATCACGTAAACCACGGCGAATTAACATTTTATTCACATTAATATCTTCATTTAACCCAACCCTCGGTCCACGAATTAAATCTTCTGTCACTGGCGGTTCTAGACTTCTTTTCTCCCAAGCCCTACTGTTAACAACAATAGCCGTTTGAATATTATCAATTAATATGACTGTATCTCCTGCTAAAACCGCATTTATAATATCTGGAAAAGTCGTCTTCATACCGACTTCTGCAATAGAAATAAAACGATCCAATAATGTCTGAACCACAGCTGCTTCATTTGGTATTTCTTCATATTGAAGTGTACGAACTACATATTTATAAACATTATCCTTATCTGTCAATCCACATAAGAAAACAACCGCACAACGTGTAAAACTACCAGCAAGAGCAACTTCTCTAATTGTTAAATCATTAGGTGAACCTAACTCATCTCTAATTTCCTTCATAACTTCAAACAAGTTACCTTTTAGCTCTAACAATTTCCCCACCTAACTTCCTTTTCAACAAGTTTTTAGTTAGATTCCGCTAATAGAAGAAAATATATACAAAAAAGAGCTATCTCTTTTCGAAGATAGCTCTAACATACGAATTACTTTTCTACTATTATATTATCGGTCTTTACAGATACATTTCTTGTGAATCCACTAACTACAAGCATCACAATAATGTTAACTAACAACGCGACTATACCTACATTCAAATCTTTCATATACTGCGGGACACCCGGGAACATCGTAGCTATAGTAGAACCAGATAAGGTGATATATGCGACAATTAACAACCCAATTCCCATCCCCGCAATCGCACCTTGTTTCGTAATAATTTGACGAGGAAACAAACTACATACAAGCGCAGGGAAAAGTTGCGTAACTATACTGTATCCCATTAAAAGAAGAGCACCTATCGTCTCTCCACCTTTAAAGGTAAATAATACGGCAATAAGCGTCACGACAGGTACAAATAGCTTAGCTGCTTTTGCAACTTGTTTATCAGAGGCGGATGGTACCATCGTTCCATAAATATTTTTTGCTAATAATGTAGAAGCGGCCATAACAAGCATGGAACCGGGAACTAATGCCGTTAACACCCCCGCACTACCAATAATCCCAATAAACCAAGGATCAAACGTTTGAAGAGCCAGACGGAATAATGAAAGATCTACATCCGCTCCCTTTAACCCTGGAACTTGCAAGATAGCAGCAAAACCTGCAAAGAACACAAAAAGCAAAACTAAAGAATAGAGAGGCATAATTGCTGCATTTTTCCTAAATACTTTTTCACTTTTCGCTGAGAAAGCTGAGGCAAATGTATGAGGCCACATATAAAAACCGAGAGCCGTTAATATAATAGTAGAAACAAACCAAGAAATACTCATTCCCTTTTCAGGTAAAGATAAAAAACCTGGTTTTGCAGCTTCTACAGCTTCAAACATCGGTTGAAATCCTCCGTAATAGTGATACGGTAAATATATACCTAAAAACATAACGATGAATAGTATCATAATGTCCTTCAAAGCAGCTGTCCAAGCCGATCCATGTATACCTGAAACCATTACATAAATAGTTATAACAATAGCACCAATCCATACCGCAATAACAGGTGTCACTCTTCCATAGGAAGCTTCCGAAACGATAATTCCTAATCCCTTTAATTGCAAAACAAGATACGGGATAATCGAAATAACACCAATAATTGAAACAATTACCCCAAGCGTCTTACTCCTGTATTTCTTCGCAAAGAAATCTGATTGTGAAATGAGGTTATGTTCTTTTGCATACTTCCAAATTGGAGGCAATAAGAAATACGATAAAATATAAGCTAATGCACCATACCCTAAAATATAAAATGTAGGAGCTCCTTTACTATAAGCCCAGCCACTTCCTCCTAAAAATGTGAACGTCGTATAAATTTCCCCTGCCATAAGGAGAAAAACGAAAATAGTTCCAAATCCTCTTCCTCCAACTGACCATTGTTCTAAATTCATATCTTTTCCATGTTGTGCCCGAATTCCTAAAAATAGTGCGAGAAACAAAAATATAATAATGATAAATAATGCAGTCATTTTACGTCCCCCTTATTAGCAGGATCGAATACGTACACAAGACCCATACAAAGAGACGTAATGAGCACTGATAATAGTACCCAAAATAATAAAAATGGCATCCCCCATACGTAAGGAGTGACCGAATTTGCAAATACTGGTCCAACTACTAAACAAAGAACTGGAATAAGTGCTAGCACGTGTATTTTCTTCATCTTATTCTCCTTTACTTATAAAATTCATAATGGATGATACAAAGACTTCCACTCCAATTGGTAATGCGTCTTCGTCAATTGTAAAACGAGGGTGATGATGCGGATATACAATTCCCTTCTCTTCATTTCCTGCCCCTATAAAAAAGAACGTCCCTGGTGCCTTTTGTAAAAATGCTGAAAAATCTTCTCCTGCCATCGTTGGTTGTAAACGAACAACCCTTTCTCTTCCATAAAGCTGTAATGCTGTATGTTCAATAAGCTCTGTAACTTCATAATCGTTCACAACTGGGCGATATCCATATTCATAAGAAAATGTATACTTAGCACCGTAGGATTCTGTAATATGTTTTACAATCCTTTCAAGCTTCTTCTTTGTTTCTTCTCTTAATTCATGCCTTAAACTTCTCACTGTCCCTTCAATCTCCGCTTGTTCCGGGATAACATTATGAGTTGTCCCAGAATGAAATTGTGTAACAGATACTACGAGAGAATCTAACGGATTCGTGAGGCGAGATACAATTTGCTGAATTTGCGAAACTACTTGCGCACCAATGGCGATACTATCAACTGTTTCATGCGGAATTCCAGCATGCCCACCTTTTCCCTCTATCGTAATTTTAAAAACGTCCGGCGCCGCCATCGCAGGACCATAAATTACACCTACTTTTCCAACCTCTAATGACGCCCAAAGATGAGCACCAATAATGTAATCCACACCTGTCATCACTCCCGCTGCGACCATTTCCTCTGCACCGCCCGGAAAGTTTTCTTCTGCATGTTGAAATAAAAAGCGAATCTCTCCTTTAACTTTCTCTCTTTCCTCTACCAACTTATGTACTACACCAAGCAATATTGCCATGTGACCATCGTGACCACACGCATGCATCACACCTGGATATATAGAAATAAAATCAAACTTATTTTCTTCATGAATAGGAAGAGCATCCATATCAGCACGAACCGCGATAGTTTTACCAGGCTGCCTACCAATTAACCTTGCCATTACACTATATTTAGTAGGCCTTGAGACTTCTAAATACGGGATTTCCCGAAGTATGTCGAATACAAATTGAGATGTTTTTTCCTCTTGAAAAGATAACTCTGGATACTTATGAAAATGCCTTCTCCACTCAATCAACTGATTCTTTGATAAAACAAGTTCCTTTGCGACATCCATTTCTCTTCTCCCCTTCTTTACCAAGTTAAATGTTATTATAGCGTGAATTGTTAACTTCTAAAAGAATTTTCAGAATTTTCTATAATAAATATTCAAAAAGAAAAAGCCATCGCAAGATGACTTTTCATTTTATAAAATAGTAATTGCTTGTTTCCCCATTTGCTCCCATGCCTTTTCAAATTCAGCACGAGGAACAGCGAAACGTGGATTGTTTTTTAGAGGATCATTTACATATACAAAGTTTTGATCGTATCCAACCACTACTACACTATGCTCAAAATATGTAATTTTCACTTCACCAGAACTTGTATTCCATGTTTCAAAACTACTTTCAGCTAGCGGCTTAAACGTTGTATTAATAATAACCCATACTGGAGAGCCAGAACTAATTACTTTATATAGATCTTGCACGTCTCTACCCGTTAAATTAATTACTTTTTCAGGAACATACTTTTCTGCTAAATTAAAAATCGGTTGATTATATACACCGTATCCCGGCTCAGCTTTCGTGTAAATATTTCCAACGAATCCCTCATAAGGATTTCCACGCAAACCATTTTGTTCAAATGGAACACGATGAATTTCGCTAGCGAGTTGCATCTTATCTACTTGTACACCTTTATGTTGTAGTAGCATAGCTAAACCTGTCACTTCACATCCACGAGGTAATTCTGGTAATTGTTTTATAAATGGAACATCTTCAATCATAGCCGCTTCTTTCATTTCAGATAGAAAATCTAAGCGTAGCACTTGCGCCTTTTGTATAATTTTATCTTTCCCTATAAAAAACGCGGCAGCTAGTATAATTCCAAAAACAAAAAGATATTTTAGCTTTTTCATTATAAACAAAACTCCATTAATTATTATTTTACAGACACAACTCTTATCATTGTACCTTTCTTCTTACTAGTTTGCTAGAAAGATTCTGTGAATTATTATTCACACTTATATCGTTGTAAAATTCTAATTATTTTTAATAAAAAGAAAAAACGATATACTTTTTCAGAATTTTTTGCTAAAATAAAAATCATTAACCTAGTGAAGTAATTGATTTTATTTCACTAGGTTAATAAACATTCTAAGGTATTTAGTCATAGTTATCTTTTACATACTCAGTTCACAACAAAATAAGCCGAGTATGTTTTTCATCCCCCACTAATGATTAAAAACCCAGAATGAAATCAAGTTAACACATACAAGAAAATATGGGGTGAGGGGCATATGAATCAACAAGTAGAACAAACAGATCTAAAACGAACAATGAAAAGTAGACACCTATTCATGATCGCACTTGGCGGAGTCATTGGAACGGGATTATTTATGGGTTCTGGACAAATCGTCCATAATGCAGGACCAGGCGGAGCTATTCTCGCATTTTTAGTCGGTGGTTTCGTTATGTATTTAACGATGTTATGTCTTGGTGAATTGTCAGTGGCTATGCCAGAAGCAGGTTCATTCCAAAGCTATGCAAGCAAATTTATTTCACCTGGTTTTGGATTTGTTGTCGGTTGGATGTATTGGTTAAATTGGGCTGTTACAGTTGGAGTAGAGTTAACGACTGTTAGCATTTTAATGAAACGCTGGTTTCCAGACGTTTCTTCTTGGATTTGGTGTGTTACATTTGCAGCAGCACTCTTCCTTGTGAACGCTTTATCAGCAAAAGCATATGCAGAAACGGAATTTTGGTTCGCAAGTGTAAAAGTCGCAACAATTGTTATTTTCATCGTACTCGGTGGTGCAGTTATGTTCGGTCTACTCGACTTTAACGGAAAACCAGCTCCGATGCTTCACAATTTCACTGAAAATGGCGGGCTATTTCCAAACGGTGCATTAGCTGTTCTTCTTACGATGATTACAGTCAATTACTCCTTCCAAGGAACAGAACTAATCGGAATCGCTTCAGGAGAAAGTGAAAATCCTGAAAAAACAATTCCAAAAGCAATCAAAAATACAATTTGGCGAACTCTATTCTTCTTCGTCCTAGCAATTTCAGTTGTTGTCGGTTTACTCCCGTGGCAAGAGGCTAATCTAGTTGAAAGTCCATTTGTACTTGTATTTGATGTGGCTGGTATCCCTTATGCAGCGGACATTATGAACTTTGTTATTATTACAGCTGTATTATCCGTAGCTAACTCTGGCCTATACGCAAATTCTCGTATGCTTTGGGCAATGGCAAAACAAGGAATGGCTAGTCCAGCTTTTACGAAGTTAACTAAAAGAGGTGTACCACTAAATGCGTTAATTTTCAGTCTAATTTTCGCAAGCCTTTCTTTATTAACAAGTATATTTGCAGCAGATACTGTCTTTTTAATTTTAACTTCTATTGCAGCAATGGCTGCTGTTGTTGTTTGGATGTCGATTGCAGCTTCACAGTTTTTCTTCCGTAGAAATTTCGTGAAAAATGGCGGCGACATAAATGATTTAAAATACCGCACACCACTTTATCCAATAGTTCCAATCGTAGCTTTCTCACTCAATTTCCTTACATTTGTTAGTTTAGCTTTCATTCCAGATCAGAGAATTGCTCTTTATTGCGGGATTCCATTTATGATCATTTGTTACATTTTATACCAAGTAAAATATAAAAAAGTTGTCACATTTGAACAGAAAAAAAATATAACTCAGGAAATAAACTAAATATACAAAACATTCAGCTATCTTCCTTATAATAAGATAGCTTTTTTCTATTTCTTGGATATCTTGGTATAACTTTATTTATCTTAAAATTTCCACAATCATGTTTTTATCTGGAAAATAGTTTACAATGTTATCAAGTTACAAATGATATTCACCTTAAAAAGTGTGCATTTGTGTCTATTTTTTAACAATATGACAAAAACTATTGCCTTCTATAAATTAATAGGTTTATATTGTTTTATTGGCATAGTTTCAATCCAAGGAGAAAGGAGATTTTCAATCGTGCAACTAAAGAAAACGTTTTGGAAGTTGGCTTCGCTTCTTCCGTTATCATTACTTCTGTTCCTCGGTGGCTGTGATAAAAAACTCGCAGTATTAAATCCGCAAGGACCTGTTGCAAAAGCACAGTATGATTTAATTGTTTGGTCATTCTTGCTTATGTCATTAATTATCGCAATTGTATTCATCTTGTTTACAGTCATCTTGATTCGTTATCGTGAAAAACCAGAGAATATGGACTATGAGCCACCTGATCAACATGGTAACACATTATTAGAAATCATTTGGACAATTATTCCTGTTATTATCGTTATCGCATTATCGATTCCAACAGTTAAAGCAACTTATGCTTCGGAAGAGGTTCCGCAAGAGTCCAAACATATTAAACCAGTTGAAATTTATGTTACATCTGCAAACTGGAAATGGTTATTTAGTTACCCGGAGGAAAAAATTGAAACCGTTAACTATTTAAACATCCCAGCTGGTGTACCAATTCAATTTAAGCTGACTTCTGTCGGTCCAATGAATGCTTTCTGGGTACCAGAACTTGGTGGTATGAAGTATACAATGGATGGCATGATCATGGACTTATATTTACAAGCTGACAAGCCAGGTTCTTACCTAGGTCGTAGTTCGAACTTCTCTGGTGAAGGATTCACTCACATGGAGTTCGAAGTTGAAGCAAAAACTAAAGAGAAATATGATAAGTGGGTAAAAGAAGTACAAGAAACTGCCCCTAAATTATCAGAAAAGAAATACAACGAAATTATTAAACCTGGTGTAGTGGGGCGTATGACGTTCTCTAGTCACCACTTAAGTTATGTAGATCCAAAATCACTTGAATATTGTGATTACAACTACTACAAAAACAAAAAATAATAGCTATTATTCCAACAGATTGGAGTGAACACAGTGAAGCTTGATGAATTTTTTGTCACAGGTGACCCAATTATTTACGGAGCTGACGCTTCTATCGTTCTTGTGACATTAGCGATTCTTTTCGTACTAACAAAGTACAAAAAATGGAGATGGCTTTGGGATGAATGGTTGACAACTGTTGACCATAAAAAAATAGGGACCATGTATATTATCTCTGCCGTTATAATGTTATTCCGTGGTGGTATGGATGGTTTAATGATCCGTGCACAGTTAACATTCCCAGAAACAACTTATTTAAACGCTGAACACTATAACGGAATCTTTACAACACATGGTACAGTAATGATTCTTTTCATGGCAATGCCATTCGTTATGGGATTAATGAACCTTGTAGTACCATTACAAATTGGTGCTCGTGACGTTGCATATCCGTTCTTAAATGCTTTAAGTTTCTGGTTATTCTTTGTCGGAGCAATGTTATTCAACATCGCTTTCGTAATCGGTGGTTCTCCAGACGCTGGGTGGACTTCTTACTTCCCAATGGCAGGTACAGAGTTTACTTCTGGTGTAGGAAATAACTACTACGCAATTGCATTACAGATTTCAGGTCTCGGTACGTTAATGACAGGTATTAACTTCCTAGTTACTATTTTAAAAATGCGTACACCTGGCATGAAATTAATGAGAATGCCAATGTTTACTTGGTCAATCTTAATTACAACAATTATCATTATTTTCGCTTTCCCAGTATTAACAGTTGCTCTTGCATTAATGACATTTGACCGTCTATTCGATGCTCACTTCTTTACGATGGCGAGCGGCGGTATGCCGATGTTATGGGCCAACCTATTCTGGGTATGGGGTCACCCTGAAGTATATATCGTTATTTTACCGGCATTCGGTATTTTCTCTGAAATCATTAGTACATTCTCACGTAAACGTCTATTCGGTTACAGTGCGATGGTGTACTCGATGGTTGCAATTTCTTTACTAAGTTTCGTCGTATGGCTTCACCATTTCTTCACTATGGGTGCAGGTCCAGCGGTTAACTCATTCTTCTCGATTTCGACAATGGCGATTTCGATTCCAACCGGTGTTAAGATCTTTAACTGGTTGTTTACACTGTATAAAGGACGTATTCGTTTTACAGTTCCAATGCTTTGGTCATTGGCATTTATTCCAAACTTCGTAGTTGGTGGAGTTACAGGGGTTATGCTTGGAATGGCAGCAGCTGATTATCAATACCATAACAGCTACTTCCTAATTGCTCACTTCCACTACGTATTAATCGCAGGTACAGTATTCGCTATGCTTGCTGGATTCACATACTGGTATCCAAAAATGACAGGTCATATGTTAAATGAACGCCTAGGTAAATGGACATTCTGGATCTTTATGAGCGGATTTAACATCTGTTTCTTCCCAATGTACTTCTTAGGTTTAGACGGTATGACTCGTCGTATGTACACTTACTCTGAAAGTCTTGGATGGGGCTGGCTAAACCAAATCGCATCTGTTGGTGCTGTAATGATGGCTATTGGCTTCCTAATCCTTTGCTATAACGTAATTTGGAGTGCACGTCACGGTGAGCGTGACACAACTGGAGATCCATGGGACGGCCGTACACTTGAATGGGCAACTCAATCTCCTGTACAACATTACAACTTCGCGAAACTTCCTGAAATTAAAGAAGCTGATGCTTTCTGGTTCATGAAAAAACGTGGAGAAACAATTACACCAACAGCAGATGAATTAAAACCAATTCACATGCCAAGTAATTCTGGTGTGCCTATTATTGCGTCTTTATTCTTCGGTCTTGCAGGTTTTGCATTAGTATTTAGCTGGTTCTGGATTGCAGCAATCGGTGGTATTGGTATTTTAGGTTGCTTAATCTATCGTTCATTCGATTATGATGATGGCTACTACGTAAGCGTTGATGAAATTAAAGAAACAGAACATATAGCATGAGAGGTGAAATGACATGGCGGCTTTAGATAAAAGCTTACCTTTGGAATATCAATCCGAGCAAAGCAGGTTGAATATCCTAGGATTCTGGATTTTTCTTGGGGCTGAAATTATGCTGTTCGCAACACTTTTCGCCTCTTATCTAGTCCTTGCTGGTCGTACGGCAGATGGCCCAACACCAGCGCAACTGTTTGAACTTAAAACGCTTTTAATTCAAACACTACTACTTTTAACAAGTAGTTTCACATGTGGTATCGCAATTCATGAAATGCGTAAACACAATCAAAAAGGAATGTTAGCCTGGTTTATACTAACTTTACTTTTAGGTGCAGGTTTCCTATTCTTCGAGATCGAAGAGTTCATTATGTACATTGGTGAAGGTGCAACGATTCAAACAAGTGCTTTCTTATCGGCATTCTTCGTTCTTCTTGGAACGCATGGTGCCCACGTAACAGGTGGTATCATCTGGGCAACTTGTGTTATTATCCAAATTTTAAAACGAGGTTTAACACCAGTTACAGCTCGTAAAGTATTTATTATCAGCTTATACTGGCATTTCCTTGATCTTGTTTGGGTCTTTATTTACACACTAGTTTACTTGAACGGGATGGTGGCGTAAATGGGTCAAAATAACAACCAAGCAAACGGACATGGGCATAGCGGATTCCCATGGTCACACGTTTTCGGATTTATTTTATCGCTTGCACTAACGTTTCTAGCTTTATACGTGGCACTTTATACAACCCTGCCACTTTCAACGATATTAACAACTATTATCATAATGGCTGTTGCGCAAGCTTTATTACAATTAATTATGTTCATGCATTTAAAAGAAGGAGAAGGAAGAATTCAAATTCTTACAATGATATACAGTTTCTTCGTTGCAGCTGCAACAGTTGGTCTTACTGTATGGATCTTCTTCTCAATGTAATTTGCATGAAAAGACTGCTGGGATTCCTCAGCAGTCTTTTTTTATCCCGCATTAACGAGCAGTAAGACCCCCACTGATTAAAGTTTCACTTTATCCCCTCCCCCTATTACATCCACATTACGGAATTAACAACAAAATCATGAAAGATATACTTATTATGACAAATGTTAAGAAAACTCTTTCTTTATGAAATCGAAACCATATCCGTTGCTTTTCTTCCTATTATATGGCTAAATAGTTACTATATTTATTTGAAGGGAGAGAACGCAATGGAACATCATTCTTCTGTTCTATCACTTATGGTTGTCGTCGCAATCGCGTTTTTCGTTCCCCTTTTGTTACAGCGCTTTAAATTAAAAGCACTTCCTGTCGTTGTTGCAGAAATTATCGCAGGAATCTTTGTAGGTAAAAGTGGATTTAACATCATTGAGCCCGATATGTGGCTTCAAGTCTTATCAACACTAGGGTTTATCTTCCTAATGTTTTTAAGTGGTTTAGAAATTGACTTTTCGATCTTTAAACAAAAAGGGAAAAAGAATACGACAAACGAACCGAACACATTCCAAGCAG
The DNA here is from genome assembly GCF_044908115.1 of Bacillus sp. RC51. Lineage (NCBI taxonomy): Bacteria > Bacillati > Bacillota > Bacilli > Caryophanales > Bacillaceae > Bacillus > Bacillus sp. RC51. The sequence goes on along the minus strand of NZ_JBIYCW010000011.1, from coordinate 177,334 downwards.
CAAGCATTATCTTCTTGTTTATTTTCATTTTATCTTATGCCCTATCATTAATATTCGTATGGCTAGGATTCGTAGACAATGCAATGTTCATGACTTTAATTATTTCAACTATTTCTTTAGGTGTTGTCGTACCAACATTGAAAGAAAATAACTTAGGAAAAACCGCAATCGGGCAAATCATTTTATTAGTCGCTGTTATTGCAGACTTAGTTACAATGATTTTACTCGCTATATTCGTCGGATTAAATTCCGAAAGTGGCCAAAGCATGTGGCTTCTACTTCTTCTATTCGGTGCTGGTATTGTAATTTACTTTGTCGCAAGACGGTTTAAAAATATTCCATACCTAGAAAGCTTAAAAGCCGGTAGTGTACAAATTGATACACGAGCTGTTTTTGCACTCATCTTAATATTAGTTGGATTATCTGAATCTGTTGGGGCAGAAAATATTTTGGGAGCCTTTTTAGCAGGTGTACTCGTATCTTTATTATCACCAAATGAAGATATGGTTGAAAAACTTGATTCCATCGGATATGGCTTCTTCATTCCTATTTTCTTCGTAATGGTTGGTGTAAATCTAGAAGTATGGTCTATTTTTAACGAGCCTTCTAGTATGCTAATGATCCCAATTCTAATTGTGGGACTCTTTATTTCAAAACTGTTGCCATCACTCGTCTTACGAAAATGGTACCCACGCAATATCGTACTCGGAAGTGCTATTTTGTTAACATCAACACTTTCTTTAGTTATTGCGGCTGCACAAATCGGTGAAAAGCTAGGCATCATTAGCCCAAGTTTATCAGCATCTCTTATTTTAAGTGCAGTTATTACTTGTATTTTTGCACCTATATTATTTAAAAAGATGTTTCCAAAAGTGGAAACACCAAAACCGAAAGTATCTATTATTGGTGCAAGCAGAATTACCCTTCCGTTATCACTTGATTTAAAACGTGAAGATTATGACGTAACACTATATATGATACGTCAAAATAAAATAAATGATGAGGAAGCGAAATCTCATGACTTCCCTATTGTAAAATTAGATGATATTACTATTCAATCTTTAATGGAGCAACAAGCTTTCGAAGCAGACCGTGTTGTTGTTGCGACAAGTGATGATGAACAAAACTTATTATTAGCAGAACACGCAAAAGAATTAGGTGTTGAACACGTCATCGCAAGTGTAGAAGATCCCCTTCTACAAGAAAAAGCGACTCAAGAACATATCGCTGTATTCTCGACTATTAACTCTACACGTATTTTATTACGTGCACTTATTGATAAACCGAGTCTCGTTCGCTTGATTACAACAGCAAATGAAACGGTGCGTGAGGTTGAACTACGGAGTAATAAATATAACGGCTTAGCACTTCGTCGCCTTCCGTTTCTAGGTGATGTACTTGTCATTCAAATTTACCGTGGTAATAAAGCATTAATACCACATGGTGATACGAAGTTACAGCATGGCGATACTTTACTTGTAACGGGTTCAAAAGAACATATTGATACAATGAAAAACATATTAGAATAGAAAATGCCCCTCACATAAATGAGGGGCATTTTTTCAATTTTATATGGTAAAATGTTACTATCACATATTATGGGGATGAATCACATTATGTCTATTTCAACTTTAGCTCTCTTATTATTAGCAGAAGTACTCGTCGCCATTATTCTCATCGGTATTAGCATTGAAATTTGTAGTTATGGATGGAAAAAACCGAATGGAATTAAGTACTTTTGTCTCTTAATTTCACTCCTTCTCGGAACAGCTAGCATACTAGGACTTCTCGTTGCACCCGCATATTTCTTCTTACAACTTATAGAAAAAGGCTTATAAGAAAGGGTGATATTATGATTACAGTGAAACATATTGATGCATCTGAAACATACTTATTACGCCAAAAGGTTTTGCGTCCCAATCAATCATTAGAAGATTGTAAATACGATTCAGATTACGAAACAGACGCCTTTCATTTAGGTGCATTTCTACATGATGAACTTGTTAGCATCGCCTCTTTCTCTAAAGAAATACATCCTGATTTAAAAGCTGGTAACCACTATCGTCTACGAGGAATGGCAACATTACCTAATTTCCGAAACCAGCATGCTGGCAGCTCCTTAATCCGTAAAGCTGAACAAGTCCTCCAAGAACGCGAAGCAAATATTCTATGGTGTAATGCCCGAATTACCGTAGCGGATTATTACAAACGATTAGACTTCCATGAGCATGGTGAAATCTTCGAGATTGATCCAATAGGACTACATAAAGTAATGTATAAAGAAATATAAGAAAAGCTTTCTGCATATTGCAGAAAGCTTTTCTTATATTTCTTTTTCACTTTTTATTTTTTTCATATATATGTATATAAACAAACTAGGAATTAAAAAGCAAACAAACATAATAAGTCCTGTTATACTAATTTCCTTTATCGAAATATCCGGTGTTACAATGATACAAATAGCTAAAATCCCAATAACAATCCCTACTGGAATTAATAATAGTTTCATGAAATAACTACGAGATACTCCCCCTGTATGCTCATACACTTCCACCGAATTTTTTAAGTTTAAAAAGTTAATAACTATTATCCCGCCCATAAATACCATTAATAAATCCGAAACACTTTCATACCCTGCCCCTTGCAAGACGTAACGGTAAAAAACAATGCCTAGTATGACGACATTTTGTAAGATGAAAGCCAATCTAATATGTTTTAATCCCTCAATCATTAAACGTTCATCTTTCACGATTTTCACCCTATCACTCCTTTTCCTCCCAAAACAAATCATTCAATGTTTTATCTACTGCATAACAAATTTTCAAACATAAATCTAAAGATGGATTGTATTTCCCCTTCTCAATTAAACTAATTGTTTGCCTTGTGACGCCTACGTTTTCTGCTAATTGTTGTTGTGTTAAATCTAACTGAACACGTGCGACTTTTATTTTACTTACAGCCATTCATGTTCCTCCTCTGCCTTTATTGTAACATATATATTCCATTAAGTAATTTATATTTTACGTAATTGATTTGTTTTTTTCACTTTATTATACACAAAAAAGGAGCCTCTCATAAGAAGACCCCTTTCCTATCTCTATACTATAAGAATAAATGACATCCAAATAAAATTGTAAATAAATATAGTAACGGATGTACTTCCATCCCTTTCCCCTTCACAATTTTTAATACTGGATACACTAAAAATCCAATTGCAATTCCATTTGCAATACTAGACGTTAACGGAATACCAACGAAAATCAAAAATGCTGGTAATGCATCTTCAAATTCATTCCAATTAATATCACGAATGCTTTGTGCCATTAAACTACCTACAATAATTAATGAAGGAGCTGTAATAGCAGCTACACTTGATAAAGACGCGATAACAGGGCTGAAAAATGCCGTTATAATCGTTAGACCAACAACTACAATACCTGTTAATCCAGTTTTACCACCTGCAGCAATACCAGCTGACGATTCAATCGTTGCTGCTGTTGGGCTTGTTCCGAAGATAGAACCTGTCGTTCCGCCAATCGCATCTGCAATAAACGCTTTGCCAAAACGTTTCTCTGTATTATCTGTAATTAAACCAGCTTGTTTAATTAAACCGAGTAATGCACCTGTCGTATCAAATAAAAGTACAAGTAAAAATGAAAATACAACACCATATAATCCATACTGAATTACATCTGAAAAAGCATTGATTGGATTTGAAACGATAATACCCTCTGGTAAATGAGGCATCGCTACAATTTTATCCTCAAACTTCAGTTGCCCCGTAAAGAAGGCGATAATTCCTGTCACAATCATACTAATAAATAATGCACCACTCACACGTAATACCATTAATACTGCCGCTAAAATTAAACCAATTAAAGTTAAAATAACGGCTGGAGAATGAAAATCACCAATCGTAACTAAGTTAGATGGATGATCCACGATAATTCCAGATAGACGTAATCCAATAAAAGCAATAAATAGTCCAATTCCACCTGCAATTGCATGTTTTAAACTGTCAGGAATTGCGATAATTAGCTTTTGCCTAAATGAAGTGAAAGATAATAAAAGAAAAATGATACCTGTTACAAATACTGCCGAAAACGCAATGACATACGTAATCCCCTCTGCCTGTTGAACGACAGAATAAGCAAAATATGCATTCATCCCCATAGCTGGAGCAATAACAATTGGATAATTAGCTAAAAACGCCATACATAGCGTCCCAATAACTGTCGCAATAATAGTTGCCGTAAACGCTTGATCAAATGGTACACCTGCATCAGATAATATTTTCGGATTGATGACAAGAATATACGCAAATGTAAAAAAAGTTGTGATGCCCGCTAAAAGCTCTTGCTTCACAGAAGTGTTATATTTTTGTAATTGAAACATGGCTATGTACCCTTCCTACACCTGAATTATTATCACACATTCTTTTCTTACTAGTATGTGAGAAAATATAATACTTAATCTTAACAATCAATAAAAAGAAGAGTCAATATATTCTCTAATAGTGAGAATTTTAAGTTTAAGTCTGACAAGTTCAGATGTAGTACAGTTCATTTTGATTATTTTTGTAGCATAACAGATATAAATGTTTTATAATTTGAAATAGTTAAATATTTAGGCAACTCATTCTACAAGGGGGATTCTTCTTATGCAGCACACAAACAAATCTGGAACTTTAAATCGAGGTTTAAAAGAACGACATATTACTTTAATGTCACTCGGTTCGGCTATTGGCGTTGGGCTATTTTTAGGATCTGCTTCTGCTATTAAACTAGCTGGTCCTTCCATCTTACTAGGTTATATGATCGCTGGACTCGTTATTTTTTTCATTATGCGAGCGCTCGGAGAAATGGCAATTGAACAACCGGTTGCCGGCTCTTTTAGTAAATATGCTAATGATTATATCGGCCCACTTGCTGGCTATATTACTGGTTGGAACTACTGGTTCTTATGGGTTGTTACTTGTATGGCTGAAATTACGGCGGCTGGAATTTACATGCAGTACTGGTTCCCAGATATCCCGCGCTGGACTTGGGCACTACTCGCTCTATTATTAATGAGCGCTTTCAACTTCTTATCAGTAAAAGTATTTGGAGAACTTGAGTTTTGGTTTGCTCTCATTAAAATTGTCACAATTATCTGTATGATAGTGATTGGCTTTGGTATTATTCTATTCGGATTTGGAAATGGCGGCGTTGCAACTGGTATTTCAAATCTTTGGGAACATGGGGGCTGGTTCCCAAATGGCTTCTCTGGATTATTGCTTTCCTTACAAATGGTATTATTCGCTTATCTAGGCGTTGAACTAATTGGTGTTACAGCTGGTGAAGCTCAAAACCCGAAGAAAACACTCGCAAAAGCTATCGATAACGTATTTTGGAGAATCCTAATCTTTTACGTCGGGGCATTATTCGTTATGATGGCAATTTATCCATGGAACGAACTTGGCGAGAAAGGAAGTCCATTCGTATTAACATTCCAACAAATCGGCATTGCAAAAGCAGCAGGTATTATTAACTTTGTTGTATTAACAGCTGCACTTTCTTCTTGTAACGGTGGTTTATTTAGTACAGGGCGTATGCTATTTACACTAGCACAACAAAAGAAAGCACCTGAACGATTTGGACGTTTAAATAAAAATGGCATTCCAAGTCAAGGTATTATAGCAACTGCGATTGTTTTACTCGTTGGCGTTATATTAAACTATCTTGTTCCTGCAAAAGTGTTTACATGGCTAACTAGTATTTCAACTTTCGGGGCAATTTGGACTTGGGGTATAATATTAGTCGCTCAAATTAAATTCCGTAAAGGATTACCAACTGAGAAAAAAGACAAGCTAACGTATAAAATGCCTTTACATCCATTAAGCTCTTACTTCTCACTTGGCTTCCTCGCACTTGTACTAGGTATTATGGCGTATTCAGAAGATACACGAATTGCATTAATCATTGGCCCAATTTGGCTTATCGGCTTAGCTATCGTGTATTACATGAAAGGGTTTCATAAGATCGATGAAACACCTAATTCAAAAATTAGTTAAACAAGCTATCCCTTCCTTATTAATTGGAAGGGATTTTTTATTGCCTATATAAATATTTCTCAACAAAATTCACGTTATTTTTACAATTTTTTAATATTTTTTACGTTTTCTGTCTTTATTTTTTCAGAAAAATAAATTACATTATTAAAGCACATATATTTATTATTAGGGGGATTCTTCTATGAAGAATAAAAAATGGATTACATTTTCTTTAGCAACAGCAATTACACTTAGTATGGGGAGTTCGTTCATACCGTCTACTTATGCCGAAAGCTCTGTAGACCCAGCTCCTGAAATTGCTGCAAAGGTTGTAAATCAAAACAATGGGAAGAAAGTATTATTCGATAATACGCACGGTCAAACTGCCGGGACAGCTGACTGGGTTATTGATGGCGGCTTTTCTGATTTCGGAAACGGCATTGCCCAAAACGGATATCATGTAAAAGAACTTCGTAAATCAACACCTATTACATACGACGACTTAAAAAATCACAACGTGTTTATCGTTCCAGAGGCAAATATTCCTTACAAAAAATCTGAACAAGACGCAATGTTACAATACGTGAAAAATGGCGGCAGTATTTTCTTCATTGCCGATCATTATAATGCAGATCGTAATAAAAACCGCTGGGACTCCTCAGAAGTGTTCAATGGATATAGACGCGGGGCATGGGATAATCCAGCAAAGGGAATGTCTAATGAAGAAACAACTTCACAAGCTATGCAAGGAGTAGAAAGCTCTGATTGGCTATCCGATAATTTCGGTATTCGCTTCCGTTACAATGCACTTGGTGATGTTTCAGCTAAAAATATTGTCTCACCTGTGCAATCATTCGGAATTACAACTGGCGTTTCATCTGTAGCAATGCATGCCGGCTCTACCCTTGCGATTACAAATCCAAAACTAGCGAAAGGCCTTGTATATCTTCCAGAAAATCCATCAAAATGGAATAACGCTGTTGATAGCGGCGTTTATAACGGTGGTGGCGTTGCAGAGGGGCCTTATGCTGCTATTTCGAAAGTTGGCCTTGGAAAAGCAGCCTTTATTGGTGATTCTTCTCCTGTTGAAGATGCTACGCCAAAATATGTTCGCGAAGATTCAGGTCAATCAAAGAAAACTTATGATGGTTATAAAGAAGAAAACGATGCTGTTCTATTAGAAAACATCGTGAATTGGTTAGCGAAGCAAGAAACATTTACAAGCTTAGATCAAGTGAGTGGTTTACAGCTTGATGCCCCTACAGCTCTACAAACATTTGAACAACCAAGTTTATCAACAGAACCACAACCAGAACCTTGGAGTGCACCAAGTCAAGGTTACCAGTGGTTCAATACAAATACTTTCAAACCAGGTTCATACGGCTATAACGGTGCAGTGACAACGAGTGATTACGTAATTACTCACCCTAGCATTCTACCAAACAATGAAGTGTTCCAAATGACGATTCAAGTAAATAACTTATTACCAAATACAACGTACAATAATTATTCTTTAGGTATTTTCACAACTGGCGGAACACAGGTAGCAAAAGTTCAAAATACAAATGGCACTTGGCCGTCTTCTTTCGGATATAGCAGTACATTCTCTTTCATAACAAATAACCAAGGATCTGCTGAAAAAATTGTGAACGTACAACTTGCCCCAAATACAACTGGACAAGCAACACTTCGCCTAAGACAAAACACAACAGCTAAATATAATGAGGCTGTAACGATTGGTAAGAATTAAAGTAAAGTAAAAGAAAAGGCAATCCGTAAAGGGATTGCCTTCTTCTCACTTCTCTTCTTTTGAGAAAAACATTCTTGAAATAACGATACCTATACTACCTACGATTAAGAATAACACCGCCCTAATCATCATCGACACCTCTGGTAGGTCGAGAAGGAATAACTTCCCTACTGTTACTACTAATACGACTAATCCAGCATATAATATTTCGTTCATCTGTCTATAACGGCCAAACCAAACTGCAAATAAAGCATATACCATCCATAATAATGATACAGATACGCTAATTATACTTCCATCTGTAGAAAGAACTTCACCGATCCTAGTAATTGTAATAAACACAATAACCATTAACGAGTAGAGCGCTATAGAGTACACATATTTACCAAAACTCGCTAACACTTCTTTCGCTTGTCTCATGCAATAATAGAACGTTCCTATCAAAATAATATGAGCGACAAATCCTGCCGAAATGAAATGATCAAACGGGCTAAAAATCGTCTGCACCATTCCAATCGCATAAATCGTTGCACTTACATACAATTTAATATTTTGCTTTACTTTAATAGCAGTAACCATACCGAGGAAACCTTGTAACAATAATACGATTGCTGCATTCACCAAACTGTACTCGTATAAAATTGCTAAACTAAATGACCCCATTGCAAATCCAAATATTAGATTTGAAAATACAGAATGTTTATTCTTCCTATATTCAAGTACAAACATAGCAGCATGCACAAATGCACTTATAACTAATCCCCACGTTGTAAATTCAGGAATTTGGGAGATAGCTAAAATAAAGAAAACTGCATTCGCACTAAATATCGCCAATCGTGCTTCTTGTATAAAACTTCTCTCCGAAAACATATGCCAAAATAATAGTAAATGAATTGCACCGTATACAACTGTTAACTGTACTTGCACATTCTCTACTAATATTGACATAACAACAAAGAAGACAAATAGGACAATTGCCGCAACAACATAAGAAATCATATACAAGTACTTATAACGGTTTCTCAATGCATACCATAATAGGCTAATTGTTAATATCGTCTCATAACTAAAGAAAATATACGTATTAGGAGTCGTACTATTTAACAAGAAAGGAACAAAAAATGCTCCCACCGCCACGAAAATAGCGAGATATTCCGATCTATATCTTTTCGCTAAATAAATCCCTAAAATAACCCATACAATATTACAGATAAACGCAATACTTGCAGGAATAAACTCATATAAATAATGTGCCGCAAACGTTGTTAAAACAATACCTGTAATACTTCCTCCAGCTAATACTAATCCTAACGATTGCCGCTCTCGTTTAATTTGAATATCCCCTATATAATACAAACCGATAGATAAGGCGATACCAAACACAATTCGTATCGCTGGTGTTAATAAACCAGCATCTACCCCTGCTTTAAATAACCAAATAACGCCAAGTAGCATAATACCGACAAATATACGCGGCAACCATGTTTGGCAAAACTTAATAATATTGAATGGTTCCGGTTTAAAAACAGATATATTTACTTGTTTTTCCTCAACTTTTTGAACAGGCTCTTTGATTTTCACTACATCTTCTTGTAACTTTTCATTACTTACCGCTTCAATATATTCTTTCTTTTCCTTATTAACATTTTGTTGAACTTTATCTACTTCTATTTTTCTTTGTTTCGCTTTCAATTCATAAAGTGTCTCTTGCATCGTTTCAATTGCCGTTTCGAGTGCTTCTATTTTCTTATTCAAATCCTCCTTCATACGCTCCCCCCTCATCACTCATGTAAAAGCTATATATTACCAATTACCCTTATCATACTATTAGTCTATTCATGTTCGATACTATTTTTCAAAAAAAAGAAAGGTGTTTTCCGAAATAGGAAAACACCTCTTACTTATTTATTCTTATTTATAGCAATACTAGCAATCATACCGAGGCAGGCACCTACAAATGCCGGAACAATCCAACCTACACCTTCTGTATAAAACGGAAGAACTTTTAGTAGTGGTGTCCATTTATTCATCAGTACACTTTTGTTTAAAATATCAATCGCACTAAATAACGCTACGATTCCAATCGTGACCGAATATACGTATACATACTTTCCAATATACTTATGGAATAACCCTAAAATAATAAGCGTTAGTGCAACTGGATAAATAAATCCCAGAATCGGTACCGATACTTTTAAAATTTGCGTTAATCCTAAATTAGCTAAAACCATACTAACAAAACTTAATATAAATGCCCAAACTTTATAAGATACTTTCGGAAATACACTTGCAAAAAACTGACTACAAGACGTAACCAGCCCAATTGAAACACATAAACATGCGATAGTAAAAATAAGGCCTAATAATACTACTCCGCCTTGTCCAAATAATGTCGTCATAACTTGTGCTAACACTTTCGCACCGTTATCAAATGTACCCAATGAACCACTAATTGAACCAACATATCCAAGAATGACATAAATAATAGTTAGTAATAGTCCTGCTCCAATACCAGCAATACTCATATATTTCGCTAAACCTTTATCATCCGCTACACCTTTTGCACGCAGAGCATTTGCAATAACAATCCCAAATATTAAAGCTGCTAACGCATCCATCGTTAAATATCCATCTAAAAATCCTTGGAACATAGGAGCTTGTCCATAATTTCCTGCAGGCTCTTTCACACTGCCTACTGATGTAAACATACTTTTTATAAATATAATAGCAATCATACATAATAATAAAGGCGTTAACACCTTTCCAAACAAGCCCATTAATTTAGACGGTGATAAACTTAACCAGTAAACAATACTAAAGAAAATAGCCGTGTACAATAACAAAACTACGCTACCCGCTTCTGGGAACAACTGACCTGGCCCCATTTCAAAAGCTAAACTTCCTGCACGTGGTATACCAAGACCTGGTCCAATAAATAAGTACACAATACACGGAAAAATAATTGCAAATGAAGAATGAACCCTGCCCGCTAACGTTTGAAAACTCCCTGCTTTCGCAATAGCGATAACACCTAATATAGGAAGCCCTGTTGCTGATATAATAAAACCTAACAATGCAATCCATACATGTTCTCCTGCTTCATATCCAAGGAAAGGTGGAAATATAAGATTTCCGGCCCCAAAGAACATAGAGAATAACATAAGACTAATAAGCAAAATTTCTTTTTTCTGTAACAATTTCATTTCTTTCTCCTTCTTCAATTTCACCTTACATGAAATCAATTCCACAAATAAAAAAATGCGGTAATCCGCTTCCTTACAAAGAAAACATAGTCCATAGTCTATCACAAAAGAAACACCCATTCTATAGCTATTTCCCTTTTCAAATTTCTTCTGAAAAATCAACCTTTATTGACTTATAATAGTTAATAAGGTAAAATATTAATCATGCAATACTATTAACTTTGTTTTTTGCTTGTGTCAGGAGGAAAATATTATGGAATCAGCGATACAACTAGAAAGAGAACAACAAAGAAAAAAGAAACATCCTCCAGGTTTATACTTACTCTTCTTTACAGAAATGTGGGAAAGATTTAGTTACTATGGATTACGAGGATTATTAACATTATATTTAACAACAGCTTTAGTAAGTGGTGGTCTTGGGTTTAGTCCCGCTTGGGCACTCTCTATTTACGGATTTTATACTGGTGCTTGTTATTTCACACCATTGATCGGTGGATACTTAACGGACCGTTTTCTAGGCAAACGAAAAGCCATCACAATTGGTGGTATAACAATGGCAATCGGTAACCTTACACTATTTGCCTTGCAAAACCAAGTCGGTCTATACCTCGGATTAGCGCTTATTATTATCGGTAATGGATTCTTCAAACCGAATATCTCTACACTTGTTGGAGAATTATACGAAGAAAATGATCCAAAACGTGATAGTGCATTTACAATATTCTACATGGGTATTAACGTCGGTTCATTTTTAGCTCCACTCGTTTGCGGGTTTTTATCAGAAAATTTATTCAAAACAACAGTAGATGGCGTTGCTCATTTCGGATTCCGTTACGGTTTCTTAGCCGCTTCAATCGGAATGATCATTGGACAAATTTTATTTACAACACTATCAAATCGCTTCCTTGGTGATATCGGTAAAAAACCAACTCGCGATTTGCAAACGGATGCTGGACAACAAACAATAGGAAATACACCGTTAACAAAAAAAGAAAAACAACGTACAACAGTTATCGTCATTTTAACATGCTTTGTTGTCTTCTTCTGGGCTGGATTTGAACAAGCTGGTAGTTCGTTAACATTATATACAAACAAATTTGTAGACCGCTCTGTATTCGGATGGGAAGTTCCAACATCTTGGTTCCAATCGGTCAATCCGTTATTTATTATTTTACTTGCACCAGCTATTTCAGCATTATGGGCGAAACTGGCAACTAGAAAAAATGGTGACATGAAAATCCCAACAAAAATGGGACTTGGTATGATCTTACTCGGTATCGGTTATATTGTTCTTGTTATCGCTACGTTAAAAACAGGCAGTGACGAACATAACATTACAGAAAAAGCAAACTTACTATTTATCGTCTTTACGTATCTTTTCCATACGTTAGGTGAGCTATTCTTATCACCTGTCGGGCTATCAATGGTTAGTGCTCTTGCTCCAGTAAAACTTGCTTCTTTATTAATGGGAGTATGGTTAGCAAGCTCAGGTATTGCTAATATTTTAGGCGGACAGCTTGCAAGCTTCACAACTTCACTTGGATATGCTGAAGTATTCACAGTTATTGGCGCTGTGGCGATCGTTTTAGGTTGTGTTTTATTATCAATTTCTAAGAAATTAGTGAAATGGATGGATTAAAAAAAGATGAGGAATTTTCCTCATCTTTTTTTACGCTTTCTTTCCCTTTTCTATTGCTTGTTCATACAAGCCTTTATGTTCTTTATATTCACTTGGCACGAAACTCTTATAGAAGAACGAAAGCCAGCTGTCTCCTTTTTTATATCCTTCTTCTCGAATTTCCGCTGCCTTTTTATTTGATTTAAATCCTTCAGTAAACCATTTCTTTAATGTTTCATTCTTTTCATACTTAGCAGGAACTTTTAAGTCGTAGTTTTCAAATGCATATGTATATCCAGCTTTTTCCGCTGCCTTTTTAGCAGCCTTATATCCCTTTTCATACGCGGTTTCATATACTTTCACATATGTATCCTTTTCAGTATTTCCAGGTTTCTTTTCAGCTAATTCTTTACCAGCCTTTTCACCAAGTTCCGCTTGTTCTTTTTCAATCTTTTCGGTTCTCTCTTTATTACCTACTTGGAAACCTTCTGTAAAGTTCACCTTAAACTCAGGAGTAATTTGACTATCGTCCATTGCTTCTTGTGTTAACCCTTGCTCTTTTCCTTTTTCAAAATGCGTTTTCTTCTGCTCTTCTAAAGACCAAGATGCAGCATAAACGGTTTTGAATGCTTCTTTATATGTATCTGATTTTCCAGCTAAATGTGCTTCCGTATCATTTTTCCCTGCTTTAAAATCAGTCTCTCCACTTTTTTGTCCCTCAAGCTGCCCTTTTTCCATATCAGCTTGACGCTGTGCTTCCTCTCGCTTACGTGCCTCTTCAGCTTTTCTTTGTTCTTCAGCTACACGTTGTCTCTCTTCCTCTGCTTTTCTTTGTTCCTCCGCTACACGTTGTCGCTCTTCTTCTGCTTTACGCTGTGCCTCTGCGGCACGTTGTTTTTCAGCCTCAGCATTGCGCTGCGCTTCTGCTTGTCTTTCAGCTTCTACAGCACCATTGTTATTAGAGCTTGGAGCTGGACTCGTTGCACCGCTACTAGAAGCTGGTTTATTGTGATAATGATATTCCCCGTACTGTAATCCCCATTTCTCACAATTTGTACGACACGTATGTCCCCCATTAGCATCTGTACGCCCTGGATGCGCATAGGTTGAAATTGGAGCTACCAATAACGCTACACTTGTTGTTAAAAGAAGTTTCTTCACCTGTTGTTTCACTCTTGTTCCTCCCAAAATCTTAAATTCTAACTTTATTATACATAAATAGAAAAATACTTAAATACCAACTAAAATATTCTATTATTTCTCAACATTAGTAAAAAAGAAGGTCAACTCTTTAAAGAGTTGACCTTCTTTTTTACTTCTTCGCCTTCGTTCCTACTAAATCACCAGCAACAACGTAACGCTTAGAATTATCTTTCACAGATACACATGTAATAAGCGTTATCTCATCTTTCCCATGATCCTCTACAACTTCCCATTTATCAGGAGTTACTTCAGATACACCAGTAACCGCATATTCATATTCGTTTTCATTATCATACAAATACATTTTATCGCCTTTTTTCAAAGTTGCTACATCACTAAATAAAACACCTTTTTTAGACATGTTATGTCCTGCTAATGCATAATTTCCTTTTCCCATTACTTGATTTTCTTTTACTGTTGCTGCACCTGATAATAGGTTTTTCTCAGTAGAAGATTTTAAAACAGGAAGTTCTAATGAAACACTCGGGATCGAAATACGACCAATTACTTGTTTCTTATCTAATGATGCATTCGCTACTTCTGCCAAGTCTGGTTGATCAATTTTCGAAGCATCTACAAATTCCGTCTCATGTTTTTCATAATCCATCTTTTGAACAGCCTGTACATTTTTAGTCTGTTTTTTTTCAGCCTGATATCCATCATAAAATGGCTTTCCGATTAACACACCACCTACAACAAATAGAAGGATTGCTACTATACTATAAATTCTTTGCTTATTCATATACAATTCCTTTCCCTTACAAAATCTTACTCTATATAAAATGATAAGATAATATTGCTATATGTACAAGTGTAAGCTGAAAAGAAACCTTCTTGCCGATGCAAGAAGGTTTCTTTTTAAGCGATTTTATTTCGATATAAGGATACGTGAAAAATCGTCATTTGAATAAAGAAAATACTAAATGCAATATATATCGGATATGCAGGAACATATAGATTAGCAATTGGAGAAAGAGTTAAAAAACCAACCGCACAAGGCAACACGTACCATAGTGACATAAATGTAGTACGACAAGCCTTTTCTGTAATTGCCTTTTCTCTCTCATCCTCTTGAGGAAATAATAGTGGAAACATCCAATACGAGAGCTCTTTATATTTTTTCTTTTGAATTTTATAAAGAACAGTCGATACAATACCAAATATTAAAAGTAATCCTAGCGGCATTAAACTCAGTGAAATTTCAGATGGTACTCTCTCCGTTTGAATAAAATTAGCGACTTCAATAGTAAAATAATACAACTCAATAAACGCCCAACCTGCTAATACCATTAAAAGTACATTTAGCATATAAGAAAATACGAGTCTATTCATCCTCTTCCCCCTCCTTATTTAAAACAAACACATCTTCCATCTTTAACTCGAATACATCACAAATCGTCAATGCTAGTAACAATGAAGGAACGTAATCCCCCTTTTCAATTGCTGCGATCGTTTGTCTCGTCACTCCGACTTTTTCCGCTAATACACTTTGTGTAAAATTAAAACGCGCTCTTAATTCCTTCACTCTATTTAAAATGGTCAAATTTACCACCTCTCACCATTATTGTATGATACTCTTAACAAAATGTAAACTCAACTTAACATTATTTTTACAAAAAAAATCCAACTTTACGTTTTGTAAAGTTGGATTACGTTTTAGTTTAAAATTGTAACTTTAACATTTTTTCTGCCCCAATTACTAGACGAAGCTTTATCTGGCATTAAAACATCGATTTTGTGACCTTTAATCGCGCCACCAGTATCTGCTGCAATTGCAATTCCATAGCCTTCAACATTTACAGTAGATCCTAATGGAATAACAGATGGATCCACCGCAATTAATTTCATTCCTGGGTTTGCAGTTAGATTATAATGGCCCCATGCAGAATACACTTGTTGACCTGCTGCATAACCATTTTCAGATGGATCTGCTGTATAAGCTGTTGCGTGTACATACATTTCTTTTCCGCCAGCAGTTACTTTAGGCTGTTCAGGCTCTACTTTCGAACTATTATTAGCAACTGGTTCAGCTGGTTTATTAGCTTTTTCTTGCTTTTGCTTTTCAGCAACTTCCGCTTGCGCTTTCGCTAAAGCTTCTTGCTCAGCCTTTGCAGCTGCTTCCGCTTTTGCACGCTCTTCCGCTGCAATTCTTGCTGCTTCTTGTTCACGAGCGATTGTTTCTTGTACTGCCTTCATATTTGATTCAATTTTAGCCTTTTCTTCTGCTGCTAAATTAAGTTGGCTTGCAACCTGATTATATTTAGCTTGAACTGTTTGTAAGTT
This sequence comes from Bacillus sp. RC51, assembly GCF_044908115.1. NCBI lineage: Bacteria > Bacillati > Bacillota > Bacilli > Caryophanales > Bacillaceae > Bacillus > Bacillus sp. RC51. The sequence continues at coordinate 161,246 of NZ_JBIYCW010000011.1, read as the reverse complement.
ATCTTGACGTTTTTTCAAGTTATCTTGCAAATCAGCTTGTGCTTTTGCTAATTTTTGTTTATCTACTACTAAAGATGCTTCTTTTTCATCAATCTCTTTTTTATCTTCTTCAATTTGACGAAGATCTTGTTCTTGTAGACGTAAAATTTCTTTATCTGCTTCTAGAATAGTCGTAACTGCGTTCATACGTTGTATGAAATCTGCAAAGTTTTTTGATTCTACAACAACTTCTACTACTAAACTCGTATTTGAGCTATTTTGAACAGAAACCATACGTTTTTTCATAATATCCTTACGAGCAAGGACTTTATCTTCTAAAACGACAATTTCGTTCTTTTTTTGTTCAATCTGCTTATGTGTTTCATCGATTTTACGTTGAATAGCAGCTTGATCCTCTTTATTTTTTGCAATTGTATTATTTAAATTATGTAGTTCATTTTCGATACCTTGAATTTCTTTACTAACAGCTTGCTTCTCTTGCTCTTTCTTCTGCATATCTGCATCGTTTTGCTGCAATTGCTGTTGCATGTTGTTAAGTTTCTCGTCGTTTGACTCTGCTTTTACAGCGACTGTACTAGAAAGAACGATAATTCCTGCTAATACTAGACTACTGATTCGCTTAAAATAGTTCATAATCCGACTCCCTTCTTATACAGTTATACATGATTTATTTTACAGTTTGTTTACAGGACCATTAAATACAGTTTATTTTTCATGACAAAAAAAGAGAATTGTGAACAAAATGTAATAGATTCTTAAATATTTAACAATTCCTATATTTAAAAATTATAAAAAATGCTAAAATCCAAATATAGAGAAATTAAAAATCCCAAAGGCGGTTGAATTAAATAAAATGTTTACTCAAAAGAAATCACTCCAACATAAAATTGATCAACTAGAAACTCATATACATGAACTAGAAGCAGAATTAAAACAAAAAGATGTGGAAAAACAAGAAATTATATCTTCTATCCATAATCGTGTAAAAAGCGTTATGCAAGAGCACGAACTTGTAAATAGCCAACATCATACACTCCAAAACTTAATTCAACAATTGAACGCATGCTTTGAAAATGTTTCTATGCGTACTACACATTCCAACGAATTAAATAACGAAATGCTACAAAAAGAGCAAAACTTAATTCAATCTATTGAAGAAATTATCGATTGCTCTAATGAAGGAAAAGAATCCGTTCATCGCTTACTCATTGTAATTAATAGATTAGGTGAACAATCTCAACGTACTTCTAATAGTATGAATCATTTAAGCGAACGCTCTAAAGAAATTGAACAAATTGTAGAAGTGATTCAAAACATTGCAGCACAAACAAATTTACTAGCGTTAAATGCAAGTATTGAAGCTGCACGTGCTGGAGAACACGGTAAAGGATTTGCTGTTGTTGCTAATGAAGTAAGAAAACTAGCTGAAAGTACAGCTGAAAGTACAAAAAACATCGGTAACTTAACGAAAAAAATTCAAGAAGAAATTGAAAAAGCATATGAAAATACAAAAGATAATTTACATTTAGTTGATGAAGGTGTAGAAATGAGCGCTGATACTAACGCTAGAATTGAAAATATTTTAATGATGATTCAAACATTACAAAGTGGCGCTACAAATGTTATTAAAGCTATCGAAAACCAAAAATCTTGTAATGATGATATATTAAGAGAATTTGCAAACACTCAACAAATGTTCCAAAAATTAAATACTACTATTATGAGCCATATTCATGATGCTGAAAAAGTCGATGTTCAATTGACTAAAGGTCTTCAAGAAACAGTATCTTCTCATTAACAATAAAAACCCCTTATATCGCTATAAGGGGTTTTTATTATATTTCGAATATTTATTCCTTCTCAATATTCATCTATATCTTTGTTATAATGGAAAAGTTATTTCTTTCGACTAATACACAAGGAGGATGTTATGGAACAATTTTATTACATTTTAAAATATTTAATTCTTGGTCTATTCCAAGGACTAACAGAACCAATTCCGATTTCTTCAAGCGGTCACCTCGTTTTAGCACAGCATTTGCTAGGACTAAAAATAGAAGGATTTAGCTTTGAGCTACTTGTTAATTCAGCTTCATTATTAGCTGTATTACTTATTTATAGAAATGACTTAATTCGTCTAACAAAGAATGGTCTATCTTATATATTCACAAGAGCAGAAGATGCAAAATCAGATTTTTTCTTTATTATTTACCTTGTTATTGCAACCATTCCAGCAGGTGTAATTGGAGTTTTATTTAAAGATTATATCGACCACTATTTAAAAGGTGTTAAAATGGTTGGGGTTTCCCTTCTTATTACTGCTATCGGCCTTTGGATTATTCGAAACTTGCGTGGACGTAAAAGTGATGGCGACCTTTCTATGAAAGATGCAATCATTATTGGTCTAGCACAAGCTTGCGCACTAATTCCTGGTATAAGCAGGTCAGGTGCTACAATCGTAGCAGCAATGTTACTTGGTATGAAGCAAGAAACCGCTCTTCGTTTCTCATTCTTACTATACATCCCTGTTAGCTTAGGTGGTTTATTGTTAAGTATTACAGACATTGCAAACGATCCAAATTTAGATACATTATTTGTACCTTATATTGTTGCTTTCATCGCAACATTTGTCATGACATATATTTCATTAAAATGGTTTATGAACATTATGGCGAAAGGAAATTTAAAATATTTCTCTTTCTACTGTATTATCGTAGGTGTGCTAACTATCATTTTCTTATAAAGTGAAACTTTAATCAGTGGGGGTTTTGTTCATCCCCCCTGATTATTAGCCCTCACCAATCGGGATTTTACGGGCAGCAGGGCTCCCACCTAACTTCTTTGCTCCGGCCGAATTTTGAGGTGGAAGTTTTACTGCCCACAAATAGCGGGATAAAAAAAGCCTCTTACTGCCCTCATACAGTAAGAGGTTTTTCCTTATGCATAAACTTTCTTTTCCTGACAATACAAGCGAATAACATGTGTATTTTTTTGAAACAAATCATGTGTTAAGCGAATAATAATAAAATTTCGTTTTGTATTATCATCATGAACAAAAATCTGTTCTCCCTCTTGAAAACGCCACGCGCTTTCAAAAGTTGTAATATGATCCCCACTTACAGAAAAAAGCTCATATCGCATGTCTTGTACCCTCTCTCAACTTATAATAATCATAATATCCTTATATTAAATTTAGTATAACTTAATTTCGATAAAATTTGTAATTCTTTCTATTTCGAAATATTTTAACTTTGTTTTAAACTCCTTTTAGCGCTATAATGATAAACGAATTTTCATTGAAAGGAGTTTCATTTTGACTGCATATTTATTTCCAGTAAAAACAGCATTTATTTTATTTCCTATTTTAGCAATGTTTCTCTTAATCCCTTTTTTAATATTTAATTATCGAAAATACGGTTATTTAAATAAATGGCGTTCATTTATTTTGTATTCATTACTACTCTATTTATTAAATGCCTATTTTCTTGTTATTTTGCCGTTACCACAAACGTATGATACTTGTAGCCTACAACCCGCTAATACACAGCATATGCAACTCTCACCATTTTATTTCATACAAGAGATTAGTAATCATACATCGGCAATTTTAACGAAACCTACTACTTATTTCTTGTTATTAAAAGAATCTGCATTTTTACAAGTTGCTTTTAACGTTCTATTAACCGTTCCATTCGGTATTTACTTACGTTATTATTTCCGACGTAGTTTCTTCCAAACAGTGTGCATTTCTTTTTTCCTTTCACTGTTCTTTGAATTAACACAAGTAACTGGATTATATGGTATTTATAATTGTGCATATCGCTTATTCGATATCGACGATCTGTTTTTAAACACACTAGGCGGCGTAATCGGTTTTATCATTGCACCAATATTTACGCACTTCCTGCCAAAAACAAGCGAATTAGATAGTCATATTGATTTGGAAACGAAACCAGTCGGATTCGTTCGTCGTCTCCTCGCTATGCAAATTGATTGGATTTTCTTATCTATCGTTGTACCTTTCATTAAAAACAAAGGAAACTCACTATTTATTTCTAACATCCAATCTTATACAAATGTATACGAACTCCTTTTCATTACATGTTCAATCTTAATTTACTTTATTATCATCCCATATTTTACAAATGGAAGAACAATAGGGAAAGCGTTGCTTCGTATTTACATTAAAGGACAAGCAGAGCGTATTACACTAAAAGAATTATTCATTCGTTACGGTATATTCTATTTCATTTTAGGTGGAATCAATTACATTCTTTCTAGTAGCTCTATTTTAAATCATACAGAGCCTTTAGTATTACTAGTTATACTGTTATTCCAATTTGTAATTAACGGGCTATTTATTATTCATGTTTTATTACATGTATTTAGCAGTGATAAATTACTATTTTATGAGCGTATTAGTCATACAAGAAATGCAATTACACTTAAAAAAGCTGACAAATACTAATTTGTCAGCTTTTTTTCATAATCGTAAATAACTTTTCTGTATAAGGGCTTAAAAATATTCCTGTTTCATCTAGTGACTTCCTCACTTTTAGAAACGAATGCAATTCTGGATATATATTTTGCAATTTTCCGTACGTTAACGTATGCATTTTCCCCCAATGTGGGCGCCCTTCATACTTTAGAAAAATTTTCTCCACTTCACCAAAATAAGCGGCATACTTCATACCTTTATACATATGAACAGCTATATACGCTGAATCTCTTCCATATGCTGGACTGAGCCATATATCATCACCTCTCACGTAGCGGCATTCAATCGGGAAGTGCACCTTATACTTTTTCTTTTCAATAAGATTTGAAATTTCTTCTACAACAGCCCTCATATACTTTGAAGGGACACTGTACTCCATTTCATAAAATGGAACTGTACGTGATGTAGCGAACACTTCATAGCTTGGTCCAATTATTTTCATGTTCGGTACAGCCTTAGCTGATAATCGGCTTACTCCTTTACTTATAGAAGGAAACCATTTACACCCTTTAGATAATAAAGAGAACATCTTATTTTCAAGTAACTCCACCTTTAGTTTATGCCATTTCAAATCACTTTCTTTACTCGTTGTTTCGTTTGTAAATTTCACTTGCACTTCATCTGAATAAGGAAAAACGAAAAATTCAAAATGACGATTCTTCTTATATTCTTCTATTTTGTTCATTACAGTAGACAATGATTGTTTTTCACTTTCATAAACGAGAGAATACGCTGGGATAACCTTCAATTTTATCTTTACAATGATACCTAGCATTCCAAGTGACAACTGAAATGCTTTCCAATATTCGGCGTTCTCGGTTTCTGAACAAACTATACTCTCACCTGTTGATAAAACTGCCGTGATCTCTATAACTTGTGTTGATAAACTCCCAAATGTAACACCCGTCCCATGAGTCCCCGTACTAATCGCTCCTGCAATAGATTGTGAATCAATATCCCCTAAATTTTCTTGCGCATAACCTTTTTCCTGAAGTAACTTCCCTAAATCATGTAGCTTTGTTCCCGCCCATACTTCGACAACCATCTTCTCTGCATCAATATTCCCAATGCCCTTCAATTCATCTAAAGAAACTAAAATTTCTTCCGTTTGCACAAGAGGTGTAAACGAATGCCCTGAACCGACAACACGAATTTTCTTTCCTTTTTTTCGTGCAAGCCCTACAACTTCTACTACATCTTGTATACTTTTTGGATACATCGTATAATGTGGCGTTCCTTCTACATTCCCTGTCCAATTTCTCCATTTTTGTCCCTTTATAGAAAGCATCGTCCATCCCCCCGATATGTTGAATACTCTCCAACAATTTCCCCTTGTTTAATGCGATACAAAATAGGAAAGCGTTCACATAACTCTCCAGCTTTACTATGGCGAAACAAGATAGAATCTCCTATATCCACTCGTTCCTCACCGTTATAAAAAATTGGCGTTTGCACTTCACCAGCACCTTCTAAAGCTAATAGTTTTGCACCATGCGGCATCCAAACCTCAGGCTCTTTATCTTTACCAACTGCACCTGAGGCAATATATCCGCCACCGAGGCAAGTATAAATAAAAGGATCCGGTTTACGTACAACTGGTAAAGCAAATCCGACAGCTGGCTGAAATTTTACTTCTTTATAATAATCAAATAGTTTCGGGGAATAAAAAGCAGAACCTATTGTAATCTCTGAAACTGAGTTATCTTGCTCAGTTGTTTTTATACTTCCTGTTCCTCCCCCATTTACAAATCTTAGTTTAATACCAAGGTTTTGTATTTCTTTTACGATACGTCCCCTTCTTTCTTTAACCTCTAATACTGATTTCTTCTTTAAATACGAAACCACTTTACTTTTCATCCATTGATTCGGTATATGATCCCCCACCCCGGCAATTTGAGCTTCATATCCCATTACACCATCTAGTATTAAATATGATGAGCCCTTCACCTTTTCTACTATTTTCAAAGCGCTCTGCACATCTTTTACCGGGGATCTTTTTACACCAAAATGAATTTTTAAAAAACGACTACTCATATCAATATCCAAACAAACGCGAAAACACCCTTTAGACTTCTCAGCAATCTTTTCTAAATAAGTAATATGGTCTTCACAATCCACCATACAAGTTATAATGTGCCCTTGCTTTGTTAGCAAACTAATTTCATGTAAAGCTCTTTCATCATAAACAGGATATCCGAGCAATAAATCATTAAATCCTTGTTCAATTAAAAACAAAGCTTCTCTAGGAGAAAAACACATAATACCTTGAAACCGATTATTTGCAGCTAAAATCTTTTTCATAACTGGAACAGAGCGTAATGATTTACTCGCTATACGAATTTTCTTATCTCCACTTAACTCTATAATCGATTGAATATTCCTCTCTAAAGCCACTTCATCTAAAAATGCACACGGTAATGGAACTTCCTTAAAAATTCCTCTATCCACATTTTTCTCTCCTCTTCTATATATGTCTTATACATATTGGAAAGAAAAAATGATTTTCCTGTTTTCAAATAAAAAAAGTTTCTTCTTCACGAAGAAACTTTTTTAAGACTACTCTATTTCATAGAAATAGTCGCCTCTACTGGATAATGATCAGAGTAATCATTATATGTATATTCTTTGAGCCATGACGTAACAGTCCATTGTGGCGATTTCGACTGTAACACCTTATTCTCTATATACGATGGATTAGCATGGTCCTTACTTGTAATAATATAATCTAAATACTCGGCAGGGCTATCGGGGAAGTTATATTTCGCAATACTGTTTGTCGTCGCATCCCAAGTTGCAGTATATCCAGTATAAGATGGAATAGAGGCGTGCAATGTTTTGAACATGGATGCGTACTCTGAGTCACTATTATTCTCAGCATTTATTTTATTTACATTCATATCACCACCAATTAACACATACTCGTTATTTGGTATATTTTTATTTTTAATAAACTCTTGAATTTCTTGTAGCTGTTTTGTACGTACAGATGCTGGCGAAGTATTTCCACACATACTATCTTCAGCTTGTAAATGAGTCCCAATCACATGTACAAAACGATCATTTTTCTTAACTTTTGTGTATACAAATCCTTTATTTGATAAGTTATCTGGTCCACAGCCTTTTTCAAATACATATTGAATCTTTTCAACAATTGGCCATTTACTCACAATCGCTACACCTCCATCTTCAGGAGTCGAAGATGAATAGTTTCCTAACGTCTTATCCCACTCGCTTCCACTACTACGACCTAATACTGCCGTTTGATTTGGATATTCTTTCTTCAAATTTCCTAATAAGCGATTTGAAGCACTATTATCAAACACTTCATTTAATATAACAACATCTTGATTCTTTATATAATCTGCTGCTCCAATTAAATCAGCACGCTCATTTTGTCCCCAGTTGGGATATAGGTTTGTTGATAGCATGTATACATTATGCGTCATAACTTTTAACGTATCATTTTGATTTGTGGACATTTCTGCTTGAACGGAAGATCCGCTATATAAAGCTGCTAGACCAATCCCAAAGCTTAGTACACCTTTTAGCAATTCACTTTTCACAATTCATATCCTCCGTTTACTGTATAGTGATAAAAAGGCCAAATACTCTATTCTGAGATTTGACCTTTCTCCAATACTTAACGATTTCCGTACGTATCAAACCAAAGCTGAATGTATCCAGCAGTTACACGTTGCGCTTCCATTAATCGCTTACCAGTCATTGGTGTAACTTCAGCGCGCCATTTGTCGGCATAACTTTGTGATACAGCAGCTTGCACGAACCAACTTTTCGTATTACTATTTACGATACCAGGGAAATCTTGTTTCGCAGCTACCGCAGCACCATGAATCCAATCTTCAGGGTTTATACCTTTCCAATTCCAATATCCATTTCCGTCCGTTACTTTGTAATTATCTTTAATCGTATCTACAAAGTTTTCATATTTAGAATGGAATCCTTGTGGATAAGAAATATTCGTAAAGTTTGCTGCATGCATCGGTTGATTTACATCACCTAAATAATGAAGAGATAACCCTAAATAGAAGAATGCTTGTTTCATATCTTTATTTTTATAAGATTCACCAGCTAATTTAAAATACTTAGCTCCAGTTTCCTTCGCTTGCTTTGCAAGTGGAATGTATGTACTTCCATCGTCTGGATCATAGAAATGTGACGCAAATGTACTATTGTCATAATAAGGATTTTCATAATCAGCAGAATAAATGCCATTTTCTAAATCTGTGCGCCATTCATTTAATAGTGCAACTTGATCTTGTTTTACAATTGTCGTATTACGGGACATAATATCAATAGCACGGTTTACAATCCATAAATGAGAATTTACACCTTCTGAGTGTTTATCTTCCGCAGACCAATACTGAGTAATAATCGCTCTACTTTCTTCATTCTTTTCATGTGCAAAAGCTACATTTTGTAATGGCGCTACTAACGTAATAGCTGCTGCTAAAGCAAGTACTTTCTTTTTCATCTGAAATCCTCCATTTTATAATAGAATTATTGTAAAGATTTTTGTTAGGATCCTACGATGTCTTACGGTTAACCTATGACTAGAATATCCCACCTTTCGTGAAAATTCTATCAATAAATTAAAATATGCAAATGTTCATATCACTATAACTTTATACATAGCGAACGTAATGAATGAATGCACTTACATTGTAATACAGTATTGTTAAGCTACTGCAAATACTTGTCTAAACTAATGTAAAAAAAGAGTAAAGCGATTAACCGCTTTACTCTTTTTTTCTTTTCGATAATACACTTGGCAGTTGCACATTAACTGCCAATTTATGAATAAATCCAAACACTAATCCAATCCCGATAAATATGTATAAGATCGTAAATACCTTTCCGAAATCAGTTTGCGGACTAAAATTCCCATCACCGACAGTCGTCAACGTAACCACACTAAAATATAGGGCGTCAAGAGGACGTAATCCTTCAACTGTACTATAAAAAATCGTACCAGATGTTAATGTTAAAAATGTTAATACGAATAATACTTGAAATTCTTTATCTTTCCACGCTCGTAAACAAGCTTTTAGCATCCGTTTCAATGTCAACATAAATGAAAGCATTAGACTTCCCCTTCCAAACAAAATACCTGTAGTTAAAGGAAAGTCTATCACCTTTCTGTATAGAAAAAAAGTAGCCCTCTTCTATTTCTAGAAAAGGGCTACTTTTTACTATTCTCTATTATTTAGGTGAAACAAGAATTTTCACTTGTGTTTTATCTTTTACAAGTGCTTCAAATCCTTCTTCAACAACTTGATCCACTGTGATTTTTTTCGTAATTAATTTCTCTGCTTGAATTTGGCCAGAGCTAATTAATTTAATAACAGCTGGGAAGATATGACGGTATCCAAGAATACCGATAACTTCTTTTTCTTTTAGTACAAGGTTGTTTGGCGTAATTGTCGCATCTTTTTCCCACACACTAACAATTACAGTTTGTCCTTCAAAACTTGTACTTTCAATCGCTTGACGAAGTACTACTTCGACACCTGTTACTTCAAAGCTCACATTTACACCTAAACCATTTGTTAAGTTACGAATTTCTGCTAGTACATCTTGAGTTGCTGGATTTAATACGTAATCAGCACCTGCTAATTTAGCTAGCTCTTGACGTTCTTTAGAAAGTTCCACTGCGATAACAGGAGTTGCTCCTGCTGCTTTTGCTGCTTGGATTACAAGAAGCCCAATCGGACCACAACCAAATACCGCTACAGCTTCTCCCTCTTTTAATTTACTTTGACGTACTGCATGAACTGCTACTGCTGCTGGTTCTACAAGCGCACCTTGCTCATACGTCATTTCGTCTGGAATATGATGAACCATATCTTCTGGTACTACTGTATATTCAGAGAAACCGCCGCCTTCTCCGCCAAGACCGTGGAAAACAAGTTGTTCACAAACATTGTAATGTCCGTGTTTACAAGCTTCACATTTACCACAAGAATAAATTGGTTCTACAACGACGCGATCTCCCACTTTATGAGAAGTAACGCCTTCACCGATTTCAACTACCTCACCACTAAACTCATGACCTAAAATAACCGGTGCTTTTACGTGTGTTAATGGGTGCTCTTCTGTTGGAATAAAAATAGGTCCTGCTAAATATTCATGCAAGTCTGTTCCGCAGATACCACACCATTTAACTTTAATCTTAACTGCTCCTGGTCTTACAGTTGGTTCTGGTACTTCTTCTACTCGTACATCACGTTGATTATGCCAAAGTAGTGCTTTCATTTTATACATCCCTCTCTACGTATATACTTAACCTGGTGAAGTTTGCAAATCTATTATAATACTTCCATCCATATATTTCAAAAAAACAATCTCATTTTCACTAATTTTTAACAAATAACGTTCAATATTTTGTCACTTTGTACTTTTTTCCACATCTGTTAATGCTAATTTCATTGCGGTTGAAATTAGCATTATGCCATAATAGCATAGGAGAGGTGAATATCGCTTGAAATATTTTATTTACTTTATTGTTATCGTAGCGTTTTTAGATACATTTTCACAATTACCTATTATGAGTACTTTCGCTCAAAGTCTTGGAGGAACCCCTCTTGTTATCGGGCTAGTTATCGGTATGTACTCATTCGCTAATATGATCGGTAATATTATCGCTGGAGCCGCTGTCGATAAATTTGGTGCAAAAAAAATCCTTTATATAAGCATGGGAATTACGAGTTTCATAGTCTTGTTATACACCGTTGTTCAAAGTGGTGAACAACTATTAGTTGTGCGCTTTATACACGGTTTTAGTGACGGATTTTTAATTCCTGCTGCCTTTACGTTTTTATCAAAGCAAACGAATTCAGCAAGGCAAGGTAAAGCAATGGCTCTATCTGGTGCCGCTGTTGGAACAGCTGCAATCGTAGGACCTGCTTTCAGCGGCATTATGAAAGCAACAGCTGGTATAGAGTGGGTGTTCATTACTATTTCTATTTTAATGGTCCTTGGTACAATCGTATCTCTATTCTTCTTACCAAATAACGTATCAAGAAAAGATACATCAAGAACACAAATGATGAACAAAGAAGATATGATTGAACTATTGAAATCAGAACCGTTATTACAAGCATATATTGGTGCTTTCACACTAATGTTTTCACAAGGGATTGTCACTTATATGTTACCAGTAAAAGTTGAGGCATTAGCACTTAAAGCATCTACAACAGGCATGATGTTAAGTGTATTCGGAATTACCGCTATCCTCTTCTTCTTACTGCCAACAAATCGCATTTACGATCGATTTAATCGTTCCAAACTAATGCTAATCGGGATTGCAGTAATGGCACTAGCGTTATCTTTACTCGGATTATTTGCAACAAAAGGCATGCTCTTTATCGTTATGATAATTTATGGAATTGGATTCGCTATCCTCTTCCCAGCAATTAATGCTTTACTTGTTGAAAATACAACAGATAGTAACCGAGGGAAAGCATTCGGATTGTTTTATGCATTCTTCTCGTTAGGAGTTGTTGCTGGCTCCTTTACAGTCGGAGCAATCGGGGCATCGCCTAGCGTCAGCTTCGTTATCGGAACTGCATTCTTGTTAACATTTGCTGGAATGATTTTTGTAAGAAGCAAAGTAAAAAAGACAATGATGGGTTAATTCCATCATTGTCTTTTTTTAAAATGCATATTGATATAATCCGTAATATAACGGAAAAGTTGGGATAATGCCAATTAATTTAAATACAAAAGGTAATGGCTCATCTTTCTCTTCATATAATCGTAAAACAAAAACTGCAGTTAAAGTCCAAATGATGCTAAATACGAAGATGCATTGCCAAACGATCGGCTTCAATATTTGTACATCAAAAACAAATCCAAATAGTCCTATCCATGTAATAATAGACACTACAAAATCAAACTTTTGAATCGGTGTTTGAAACATCCCTCTCACTAGCGAAGTAATAGCTAATATCGCTACAATTACCAAATAAATTTTCCACAACATAATGATAATCTCCTATTCAATTCAACTTTTAACTTTTAACTTTCAATAAACCATATTTAATGAATAATATGGCATTATATTTTTCATAGAAATAATACAACGGATAACAAAATAAGAAGAAAATAAGTACGGTTGGTACATTGTCTATAATAGAAAAATGTTTTACTAGCAATTCTTTAATACTCTCTCCAATAATAATAAACAGTGGGATAACACAGATTGCCGCTAATATTAAACATGGTGTTATCCTCATTTCTTTCAGCTTCACCTTACAATGCGGACACCTTAATGAAAAAGGATGTGGGATGTCGATAATATGTTGTGCAGTAATATTCTCTTCACATTGTGGACATGCAATTGTTTCTTTCATTTGTCCCCCCTCCTTTCTACTCATCAAAAAAGAGTTCTATTAAATAGAACTCTTTTTATTGCCTAATATATATTACTTTTGTATATAACCAAATATCAATGTAAATAAACTTACATATAAATGCAATACTACTTGCTCCTTTTAAAAAAGAAAATGAATAAATATCGACGATACTTCGACAATTTCCTCGGAAATATTTCTTTTCCACACATAATTTGATACACTACATATGGATAAACACTTGTATTACATAAGCTAAAATAATAACTTAATGTACAAATAAAAGAGCACACTCTTCATATGAAGAATGTGCTTTTATTTTATCCCGCATTAACGTCTAATCCAAACAGCACCTGCAGACTTATCATCTGCTTGTCCAACAACTTGGAATTTAAGGCCAAGGTTTGGAACTTTGCGTCCTGCGTCAGCAATTTGCTTATTACTGTATACCTTTGAATCATCAAACGTTGTAACACCTTGTAATCCAGTATAATTAAACTGTCCTCGTGTAAATGAATTTACACTCCATGAAGGTGTTTGATCAAATGAAAATGCAGCATCTGCAATTTGAATTCCAGTATTACCGTATGCTGGTTTCCCACCTAAATTTCCAACAATCGCTTCTGGATGAGAATCTACAACACCAAGGAAGCCTTCACCTGGATGTAACCCAACCCAGTTATCTTTGAAACTATCATCTGCATACCAAACGACAAGACCTGTATTATATACCGGACCTTTTCCCGCTTTTAATCCATTATCTGATCCAGCATAGTTTCTCCACTCTAGATAATAATAATGGGGTTTCTGTTCTGTCCCATCAGAAACAACGAATCCATTTAACTTCATTTTAGACTGTCCTTCTGCGTCATCTGAAAATACTACTTGTCCATCAACTGTTACATTTACATTATCCATTGCGAAACCTTTATATGTTAAAGCTGGATCTGTAATATAGTCGAATTGTAGTTTAACTTTCTTCCCTTTAAATTGACTTAAATCGTATGATTTATCAATCCATTTTCCATCTGTTGTATCTTTATCTTCTTGGACTATGTTTTCTCCCAATCTATCAATTAATGTTTTCGTTCCATCTTCAGTTACAGCATGTACTTCGATGAAATCACACTCTGCTTCTAGTTCATAATTCGCTTTATAATCAAATTTTGCATTTGTTCCTTTTGTTAAATCGAAGAATGGTGTTTCTAATGTCGTATGAATATCATCGCCTCTTGTACTATAGTATGCACGCTTTCCAAATCCAGGCTTAATTGTTTCAATACTCTTACCTGGTAAGTTGACACGTACGACACCTGGACGATTTGATTTTGTAACACTTTGATCAATATATGTAGGAACGCCTACACCACTCTTAATTTTATCGTAATCTACTTCTAAAATTTTCGCCCAGTTTCCACCCATATTCTTTTGTAAGAAATCTTTATTTTGTGGTGAAAAACTAGTTGGCTCTGTTCCTGCGATTTTTCCTGTCCAGCTACCTCCACTCATTAATGACCAAGCTTCGACAGGTGATCCCATTCCAGTATAATTCGTATCATACTCATCTGGTAAACCAAGGTCATGTCCAAATTCATGTGCAAACACACCTACTGCACCGTCTTCTGGTTCAATTGTGTAATCATGAGCCGCTACTTTTCCATCCCAATAAGGTACTTTAGCTGTTGTTCCTTCAATCGCTACTGGATCCCTTGCTAATTTAGATCGATGTGACCAAATTGCATCATCTCCTAATTTACCACCGCCAGCTTCTTGACCAACACCGGCATGAATTACCATTAAATGATCAATTACACCGTCCGGTTCATTAAGATTGCCATCGCCATTTGTATCATAACGGTCGAACTGATCGAATTGTGATAAATCTAATCCTTTATCCGCTGCAGCTTTTAATGCTTCTTTCACTAAATCACGCGCACCTTTTGGTCCTTTATTATCGTGACCGCTACTACCATCAGCACCGTAATCAGCAGCTTTTCCTGGCACAGTTAGCCACTCCGTTACATATCCGTCTGTCGTATAACTACCACCAGACTGCTCTTCATAATATTGTTTAAACGTTTTTACTTTCGAACCATCAAATAATGTGTACGGTTCATTACCAAATAACATTTTTTGATAATGCTCTCTACTAAAGTCATTCGAATACATATATCCTGGTGTTTGATCAATATTATTATGTTTATAATCACTAAATTCAACGAGTAATACTAATACTTTATCAGTTCGAACAGACCCTTTATACGGCGCTTGCTTTGCTTTAGAAGTTGGGACTTGTCCATTCAGTTGTTTTTTATTTGGTTCTGGCTTTTGCTCAGGACTCACATTTTTTTCAGGTTTCTTTACTTTCTCCTTTTCCTCCATTTTCTTCTCTTTTACTTTTTTCACGAAATCAGATGCCTCTTTAGCAGTATCCGCTGGAAGAATTTCTTTATTTGCCTGACCCCCTTGCTTCTTTTCAATATATTGCTCTACGGCCTTTTTTGTCTCTTCTTTAGACGATGCTGGATTAATTGTTCCTCTTTCTTTCAGCGCTTCCGCTAAACGATCTTCTTGAATTAAGTTATGATCAATTGGCGTTGTAGACACACTTTCTTTTGCTGGCGTTTCTGCATATGCTAACGGAGCACTCATTACAGCTGAGCATCCGATGAGTGTTGCGATCGTTAATGATGACAACACTTTAAATGGCGCTTTTTTTCTCATTTTAATCATCCCCTTGTATCAATCTTAAACTTCAGATAAAAATATGTAATCTATCCTCCCTTGTATAATAAAAGACATGATTCTATAAGAAATAAGCTTTCTGTTATAGAATCATGCCCTCCAGTTTTCTGGTCAGACCCTCTATCTTTTTATGTCGAAATGTGAAAAATAAAGAGTGATTTGTATATATTAAATAGCTTATATTAAAAATTTAAAAGACAATATGCACAATTGCATGAAAATTCTTTCAAACAAAAAAAGAACCCAAGTTAATTAAACTTGGGTTCTCCATTTCGTATTATTTCTCTTGTGTTTTTTCCCAATCAGCTAAGAATTTCTCAATTCCTTGATCTGTTAATGGATGCTTCACTAATGAAGCGATTACGTTTGCTGGGATTGTTGCAATATGTGAACCGTTTAATGCTGCTTCTGTTACATGAACACTGTGACGGACAGATGCTGCAATGATTTCTGTTTCAATGCCGTGAATTGCAAAGATTTCTGCGATTTGGCGAATTAAGTCCATACCGTTATGACCGATATCATCTAGGCGACCTAAGAACGGTGAAACGTATGTCGCACCAGCGCGAGCTGCAAGTAATGCTTGCACTGCTGAGAATACTAATGTAACGTTTGTACGAATTCCTAAATCTGAGAATGCTTTTACTGCTTTTAAGCCTTCTGTTGTCATTGGAACTTTTACAACAACGTTTGGAGCGATTTTTGCTAACTCTTTTCCTTCTTCAATCATTTTATCAGCTTCTAAGCTAATTACTTCTGCGCTTACAGGTCCTTCAATAAAGCTGCAAATTTCACGAATACGCTCATGGAAATCTACGCCTTCTTTTGCTACAAGTGATGGATTTGTCGTTACTCCAGCTACTACACCTAATGCATTTGCCTCTTTAATTTCGTTAATGTTTGCTGTATCAATAAAAAATTTCATTTGTTATTCTTCCTTCCTAATTTTCATTTTATATTTATTTATTTTTTCTTAATAAGCTCTAATTCAATCGGAATAAATTTGTCCACTTTTTTACCTTGTGTTATCTCTTTCGCTGTTTCCATCGCCTTCTCTCCGATTAATTCTGGTTTTTGAGCGACTGTTGCTGCCATACGCCCATCTTTAACCGCTTTTACAGCATCATCTGTTGCATCAAATCCAACAACAACCACATCTGTTTTACCAGCAGATTTCAATGCCTCAATTGCGCCTAATGCCATTTCATCGTTATGAGCAAACACTGCTTTTATATCGCTATTTGCTTGCAAAATATTTTCCATAACGGATAATCCTTTTGCACGATCGAAATCAGCTGCTTGTTTTGCTACTACTTTTAAAGACTTATCAGCTACGTTATGGAATCCTTTCCCACGCTCACGAGCAGCAGACGATCCAGGGATTCCTTCTAACTCAGCAACATTTGTTCCTTCACCAACTAA
Source organism: Bacillus sp. RC51 (assembly GCF_044908115.1). Taxonomy (NCBI): domain Bacteria; kingdom Bacillati; phylum Bacillota; class Bacilli; order Caryophanales; family Bacillaceae; genus Bacillus; species Bacillus sp. RC51. Next base: position 144,209 of record NZ_JBIYCW010000011.1, on the reverse strand, counting down.
CTCCCGAATGTAATCACTAGCCATTTGACCACCTTCTATATTGTTGGAAGCAATATGAGAAACAACTTTACCTGAATTCGCAACCCGGTCTACTGTAATAACAGGAACATTGGCTGCATTAGCTGCACTTACCGCTGAAGCAACAGCATCTGAATCGGTTGGATTAATAACAATTACATCGACACCTTTTTGAATTAAATCTTCAACATCATTTGTTTGCTTCGCCGCATCATTTTGTGCATCAACAGCAATTAATTCAATGCCGCTATCTTTTGCCTTCTTTTCTGCACCTTTTTTCAACGTGACGAAAAATGGATTATTTAAAGTTGAAACAGAAAATCCAACTTTAATAGTTTTATTTCGACCTTTATCGCTAGAATCCTTTGCCCATTCTGGTGGTTCCATTGAACAACCAGCAGTAACTACCATGATGCATGCAACGAGTATCAGTAACCATTTTTTCATGAATTGCCCCTCCATTACGCTTCTTTTCGACGATCAATTAGTACAGCTAGTAAGATTACAAGTCCTTTTACAACTTGTTGGAAGAAAGAAGATACACCTAATAAATTTAAACCGTTATTTAGTACACCAATAATAAGCACACCGATGAATGTACCAACAATCCATCCTCTTCCACCTGAAAGACTCGTTCCTCCTAACACAACTGCAGCAATTGCATCCAATTCGTAAGAAGTACCAGCAGTCGGCTGTGCAGAATCTAACCTTGATGTTAAGACAATACCTGCAAGCGCTGCCAAAATTCCGGAAAGACCGTAAATCATTACTTTAATTCTCGTAACATTAATACCTGATAAAGCTGCCGCTTCTTCATTTCCACCAATCGCAAACGTACGGCGACCAAACGTTGTTTTCTTTAAAATAAAGTACAGTACTGCAAAAGCGATCATCATTGTAACGGCTGGCACAGGAATACCAAGGAAATAACCACGGCCAAACATTTGGAACATTAAATGATCACCAAGACCGGTGATCGGACGTCCGTCCATATAAACAAGCGTCAACCCGCGAAAAATAGTCATTGTTGCTAAAGTTGCAATAAACGGAGCTACTTTTCCCTTCGCAATAATAATACCGTTTACAATCCCCATTGCAAGACCTGCTAATAATCCAACTACCATTGCAAGGAACGGATCCATGCCACTTGCCATCATTCCGGCAACAAGTGCACTTGATAATGCTAAAATAGAACCTACCGATAAGTCAATACCCCCTGTTAAAATAACGAAGGTCATTCCAAATGCAATGAGTGCATTAATCGATACTTGGCGCAGTATATTAAATAAATTTGGAATTTCAATAAATGCTGGATTTAAAGCTGTAATTACCACGATAATTAATACTAACCCAATTAAAGAACCAAGTTGTTGTAATACATTCCCCTTCTTAGCCATATCTTACTCTCCCCCTGTAGCTAGTGCCATAATAGACTCTTGCGATGCCTGATCTTTCTCTAAAATACCACCGATTTTCCCTTCATGAATAACGAGAACACGATCACTCATTCCTAAAACTTCTGGAAGCTCAGACGATACCATAATAACGGCATCACCCTGCTCAGTAAGCTTATTCATAATAGAGTAAATTTCCTTTTTAGCCCCAACATCTACACCTCTCGTTGGCTCATCTAAAATGAGTAACTGCGGATGAATCCCTAGCCATTTTGCAATTACAATCTTTTGCTGATTTCCACCAGAAAGAGATTTTACAGCTTGCTCTCCGTTTGCTGCTTTCACATTAAGAAGCTTCATCATATCCTCTGTAAATTGCTGTTCTAAAGCTTTATTAACAACGCTTCCCTTTGAAAGACTTTCTAAATTTGGTAAAGCTAAATTTTCACGAATCGAAAAATCTAACACAAGCCCTTCAGATTTTCTATCCTCTGTAATAAAGGCAATTTGTTGTCTAATCGCATCAATTGGACTATCAATTTTTACTTCTTGTCCATTCATGAAAATTTTTCCTGAATCGAGCGGTTCATATCCAAATATTGCTTTCATAATATCCGTGCGACCAGCTCCCATCAAGCCCGCAACACCAAGGATTTCACCTTTTCTAACTTGAAACGAAACATTTTCAAATTTCCCCTTTTTCGTTCCGTTACGCATTTCAAAAATCACTTCGCCAATTTGACTATTTCGCTCTGGATAACGTTGACCAATACTGCGCCCCACCATCATGCTAACTACTTCATCAAATGATGTTTCTGGAATTAATCTCTTCCCTACATATTCTCCATCACGCAAAATCGTAATGGCATCACATATTGAAAAAATTTCTTCCATCCGGTGTGAAATATAAACGAATGAAACGCCCTCTTTACGTAATTTATTAATAACAATAAACAGCGTTTCAATTTCGCGATCTGTTAATGCTGCTGTAGGTTCATCCATAATAATAACGCTCGCCTTTGTCATTAATGCTTTAGCAATTTCAATAATTTGCTGTTGTCCAACTGATAATTCACCTGCTAGCATAGCACCTCTCACATGTAGACCAAGATCTGCTAATTGTTGCTGGGCAATCGCATTCATTTGACGCGTACGTAAAATGCCCGTTTTCCCATACATTAACTCTTTTCCAAGAAACATATTTTCAGCTACCGTTAAATTCGGTAATATGTTCAACTCTTGATGGATAAATGCAATACCATACTCTTCAGCTTCTTTCGCATTTTTAAAAGTTCGTTCTTTCCCATCAATCATGACTGTTCCACTGTCTTTTTTATATACACCTGTTAAAATCTTCATGAGCGTCGATTTCCCCGCTCCATTTTCCCCCATCAATGCATGGACTTCTCCTGTTTCAATCATAAACTGTGCGTTTTTTAGAACAGGATTACCACTGAACGCTTTTGAAATGTTCTTCATTTCAATATGCATTCTCATCACATCCCTCTATTAAAAAATCACGCCTGCATGTAAAATAACATTCGCATAAGGCGTTGCTTCTCCTGTACGAATAATCGCCTTCGCTCTCTTTGTATGCTCTTTAAATTCCTTATGAGACACATATTCAAATGCTGGCTCTATTAAACGCATCTCAACTTCTTTATTTACCACGTCATTATTCATAATGACTTCTTCTGCCAGCGTCACTTTTTCAATTGCCATATCATCAGCAACTACTTGTAATACGTCTAAAAAGCTAGGCTTTCCAATTTCAACTGCTAAATCAATTCGTTTTACTCCATCAGGAATCGGCAACCCGCAGTCTGCGATTACAATCGTATCTGTATGCCCAAGTGAAGCAAGGACTGCCGCGATTTCACTATTTAATACACCGTGTTTTTTCATCCAACAATCACCTGCACTTCACGTACTCTATCTCTCGTCGGCATACCGCCCTGTGCCCCAAGTTTCGTTACAGAAAGACCACCAGCAATATTAGCAAAACGAATAGCCTTTTGAAGTGTTTCTCCTTCAGAAAGCGCAACTGCTAACGCGCCGTTAAATGTATCACCAGCTCCAGTCGTATCTACTACATCTACAGCAATACTTGGAACTTGAACAACTTCCGTTCCATTATGGAAACGAACACCATTAGACCCTTCTGTCATCAATAGCTTATTTGGATATTTAGCCAGTAACTCTTCAATTGGTGATGTGAAATCATTTAATACGATGCGACATTCATGTTCATTCGGCGTAATATAAGTCGCTTTTTCTAAAATATCTTCTGATAAAAATTGTGCTGGAGCTGGATTCAACATAACTGGAATTTTATGCTCCTCACAAATAGCTAGAACGTATTTTACTGTTTCAAGCGGAATCTCTAGTTGAAGAACAACCATATCTGCTTTTACAAGAAGGTCTTTTGAACGATCTACAATCGACTCATTTACAAGAGCATTTGCTCCTTGTACGACAACAATACTGTTATCCTCTTCTGCTAAAACGATATGAGCGATTCCTGTCGTCCTATCTGTAACCGGTACCACATAGTCGATAAAAATGCGTTCGTTCTCCAAATTTTTTCTAACTACTGTTCCGTAATCATCATTTCCTACTGCACCAACCATCGCTACATTTGCTCCTAATCTAGCTGCAGCAACTGCTTGGTTGGCCCCTTTTCCTCCTGGTATCGTATGAAACGCTTCACCAATTACTGTTTCTCCTGCTTTCGGCCGTATTTTTGAAACAGCCACTAAGTCCATTGAAATGCTACCTACTACTGCAATATTTGGCATCTGTCTCATCTCCTTACTTCGTTGTATTTCGTTCTATAATTTCAATCGGTAAACGATAATGTTTCTCTTCTAATGGATTTCCTTCCATCTGCTCTAACAACAATTCTGTTGCAATTTTCCCCATTTCATAAATTGGCTGTGCAACAGTCGTAATAGATGGATACATCATTTCAGTTAAAGAAATCCCATCGAATCCAATAATTTGTAAATCGTCTGGAATAGAAATTCCCTTTTGAAGTGCAGCCTTTACAACGCCGATTGCAATTAAATCATTCCCAGCAACAATTCCATCAATATGCGGATATTCTTCTAATAATTCCACCGCGACCTGTTCACTATTAGCTGGATCGAATGTACTCTCTGCAATCATATAAGAAAGATTATTTTGCGTAATAACGTCTACAAAACCTTCAAAACGTTCATTAGCTGTGCTCACATCACGCGGTCCGCGAATATGTGCAATATGTTTACACCCTTTGTCTATTAATAACTTTGTCGCCGCCTGGCTCCCTGCATAGTTATCTGCATATACAGTAGGAATGCGCTCATTAAACATACGGTCAATCGCAACAACTGGAATAGACAAATTCATGTAATTAACACTATTTTGTGGATTCGTTGCTACAATAAATCCGTCCACATTATTTTGTCTAAGCACATCAATGTATTGCTTCTCTTTTTCTAAATTTTCATCAGAGTTACAAAGTACAACTGTGTAACCTTGCTTATGTGCTACATCTTCTACAGCACGTGCAACTTCCGGAAAGAATGGATTCACGATATTTGGAACAACTAAGCCAATTAAACGAGACTTTTTATTATATAAAGAACGCGCTACTGTACTAGGTTTATAATCTAGCATTTCAATTGCTCGCTCTACTTTTTTTAATGTATCCTCATGAACATATCCATTTTTATTTAACACTCTGGAAACGGTCGCAACAGATACCCCTGCTAATTTTGCAACGTCTTTAATCGTACTCATTCTCTTTTCTCCTCACTTCATGTAACCGTTTACAGAAAATAATATAACGCATTTATAAAAATACGTCAATCATTTCTAACTAAAAAGCTTTTAAGGTTATACTCAAAAAAAGCATCGCCTTATGGCGATGCTTTTTTATTACGAATATGATACAGTTTTTTCCTTTTCTTCTACAGCAGGCTCTTCAGCACCTTTTTTACGATCAGACAGTTTAATTTTCTGTAAGAAAATCGTAAAGATAGCACCTACTACGATAAATACCAATCCTGTTAAGAATACAGTATGAAGTGAGTCCACTAAAGAGCTTTTCAAAATTGGTACGATGCTATTAGAAAATGCTTCTGGCATTTGTTTTAATGCCTCTGGACTAAATAGCATAGAATATAAACTTTGTGGATCTGTATGAATCATATCTTTAAATTTTGTTACCATTTGTCCCGCTTCTTTTGGGAATGTGTCTAATACAGGTACTAATTTATTTGTTAACGTTGTGCCTGAAGTGTTATTCATAATTGATCCTAAAATTGTAATCCCAAACGTTCCACCGATTTGACGGAAGAATTGACTTGATGATGTTACAACGCCAAGATCTTTTTTCGGGAAGCTTTCTTGTAATGCTAATGTTAATATCGGCATAACAAGACCCATTCCTAAACCGATAACCATCATATAAGAAGTAGCGGTAAGCTTAGTTGTGTGCATATCCATCGTTGTTAATAACCAGAAACCACTAGCCATAATAAGCATCCCTGTAATAATTTGTGGTTTCACACCAATTTTTAATACAAGCTGACCACCAATAATACTCATAACGATCATTGTAATCATCATCGGTGTCATAATCGTTCCTGATTCAGCAGCACTTACGCCTACAATTCCTTGCATAAAGAACGGTACGAACATAATTGCTCCAAACATTCCGATACTCATAAAGAAACCGATCGCATTCAGTAGTGTAAATGTGCGGTTTTTAAAGAAGTGCATCGGTAAAATTGGTTCTTCAGCCTTCGTTTCAACGATAATAAAGCTAACAATACCAATGGCAGCTAGTGCAAATAACCCGATAATTTGCCAAGAACCCCATGCATAATCTTTCCCGCCAAACGTTAACGCAAGTAATAAACTTACAACACCGAGAATCATCGTGAAGATTCCAGCGATATCAATTTTAATTGGTCCTGTTTGTTTATGTGCTTTTAATCCCATTGCAATAAAGATTGTCGCTAAAATACCAACTGGTAAGTTAATATAGAATACCCATCTCCAGTTCACTGCGTCTACAATCCAACCACCAACTTGTGGTCCAATTACAGAAGCAAGACCGTATAAAGCACCAAAAATCCCTTGCCATTTAGCACGTTCTTTTCCCGTGAACATATCTCCGATAATAATCATAGCCATTGGCATCATAATACCGCCACCAAGACCTTGAATACCACGGAAAATAATTAATTCTGTCATACCGTTGGCCATACCACATAACGCTGAACCAACCATAAAGATAATTAATCCTGCTATATATACGTTACGACGCCCAAGTAAATCCGCTAATTTACCTGCAATCGGTACAACCGTTGTTGATGTTAACATGTAAGCTGTTGTTAACCATGTCATTAAACTTAATCCACCTAGTTCACCGACGATACGCGGCATTGCTGTACCAACGATTGTTCCGTCCAATGCAGCAAATAGCATTGCGATTACTAAACCGATTAACAACAACTTTCTATTCTGATTTTCTTGTTGCTCCATGTAATCTCCTCAATTCCTCTTAGTTTTTCTCTTTTTTCTCTTTTTTCTCTTTTTTCTCTGGTTTCCCGCAAATAATTGTTTCTAGCTTTTCAAAGAGGCGCAACAAATCTTCCCTCTCTTGTAATTCTAAGTGTGAGAAGTATTTTGCAATATGCTCATTACGAGCCGCCATCGCTTCTTCTACTGTAGCTTTCCCCTTCTTCGTTAGCTCAATGACAACAACGCGGCGATCATTATCGTCGTGATAGCGCTCTACTAACCCATGATCAATTAAACGATCAGTCATTACTGTAATCGCGCTCGGTTTCACGTACATTTTCTCCGCCAATTGTGTCGCTCTTGAAGCTCCGTAATGATCTAAAATCTTTAAAATATAAAACTGCGGTGGTGTAAGTCCTGATGCTTGCATTTGTTCTAATAGCTCTGTTTGCATTTTCTTTCCTATAGCGAATGTAAGAGCTTGAATCTTATCAATATGAGTCATATCATTTGGCATGTTATCCACCTCTTATTTAAGCAATAAAATATTTAACGTATTTAAATATTAATCCCACAAACAAAATACGTCAACAACTTTCTTTATAAAAACGTTTACATTCTTGTCACAAAGTTGTATAATTTTCGTCGAAGTTAATATTGACAGTCACGGAGAATCGGAGTATATGGCTATGAATCATAAAGAAGGGAACTTTTTTATATTTCATAGCCTTTTTGTATTCTCTCTGTCTTAAAACGCTTCCAATTAATTAGGGGAGGATTTTCATTTTATGTTTTTCACACAATTATTTAAACCTGCGCCCCACGCAGAACGCTTACCAGCTGATCGCACTGATAGCGAATACCGCAAATTGCGTTTGCAAGTATTCTTAGGCATCTTCATCGGTTATGCGGGTTACTACTTTGTTCGAAAAAACTTTTCACTCGCAATGCCATACTTAATCGAACAAGGCTTTAGTAAAGGGGAACTTGGGGTTATCCTTTCAGCAGTATCTATCGCTTACGGATTAAGTAAATTTCTTATGGGTATCGTATCCGATCGTTGTAATCCTCGCTACTTTTTAGCAGCTGGGCTATTTTTATCCGGTATCATTAATATTATTTTCGGCTCATTTTCTTTCATTACAACGAGCATTATACTTATGTTTGTACTTCAGTTTTTAAATGGATGGGTACAAGGTATGGGATGGCCTCCTTGTGGTCGTACGATGGTTCACTGGTTCTCCATTAGTGAACGTGGTACAAAAATGTCTATTTGGAACGTCGCTCATAATGTCGGCGGCGCGCTTATGCCTTCTCTCGTTACATTAGGCTTATATTTCTTTGCAAATGACTGGAAAAGTATATTTTACTTCCCAGGTATTCTTTCAATTTTGGTGGGGATTTATGTATTAATTACGATGAGAGATACACCTCAATCTTGCGGATTACCTTCTATTGAAGAACATACTGGGGAATATCCATCAGATGAAAAAGTAGCGGACCGTGAACGCGAACTTTCGGTAAAGGAAATTTTATTTACATACATATTAAACAATAAGTTTTTATGGTACATCGCTATCGCTAATGTCTTTGTTTATTTCGTTCGTTACGGCGTTGTAGACTGGGCTCCTACTTATTTAGTAGAAGAAAAAAGCTTTACTCACAGTAGCTCACGTACAGCTTATGCTCTATACGAATGGGCTGGTATTCCAGGTACACTTCTTTGCGGATGGATGAGTGATAAACTATTTAAAGGGCGCCGCGCACCTGCTGGCATTCTATTTATGGTCGGTGTATTCATTGCCGTTCTTGTTTACTGGCTAAATCCTGCTGGGCATCCAATCATTGATAGTATCGCACTTGTTTCCATTGGATTTTTAATTTACGGACCTGTTATGCTAATTGGTCTTCACGCGCTTGACTTAGCACCCAAAAAAGCTGCTGGAACTGCCGCTGGGTTAACTGGGTTCTTCGGTTACCTAGGGGGAGCTACTTTTGCTAGCGCAGCTATGGGCTTTATTGTAGATGGATTCGGATGGAACGGCGGATTCATTTTGCTCCTTGCTTCTTGTGTGCTTGCAATGTTCTTCCTTGCTCTTACTTTAAATACAGGATCTGCTAAATCAAAAGAAGTTTAAACAAAATATAATGTGTAGAAAAATAAACATAAAAATAGCTCTTAGCATGTAAGTAAATGCTAAGAGCTATTTTTTATTTATCGTTCTTCTCTTGCTATTTATATTAATCATTTCCCTTCTATTCATGCGATTAAAACATTTGCTGAAACATCTTTATTAAAACAGCTAACATAACAGATCCAGCAAATCCACCTAAACAAATTAAACTTACCCCTTGGCTATAAGACAAATTTTGAAATGATTTCATACCTTCCATCCTCCCTATATCCCCATTGATATTCTTATTGTATCAATGGGAAAAATTTCATAACATCGATTTCGCTGACAGGTAACTTACAAATTTGTAAGTTAACATTTTTTTAAACTTATATATATTCTGTCCACATTCTCCCTCTTAATACATCAAAAAAGACCTCGAATTATATCAAGGTCCTGCTTACACTACAGAATATCTCACTTTATTTTATAATCATAACCGGGCATTTCACACGCTTTGCTATTTTATGACTTACACTACCAAGCACCATCTCTTGCAGTGTATTTAGCCCTCTACTCCCAGCAATAATAAGATCTATATCTCCTGTATTTACATATTGAACAATCGTATCTCCTGGATCGCCATGTAGAATCGTAATTTTGTAGGAAATGTTCTCTTTCTTTAATAAACCCTCAATCTCTTTTAATTTATCTTTTCGACTAGCTGATATTGTTTCTAAATCCGTTTGTCCTTGTATAATATCTGACTTTGCCGTTCTATTATCTACTACGTACACAACTTCAACATGTGTTTCTTCGTTAAATTTCGCAATATATGTTGCATGCTCGGCTGCTCGAAGTGCATGTTCAGAACCATCGCATGCTAATAAAATTTGTTTGTACATATGCTGAATCCCCTTTTCGTTATCCTACCCGTATTATATAATAAAGCCCCCTAAAAAGGAGGCTTCTAACTAGCAATTCTCTTATTATAAGTAGCTAAATTCGCAACGAGCTTCGAGCTACGTTCATTTAACCCTGTGATCCTTACTTTCACACCGTTCTGTTCATACTTCATTATAACTTTATCAATTGCCGCTACTGCTGAATCATCCCATACGTGTGCGTTAGTAAAGTTCATCTCAATTTCTTTCACATCTTCATTGTATGAAAAAGCATTTATATACTCTGCCGTAGATGCGAAGAATAGTTGGCCGTGAATTTCGTATATTTTCTTATTTTCAATATACAAATGTTTCACGTGAATCTTTGCCATATTGAATGCAAATAAAACTGCACTAATTATCGTTCCGATAATTACACCTAATCCTAAATTATGTGTAATTAGGACAATCACAACTGTTACGATCATAACAAATGCGTTTCCTTTTGGTACTTTATGAATCGTCGCTACAGAGTTCCAATCAAACGTCCCAATCGAAACCATAATCATAACTGCAACTAAAGCTGCCATCGGAATATGAACAACGTAATCACCTAAAACAAATAGCAATACGATTAAAAAACCACCGGCTACAAACGTCGATAATCTCCCGCGACCACCTGATTTAATGTTAATAACAGATTGTCCAATCATTGCACATCCTGCCATTCCTCCGAAGAAACCAGCAACAACGTTCGCAATCCCTTGTCCACGTGCCTCTTTATGCTTATTACTTTCCGTATGTGTCATATCGTCTAAAACCGACGCCGTTAATAATGACTCTAGTAAACCTATAACCGCTAGCATAACTGAATACGGTAAAATAATTGCTAATGTCTCAAGTGTAAATGGAACATCAGGAATACTAAAGAACGGTAATTCTTTCGGTAAGCTTCCCATATCCCCTACTGTTTTTAACTGTAATCCGCTCATAAGTGCAATGCTTGTCACAATAATAATTGAAATAAGTGTAGACGGAACAGCCGTCGTAATAAGTGGAAATAAATATATAATTGCAAGTCCTAATGCGACAAGTGCATACATTTGCCAAGTTACATTTTTAAAATGTGGCAGTTGTGCTGTAAAAACTAAAATTCCAAGTGCGTTTAAAAAACCACTCATAACAGATTTAGGAACAAACTTCATAAATGAGCTAAGTTTGAACACTCCGAAAATAATTTGAACAATACCTGTTAATATTGTCGTAGCAAATAAATATTGCAAACCATGATCCTTTACAAGAGTGACCATTAATAACGCCATCGCACCCGTTGCCGCCGAGATCATCCCTGGTCTTCCGCCGACAAACGAAATTGTAACCGCAATACAAAAAGCGGCGTATAACCCAACGGTCGGATCTACACCTGCAATAACAGAAAAAGCTATCGCTTCAGGAATTAATGCTAAAGCAACAACAACCCCCGATAGCACGTCCCCTCTCATATTTGAGAACCATTCATTTTTTATAGTTTGAAACAAAGTAACACTCCTCTACTCTTTTATCATTTGATTTTCTCCATAAGAAAATCAGGGCCGACTGCACGAAGGCTATTATATAACGAGCAAAGGATGTTGTGCTATGTAAAAGTTTCCTAAAGAAAAGACGCTACCTTAGCAGCGTCTTTTCTCATTTCATTAATGTCCACCGTGACCTTGACCACTTTCCTGAACAATTTCTAACCTCTCATCCAATATACCTTGTGTTTCAAATGAAATATCACTACTACTTCCTAATAGGAAACCATGGTTATATGGTCCAAGTGTTGGATCATCTTTAAACTTCGGCTGAATAGTAGCAAGGAAGTCATAAACTGGTTGTGAAGCTTTTCCTTCCTCAAGCAAAACAACAGGGGCATGTTTACCCATATGTGAAAACGGTGCTCCCGCAATTGCTAAGTCTGGTGTTTTGCTTGAAACAAATGACAAACCGTGACCTGGTTTTGTGAATCCCCAGCCAAATTTCGTTTTTTCATCTTTAAATTTCGCAAATGCAACCGAATTTTCTGTTGGAGTCTCCCCACTAATACGGGTCACTTTTCCGTATTTATTTAACTCTTTTTCTACTTCTTTCGAAACGATTTTTTCTGGTCCTAACACATATATATTTGCTTTATCTTTTCTCATCTTTAATGCCTCTATTGTCGCTTCTGGCACTTTATTTTTTTCAGTATATAGAAGAGGTTCTGGCATATGAGAAATCCAATTTACAGCTGGTGTTGTATATAAACGTCCTTCTTCTTCAGACGAACCGATAATAACGCTATTTGGATAATTCCCTGTTATATCGGCATATTCTTTATCAACATCTTTAGCAAATTTAGCTGGGTCCGTTTCTTTTATTTGCTTTACTTTATATTCTTTTAATTGCTCTAGGCTAGATGCCCCTATATCCCCCATCACCATAATTTGCGTTCCATCTTTCGTTCCGAGCGGATTTAATCGTTTTATTTCTTTTAACGTCATTTCGGGTACCTTTTCTTTTTCTATAAATAAAATCGGTCCGTTATTCGGGTGATGAATAAGATCCGCACTTGCAATACCTAATTGCCACTCGTTCACTGGCACTAAAATAATAGCGCCTGGCTGATTCTCTTTATGCGTTGCTGGCCATATCGTTTGCGAAGTTAATACTGCCATTTGCAGAGGATCATTTGTATTTAATCTCGTTACATTTTTTAAACTTGTCGTTAATAAATCATTCGATGCACCTTGATTCATTTCTTTCGGCGCAGTTACCTCCTGATTCATTTTCATTTCCTTTTGCTCTGTTTTCTTCTCTTCTGTAGATTCATGATTTTTATGATCTGTACTCGTTTGTCCGCATGCCGCAAGACCGACTGCTGCAATTATTGTTATCCCCAAAATTCGGATCATCTTTTTCACTATATCGCCTCCGTATTATTCGTTTTCGAGCCAATATTATTACCTAAAATGGAATTTCAACTTTACAATAACAAGCAATTCTGAAGAAATTATGCAGATGCATTATAATCTGCACCATTTCTTCATGATTTTGACTTACAATTTAAGTAATAACTACAAATGCGGAGGTACTCTATGATCGATATACTACTCGTAGATGATGAACCGAGAATGCTTGAATTATTAACGCTTTATCTTACTCCAATCGGATATAACTGCGTATGTGCAGTATCCGGAGAAGAAGCTATTTCACATATAGAAAATCGAAACTTCAAATTTGTTTTACTCGATATTATGATGCCAAAGATGGATGGGTGGGAAACTTGCAAAAGAATTCGATCATTTAGTAACGTTCCTATCATTATGGTAACTGCTCGTGATCAAACGGTAGATGTCGTTCAAGGGTTAAAACTTGGAGCAGATGATTACGTGACGAAACCATTCCACGAAGAGGAGCTCTTCGCAAGAATTGAAGCTGTTTTACGCCGAACCAATCAACATGCACAAATCCAATATCACGGCATTTTATGGGATGAGGCCAAGCATTTCATTTCTGTCCATAATGAAGAACTTCTTCTCACCCCAATCGAATTCTCTTTACTCGGATTATTTTTACGTCATGTGAACTACGTATTAAGCCGTGATCAGCTCATTGAACGAATTTGGGGATTAAATACAAATACAGAAGATAGAACAGTCGATTCACATATTCGTAATTTACGTGATAAATTACGAAAAGTAAATTTCCCCATTGATCACCATTTAAAAACTGTTTACGGAGTAGGATATCGATGGATTGATATTGAAAACTAAGGAGCAAAACGATGAAGCGAATTTCTATTCAACTCGGATTTTATTTTCTAATTGTTACACTTTTAATCGAAAGTGTTCTATTTGTCTTGCTCTATTATAGCCTTGTAAACAATAGAGTGAATGAAGAAATGACTGCTTTATTAAAGCGTGGAAATAGTCACCGAGATGTCCTTGAAAAATATTTTGACAGGCAAACAATCTCCCATGTTGCTTTAATGGAATCCGAAGCTGAAACAACTGTTATTATTACAAATGCAAATAAGGAAATACTAGCTAAATCCAATGAAATAAATACTACTATAAAAAAACATATTGAAGGAATGCAAACACGAACAGATCATGATGGAGCAATTATAGAGAATCATTGGAAAACATCTAATTATATATGTACAGTTAGCCCAATTGTAGTGGCAGGAAAAACGGAAGGCTATGTATATATGTTTCTCGGGACGGAATCAATCGAAGAAATGGTTAACGGGCTCACACGGCAATTCATTATCGCTGGAGTCATTACTTTCCTATTAACAGCCATCACCATTTTTCTATTATCACGTTTGTTAACAAAACCATTGTTACACATGAAACAAGCGACTGAAAAAATGAGTAAGGGCGATTTATCCGTTTCATTAACAACTACTCGAAATGACGAAATTGGTGAACTAGCACAATCTATCCAAACTCTCGCAAATGATTTACATTATATGAAAACGGAGCGAAGTGAATTTCTAGCAAGTGTTGCTCACGAATTACGAACACCATTAACGTACGTAAGAGGTTATGCTGACATTGCATTAAAAGAAAACACACCCCCAGAGCAACGTTTACGATACTTATCCATTATAAAAGACGAGTCTGATTATATTACAAACTTAGTCCAAGATTTATTTTCACTCGCTCAAATGGAAAAGCATAACTTTTTCATTCAAGTACAGGAAGTGCATTTACACACCTTCCTTACTCGCATCACTGAAAAAATAAATGTGATGTACGGAGAAAAACAAATTAAAGTTGTTTTCACATGTCCTTCCTCACTCTTAGTAAAGCTAGATGAGCAACGCTTTGAACAAGTTATGGCTAACATTTTAAATAACGCGTATAGACATTCAAAAGAACATTCTCATATAAATATTTCTGTTACAGAAGAACATAAACGTATTTCCATTACAATTGAAGATGAAGGCGAAGGTATTCCGCCTGAAGACCTCCCTCACATTTTCGATCGCTTTTACCGTGTTGATAAGGCGCGCTCTAGAGCTACAGGAGGCACTGGTTTAGGGCTCTCCATCGTAAAAGAAATCGTAGAACTACACGGCGGGAATATTACTGTCACAAGTGAAATTGATCACGGATCTTGCTTTACAATTTCATTGCCATCTATATAGAAACACGACTATCATCAATAGTCGTGTTTTCTTATCCTTTAGGACTTTACTTTATAATATAAATTTACGAATTGGCCAAAACGTTTCGTATCCGTTAAAGTTAAATTAATTTCTGGATTCATTTCTTTAAATAACGGAACTCCAGAACCTAATATGTGAGGTGTAATCGTAACAACATATTCATCAATTAAATTATTCTTAAAGAACTCTCTCAGTAGACTCCCTCCACCGACCATCCATATTTTAGATCCTTCCTGCTCTTTCAACCTTTTTGTAAACTCTAATACATCTTCATTTACAAACTCTACATGTTCGTTTGAACCTTTTTCTGAATTAGAAAAAACATAACATTTTTTATCTAGGTACGGGAATGTTTCCGTATGCTCTACCACATAATCGTACGTTCTCTTTCCCATAATTATCGTATCAATTGTTTCGTACATTTCTGTATAACCGTTGTCTCCCTCACCTGCTGTTTCCATTAACCACTCTAAATCATCATCTTCTTTCGCGATAAATCCATCTAAGCTCGCTGCAATAAATAAAACAATTTCACGTGACATATCTTTTCCTCCTTACAGCTTCTATTGATAAAATCATCTTATAAGCACTATACTAACCATAAAACATGACAACTTATGTCATGTTAAAAAAGAAAAAGGTGATATCCTTGTCAAAAGCAAAACGTTTACTAGACATTCTTATATTTGCTTCTACGAAAAAAACATTTACAGCTCAAGAAATAGCTGATGAATTTAATATTTCCGTTCGTACGGTCCATAGATATATTTTAGATTTAAGTGATATGGGATTACCCATTTACGCTGAACAAGGTCGTAATGGAGGATATAAAGTATTAACAAGCAGCATGCTTCCCCCCATTTTATTTACCGAAGAAGAAGCGGTCTCCATCTTTTTTGCTTTCCAATCTTTAAGCTACTATCGTAACTTGCCTTTTAATACAGAAATCAATTCTGTTACTCATAAACTGTATAGCTCTCTACAAAATGATGCGAAAGCTAAAGTTGATAAAATACGTTCTTATATCGCTTTTTGGAATCCGAAGAGAACAATTGAGACAACTTTTTTAAACGAAGTATTAACAGCGGCTATTGAAAATAAAAACTTACACTTTCAATACGAGTCTAAATCGGGGATTAAAACAAAACATGTTCATCCTATCGGTGTATATGCTCACGACGGTTTATGGTATTTGCCATCCTATGACTTTAGTAGAAAAAAGGTATTACTGTATCGCGTCGATCGTATTCTTTCTATATTATCAACGGAAGAAAATGAAGATACATTCATAAATTTAGAAGAATGGTTTGCCTCTAACTCTGACGTAATAAACATTCCTACTCCGTTACATGTTTTATTAACGACAGAAGGCGTGCGCCAATGTAAAAGCGTTCCCTACCTTGAAGAGTTCGTTATAGTAAACGAAGATGGGACAGGATATATAAATACAACAATTGATAAAGGAGAAATCAACTTTATTACGCCTTTATTTTATAGACTTGGAAAAGATGCACAAGTTTTAGAACCGAAAGAATTAATAGATGGTTTACGTATACGTGCGAAAGAAGTTTTACATATGTATGAAGACTGAAAAAGCTGCTAAATATAAGCAGCTTTTTTCGTCGATTTGTTTCTATTATTTTGACTGTTGACGAATATCGAACCACCAACGATTTTTCTCATTCATATTCTCAGTGCCACTAGACCCACTGTAACGGAAAGCATCAAGGAAGATTGAATCTAACTTATCCTCATCTACAAAATAACCTAAGTTAACTTTTACCGTTTGTCCCGGTCGGATACTACCAATATTGTAAAAACTTTTCCCGTCTCCGTGAGGTTCTAAATAATCAACTTCGCCCGTCATAATATTTTTTTCCGCAATTCCAGCTCTTTCAGCGTAATTCCATACATTCCCCTTACTTTTAAGCACTTGTATGGATGGATGCATATAGATTTCTTTTGTCGCCTGTTTGCCTATATTCTTCACTGTTGTTGTCAAGTAGACAAATTTAGGCTGAATTAATTTTGACTCTACTAATTGATCAATTGAATCTTTACCATTTCCAAATTTATATTCATCCCGTCTGTATGGTATCAATTGTCCTACTTGATCCAAAGCTTGATTCTCGCTTAGTCTCTCTAATCCCGTTTCATTAAAGTTTTCTTGCTTAAAATCTTTGATTGAATCAAAAACTTCAACTTTTTCTATCACATATTCAATTTGGCTGTTATCCATAGATATCGTTACTGGGACCTTTTGCCCTATATGAAATAGTCGTTTACTATCTTTTTTCAAAGGAATCACTTTATTTTTTTTAGGCTTACTTTCTTCGCTAAAATACTTTTTATCATAATCTGTTATATGTGATGCCTTTTCTTTTGACGTAGGCTCAAGGGAAATGTTCCCTAACACATCCACCATTTGTTCTTCGTTTATATCGTTTCCAATATAACTTTGTAACATGATCCCCTCTTTCTCAAAAAAGAGAAAGACCTCTCTGTTAAATGCTAAATTGTTATTTCCATTTTCTTTATTGACGATCACTGCTTTCTTGCCATTTATCTCTTTCTCTTCGTAGCTTTTTGAGTACAGTGTTTTAAAATTCGAATCTTTTCCTACTCTCCAAAGAATGAATGAAAATCCACCCTTTGCGTAGTTATCTTTAAATGAATATTTCATAGCAGAGTCATCAATTGCTTCCATATTTTCTGGCAATTTACCAACCTTCAACTTATACCACTGATCACTCTTTTTCGAATCCTTATTTGTTAAGGAAACATTTACTTCATAATTTTGTTTTTGGACAATCATATTATAGACTTTCACTGCACCAAAAACAGTTGTCGGCATACCAATTAATAAACAGGCAGCAGCAATTAACATACGATGTCTTTTACGCTTTTTCTGTGGTCGCTCGCCCTTCAGCTTCATTTCTTCCATAAACAATTTCTTTTTGCGCGTATATGTATGTGAAAATTCATGTTGTTCTTCGAGTTTATCAAAATCATCTAAAGCAATTTTTTCAGCAAGTTCATATATTTCTTTGGAGTTCTTTGAATTCGTCATGTTGTATACCTCCTATCATATTTTGGACTCGTTTTCGAGCGCGTTCAAATTGCTTGCGGACATTTGCCTCCGTTATCCCCATTACACTTGAAATTTCTTGATACGTTAAGTTATAGAAGACTTTGTACTTAAACACCTGTCTATTAGACTCATTTAACTCTTTTAGCAATGCATCAATTTGAACCTCGGACATTACACGTTTTTCCCACTCTTCAATATTTTCATCTACTGCTTCTGTTGATTCTCTTTCATATTCTTCTAAAAATGTTTCATGTCGTTTATTTTTCCGGTAGCTATCAATCGCCTTGTTTTTCGCGACCCTCAAAATGTAGCGTTTAAGCTCTTCGGTGCTCAAGCTATCGAGCTTTTCCAAGTTCTTATAAAGAGTAATAAACGTCTCTTGAACCGCATCTTCAGCCTGCTGAATATTATTTAAAATAGAATAAGCTACATAATAAATTTTTTGTTCGTACAACTCATATAGCTCTTCCATCTTTTCATAATCGTTGTTTGTAACTTTCATATAATTCCTCCTCTCATTCTATATAACGAATGAGCGATATACTTTGTGACACTGCAGAATTCTTTAATAGATAAAATTAAAAAATAGAATAAAGAAAAGCCCAATTTCTCTATTTTAACTGAGAAATTGGGCTTTTCTTTATTAATATTTTCCTAACTGTCCCCCTAAGAAAACTCCTCTTACGCCTTTTCGCTATGTATTATTTTCTCTATTGCTTCTTTTAATAAATTCTTTGTCTCTTCAAAGTTATGATTCTGCTGTTCTCCTGGCTGCACCGTATAAAACTCAGCAAATGAGCGCTCTTTATATCTCGGTACGACATGCATATGGTAATGTGTTAACTCGTTAAAAATTCCACCATTTTGGCAAATTGTAATTCCGTCTGGTTTATATAATGCCTTAATCGCTTTTGCAATAAGCTTAGAAGCATCCATAATCGATTTCGCTACAACATCATCTAATTCGTCCACTTCTAAAACATGCTTCTTTGGCACAATTAAAGTATGTCCTGGGTAGAAAGGCGCATGGTCTAAAAAACAAGTTACATAATCATCTTCATACACTTTATATATAATTTCTTCTTCATTTGCTAATTTACAACCTAAACATTCCATCATGCTTCCCCCTCTGCCAAAAACATAAAAACGTGAGCGCCCTATTCTCACGTTTTTATGTTTCACTTTACTAATTCAATTGTTTCTGTAACTTTTATACTATCCTTTACCGATTGAACAATCGTGCAATTTTTCACTGCAAGTTGTAGCGCCTTGTCCAATTGTTCTTCTGTAATGTTTTGCGCTTTAATTTTATAGTGCAAATGAACACTTTCAACTGGTTTTGATAAAGCTTCACTTCTACCAATTTCAGTTTCAATTGTAAACGTATCGTATGTAATACGTTTCTTTTCTAAAATTGTTCGGAAGACAATTGCACTACATCCTGCGATAGAAGACACGAGTAATTGTAACGGTGAATATCCGTTTTCTTTTCCAATCGCTAATTGACCATACGATAAATCCACCTGTATATCATCGTGTTTGATTGTTAGTTTCATTTGGTGTCTCCATCTCCACTTTCATCGGTTTCTGCCGTTTCTTATTTATATAATAATATATGTAGCAGAAAATGATAAATGGAATACCACAATATAACGCCATTCGTTGTTCTGGAATAAACGCTAAACTAATAACAACGATGCTATTTGTAATTAAAGCTAAAATTGGAACAAGCGGGTATAGTGGTGTTCTATACTTTAAGTCCTCTAATTTTCCTCCGCCTTTTAAATACTGACTTCTAAAGCGAAGTTGTGATAAAGCAATAATGATCCAACTTGAAACAGCCGATAAACCAGCTATAGATAATAAATACATATATACTGTATCTTCTGCAAGGAAACTTGTTAATAAAGATAACGCCGCTACAGCAATCGTTACGACTAACGCTGTAATCGGAATACCACGTTTATTTACTTTCTTGAAAGAAGCTGGTGCCATTCCTTCATTTGCAAGTGACCATAGTATACGCGTTGCTGCATATAACCCTGAGTTCGCTACAGATAGAAGAGCTGTAATAATAACGAAGTTCATAATATCAGCTGCATATGGAATACCGATTTTATCAAATACAACTACGAATGGGCTTTCAATTATCCCTGCTTCTTTCCAAGAAATTAACCCTACTAAAATTGTCATTGTTAAAATGAAGAATAACATAATGCGCCATACTGTATTACGAATCGCACGTGGAATTGTTTTTTCAGGATTCTGACTCTCTCCTGCTGCAATCCCGATTAACTCTGTTCCTTGGAAGGAAAAGTTAACTGTAATCATCGTAAGAAGCACTGCAGCTAGTCCATTTGGGAATAGCCCACCATCACTTACAAAGTTAGAGAAAAGAGGCGCTGCTTCTTTTCCATCGTATGGTAAGAATCCTAGTAATGCGCTACCACCAAGTAAAATGAATGCAATAATTGTAACTACTTTAATACTAGAGAACCAAAACTCTAATTCAGCATAACTCTTCGCTGATATTGCATTTGAAGCATATAAAATAACTCCGAATACGAGACACCATACCCAAACATCAACATTCGGAAACCATCTTTTCATCATTAAACCGATCGATGTTAATTCTAATCCTACTGTTACTGCCCATCCAATCCAGTATAGCCAACCGATCATAAATCCAGTTCCTGGTCCAATAAACTTCGTCGCATACTTTTGGAAAGATCCTGAAACTGGCATTGCTACCGTTAGCTCTCCAAGACAAAGCATTGTTAAATACATAATAAATCCGCCCACTAAATATGAAAGGATGGCTCCCCCTGGTCCAGCCTGATTAATGGTGTAACCTGAACCTAGAAAAAAACCAGTTCCGATTACACCACCTAGTGCGATCATAAATAAATGTCTACTCTTCATCGTACGATGTAATTGCTCATTCGTTGTTTGCTGCATCTTAATCCTCCCCCTACAAGTACCCCTATCTCTTTTTAAAATTTTCTGATAATAAAAATATACACGAAAGCGATTACAATTTCTATATAAAATTAAAACTTTTCTGATAAAACAATATAAAAATTCAAATATTAAGAGCTCGCAATACTAATTTGAGGAAAAAAAGGATTTATAAGGAAAAAACTCTTACATTTTTTTGTAAGAGTTAACGTATTTCTAATCTTCTAGATAAAATTGATAAACCGTAGTTTACAACAAAATACATACAGGCTGCTAGTATAAATGTCGGAATCATATAATTTACATTCTGCCCGCTAATAATTTGAGCATTATGCATAAGCTCTGGCAATGATATAACAACCGCTAATGACGTATCTTTTAACAATGAAATAAATTGACTAACAAGCGGGGGGACCATTCTTCTTAATGCTTGCGGCAAAATAATATGCCAAAGCGCTTGCACATACGTTAATCCAGAAGACCTTGCAGCCTCAATCTGCCCTTTTTCGATAGATAATAGACCGCTTCGAACAATTTCAGATATCATTGCCGCTTCAAATATTGTTAAAGCAACAATTGCAGCTGTTATAATTTCTAACTTCAATCCCGCTTCCGGAAGTGCAAAATACGTAAAAAATATAATTAAAAGTAGCGGTAAATTTCGAATGACTTCCACGATAAAGCCTAATGTTTGTGAGACGACAGGTATTTTCGTATAGCGCAATATTCCTATTACACTACCAATAATAAAGCTAAGTACAATTGCTATGAGCGCTACCTCTAACGTTATGAGTAATCCTTTTAATAAAAAGAGGATATGATCACCTGTTATCGCTCCTTTAAAATCCATTTATACCGCCTCCTTTGCCAAGCGTTTTTCTAAATAACGCACTAGCATACTTAGCGGAATTGTTAATACTAAATAAAACATCCCGACAAATATATATACATCAAACGTAACGAACGTCTTCGTTGAAATTAAGTCTCCTTGATACATTAAATCCGTTCCAGCAATAATTCCGAGTATTGAAGAGTTTTTTACTAAATTGAGAAATTGATTTCCTAGAGGAGGAATGACGATTTTCATCGCTTGAGGTAAGACGACATGATACATCGCTTGCGTATAAGTTAATCCTGAAGAACGTGCTGCTTCCATTTGACCTTTCGCGACTGATAAAATACCAGCACGAATTACTTCCGCAATAAAGGCCGCTGTATAAACTGTAAGCGCAACTGTCCCTGCTACAAAACCGTTGAAAGTAATTCCTATTACAGGCAAAGCAAAATAGAAAATGAATGCAATTAATACGAGTGGAATATTTCTAACAAACTCTACATAGGCAGAGCCAATCCAATTCAAAATACGAATAGGTGAAATTCGCATCACTGCCATAACAATTCCTAAAACAAAACTTCCTATTAGTGCAACTACACTGGACATAACCGTATATTTAAATCCTTCTAAATACATATCAATGTTATTCGTTAATATAGAAAAATCAGGCACATATTCTCCCCTCTTTCTTTACAAGAAGAGGATGAGTACTCTCATCCTCTCACTCTTACTATTTATCATGAGAAATAAAGTTTCATTTTACTTCTCTTGTTTTTGACCAATCCATTTTTCATACAATTTATCGTATTCTCCATTCGCTTTCATATCTTTTAATAAACTATTAATCTCTTTCGTTAAATCGTCTGCACCTTTTTGTACTGCAATTCCATACGGTTCATCCGTGAAAATTTTCCCTACAACTTCATAATTAGAATCTTGTTTTGCCATTCCGTAAAGAATCGCATTATCTGTAGTTAAAACATCGCCTTTACCTGCTTTTAACGCTGTAAATGCCTCACTATAATTCTCAAACTCTAATACTGTTGCTTCTGGTGATTTTTGGCGAATGTTATTTGTAGATGTTGATCCTTTTACAGCTAATACTTTAACGCCTTGTTTTATATCATCAATGCTCTTAATATTGCTTCCTTTTTTCACAAGTAACGATTGTCCTGCTTTAAAATATACATCTGAGAAATCTACTTCTTTTTTGCGTTCTTCCGTAATTGTCATTGTCGCAATAATTGCATCAATATCACCATTTTTCAGCATCGGAATACGTGTTTTAGACGTTACTTCTTTCAGCTCTAGTTTCTTTTCATCACCAAGAATTTTTTTCGCAAGTGCCTTCGCGATATCAATATCGAATCCCTCTACTTGCCCTGTTGAAGGGTTTTTCAATCCAAATAAATTCGTATCATTCTTCACTCCAACTACTAACTTCCCGCGCTTCTTAATTTGCTCAACAGCTCCGCCTTGCTTCGTATTCGTTTCTTTCGCCTCGTCTTTTTTCCCCCCGCACCCAGCAACAATAAACACGAATAAACATGAGAATACGATTAGGGTAAACAACTTTTTCATCTTAAGCATGAAATTCCTCCTTTAATGATTTAATACCCGGCTTAAAAATAGACGTGCTCTTTCTTGTTCAGGATTTGCAAAAAATTGTGATGGTGTTGTATCTTCGATAATTTGACCGTCATCCATAAATAAAATTCTATCTGCTACCTCATGTGCAAATCCCATCTCATGTGTGACGACGACCATCGTCATTCCTTCTTTAGCCAGCGCTTTCATAACATCAAGCACCTCTCCGATCATCTCTGGATCAAGAGCGGACGTAGGCTCATCAAATAGCATAATTTTCGGTTGCATCGCGAGCCCTCTAGCAATAGCTACCCTTTGCTGTTGACCTCCGGATAATTGATGAGGGTATACACCTGCCTTCTCCGAGATTCCTACTTTCTCTAAATAAACCATCGCTGTTTTTTCTGCTTCTTCTTTTGAAGTTTTATTTACTTTAATTGGTGCTAGTGTAATATTTTGCAGAACTGTTTTATGTGGGTATAAGTAAAAATGCTGGAAGACCATACCAATATTTCGGCGTAATTCATTCATATCTGCTTTTTTATTGTGTACATCTGTATTTTGTACGATTAACTCTCCATCAGTAATCGCCTCTAACTGATTTATACACCGAAGCAATGTACTTTTTCCTGATCCTGAAGGACCAACAACTACTACCACTTCACCTTTTTTCACTTGCACATTAATATTTTTCAAAACTTGGAAGTTACCATAATATTTATTTACATTACGAAACTCTATCACCATACTCCCCCCTCTCCTAAACAAAGCATGTACATTCTTTTTATATTCAAAAATAGGCAAAAAAATAACTTTCATCTTCATTTTGTCCATAAAAAAGAGCAAAGGGATTTCCCTTTGCTCCTTCATTTCTATTCTCTTAAGATACTTCTTCTTTCTTGTCTTTCCCGTATTCATGCTCCCAGAAATCAGCATTTTTAATTCCTAATTTCTGCGGATCGAATACTGGATCTTTTCCTTCTTTTTTCTGCTTTTCATAATCCTTTAATGCGATCAATGCCGGTTTTTGTAATAATAGAATCGCAATAATGTTAACCCATGCCATAATTCCTACACCAATATCTCCTAAAGCCCATGCTGTTTCTGCTGTTTTTACACAACCGTAGAATACAACTCCTAAGAATACAAACTTTAGTACGATAGACATCCAAGGACGGTCTTTATCACGATTTAAGTAAGCTATATTCGTTTCTGCAATGTAGTAATAAGCCATAATTGTTGTAAATGCGAAGAATAGTAAAGAGATTGCTACGAAACCGTTTCCAAATCCAGGGAAAACAGATTCTACTGCTGCCTGTGTATAACCAGGACCTGGCTGTGCACCATTTAATTTATTGACGATAAAGTTTTTTCCGCTTGCATCAAATACGTTATACATGCCTGTAATAATCATCATAAATGCTGTTGCTGAACAAACAAATAATGTATCAATGTAAACGGAAAATGCTTGTACTAACCCTTGTTTAGCTGGATGCGATACTTCAGCTGCTGCTGCTGCATGGGCCCCAGTTCCTTGCCCTGCTTCGTTTGAATAAATACCACGTTTTACACCCCAAGAAATTGCTAAACCAATAATCCCGCCAAAAGCTGCTTCTAATGCAAATGCACTTTTTAAAATTAACATGAAAGCGTCTGGTAATTTTTCAATATTCATAGCTACAATTACACAAGCTACTAAAATATAGCCAAGTGCCATAAACGGTACTACAACTTGCGCTACGTTAACAATTCGCTTAACTCCACCAAAAATAATAAGTGCTAATGCCGCTACTAATACCGCCCCGGATACAGAAGTATTAATACCAAAAGCTGTTTCTAGACTTACAGCAATACTATTCGCTTGAACACCTGGAAGCAGCATTCCTGTTGCAAGAATTGTCGCTGCAACGAATACTAAAGCGTACCATTTAACACCTAGTCCTTTTTCAATGTAATAAGCAGGTCCACCGCGGAATTGTCCTTGATGTTTCGTCTTATATATTTGTGCTAATGTAGATTCTACATAAGCCGATCCTGCTCCTAAAAAGGCCACCGCCCACATCCAAAAGACAGCTCCTGGACCACCAAAGGCAACAGCCGTTGCAACACCTGCAATATTTCCTGTTCCAACGCGCCCTGATAATGAAAGTGCTAAAGCTTGGAACGAAGAAACACCCGCATCCGATTTTTCCCCTTGAAATGTAAGTTTCACCATTTCTCCTACATGTCTTACTTGTAAAAATCTTGTTCGAATGGAGAAATATAGACCTACTCCTAAACATAAATAGACAAGTGCTGGACTCCAAACAATATTATTTATCCAACTTACGATAGCTTCCAACTTTCCCCCTCCTTCTTTATAAAGAATATTCAGAATATATATAAAATTATAAGTGTATACCGAATCTATAACAATATTATTTTAATAAAATAAACATATTTTTGTATAAAAAAACAAAGTATATATTTATTTTATATACTTTGTTCCCTTATCTCTGTATTATATATTCACTATTGCCTCTTGCTTTATAATTCTTTCATACAACTCATCTGATAACTTTTGAAAATCCTCTGGCATATCTTTCCCCTTAAATTTCTTTTGAATCGTACCGTATAGGCCTATATCACGTAACCGTAAAAATAACGGTAACGATTCATACCAACTATCCGCCAGCCTGTGCTCATATTCGTACCCCTTTCTTAACACTTGTAACTGTTTACGAGCAAATTTCGTCTTTTTCTCCAATGTCCACGGTGTAAAAAGAACAGAGTAATAAAGAACCATTGCCAAATCATGAATGAAGTAATTATAGGCAGCGTCATCAAAATCAAAGATTGTTAGCCCTTTTCCATCATAATGAAAGTTACCTGGATGAATATCACCATGCATAAGCCCGAATGTTTCTCTTTTAACCGGAAGAGCCTTTATTTCCTCCATTAATACAGTGGCAATCCCTTTCACCTTCTCATCTTCTAATCTATTAACAATGCTACTTTCATCCTCTTCCCACGTATCACGGTAGTCTGTTTTAGGATAATCCATTGTAAGGCGGTGCAGCTGTCCAATCGCTTTTCCCCACGCTTCAAAGTAAGCATCTCCCCAATAAGGCGATTCTTCTCCTTTTACTTGCTCACCTTGTGCATATGTAAATAAAGACGCAAAAAAGAAAGTGCCATCTTCCGCTCCAATTTCTTCTACAAGGTTTTGAGATATTGAATTACGAGGTCCCGCCACTTTTGCCCCATGCTCCGCAACATACCGTAAAAAATCTAGTTCGGCCTCTACCTCTTTTTTAGAACGATGAGAAGAATGGGTTAAGCGTAATACGTAACCTTCATTATTTTTACCCTTCGCCTTAAAAATATAATTTTCAAAATCACCAAGTGGCTTTTCTTCCACCGTTACATGATATACCTTTGCTGCTCTTGTTAAAATCTCTTTTGTAAAAACACGTTCTACCGCTATTTCCATTTGTATCCCTCCTATATATCTTCTTAATTCGACATAAATGTAAGAAGTACTGCTATGAAATTAAATAGTGCGTGTGCAATCATAGCCGATAAAATAGAATTTGTTTTTTCATATAACCACGCGAATACTACACCGCTTAAAAAATTCACCGGTAATGTGTTATATGTTGGAATATGAACAACGGTAAATATTATTGAACTTATAATCACCCCGCCCAATATGCCATATCTATCACGAAAAAACGTATAAAAAACACCTCGATATAAAATTTCTTCATAGATTGGTGATATAACTGCTGCTCCAATTACCGCGATACAGAACGCATATATTGATTTATCATTTTGGATCGTCTCCGTTTTACTATTTTCGAAAGAAATCCCCAGTTTCTCCATTATCATTAATACTCCAACACTCACTACAATCAAACAAATAACCGCTACAAATGTCCACCATAAATCTTTCCATGAAAGCTTCCGAATTCCAATATCTTTCCACGACAGTTTATATCTTTTTATGCAAAAAAGATAAACTACAAATGTAAATATCACTGCCATTATAAGTCCCATTAATACTCCAGCATATAATGAGTTCCCTAGTATTTTTAAAGCATAATCGTAAAAAAGAGATTCAATCATTACTGGTACAATCAGAAATACGAAAACAAATAAATATAAAATTTCTTTCCATCCCCACATACATTTTAAAGTCATCTACACCATCCCCCTATATCCTATTTTCTTTAGTATAAAAGATGACGTAACGTAACTTTCAAGCTACTTTTTTTAAAAGAATATAAGCATAATTTTTTCATAAAAAGCAAAAATTAACAGTGATAATTCAATTCTAAAAGGGTGGGCCTTATGACAGAGCAAAGCAATAACCAACAAAAAAATAAAACGAAGCATATGTTTCCATCACTTCCGGAAAATATTAATTACATTGAAAATAAGCTCTGTCATTCAGATGATATAAAAAAATTAGATGTCCCTTTCCAAAATGGAAAAGGAACAATTATATATATCGAATCTTTAGCAGACCCAAATTTAATTCATCAATTAGCTCTTGAACCATTATTAACTCGATCGGATCTGTCTTTAGATAAAGCTTTTGCCACATTAAATATGAAAAAAGAAACAAATTTAAATTATGGTGTGCAGCTTTTATTACAAGGTAAATCTTTATATTTTCATGAACACGTCGACAGTTTTTGTATTTTCGAAACAGCTCTATCTTTAAAGAGAGATATAACAGAACCTGATAATGAAGGGATTGTCCGTGGACCGCATACTGGTTTAGTAGAAGATTTAGCAACCAATTTAGCTTCTATTCGTAAACTCATAAAAAGTCCACATGTCGTCGTTAAATATTTCACACTCGGTGAAGAAATGCATACGAAAGTGGCAATTGCTTATATGCAAAACATAGCTAATGACGATCTAGTTACAGAAGTAAAAAGAAGGTTAGAAACGATTAAGACAGATGCACTTATGCCTCCAGGATATATACAAGAATTTATAGAGGATACGTCTTTCTCACCCTTTCCGCAACAATTAAATACAGAGCGCCCAGATAGAGTCGCAGCAAATTTAATGGAAGGACGAGTTGCTATTTTATCTGATGGAGATCCAACTGCACTTATCGTTCCTGTTACGTTATTTGCTTTCTATCAATCACCAGATGATTATAATAACCGCTGGATTGTCGGTTCTTTCATCCGAATGATTCGCTTAGTCAGTTTCTTGATTGCCTTTCTCTTGCCCGCTATATATATCGCAACAGTTGCTTTTCATCCTGATGTGTTGCCGCTCGAACTTGTTTATACGATTAAAGCTTCATTAGAAAAAGTGCCACTTCCTCCTATTTTTGAAGCTCTCTTAATGGAATTAATCTTTGAATTATTACGGGAAGCTGGTATTCGCTTGCCAAGCCGAGTTGGACAAACAATCGGTATTGTAGGTGGTTTAGTAATTGGTGATGCAATTGTAAAAGCCGGTCTCGTTTCTTATACAATGATTATCGTTGTAGCTTTAACTGCAATCTCATCTTTTCTTGTTCCATCAAATGATATGAGTTCCGCAGTTCGGATTCTTCGTTTTCCGTTAATGCTCCTTGCTGCCATATTCGGCTATGTAGGAATATCATTCGGTCTCATTATAACTTTCGTTCATTTATGCCAGTTACATTCATTTCATACCCCCTATCTTTCTCCTGTTGCTCCGATGCGGATAAAAGATATGAAAGACTCTTTTGTACGACTACCAATTTGGTCATTTTGGGAACGACCACATGATTCAAAACCGAAAAAAATGCAACGACAACATGTAACGAGAGAGGATGAGAACGGTGACAAACACGCAAAGTAAAATTTCACTTGTTCAATTTACCTTTTTCGTTATTCAATGCCAAATCGGAGTTGGTATACTTTCTCTACCAAACCGTCTTCACCCAATAGCGAAAGGTGGCGGATGGATTTCTGCTCTCATCGCTGGTCTTGCAATTCAACTTATTATTTTACTTATGTGGCTTTTCTTAAAACGATTTCCTGATGCAGATATGTATGAAAGTGTTTGTATGCTATTTGGGAATAAGTTTGGAAAACTATTAGGTTTTGCTTATGTTTTTTATTTTACCCTTATCGGTATGACGGTTATGTTAAATGCTTGTAATGTCATTAAAGTTTGGATATTACAAGCAACTCCTTGGTATGCCACCCTCATGCTATTTACAATAGCTTGTTGTTACATAGCTTATAATACGTTCAAAGTCATCGTACGGTTTTACGTCATGGCTTCTATTCTCATTTTACCAATGGCTCTTTTAATTGCCCTAGGGCTTACACGAGCTGATTTTTCTTACATTTTTCCAATTACAGAAGCCGGATGGTGGAATATTATTCAAGCATCAAAAGAAACCATTACAGCTATGTATGGTTTTGAGATTATTCTTATCGCTTTCCCAAAAGTAAACGGGAGTTCTGTGGCAAAACTGAAAGCAATTTCTATCGCTAATGGATTTGTAACTCTTTTTTATACTTTTACTGTTTGGATTTGCTTTATCGTATTTAGTCCAAAACAAGTTGAACTTATTCCAGAGCCAGTTGCTTACTTATTGCGTTCTCTGCATATTGGGATTATAGACCGAACCGATTTACTATTCATCCCAATATGGATGATAACTGTTGTAGCTTCTATTGCTAGTTATTACTGTGCCGCTTCTATAGGAATTGGACATATCTTCAATCTGGCTAATCATAAAAAGGCTGTTCCAATCGTTGGTATTATTGCTTTTAGTGTAGCCCTATTTATAGATACACCTGAAGAATTAAAAGTAATTGCAACTTTTACTGATAAGTTCACGTATATTTTCATAGTTGTCCTCCCTCTTTTATTTCTACTTTATTCAGTAATAAGGAATAAGAAAGGAGAACAGTATGTTCCAAAAAAGAGTTAAATTACTTTTTATATTATGTACTAGTGCATTCCTTTCTGGCTGTTGGGATCAAGAACCATTAAGAGAAGCGAGATTAGCTTATAGCATTGGATATGATATTACGGAAGAAAATAAACTTCAGCAAACGCTTGAACTCGTAAAAAGTTCAAGCGGAGAGCAATCTTCATTCGAGAATGAAATACATTCAGCAAACGGGCATAACATAAGGGATACAAGCGATGCCCTAAAAAAAAATGTGACTGGGAATATTCGCTATTTTAAATATGGTGTTCAATTACTAGGAACCAAAATTCTAAAAAAAGGTATACTCCCCTATTTAGATGTCAGCTTTCGGGACCCAACAAACCCAACTGCTTTAGTAAAACTTATTGCAGTAGATGGTGAAACATCCGAGGTACTAGAAAAAAAGAAGGTAGGAAATTTACTAATTGGAGATTTTCTAAAGAAAAAAGTGAAAAGCTTAGAAGATATGAGTGTATTTCCAAAAGAAACTTTAGAAACAGCTGCTACAAAAATGTTAGATCCCGGTAAAGACTTTACCCTCCCTTCTATAAAAATAAAAGGAAAAGAAGTAATTACAAACGGGTTAGCTTTATTTAACAACGATAAATTAACTGGGCATTTACCTTTGAAACAATCTGTTCTATTCGTGTTATTAACCGGAAAAATGGGAACAAGTGCCCGTATAACCCAAAAACTTACTAGCGATGAATCAGAGAAGACATCTGATTATTTAACAATGGAAGTGAGCAATCGGAAACTAAAAAGAGACTTGAATATAACGACTGACAAAAAAGGAAATGTTTACGCTCATCTAAAACTAAAGCTACAAGTAATCGCTCTTGAAGCACCGAGAGATAATCTTTATAAAATGGGAGAAAGAAAAAAACTAAACAAAGAATTATCTAAGCAGCTCACAAAAGAAGCAAAACAAATAACGAAAAAGCTACAAAAAGCAAATTGTGACGCTTTCGGTATAGGTAGAAATCTTATCGCTTATCATCCAGAGTTATGGAAGAAAAAGAATTGGAATAAAGATTATGCAAAGGTAAAATTTAAACCGGAAGTAGAAGTAAAGATTTTATATAGTGGCGTCTTAAAATAAAAAGGTTGGACGCCCGCCGGCATCCAACCTTTTATTTCATATAACGATATACAATTGACTCATACGGTCTTAAGTTAAGATTGGTAATATCTTTACTTGAATCTTTGTAATTTGATAATAATACTTCTTGTTTCATACCATCTAATTGAACATGAACTGGTACAGAATACGTTATTTCTTCTCCATAGAAGTTATTTATAACAAGTAATACTTCATTATTTACAGTACGTGTATACGCCCAAATGCTAGGATGATTTCCATCTAAAATAGCATATTTCCCTTCTGTAAGGACATCGTATTTTTTTCTAAGTTCAATTAGCTTTTTATAATGATAAAATACAGATTCTCTATCTTCTAATGCCTTCTCTACGTTTATTTCTTTAAAATTTTCAGCCACAGAAATCCAAGGTGTACTTGTTGTAAAACCACTGTTCACCTCTTCATTCCACTGCATCGGAGTACGGGAATTGTCACGAGATTTTTGTTTTAAAATCCCGATAATCTCTTTTTTTGATAATCCTTCTTCTAGCTTTATATCATATATATTTAACGACTCTACATCACGATATTGCTCGATGGACTCGAATTTAGGATTCGTCATACCGATTTCTTCACCTTGGTAAATGTAAGGCGTTCCTTGCAACATATGCATAGCTGTCGCTAACATTTTCGCAGATTCATTTCGGTACTTCTCATCATCACCAAACCGTGAAACGATACGAGGCTGGTCATGATTACACCAGAATAACGCATTCCATCCTCCGCCCTTTTGCATTTCAATTTGCCAATTAGACATAATTTCTTTTAATTTAATGAAATCAAAATCAGCTTTCGTCCACTTATCACCATTCGGATAATCTACTTTTAAATGATGGAAACTAAACGTCATGCTTAGTTCATTGCGCTCAGGATTCGAATATTTAATACAATTATCAATTGTCGTAGATGACATTTCTCCAACTGTAATTACATCTTTCCCTTCAAAAACATTTTGGCTCATCTCTTGTAAATATTCATGGACGCGTGGACCATCTGTGTAATATTTACGCCCATCACTTGTAGCAGTGGTGCCTTCATCACTTAAAAATCTTTGATCTTTTGAAATTAAGTTAATAACATCAAGGCGGAATCCTTTTACACCTTTATCGAGCCAAAAGCGCATCATATCGTACACTTCTTCACGAAGCTTTTCATTTTCCCAGTTTAAATCAGCTTGCGTCTCATCAAATAGATGTAAAAAATATTGCCCTGTTTTCTCATCATATTTCCAAGCAGATCCTCCAAATTTAGACTGCCAATTATTCTTTTCATCACGCCAAATATAATAATTTCGATACGGACTATTCTTATCTTCTTTTGCTTCTTTAAACCACTTATGCTCCGTTGAACTATGATTTACAACGATATCAAGCATGATTTCAATGTCACGTACTTTCGCTTCTTTTAAAAGCTCTTCAAACTCTTCCATCGTCCCGTAAGATGGATCAATGCTGTAATAATCACTTACATCGTATCCATTGTCATTTTGTGGTGATCGGTATATCGGTGTTAACCAAATATAATCCACTCCAAGTTCCTTTAAATAATCTAATTTCTCTGTAACTCCCTTTATATCACCGGTTTCTTTATTATAGTAACTATTAAAGCTCTTCGGATAAATTTGATAGACTACACTTTTATGCCAATCTTTCATGCTTAATTTCCTCCTACTTCTGTTTTACTCGTTTCGCAAATAACCATGTTAATGTAAATGGAATTACTACTGCGATTATCATCCCTACAATAAACATTGGAATCGATTTCGGAATGATAGAAATAAATGCTGGCAATCCGCCAATTCCGATTGCTGGTGCTAATACACCATTTAATGTAATAAATATCGCTGCTATAGCAGACCCAATAATCGCTGCATAGAACGGGAATTTATTTCTTAAATTCACACCGAACATCGCTGGCTCTGTAATACCGAAGTACGCTGAGATTGCTGATGTTGATGCCATACTTTTATCATTTTGATTTTTAGAAATCCAGAACATCGCTAGTGCCGCACTACCTTGTGCAATGTTAGAAAGAGCAATCATCGGCCAAATAAATGTACCGCCGTGCTGTGCAATTAGCTGCAAATCAATTGCAATAAACATATGATGCATTCCTGTAATTACGAGCGGTGCATATAATGCTCCAAATAATACTGCTCCAAGTACTGGTACCGTTTCATATACGCCAACTAATCCAGCCGTTAATAAATCGCCAATATGACGTGTAACTGGACCGATAATTCCTAACGCTAATACACCTGTTACAACGATTGTTGTAATTGGTACAACTAATAATTGAATTGCGTTTGGCACATGTTTCTTTAAGAAGATTTCAACTTTACTTAATACGAATGCTGCTACTAAAATGGGTAAAATTTGACCTTGATACCCTACCTTTTCAATTTGGAATAGCCCTAAAATATCGAAGTACTCAATCTTTTGTCCCTCTAAACCAGTCGCTGCTTTTCCATAATCCCACGCGTTTAATAAGGCCGGATGCACAAGCATTAATCCCATAACAATCCCTAGTATTGGACTACCACCAAAGCGCTTCGTTGCTGACCAACCAACAAGTGCCGGTAAGAATACGAATGCTGTATTGGCCATCATATTAATTAAATCCCAAAGCCCACCTAAGTTCGGATATACTTCTAATAAATTTTTCCCATCAAAAAATAAGTCCTTTGCCCCTAACAGATTATTAATCCCCATTAGTAAACCTGCCGTAATAATTGCTGGCAAAATCGGCATAAATACATCTGAAAATACTTTTACAAACTTTTGAACTGGATTTAATTTTTTATCCCCTGAACCTTTTACGTCAGCTACTGTCGATTCTTCCATACCTGCAAGCGTTATCAATTCAGCGTATACTCGATCGACATCACCTGGACCAATTACAATTTGAAATACCCCAGCGTTATGAAACGCTCCCTTTACTAATGAAACAGACTGTAATTTATCATTATCTATTTTATTTTCATCTTTTAAAGCGATACGTAGCCTCGTTACACAGTGCGCAGCTTGTTCAATATTGTCTTTCCCACCAATATACTGCAACACTTCTTCTGCTGTTTTACGATAGTCTTTCCCCATATTCCCGTCCCTCTTTTCTTTTTTTGATACCGTTTACACTTACATATTAACTCGTATATATAAGTTAGTCAACACTCATATATATAAGTTGATGATTTTTTTATAAATAAAGAGATGGAACGATTATTTCGCTCCATCTCTTTATTTTCTTCGCGCCACATCCGAAAAGTGAAAAATATCTAAGCGGTGACGTGATTCCGTATATTCGAACTGACTCCCATCGTATAAATGAGTAAAGTTTTTTACAACGACAACATAGTCTGTTCCATTTAAATCTAAATACTTTCGGTCATCATCTGTACATGGCTGTACTTCAATTACCCTCTGTGAATAGCTAATATGTAGTCCTAATTCTTTTTCGATGTATTTATAAATCGATGCAGTTGCAATTTCTCTCGTTAATCCTGGAATATATTCCGATACAAAATGGTTTATATCTAAAATTACTTTTTCTCCATCAATATTTCGTACGCGTTTAATATGATCTATTTCCGTTTTTTCTTTCACATTTAATAACTTTGCTACATCTTTCGTCGCTTTCATTTTCTCTATTTCCACGACTTCTGTAATACAGTAACGTCCTAAACGTTCATTTTCTTCTTGAAAACTTACAATACCACCAAAGTTAAATTCAATGTTTTTGCGCTTTAATACAAAAACACCTTTTCCGTGTATTTTTTGAACATATCCACGCTCTTGCAATAAATCTACAGCTTTTCTTACAGTACCCCGGCTTGCCTCGTACTGCTTCATTAATTCCGTTTCTGATGGAATTTTGCATCCTTCTTTTAATTGTTTATTATCAATAGACTTGCTGATTTCTGTATAAATTTGTTCATACTTACTCATCATCTACAATAGCCCCTTGTCACCTTCTAATTCTATATGTATTATACCACGCTATACTCTTCTGCCAATCTCTCACTTATTTTCCAGTACAAGAAAACTATAGGTAAATATTTAGTCCCTAAAACGTATTTTTATAAATTTTTTAATATTTTTCTTTTCATTCAAAAAAACATATAGTATACTAACTTCAAAATCAGAGGAGAAAGGGAGCAAAGAACTATGCTTACTTATACAACTGTAGTTACATTTGCACAAAAACATCATCATCATACTTAACCCTTGAAACCTAGCGGAAAAATTACGCGTAGGTACAAGGGTTATTCCCGTTGTACCTACGCTTTGGCAAAGAGCCATGTAGGTATTTTTTATCTACATGGCTCTTTTTTTATTGCCAAAAATGCTAGTAAAAAATGATGTTTAAGCAAAACTTACTACAAAGGAGTTAACAAAAATGGAAACGAAAAAATGGGGATTATGGATTTTAATAGCTTTTGTTATCGGGAATATGGTTGGTGGCGGTGTATTTATGCTTCCAGCAAACTTAGCGCAAGTATCAGGTCCAATGGGATCTACACTTGCATGGAGCATTACAGGACTGGGTGTATTTATGATCGCTCTCGTATTTGGTAATTTAGCAATTCGTAAACCAGAATTAACAGCAGGACCACAAAGTTACGCCCAAGCAATGTTTACTTCCCAAAAAGCAGGTAAAGTTGCAGGATATAGTATGGCTTGGGGGTACTGGGCTGCTAATTGGGCTGCTACAGCATCTGTAATTATTTCCTTTGCAGGATATTTATCAACCTTCTTTCCTGTTTTACAAAGTAAGCAAATTCTCTTTTCAATAAATGGATTTTCACTAGAGCTCGGAAAAGGATTAACTTTCATGGTATGTAGCCTTATGTTATGGGGGATTCAATATATTCTGTCTCAAAATATTGATAGAGCCGGAAATATGAACCTTCTTGCTACCATTGCAAAGATTATCGGATTTACAATGTTTATTGTTATTACATTATTTATTTTTAATGCCTCTAATTTCGGGGACGGTCAAACATTTATGAATGAAGCTGGACAACCTATTTCGTTGGGGGGACAAATAAATTCAGCAGCTATCGCAACACTTTGGGCATTTATCGGTATTGAGTCAGCAGTTATGCTCTCTAACCGCGCAAAATCTCAGCGCGATGTTAAGAAAGCTACGATTTTCGGATTAATTATCGCTCTTCTTATTTACATGGCAATTACTCTACTCACAATGGGCGCTCTCTCGCAAGATGCTTTAAAAGAGTCTCAAAAGCCATTAGTAGATGCTTTAAATTTAGCAATTGGTACTAAAGGTGCTTATATAATGGCACTACTTGCGCTCGTATCTTTATTTGGATCTACTGTAGGCTGGATCGTTGTTAGCTCAGAAGTACCTTACCAAGCAGCAAAAAAAGGACTTTTCCCTAAGGTTTTCGGAAAAACGAATAAAAAAGGAAGTCCTTCAAAATCATTATTTATTACAAATGTGATGACACAAATTTTCTTATTTTCGACGATTTCTGGTACTGTTTCAGAAGCATATAATTTCGCTATTGTTGTAGCAACATTAGCATTTTTAATCCCGTACCTTGTTTCTACCTTGTACCAGTTAAAATTAGTTATTACGGGGGAAACGTATGATATAATGCCTGGATCTCGAGTAAAAGATGGGATCATTACTGCATTAGCATTTTTATATTCCTTATGGGTTATTAAAACGGGAACTGCTGATTTAAAAACATTCTTCTTAGGCATTGGTTTGTTTGTATTAGGTCTTCTTCTTTATCCAGTTTTAATGAAAGATTCACAAAGAAAACAATAAAAAAGAGAAGCTTTTCGCTTCTCTTTTTTTATTAAAAATCAGTTAATAATTTTTCTTTTAGTTCCCCTATATCTAACGGTTTCGCATAATAAAAACCTTGTACAAAGTCGCAACTCATTGATTTTAATAAACTTTCTTGTTCTACCGTTTCTACCCCTTCAGCTACCACTAATAAATTTAAACTATGGGCGATTTCAATAACCGATTTTACAATCGTTCGCTCTGGTTGTGCATGATCATAATGAAACTCACGAATAAAATTACGATCAATTTTCACAATATCAAGTGGTAGTTGTTTTAAATAATATAATGAGGAATACCCTGTTCCGAAATCGTCTAAAGCGATTAAAATTCCCATACTTCTTAATTCTTGTAATGTAGCAATAATATAATCAAAATGACGTACAGCTATACTTTCTGTTATTTCTAATATTAAACGATTTGGCGGAAACCCTGTTCGCTTCAATATACTACGAACAGATAAAATAAATCGCTTTTGCATCAATTGTTGTATTGATAAATTAACAGATAACTTCAGTCCCTCTTGATAATCTGGTAAAGTTTTAAACAGTCGACATGACTTTTCTAGTACCCAGTCTCCTAGTTTTATAATAAGTCCACACTCTTCAGCTACAGGGATAAATTCACTTGGCGAAATAGGACCTTCTTCTGTCTTACAGCGTACTAAAGCCTCAATACCAGTACATTTCTTTGTTTTCAAATCAATAATGGGTTGTAATGCCACTTTTAATTCTTCGTCACGAATCGCTTTTTGCAAAGCAAATTCTATTTTCATTCTACGGTTTATTTTCGCACGTAATTCATCTGTAAAGAAGCACGCCACATTTCTTCCTTGCTCTTTCGCACTATACATGGCTAAATCCGAATTTTTTAATAACGTTTCAACGTCTTTTCCATCTTGCGGATAGGAACAAAGTCCTAGACTAGCTGAAATATATACTTCATGACCTTCAAGCATAAATGGCGCTTGAAAGCATGACAACACGGATGTCGCTAACTGCCTCATCTCATCATGTGTATGAGTTTTTGTTAACAGTACAAATTCGTCGCCACCAAGCCTAGCTAGAACATCTTTCTCTCCTAGCACATAATGCAACCGTGAAGCAACTTCGCTTAAAAGTAAATCTCCTATCATATGACCTAACGTATCATTCACTAATTTAAAACGATCTAAATCAAAGTAAATCATGCCAAACTCTATTTTCTCTGCAATCATCTTATTTACAGTCGTAATTAACTGTAAACGGTTCGGTAAACTTGTTAACGCATCATGATAAGCAAGTTCCCTATAACGACTTTCGCTTAATCGTAATCTTTGTTCTGCTTCTTTCCTACTACTTATATCATTTCGAATTGCAATAAATTGATAAGGTTCTCCCTTTTCATTTAAAAATGGAACAATTGTTGTTTTAACCCAATAATACGAACCATCTTTTGCTTGATTTCGAATTTCCCCCGTCCAAACTTTTCCACTCAAAATACGCTTCCATAGGATTTGAAAAAATGCTTTCGGATGATATCCGGAATTTAAAATACGGTGATCTTTTCCTATTAACTCTTCTCTTTTATATTTTGAGATTTTACAAAATTTATCATTCACATATGTAATAAGACCATTTCGGTCTGTAATAGCAACAATTGAAGACTCATCTAATGCTAATTTTAAATCTTGCAATGAAGAGTCATATAATGCATGACCTCTTTGTTCTAGCATGCGCACCTCTCCTTGCTTCCTATCTGACTAAAACACAACTCGTTTCTCTTCATAGAAATAGAGATATTTCATTTTCTAACAATACGCCTTTACATAAAATGAAACTTTAATCAGTGGGGGGGTGTTCATCCCCCACTGATTATTAGCCTTCACCAATTGGGCTTTTATCTCCCACCTAACTTCCTCACATTCACCGAATTTTGAGGTGGGAGTCTTACTGCCCGTTAATGCGGGATAAATCACAATTTTTTTCTAAATAGGCCGATTAAAATAACATAATATTATTTATAAAAAAAAGCAATATGGTGCTGTTTTAATTATAGTAGAAGCTTCTCATCTCTCTACTTATCTAAGCTTATTATACAGTATTCTCTTACATTCTTTGAATTTGTAAAGTGACAATTTCATCACTATTAGCCTCTGCTCCCTACTAATACGACCTCACACCTAACCTCTTTTATTTCATTAAATGTTAAGATGTAAATCTAACTGCCGATACATAATGAAATAGAGATTAATATACAAAATGCAACGATTCACGAATACTAATATAAAGTGAAACTTTAATCAGTGGGGGTTTTACTACCCACAAATAGCGGGATAAAGCCAAAATTTGCATTTAACATATTGAATTATAATAACAAAATATTAACATATTTTCACCTTGTTTTTGGAAATATTTTATAAATAAAATATTAAACTAAAAAAGAGGATATCCTCTTTTTTAGTTTAATACTGATATGGTATTTGCTGATAACCCGGGTATGGCATTGGATATGGTGCTGGATATGTTACTGGGTACGGTGCTGGATAGTAGCCTCCACCTGCTGCACCCGTTAATGCGCCAGCTGTAAGCCCACCTAACATGCCTCCAGCAAAACTTCCTGGGAAAAATCCTCCGCCCCACGAGCCGCCACCCCAGCCCCATCCACCACCGTGATGATGATGATGATCATAATGATTGTGCCCACCATGGTGATTATGTCCGCCATTATGATGGTGCCCTCCATGATTATGACGATAATACAATCCGTTATTTTCTATATAATTCATTATTTCCCTCTCCTTTCCATTTCCTCACCTTAATAAGAAGAATTCGCGTAATATGGATAACCATATCCTGGGCTTCATAATGCACCTGCTACAAATCCAGGAAAGAAACCTCATTCCCTTTCCTATATAAGAGGCAAGGGTTTTGTCCCTCCTACACTGATCATTAACCAGCAAATAGCGGGATAACAACGTAACAATATACTGTATGTAGGACAAATGCGGAAAGTATAGGACAAATGTCTATATTTTGTAAAAAAAACAAAACACTTTATAATAAGGATGTCAGATTATATCTTCTATTTAAGAAGTCTATATTTAAGAAAGATTAGAGGAATTATATAGAAATGAAGAAACCTATCGTTCAATTATTATTAATATTTACAATCGTATCTATCGTTCTTTTCCTATTAAATACATCGGTTATTTCGTTATATACGTTTGTTGGTGCTCTATGGTCCATCACAATCGTAGGAATTTCATTCGTTATTTTTATCGAAAATAGATCACCCCAAAGCACCTTAGCGTGGTTTTTAGTATTAGCACTTCTTCCTGTTGTAGGTGTACTTTTATACTCTATTTTCGGGCGTAGCCGTTGGAGAAGAAAAAAACATCTTCATCGTTCAGAAGAACAAAGAAAATTATTCCGCGAAATATTAGAAGGAAGACGACTAGAATTATCACTCACAGTCCCATTACATGAACGTTCTATACATTTAACAGAAGTCGTACAAAAATTCGGAGGCGGGCCTGCCGCGGATAGAACGACAACAAAACTTTTAACAAACGGTGATCAAACCTTTTCAGAAATTTTGAACGCAATCGAGAATGCAAAACATCACATACATATTCAATACTATATTTATAAATCTGATGAGATTGGTAAAAAAGTACGCGATGCTTTAATACAAAAAGCAAAAGATGGTGTTATTGTACGCTTCCTTTATGATGGACTCGGAAGTAATACGTTAAGACGACGATTTTTACAACCTATGAAAAAAGTTGGAATTGAAATTGTCGAATTTGACCCTATTTTTTCAGCTTGGTTACTCGAGACAGTTAATTATCGTAATCACCGTAAAATCGTCATTGTAGATGGAGAAATTGGTTTTACCGGAGGGCTCAACGTCGGTGATGAATATCTTGGTCGCTCAAAAAAATTCCCTGTTTGGCGTGATAGTCATTTAAAAATAGAAGGAAAAGCATTGTATAAATTACAAGCCATCTTTCTAGAAGATTGGCTTTATGCGTCTAGTGGATTGAATACTTATTCTTGGGATCAATTTATGAATAGACAATACTTCCCAGGAAAAGAAATTCCGGATGCAGAAGGTGCGGTGCAAATTGTAGCAAGTGGACCAAGCTCAGATGATAAAAGTATTCGTAATACATTACTAGCTATTATGGGCTCAGCCAAAAAATCTATTTGGATCGCTACACCATACTTTATTCCGGATCAAGAAACTTTAACATTATTACGCCTAAGTGCAATATCTGGCATAGATGTACGTATTTTATATCCTGGTAAGAGTGATAGTATTATTAGCGATCAAGCATCTCAATCCTATTTCACTCCACTTTTAAAAGCTGGTGCTTCTATTTACAGTTATAAAGATGGATTTATGCATGCAAAAATTGTACTCGTTGATGATACAATCGCAACAATTGGAACAGCAAATATGGATGTACGTAGCTTTGAATTGAATTATGAAATTATTAGCGTACTATATGAATCAGAAACCGTTCATGATATTAAACATGATTTTGAAGAAGACTTTAAACACTCCAATGAAATTAAATGGAACTCGTTCCAAAAAAGAAGTATCAAAAAAAGAATATTAGAGTCCTTTATGCGACTCATTTCTCCTTTACTATAAGCAATCAATGTGATATTGATTGCTTTTTCTTTTATATTTCCCCCTTCTCCTTTTCTTTGCATACCATATTAAAACAAGTTATCATAAGATGTATTACTTTATGAAAATAATGTTAGGTGGGAAATACATGTTAGAACAATTTCATATACATTCTGATTTAAAACAGCAGCTTTCTACAATTCATGAAAAGAATAAACAAGAAGCTGGTGAAAATGCACATTTAATTGGCAAGAAAATATATAAAGCATCTGATAACAGCATTATTGAAGATGCCATTACAGCACTTTTACTTGGTAAAAACATTCTATTAAA
Organism: Bacillus sp. RC51; assembly: GCF_044908115.1. Lineage (NCBI taxonomy): Bacteria > Bacillati > Bacillota > Bacilli > Caryophanales > Bacillaceae > Bacillus > Bacillus sp. RC51. Next base: position 101,784 of record NZ_JBIYCW010000011.1, on the reverse strand, counting down.
AGGGCCAACTGGTAGTGGTAAAACCGTACTAGCAGAAACTCTTTCTTCTTTATTCCAAAAACCAATGCATAGCATTAACTGTTCTGTCGATTTAGATGTGGAAGGTATTTTAGGATACAACACATTACAAACGAAAGACGGAGCATCTGAAGTTACGTTCGTTAACGGTCCTCTTATGAAAGCAATGAAGAACGGTCATTTCTTATATATTGATGAAATCAATATGGCAAAACCTGAAACGTTACCACTTCTTCACGGCGCATTAGATTACCGTAAAATGATTACAAACCCATTTACACAAGAAGTTGTATACGGTGATGACGAATATCGCGTAATTGCTGCGATTAACGAAGGTTATGTTGGGACAAGTGAACTAAACGAAGCGTTAAAAAACCGTTTCGTTATTATTGAAGTTCCTTACATTCAAGGTGATACATTAAAAGAGCTATTACTATCTGAATCAAAATTAAATGATGTTGCAACAATTGAAAAGTTCGTTGCATTCGCAAGCGATCTTATGCCTTTAGCTCGTGATGGGCGCGTAAGTGAAGAAGCCGCTAGTATTCGTGGCATTATCGATGCATGTGATTTAGGTGTATATATTCCTGTTATGCGTGCAATTGAACGTAGTATTATCGCAAAATTAAACGATGAAACAGAACAAATGACTGTCCGTGAATTAGCAGAAAGTTATTTCTTTGAGGGATAATTCATGAGACAAATTTTTAGTGACAAAAAAATTGATGCGTCGCTGTTTCTACAAATGGAAAACTTAATGTATGCTCTTCTAAAAGAAGACGATGCCTATCTTGAGTATGGCTATAAAGCATACTACGACGAAATTGAAAAAAAGGTTGTCATTAGTCACTTTTGGGATGATCGAAAAGAAGAGGATACAGTAATCGGATTAAAAAGCGAAGTGTTCTTAAAGGCACTTGGTAATAAACATTACTCGGACATGACTTTAATTCGTTCTTATGCGATTGAGTTACAAGAATCGCCTCTAAAAAAGTTTTTAACACAATTATTTGTTCTATTAGAAGATTTACGTGTTGAGGAAATCGTCAAAAATTTACGTCCTGGCACAAAGCATATTTTTAAACGCCGAAAAGAAATGTATCGCAATTACTTTGGCTCACAAAATGAAATAAATCGTGTTCGTAATTATCACGGTGATCGTCTATTTTGTCTATGCTATCTTTCATTAACGAGTGATAAATATGAAATGTTTAATAATGAATATTTCGAGCAAATTGAATCAATTTTGCATGAAACATTCCAAGCTCGTAATACGGAAGATATTATGTATATTGTTGAGAAAATTCGCTATCGTTTAGAAGGACTTCTTGAAAGTGATATGCTTAATAATTATTTCGGACATGCACCGCTTTATTTATCTGTTATTACAGATGAGAAAGACAGTCGCGCTGAAAAATTAGCAAATGATGATACGCAGCTCCTAGATGACGATGATAACAAAAACAAAATGGATGAAAGCTTCTCGACATGGCACCGTGAAAATAAAAACAATGAAAACGAGAACTTTTTACGCTTTGATTTAGAAAGCGGAACAAAAACAAATATGATGGGTGATACTGCTCGTGAATCAGAAGATGGTGACCAAGCACTTGGTTCTGTACAAGGTACTTCCCAAAAAAGTACACAATCTAACTTTGATGGTGCTGATACAGAGGAAGCAAGAGCGTCTCATACTTCTAGCCAAAACGACGGTGCATACGGCAAGTATAATGTGGGAGCTTCTCATACATTTAAAGAAGCTCGCAAATCGAATACTGATGAGAAAAAAGATTACCAAGCTATCAAATCAGTCGTTAATAAAGATGTAAAAGAATTAAAGAAAATTATCGAAAAAACAATTGAAAACAAAACGAATGCAAACAGTGATAAATATTACGGAAGGCTTCGTAAGAAATTCCTTCGTATTTATACTGAAAAGCAGCCGCGTATGTTTTATAAAAAAGGACAAGAATCACAAGAGCTCGACGTTGCATTCCAACTATTAGTGGACTGCTCTGGTTCTATGTATAACAAAATGGAAGAAACGAAGAAGAGTGTGGTCCTATTCCATGAAGCTTTAAAATCTTTAAAAATTCCGCACGCTATTAGTGGATTTTGGGAAGATGCTTCTAGTGCTAAGCCTGAAGATAAACCGAACGTTATCCATGAAGTTGTTACGTATAAAAACTCAACGTTACCAAACGTCGGTCCAGAAATTATGCAACTTCGCGAAGAAGAAGATAACCGCGACGGGTATATTATTCGTATCGTTTCCGAAAAGCTTGCGAAAAGACCAGAAAAACATAAATTCTTACTTGTCTTTACAGACGGTGAGCCTTCTGCGCTAGACTATCAACAAGACGGTATTTTAGATACGCATGAAGCTGTCAAACTTGCTCGTAAAAGTGGTATGGAAGTAATCGGAATCTTCATCGAAGAAGGCGAAGCGAAAGAAGCAACTTATCAATTAATGAAGAACATTTATAACCATCACTTCTTAGTTGCAAATCATGCTGAAGATTTACGCCTGAAGATTAAACCATTGTTGAAGAAACTATTACTGAAGACGATTGAATAGAAAACAGGAGCCTTGTGGCTCCTGTTTTTTCGTTCACTCACTTTGTTTCTGGTTGAAACTTGTATGGAATGGAAACTTCTAATAATAATTCGAACCCTCCATCATAGTATGGGAATCGCTCATTCGCGATTTTTCTATCTACCCACTCGATTGCGGAAATTTCTCCTTCATCTTCTGCACGAAGTTCACCTGTTACTACATTTGCTCGGAATGTAAAAAATAATGCATGATGTCCTTTCTCTTCAAAAAACTTCTCATTTATTGCAACAAGCCCACCTGCTGTAGCAGTTAAACCTGTCTCTTCTTTCACTTCTCTTACTAGTGCTTGCTCTAACGTTTCTCCTTTTTCAACAGCCCCGCCTGGCAATGACCAAACGTTTTGTTCTATATTATGTACCATTAATATTTTATCTTTTTCGCTATCGTGTATTAGTGCATATACGACATCAACTCTTTGCATGTTGCTTTTCTCCCTTCCTAAAATAATTAAGAGCCAATTCCTAAGAATCGGCTCTTCCTATTAATTCATTACTAACTCAGATGCGAGCTTTTTTTTTAACTTAGCCAGCATATCAGTTGTCATTCTGTCTAAATCATATTCTGCCTTAAAGCCCCACTCTTTCATTGCTGCTGTTGCATCAATAGAGTTCGGCCAGCTATCAGCGATTGTTTGACGAGCTGGATCTACTGCGTAATCCATTGTAAAGTTCGGAATGTGTTTACGGATTGATGCTGCAATTTTCTCTGGTTCAAAGCTCATTGCTGTAATGTTAAACGCATTTCTATGAACTAGTTTATTTGGATCAGCTTCCATTAATGAGATGATTGCTTGTAAAGCATCTGGCATATACATCATGTCCATGTATGTTCCTTCTGCAATGTATGAGGTGTATGTACCTTTTTTAATCGCCTCATAATAAATTTCAACTGCATAGTCAGTTGTTCCGCCTCCTGGAGGAGCTACGTAAGAAATTAAGCCTGGGAAACGTACACCGCGCGTATCAACGCCAAACTTTTGATGATAATAATCACATAATAATTCTCCTGCTACTTTGTTTACCCCATACATCGTAGTAGGACGCTGAATTGTATCTTGTGGTGTATTATCTTTTGGCGTTGATGGACCAAATGCACCGATAGAACTTGGCGTGAAAAACTTACAGTTTAATTCACGTGCTGCTTCTAATGCATTTACAAGTCCGCCCATATTTAAATTCCAAGCAAATAATGGATTTTTTTCTGCAGTTGCTGAAAGTAAAGCCGCTAAATGAATAATTGTATCTACTTCATTACGCTTTGCAATATCATGTAATTTTTGTCCATCTGTTACATCTAACGTTTCAAATGGACCAGACGTTACTACTTCACTATCTGTTTCACGAATATCAGTTGCAATAACGTTCGATGCGCCGTATACATCACGAAGTTTCATTACTAGTTCAGAACCAATTTGCCCTAAAGAACCGGTTACTAGAATTTTTTTCATTTTCCCCACTCCTCATTTGCAAGCTATTCAAAAGATGTCGTTACTTAAATGATACCCATTTCTTTCCCTACTTTTTCATACTTACGAATTGCTTCATCTAACAGTTCTTTCGTATGAGCTGCTGTAGGCATATTACGAACGCGTCCCATTCCTTTTGCTACAGTTGGGAATACGATAGATTTTGCGTATACGCCTTCTTCATTTAGACGTTTACTAAATTCTTGTGTTAATACTTCATCACCAATAATACAAGGCGTAATTGGTGTCTCACTTTCTCCAATGTTAAAGCCAAGTTCTTTTAACCCTTGTTTTAAATAGCGACCATTTTCCCATAAACGATCGTGTAACTCTGTGCTTTCCATTAGAATTTCAATTGATCTCATACAAGCAGCTGCATCAGCTGGTGTTAAAGCTGTTGAGAATAAGAATGGACGTGAACGCACTTTTAACCAATCGATTAAGTTTTGTTTCCCAGCTACATATCCACCAATTACCCCAATTGCTTTTGATAATGTACCGATTTGGAAATCAACTTTATCAGAAAGACCGAAATGTTTTACAGTGCCTGCACCTTTGCCAAGTACACCTGAACCGTGTGCATCATCTACATATGTCATTAAATCCAGCTCTTCTGCAATTTCAACAATCTCTGGTAATTTTGCAATATCTCCATCCATTGAGAAAACACCGTCTGTAATAACCATTAATTTATTATAAAGACCTGATTCTTTTGCCTCGATTGCTTTTTTGCGTAAATCTTCCATATCAGAATGCTTATAAACGATGATTTTCGCTCTTGATAGACGACTACCATCAATAATAGATGCATGGTTTAATTCATCTGAAAGAATCGCATCATTTTTATCCATAACAGCTGAAATCGCTGCCATATTACAGTTAAATCCTGATTGATAAGCAATTGCTGCTTCTGTATGTTTAAACTTTGCAATTGTTTCTTCTAATTTAATATGCAAATCTAAAGTACCGTTAATTGTACGAACAGCTCCTGCTCCAACGCCGTACTTATGAATTGCACCAATTGCTGCTTCTTGTAAGCGATTATCAGTCGCTAATCCAAGATAGTTGTTTGAAGATAAGTTAATATATTCTTTTCCGCCAATTGTAATAATCGGTCCATTTGGACTTTCAAGCGGATCAATTACGTTATAAAGCCCCTTTGATTTTAAATCCTCTAAATTTTCTTCTAAAAAGTTTGCAAGTGTTTTACTAGACATCGTGAAGCCTCCCATCGTTCATGTAAGCGGATTATTATCTTAATAGTTCTAATAATCCCTCTACTAGCTTAACACGTTTTCAGAATTTATTATAGAAAAATAGCTTAGAGAAACCGCTTACAATTTTAGATTATATATGATTCATTACGAGAAATCTATCATTTACTTTTCATATTTGATAGAATTAAAAAAATATTTAGGGGGCTTTTAAAATGGCATTTACTGAATCTGATGTATATAATAACGAATCATTTTTAGAGCAATATATGCAGCGAAGATATCGAGAAAATAGTCCAAACGAATCCCTTGAAAAACCAGCATTCTTTCAGCTCATTGGCAATGTAACAGGAAAACAAATCCTCGATTTAGGTTGTGGTGATGCTAAATTCGGCGAAGAATTATTAGAACATGGATGCCACTCTTACACTGGTATTGAAGGCTCCGAGCTTATGTATGAAAAAGCTAAAAAACAACTAGAAAATAAAAATGGCACCGTTCATTTTTTAAACCTCAAAGACTACACATACCCTCCTTCTACTTTTGATTTAGTAACATCTAGACTTGCCTTACATTATATTGAACACCTTGATATCATTTTTCAAAATGTGTTTCAAACTTTAAAAACAAACGGAACCTTCACCTTTAGCGTTCAACATCCCGTTATTACCTCTTCATTTGAAAGCTTGCAAACGAGTGGTAAAAGAACTAGTTGGCTCGTCGATGATTATTTCAAAACAGGAAAACGAGTTGAGCCATGGATTGATCAAGAAGTTATTAAATATCACCGGACTACGGAAGAATATTTTACATTATTACAACAAGCCGGATTTACGATTACAAACTTAAACGAAGCTACACCAAATCGAAACTGTTTTCAAGATGAAGAAGAATATGAACGACGTTTACGTATTCCCCTTTTTCTATTATTTTCTTGCCGAAAATAAAGTGAAACTTTAATCAGTGGGGGATGTTCATCCCCCACTGATTATTAGCCCTCACCAATCGGGCTTTTACAGGCAGTTGATCCCCCAACCAGCTTCTTTGCTTTCGCTGAATTTTGAGATGGGGATCTTACTGTCCTCAAATAGCGGGGTAAAAAAGACGATGAATCCTCATCGTCTTTTTTCGTTATCTCATCGCTTGAACAGCCTCTTTAAATACACGTCTTCCTCTTCCATGTGGGATACAGAGCGGTGTCCCGAATAACGGATCAGCGCTTATTTGACACTCCATACGGAATACATCCCGAACTAACTTCTGGTCAATAACTTCTTCTGGTTTACCTTGCGCATATATTTGTTTATCTTGAATAGCTACAATATTGTCTGCATAACGACATGCCAAATTTAAATCGTGCAATACCATAACAATCGTTCTTTGCTCTGTTTCATTTAATTCGAATAATAAATCTAACACTTCAATTTGGTGCGTCATATCTAAATATGTAGTCGGCTCATCAAGCAAAATAATATCTGTATCTTGTGCAAGGGTCATTGCAATCCAAGCACGTTGACGTTGTCCACCTGAAAGGGCATGAACATCACGCTCAGCAAATTCTGTCATACCCGTTGCAGCAAGCGCTTTTTGTACCATTTCCTCATCTTTTTCGGACCATTGCTTCAGCCATGTTTGATATGGATAACGTCCTTGCTTTACAAGTTGCAATACTGTAAGTCCTTCTGGAGCTTGTGGCCCTTGCGGTAAAATTGCCATTTGGCGAGCAATTTGCTTCGTTTGCATACTTTGAATTGCTTGATTATCTAACAAAATGTCACCGGTTGTTGGCTTTAATAATCTAGCTAGTGAACGTAATAAAGTTGATTTCCCACAACCGTTAGAACCGATGAAGATTGTAATTTTCCCTTTTGGAATTTCTAAATTCAGCTCATCAATAATAATCGTTTCACCATACGACAGCGTCAAGCGTTTCGTCTCCAATGCTTTTTGCATATTAATCTCCCTTTATGAATTCCGACTTTTATAAAGTAAATAAATAAAATAAGGTGCACCAATTGCTGATGTAAATACCCCTGCTGGAATTTCAAGTGGTGTGAAAACTGTACGCCCAATTAAATCTGCAGCGAGTACTAGAATTGCACCGATAATCGCCGCAACTGGGAGCAATGCACCGTAGAAAGAGCCAACTAATCTTCGCGAAATATGAGGTGCCATTAAACCAACAAATCCAATTCCTCCTGCAAAGGCAACTGCCCCGCCAATTAAAGCTGTACTAAGTAACAACATAAATACACGCGACTTCGTTAAAGGAACACCAAGTCCCACTGCTATATCATCCCCTAGCTCTTGTGCATTTAAATGTCTCGCAGCGATAAATGATATTGTCGTTAAAATGAGAACCCACGGCGCAAGTACCATAACATTTTGCCATGAAGAACCGTAAACAGTACCTGTGATCCATACATTCGCTTGACTTGCTTGATAAATTGGTGCTAACAACATAAATAAAGTTGTTGCTGCTTTCGTTAATGCCCAAAATCCAACACCAATTAAAACAAGACTAATCGGTGATAACCCGTCATTTCTCCATGCAAATAAATATACAAACAACGCTACAATCGTTGCACCAGCAAAAGCTGCTAATGGCATATAATGAATGCTTACTGTTAGCGCATTATTTTTATCACTAAATATAGCTAAAAATAGTACAACTGCAACACTTGCCCCGCCCGTAATCCCAATGATATCAGGAGAAGCCAGTGGATTTCGAACGAGCCCTTGTAAAATACAGCCCGCTACAGCAAGTGCGATTCCTACAAGGATGGCAATTAAAATACGCGGCATACGAAATTTATTTACAACCATATTTGACATCGCATCGCCATTTCCCGTAATCGCTTGCCATACATCATAAGGAGCAATTTTCATATCTCCCATACCTGCACTCGCAAAAAATAATCCTATTAAAACAACTAGTAAACTAAACAAGACTAGAACAGCTCGTTTATACATTAAAAACGAGAGCCCACCTTTTCCTATACGAAACGGAATATACTTCTTCATTTGCTAAGCCCTCTCTTACGTGCAATATAAATAAAGAATGGGGCCCCGATAAATGCTGTCATAACCCCTACTGGTACTTCTTGTGGCATAATGACATATCTAGCTGCTATATCAGCTAAGAGTAATAGTATTGCACCTAACAAGCCGCTATACGGTACTCTCCACCTGTGATCTACTCCAACAAGGAATCTGGCAAAATACGGAGTAACAATACCAATAAATCCAATTGGACCAGCGACCGCAACTGAACCACCAGACAGCAATACAATAATAAGTAGTACGAATGATTTCATTAAAATTGTTCGTTGTCCAAGTCCTTTTGCAACGTCTTCCCCCATCATTAATGTGTTTACTTTCCCTGCCATCATAAGAGATGCGATCCAGCCTATTAATAAATATGGGAATACAGATTGTAAAATTTCTAACTTTCTTCCTTGCACAGATCCGGCAAGCCAAAATAACACTTCTTCAAATGCTTTTTCATTTAAAACAAGTAACCCTTGTGTTAATGATGAAAATAACGCACTGATTGCAACACCTGCTAACGTTAACTTAAGAGGTGTTGTCCCTTCTTTTCCTAAAGAACTAGAGGCGAATACAAGTACTGCTGCAACTGCCGCTCCTAAAAAGGCAATCCAAGTGAAAGCCGATAAAGACGTAACGGAAAAAAGTACAATTGCTACAACTATAAAGAACGCAGCGCCTGAATTTAATCCAATAAAATCTGGAGAAGCAAGCGGATTCTTTGTTAAAGTTTGCATTAAACAACCCGCAATGGCTAAACTAGCACCAACACTAGCTGCAATTAATGCCCTTGGTAGACGCACATTTTGAATAATAATATGTTCATTGGAACCATTAAAATGAAAAAAAGCATCTATCGCTAATTTCCAACTCGTATTTGTATACCCGAAAATAATACTTCCCCAAATACAAATAACGACTGCAATGATTCCAACAAATAATCCAATCCATTTTGCTTGATTTGTTTTTAATAACATGCAGCGTTTCCCCTTCAATGTATAATGATACGTTGTAAGTGTATTTCAACTTAATTCTCATTGTCAATGATAATGAGAATTATTTTCATTGACAAATGGACCATGAAGTATTACTATCATGCTTGCTATTGAAAAAACTTCTCAGTATGTAGGGGGTACATAATGAAATTTATGCGAAAGAACTCGTTTACAGTATTTGTATTTTTACTAGCCTTTTCATTACTTTTAAGTGCTTGTGGAAAATCAAATACTAAAGAGGAAACAAAAGAAGATACGAAAAAAGAAATGATTAAGGTTGAACATGCAATGGGTAAAACAGAAGTTCCTGCTAATCCAAAACGTGTAGTTATTTTAACAAATGAAGGAACTGAAGCTTTACTTGAGTTAGGGGTAAAACCAGTTGGTGCTGTAAAATCTTGGACTGGTGATCCGTGGTATCCACATATTAAAGACAAAATGAAAGATGTAAAAGTTGTTGGTGATGAAGGACAAGTTAACGTTGAAACAATTGCTTCTTTAAAACCTGACTTAATTATCGGTAACAAAATGCGCCACGAAAAAGTGTACGAGCAACTAAAAGCAATCGCACCTACTGTGTTCTCTGAAACATTACGCGGTGAATGGAAAGATAACTTCACATTTTATGCAAAGGCTTTAAATAAAGAAAAAGAAGGTCAAAAGGTTTTAGCTGATTACGAAAAACGTATGAAAGATTTGAAAGGCCAACTTGGCGATAAAGTAAATCAAGAAATTTCTATGGTACGTTTTATGCCTGGTGATGTTCGTATTTATCATGGCGATACATTCTCTGGTGTTATTTTAAAAGAACTTGGATTTAAACGTCCTGGAGATCAAAACAAAGATGATTTCGCCGAACGTAACGTATCTAAAGAGCGTATTTCGGCAATGGATGGCGATGTATTATTCTACTTCACATTCGATAAAGGCAATGAGAAAAAAGGTTCTGAACTAGAAAAAGAATATATAAACGATCCTCTCTTTAAAAACTTAAATGTAGTAAAGAGCGGAAAAGCATACAAAGTTGACGACGTTATTTGGAATACAGCTGGTGGTGTAATGGCCGCTAACTTACTACTAGATGATATTGAAAAACGCTTTGTTAAATAATTTTATTCTAACCAGCTCCCTCTTTTATGGAGCTGGTTTTTTCATTTCACTGAAGTGTCACATTATTTCATTTTGTATTTTTATTACCGATATGTTATATTATAAAAGTAAATATAGTTTTTTTTCTCTATATCAGAATAAATATTCTAATCTAAATTTTCTGATTTATCACTATTTTACTTTCTTTTAGAATTCAATTACTACATTTGAAAACGCTTATTATCTTGTTTTCAGGGAAAAATACAATAACGGTTGAAGAAAAATAGATTTTTTCAGAAATTTTCTTGCTATTTCCATATAATTCTATTGACTTCTAAATATTTTGTGAATTAAAATAATTACATAAATATCCGTTATACAGGATTAGGGGGAAACAAACATGGATGCAGCTTTAAAATTAGACAAAGCTGGAGAGCAACAATCACCAAAAAAACATCCACCAGGATTATATTTGTTGTTCTTTACAGAAGCATGGGAAAGATTTAGTTATTACGGAATGCGTGGCTTATTAGTTCTTTATTTAACAACGAGCTTAGTAAGTGGCGGTTTAGGATTTGATAAAGCAGTTGCAGTTCAAATTTACGGTATTTTCACAATGCTTGTATATTTCACACCGATTATTGGTGGCTGGTTAACTGACCATTTCATTACGAAACGACATGCCATTACCATCGGCGGTATCATTATGGCGATTGGTAACTTCGTACTATTTTCAATGAACACGAAAACTGGACTATTTTTAGGATTAGGATTATTAGTTATCGGTAACGGATTCTTCAAACCAAATATCTCGACTTTACTAGGTCAATTATATAGCGACAACGATTCTCGTCGTGATAGTGCCTTCACTATCTTCTACATGGGAATTAACTTAGGAGCTCTTATCGCTCCATTCATTTGTGGTTACTTCACAGATTATAGATACGGTTTCTTAACAGCTTGTATCGGTATGATTATTGGACAGATTGCCTTTAATTTCTTAGCACCTCGTTACTTAGGGTCTATCGGAACAACTGTTGTCGGTAAAAAATCTAAAGAACAAAATGCAAAACCTATTGAGAAAAAACCTTTAACAACACAAGAGAAAAAGCGTACAACTGCAATTTTAATTTTAACTTGTTTCGTTGTATTCTTCTGGGCAGGATTTGAACAAGCTGGTAGTTCTTTAACACTTTACACAGATAAGTTCGTGGATCGTACAATTGGTGGATTTACAATTCCAACACCTTGGTTCCAATCTGTAAACCCACTATTCATTATCTTACTAGCATTACCAGTTTCTGCATTATGGATTAAACTTTCAAAAACAAAAAATGGTGATTTAAAAATCCCTACAAAAATGGCTTTTGGTATGATTTTACTAGGAATCGGGTACTTAGTTTTAACTTTAGCTGTTCTAAAAACTGGTAGCGATGAAGGTAACATTACAATGAAAGCAAACTTACTATTCATTGTATTCACTTACATGTTCCACACAATCGGTGAATTATTCTTATCACCAATCGGATTATCTATGGTAAGTGCAATCGCACCTCTTAAATTAGCATCTTTATTAATGGGTGTATGGTTAGCTGGTACTGGCTTTGCAAACTTATTAGCAGGACAATTAGCTGCTTTCACTCAATCTTTAGGATATTTAGAAGTATTCGCAAGCATCGGTGTTATCGTAATCGTGCTAGGATTAGTACTTCTTATGTTCTCTAAGAAAATTGCACATATGATGGAATAGTGAATAAAAAAGACGCTTCTACAATTAGAAGCGTCTTTTCTATTACATCTCTTCTAAAGCCGTCACATCCACGTGAACGCTCTCTCCTGGGTTGGATACGTCATACACTTGAGCACTACCCTTCTGCTCATCACAGCTCTCAATCCATACGGGGACTCCCTCGTATGTAACATCAATTCTACTTGAAGAAGATAATATCTGTTTCACACGTTTTACATCCATTATATTATTCCTCCTTTGGCTTACAACACTCCTTTCTATCTTTTCATATCCCTTCAGAATATATTCCGTCAATTTAGTACTTCAACCGATAGTTTGTTTCTTTCTAACGCGCTAATATATACGCTCTCAAATCTTCCTATTATTAGATCCTTTCCAAATAAAAAAAGACGTATATTTCACACGTCTTCTTTCCGTAATATTCAAAAATTAAGAAAATAATGTTTTTACTACTTCACTTACTTTATCGTTATGAATTTGATAGTACACTTCTAACCCGCGTCTCTCAAAGCGTACTACTTTATTTTGTTTTAATTTCGTTAAATGCTGCGAAACAGTTGATTGCGGAATTTCTAATACCTCTTGTAATTGTGTTACATTACATGTTCCACGCTGCATCAGTTCCATTACTAAACGTAGACGAAGTGGATGAGCTAATGCTCTTAACATCTGTACGTCTTCTTCTGAAATACGACAGTCAAATTGGTTTTGGTTCATAAAATTCCCCTCATTTTCATTTTTTATTTTCTTTTTATTTATTTATATATCTGTTCTTATATTTCCTGTTACGACATAACTTTATCAACCTATAATGCTGAGAAAATTTTCCGACTTTTATCAGCACACAGTTCAAGAAAAAATCCCACCTGATTTTGAATATTATACTATATGATACAATAAAAAAGCAAAACAAAGGGCTAGCAATACTTTGCTTACAAACGTTGTTTTATCAGGCTTTTTGTTATATTTTCACCTTACTGAAATGTACAGTAATGATATTGTAAAATATCGTCCATAATTGATAACCTATCGTAAAGTAATTTGACCATATTTAACCACTTTGTTACGATAAAAAGGAAATTTAAGTAAGGAGGATGATGTAATATTAAAAAATGGTTTATTATTGCGTTAATTAGCATTGCGGTTGGCTGGACTATTATCGATCACTTCCTATTAGACAACAAAGAAGATATAGCTTCAAAATCAAACACCCCCATTGGAACTGAAGTTGGCAATGTTGCCCGCAATTTCCTTCTAGAAACAACCACTGGTCAAGAAGTTCGTCTTACAGACTATAAAGGAAAAAAAGTAATATTGAATTTTTGGGCAAGCTGGTGTGGTCCATGCAAAATAGAAATGCCTGATATGGAGAAGTTTTATCACGATACTAAAGATATGGGGATTGAAATTGTCGCTGTAAATGCGACAGCTACTGAAAAAGACCCGAACAATGTAAAACAATTTCTTGAAGAAAACAAATATACCTTTCCCGTCCTATTAGATCAGAAAGGACAGGCAAGTGCCGCATATCAAATTATCAGTATTCCAACATCTTTTGTCATCGATTCAAACGGTGTCATTCAATATAAGCATGTAGGACCAATGACATATGAAAAAATGAAAGAATATGTAAATAATTTATAAAAGCGTAATCAAATCAATTTGATTACGCTTTTTGTCTACTTTATGAACAAAATGTTACTTTTAATACTATTATGGAATAATTATACTTTTTCACGTTGACAATAGTGTTGAAGGAGAATATACTAAGCATGTAAGTTGATTGTGAATAGTTTCACAAATAATGTGAATTTCTTCACATATAATAGATAGGAGTTGTCATTATTATGAGTACTTGGACACAAATTTATGACCCATTAAACAATATTTGGTTATCTGCACTAATCGCAGCACTCCCAATTTTTTGCTTCATTATTTGTTTAGTGGGATTCAAAATGAAAGGTTACATGGCTGGGCTTTATAGTGTGATCGTCGCTATTATTCTTGCTATATTTGTTTATAAAATGCCCGCAACTGTAGCTGTAGCATCTGCCGGATTCGGTGTTTTATCTGGATTTTATCCAATTTGTACTATCGTTATCGCAGCTATCTTCCTTTACAAATTAACTGTTAAAACAGAACAATTCAATGTCATTCGTGATAGCATTTCAAGTATTACAAATGATCAGCGTTTACAAGTATTATTAATCGCTTATTCTTTCGGTGCTTTCTTAGAAGGCGCAGCTGGTTTCGGTGTTCCAGTTGCTATTACAGCTGCATTACTTGTAGGTATGGGCTTTAATCCATTAAAAGCAGCAGGTATTTGCTTAGTAGCTAATATCGCTGGTGGCGCTATGGGTGCTATGGGTATTCCAGTTACAGTACCTGCACAATTAACTGGGCTAGATGCATTAACTGTCGGTCGTCAAGCTGTTTACATTTTGCCATTCATTAGCATTGTTTTACCGTTCTTACTTGTTTCAATGGTAGATGGATTTAAAGGCATTAAAGAAACTTGGCAAGGTATTCTTGTAAGTGGTGTTTCTTTCGCAATTACTCAGTTCCTTGTGACTTATTTCTTAGGCGCTGAACTTACTAATATTTTCGCAGCAGTCGTAAGTATGGTCGCTCTTACATTATTCTTACGTGTTTGGCAACCAAAATCTTCTGCTAAAGAAGAAAAACAAGAAGAAAAAGAATCTCATACATTCAATCAAATTTTATATGCTTGGTCCCCATTCGTATTCTTAACTGCATTTGTAACAATCTTTAATTTAAAACCAATTAAAGCTTTATTTGCTCCGGATGGTCCATTGGCAAACTTAGTATTTAACATTCAATTCCCTGGTCTTCATAATGCGGTTATGAAAACTGCACCAATTACAAAGGCTGATACACCTTTCGCAGCGATTTTCAAACTAGATGTATTCTCTTCTACAACTACTGCGATTGTATTAGCAATCATCGTTTCACTTATCGTCTACCGTGTAAACGGCAAAATGATTAAAGAATTAATGATCGAAACAATAAAAGAACTAAAAGTTCCAGTATATACAATTTGTAGCGTTATCGCTTTAGCTTACGTAGAAAACTACTCTGGTATGTCATCTACACTTGGACTTGCATTCTCTTCTACAGGAAATGCATTCCCAGTTCTTTCTCCAATCTTAGGATGGATTGGCGTATTCATTACAGGTTCAGTCGTATCAAGTGGTTCATTATTCGCACCACTTCAAGCAGTAACTGCCGATCAGTTAAACATCGTACCATCTACTCTCGTTTCATTAAACGTAGTTGGTGGTACAATCGCAAAAATGGTTTCACCACAATCTGTAGCAGTTGCTTGTGCAGCAGTTGGACTAGTTGGTCAAGAATCTGCTCTATTTAAAATAGTAATGAAATATAGTTTAATCTTCTTAGCTATTATTAGCTTACTTCAATTAAACGCTGTATTTAATATCTTCTAAAAAAAAGCACCGATCCAAATGGATCGGTGCTTTTTACATTACATTTTTTTAGTCTTTAATAAAGAAGCACCAGCAATTTCAGGATGCGTCATTTCGTATGGATCCAAAATAATATCAAGCTCTTCTGCTGTAAGTACACCATGTTCTAAACATAGCTCCCTAACAGATTTTCCTGTCGCAATTGCTTCACGTGCAATGCGAGAAGCTGCTTCATAACCAATATGAGGATTCACTGCTGTAATAACTCCAACACTTTTTTCAACATATTGCTTAAGCAACTCTTCATTCGCTGTAATTCCCTTTATACAGTATTCACGGAATACACGGAAACCGTTATTCATAATACTGATGGATTGAATTAAATTAAATACTAATACCGGCTCCATTACATTTAACTCTAATTGTCCAGCTTCTGACGCTAAGCAAATTGTATGGTCATTTCCAATTACTTGGAAAGCAACTTGGTTAATTACTTCTGCCATAACTGGATTTACTTTCCCCGGCATAATAGATGAACCTGGTTGACGAGCTGGTAATTGAATTTCCGCCAACCCAACACGTGGACCAGACGCCATAATACGAAGGTCATTTGCAATTTTAGACATATTCATCATACATACTTTTAGTGCTGCAGATACTTCTGTATATGCATCTGTGTTTTGCGTCGCATCAACTAAGTGCTCTGCACCAACAAGAGGGAAACCACTAAAAGTTCGTAAATGCTTCACAACTTGTTCTATATAAGTAGGGTTTGCATTTAATCCCGTACCGACAGCTGTCGCACCCATATTAACTTCGTATAAATGTTGACGAGACTGTTTAATTCTTTTTATATCACGCTCTAGCACTCTGCTATATGCTTCAAATTCTTGTCCAAGGCGAATTGGAACTGCATCTTGCAAATGCGTACGCCCCATTTTAATAACGTGATCAAATTCTTTTGCTTTATCATGAAAAGCAGAGTGAAGTTCTTCCATTGTAACAAGAAGTTCTTCCAGCATCATAAGAGTTGCTATATGAATCCCAGTTGGGAACGCATCATTTGTTGATTGGGCCATGTTCACATGAGTGTTTGGACTAATTTTCGCATATTCACCTTTTTCGTATCCCATACGTTCTAGCGCTCTATTAGCAATTACTTCATTAGTATTCATATTAATTGAAGTCCCTGCTCCGCCTTGAATCGGGTCTACGATAAATTGATCATGGAACTTTCCATCAACAATCTCTTGTGCCGCTTCTGCAATTTCTTGTCCGATATCTTTAGCTAAGTAACCTGTATCTATATTCGCAAGCGCTGCCGCTTTTTTTACAATTGCCATTGCCGTAATGAGTGACGGATGAATGCGGTATCCTGTAATAGGAAAGTTTTCTACGGCACGTAATGTTTGTACACCATAATAAGCTACACTCGGTACTTCCTTTTCACCTAAAAAATCTTTTTCTATACGTATATCCTTCGTTGCTATCATTTTTCATCACCTATACTTTTCATTCTAAATCCTTATCTAAAGAATTCGCCCTATAAAATACGAGTATCATTAAATGAATTCTTCAGTATCCACTTTCACTATATAGCACCTTTTTTGAAAGCGCAAACATTTATTTTTCTATATATACTTTTTATTAAAGTTTATATAATAGAAAATCCATTCATTCTTCTACTTTCTTTATTTCAACTCGCTTAATTTGATGCATATCCTTTTCAAGAACTTTAAAAGAAAAGCCGTGTTTTTCAATAATATCTCCTTCAGCAACGATTTGCTTTTGTACCATAATCCAACCACCAATTGTATCAACATCATCAGCGACCAAATGTATGCCAAATAAATCATTTACTTCGCTAATAAGCACTTTCCCCTCTACAATTTTACACACTTCACTTATATGTTCTATAGGTGGATGCTCATCTTCATCGTATTCATCTCGGATTTCTCCAACAATTTCTTCTAAAATATCTTCCAATGTAACAATCCCTGCTGTGCCACCATATTCATCATATAATACAGCTAATGGAATGTGCCTTCTCTGCATTTGCAATAGTAAATCATGGATTGGGATATTTTCTAACACTTCAATAACTGGACGTGTATATGGTGTAATCGAACACTCTTCATCTCGATTACCATCCATATAACGAATAAATAAGTCCTTTACATTAACCATCCCAATAATTTCATCTTTATCTTCACCAAATACTGGATATCTCGTATATTTTTCTTGTGCGATTACTTTAATATGTGTCTCAAACGGCTCATCTTCATATAAGCCAACAACTTCAGTACGAGGTACCATAATTTCCTTTGCTACCCTGTTATCAAATTCAAAGATGTTATTCACATATTTAAATTCAGTTTGATTAATCTCGCCACTCTCATAACTCTCAGACAAGATTAATCTTAGTTCCTCCTCAGAATGCGCAACTTCATGTTCAGAAGCAGGATGTAAACCAAATAAGCCTGTCACAAATCGTGCAGAGCCATTTAAAGCCCAAATAAATGGATACATAACTCGGTAAAAATAAATAAGGGGCTTTGATAATAATAAGCTAACTTGCTCTGCTTTTTGGATTGCAAAAGTCTTTGGAGCGAGTTCACCAATTACAACATGTAAAAACGTAATAACTGCAAATGCAATAATAAATGAAACTGTACTTGTAATTGCAGGAGATAAATCCAATTTTAAAAACAGCGGTTCGAGTAAATGTTTAATCGTCGGTTCTCCTAACCACCCGAGCCCTAAAGCAGTAATCGTAATTCCTAACTGACATGCCGATAAATACTCATCTAAATTTGAAGTTACTTTTTTAGCTGCCAATGCGCCTCGTCTTTTTTCACTAACGAGTTGATCGATACGACTGCTACGCACCTTTATGATTGCAAACTCTACAGCTACAAAGAAACCTGTTAGCGCAATAAGAACAGCTACCATCAATAATTTTAAAATATCCACATATGTCCTTTAGCTTTTCTTAGCTAAAGTTACACCTCCTTTAAATAAAGAAGTTTCACTTTAGTTTCTTCATTTGCTTGAAAGCAACCCTATATAAAATTCACCAATTTTTAGCCCTCATACAATTCTAATGGCAAACCGTCAGGATCTTGGAAAAAGACGAATTTTTTTCCCGTTATCTCATCAACACGTATCAATTCCGTCTCAACATCGCATTGGTTTAAATGTTTAACAGCATCTTCTATATCAGTAACCGCAAAAGCTAAATGTCTAAGTCCAGCAGCCTCAGGAAAGCTTGCGCGGTCAGGCGGACTTGGAAATGAAAATAATTCAATTTGATACTCTCCTCCTACACATAAATCTAACTTATACGAATTTCGTTCCTTTCTATATACTTCATTCTTCACTTTGAAACCTAATATTCGTGTATAAAAATCCTTTGACACTTCATAATTTGAACAAATAATTGCAACGTGATGTACTCTACATATATTCATGATTCCTCTATTCCTCTCTTTACCAAACATGCATATTCTCACTTTAAATGAAAAACATATATATCAGAATATCTCTTTTAGGGGGCTTATTATGAAATTTATCACTTTTTTCGTTGGACTTATCGTTGTTTTTCTCCTTGCCTACATCGCTAGTAACAATAAAAAACATATTAAATTCAAGCCAATTTTCATCATGCTTATTATACAGTTAATTTTAACCTATTTATTATTAAATACAGAAATTGGCCTCATCCTTATTACGATAATTTCCAACTTGTTTACAAAGTTACTCGACTATGCTGCATCTGGTATAAATTTTGTATTTGGAGGTCTTGCAAACAAAGGTGAAATGCCATTTTTCCTTAATGTATTATTACCGATTGTGTTTATTTCCGTCTTAATTGGTATATTACAACATTTCAAAATACTACCATTATTTATTCATTGGATTGGTTTCTTTCTTAGCAAAATAAATGGTCTTGGGAAATTAGAATCTTACAATGCCATCGCTTCCGCTATTGTCGGCCAATCAGAAGTTTTTATTACGGTAAAAAAACAATTAGCTCAAATCCCAAAACATCGCCTTTATACACTTTGCGCCTCTGCTATGTCTACCGTATCTATGTCCATTGTTGGTGCCTATATGACGATGATCGAACCAAAATATGTAGTAACCGCACTCGTTCTGAACTTATTTAGCGGTTTTATTATCGTACTCATTATTAATCCTTACGACGTTAACGACGACGAAGATATTTTAGAAATAAAAGGTGAAAAGCAAAGTTTTTTTGAAATGCTCGGAGAATACATCCTTGATGGTTTTCGCGTAGCAATTGTCGTCGGCGCTATGCTCATTGGATTCGTCGCATTAATGAGTTGTATTAATGACCTATTCCTCATTATATTCGGCATTACTTTCCAACAACTAATAGGCTATGTATTCGCCCCTATTGCATTTCTTATCGGCGTACCAAGTTCTGAGATTGTCACAGCTGGTAGCATTATGGCAACAAAGCTTGTAACAAATGAATTTGTAGCAATGATGGATCTTAGTAAAATTTCCAGCACTCTCTCTATCCGTACAGTTGGTATTATTTCTGTCTTCCTCGTTTCTTTTGCCAACTTTTCTTCCATTGGAATTATTTCCGGTGCTGTAAAAGGGTTAAACGAAGAACAAGGAAATGTTGTTGCCCGGTTCGGCTTAAAATTACTATACGGAGCTACTCTCGTTAGTATTCTATCTGCAATTATTGTAAGTATTATGTTGTAATTAGGTAAAATTTTATCATTTTCTTATCCTTATCTTTTGTATACAATAACGAATAGATGTCTCATAAATAATCGAGACATCTATTTTTTATACATGTACAATCCATTTTATTTAGCGTAAAATATTTTTTATGTGTTTTAATACGCTTCTAGATATATACACTTTGATAGTTTTAAAGGAGAACAAATGATGAAATCCGACGTTAACAAAAATAATCGAACCACAAAAAAACAATTAAAGAAAAAACGCCTACTTTGGTTCATTCTCATTCCATTACTTATTGTAGCAATGGGAGCAGGAGGCTATTCCTTCCATATATACAGTAAAGCAAAATCTGTCTTAAGCAATGCCTATTCTGAACTCGGCCGGGGAGATAAATCCAGCAAACGTGAAAAAGCTGTTAAACCTATGACTGACAACATTTCTGTCCTTATTATGGGTGTTGATGAAAGTGATATCAGGGAAAAAGGTTACGGAAAAGCAACTCGTACGGATGCATTATTACTTGCAACAATTAATAAAAATGATAAATCAGTTAAACTTGTCAGCATTCCACGTGACTCACGCGTCTACATTAAATCACGTGATAAATATGATAAAATCACACACGCACACGTATTTGGTGGTGTAGACAGCACAATTGATACAGTAGAAAACTTTTTAGATGTCCCAGTTGATTACTATGTAAAATTTAATTTCAAATCCTTTATCAAGATCGTTGATTCTCTAGGTGGTATAACTGTCGACGTTCCCGTTGAGTTCACAGAACAAAATAGTAGCGACGAAGCAGATGCAATTCACCTCAAAAAAGGACGTCAACATTTAAATGGAGAAGAAGCACTTGCACTAGCTAGAACTCGCCATATTGACAGTGATTATATGCGCGGTCAACGACAACAACTTGTTTTAGAAGCTATTGCTGAGAAAGCACTATCTCTCAATTCCATTAATAAAATCGGAAGCCTATTAGATGCTGTCGATACAGACTTAAAAACAAATTTAACTTTTGATGATATGATGACTATTGCAAAAAATTCAATGGATTCAAATTTAAAAATGGATAAATTGCAAGTGGAAGGTACTGATAAATATATAGGTGGTATTTATTATTACGTTCCAAACGAAAAGAGTGTTAATGATATATCGACAACACTTCAAGAACATCTCGGTGTTACGAATAAAAATGAGCATAAAAAATTATAATAAAAAGGCTGCTAGATTTTTCTAAGCAGCCTTTTTATTATAATTTTCAACATATTTCTCATTCATATTGTGACAAAAAGAGACAATTATTACAGCAGTGTAACATTTTTTATGAAAACATTACACACGTAGTGAAAATAATAGTATACTAGGACGTACATAATGTTATTTTCATCATTTTTATACAAAAAATGTAATACATATATTTATACAAATTTTTCTGGGGGGAAATAAATGAAGCTAAGCAAAATCCTGATCGGTTCCGCTATCGCTGGTGGCATATTACTTTGCGTTGGTGGTGTTGGTGGATATCAATATGTATCCAAATTAAATAATCAACTAAATACAACTGCACTACCAAACACTACATTTGAAGGTATTTCTCTTGATGGAAAAAATAAAGCAGCTATTCAAGCCCTTGTTAATCAAAAGGTGAATGAATTAAATCAAAAACCTCTTAACTACGTATTCCAAAATGATAAGCAAAATTACACGTGGAAAGATTTAGGAGTAGATTATAAAGAGAAGGATATTGTCGACAATATCTTTAAAGAACAAGAAGGGAACGTAATGAATCGTTACAACATGCGTAAGCAAGCTGAAAACGGTGAAGTAAAACGTGACTATAAATTAACACCACAATTAAATACAACAACTTATGAAACCTTTATAAAGGATAAATATAATGAAACATTAAAAAATCCTGTCAACGCCGAATTAAGTGTTGAAGGCTCTACAGTAAATATTAGCCAAAGTCAAACTGGGGAAAAAATTGATAAAGGAAAATTAACCGATTTAACAAGCGCAGCTATTACTTCTGGCACATCCGATGTTGTATTACCAGTTACACTAATAAAACCTGAACGTTCTACAGAAGATATACAACAAATGGGGATTAAAGAAGTGATTGCTGAATACTCTACCCCAATGGCTGGCCGTAATGGAAATCAGTCCTATAATGTAAATAAGTCAGCTAATACTTTAAGTGGAGTTATTGTAGCACCTGATGAAACGTTTAGTTTTAATGGCCGTGTTGGCGTAACTGATGCTGCACATGGTTATAAATCCGCAGCAGTATATTCACAAGGTAAAGTTATACAAAGTGCAGGCGGAGGTGTTTGCCAAGTAAGTAGTACTTTATACAGCGCAGCTTTAAGGGCAGATTTAGGAATTGTTTCTCGAAGCAATCATTCTATGCCCGTAAATTATTTACCACTTGGGCAAGATGCAGCAGTAGCAGATTATGGTCCGGATTTAAAATTTAAAAACAATACAGGTAAGCATATTTACATTCAAGCATTTTCAAATGGCGGTAGTATTACTACACGTATTTTCGGTACAAATACTGGTAAAAATGTTGAAGTTTCTTCTCAAGTAGTTAGTAATACTGGTGATAAAATAACAGCGGTTACGTATAAAAAAGTAACACAAAACGGTGAAGTACTCTCAAATGGACAAATTTCAAAAAGCGTATATAAAAGTGCCCCAAAACAATGAGATAATATCAAACGGACAAATTTCAAAAAGCGTATACAAAAAGGCGTGATCTACTCACGCCTTTTTCTTTTGCAATAATAGTAAAAAATTTTCCAGATGATCTTTCGTTTCTTCTAAAGACCACACACGATTGCCTTGCTTCGCAGCTAATACGCACGCTTCTTCCCACGCGTTCTTTTTCTTCATATTTACTAATTCATCGCGTAATTTCAAAACAATCTCTTCGTCCTCTTGCTCTATAAACTCTTCCATCACGCTTACTATTTCATCCTCATGAATACTTAACGTACAGTACGATTTAAGAAAGTATTGTAATGTTGGATACATATATACTCCCCCCCTTTATTTATCTGATGGATAAGAAGTAATAATCTTAAATCCTAGATTTCCTGATTTATCTCTCGCTAAAACAGTAACAGTCTTTACTAGCTTGTCTTTTACATTCATATTTTTCTTTATTACTGTTTTTCCAACTGGGAATGAATGAGTTGTATTCAATACAAGACGAGCCTCTTTAGAGTTTTTCAACCAATCCTGAATTTCTTTATCATGTTGTTTTAAACTATCTTTCACAGCCTTTGTCGCTGTTTCCTTATCATAGTATGTACTTGCCGCTGAAACTTTATCTGTCTTCAAACGATTCTTCAAATCCTCTTCCGATTTGCCTACATGCCTTTCAATCGTATGACCATTTTTAGGTGGCCCTTCCATTTCATCTAAAATATTATCACTAATTTTTTCTACTGATGTAGAATGATCCTCTTTTGGTTTTTCTGTTTTTTGTTCTTTTCCTGCACATCCACTTAAAATCAGCATTAGTGCCAATAAACTACTCAAGAAAAGACTACTTAATCGTTTCATCGTATCACCTCTTCCATGATTATTATCGTAACTCCACTAAAAGTCAATTTCACAAAGAAAAAATGTATACGGTTTTAAAATCCTCATTCATTTTGCTATATTTTCCACCCCCCCCTTTCATCAAATCACTGTTTTTCGCCCTTCTTAAAATATACCCCCATGTTTTTATAATTATTTCCCGGATGAAAACACCAATCAAAACACTCCACGAGCCCTTTAAATATAGGATTTTCGGAGTGTTTTTCAAATAAGTTAAATATACCCCTGTTTTTATATACCCAATACCTACATAAGGTATATAAACAGCTTTCTATCAACTGTTTTCTACATTATGTAAATTTGCACTTGCCTATACAATAGAAATATGGTGTAATGCAAAAAAAGATAAAGGATTTTATAAAATGGTTGAAACAATTCAAAACTTCTTAACAGATTATTATTCAATCGCAATTCCACTTAGTATCTTAATCAACATCATCATCAGTCTTTTAGGTTTTATCCCTAGTATTTTTTTGACCGCTATTAATATACAACTCTTCGGTGTAACAAATGGTACAATCATTTCGATCACAGGCGAGGCATTAGGGGCTATTATCTCGTTTTATATTTATCGTATAGGCCTTCAAAGGTTCACTCACGATAAAGTAAATAAGTATCCAAAGGTAGAGCGCCTTCTTTACGTAGAAGGCAGGGAGGCATTTCTACTCGTCCTATCTTTTCGTTTTATTCCTTTCATTCCATCCAGTATCGTTACTTTATTTGCAGCTCTAGGCAAGATGTCATTACTCTCTTTCAGTATTGCCAGCACAATAGGGAAAATACCGGCCTTATTGATTGAAGTATATTCTGCATATCATGTCATAAACGGAACAAATGAAGCGAAGTGGATTATAACAATCGCGGGTTGTGTTGGATTATTTTATTTGTGGAAAAAATGGAGAAAAAAATAAAGAAGGAGCCTATGCTCCTTCTTTATTTTTGAGGTATTTTATTAATAACTATCCCTTAAAGCCTTAGTTTACACCAACAGCACTAAATGATTGCTTAACTGCTGCTACTTCTGCAGAGCTAGCACCATATAAATCAGCTGCAGCTTGTACTGCACCAGCACGAGCTTGACTAAATGTAGTAGATTGCGTGAAATACTGTGTATTTGCACGGTAGTAAATCGCACCTAATTTATCTTTACCGATACCAGTTACAGTTACACCAGAATGCGTACCACCATTTGCTAATAAATAAGCTTGTTTGTTAATAATACCACTGTTTGTATGAACGCCACCGTTATCACTTGAACCAGTGTAACGCTTAGAATAATGGTCTGGATCACCATATTTCGTTGGATCACTCATAGAACGCAGTGCATCTCCTGCTTTACCAGGCGTGTAAATATCTTCACCAATCTCCCAATCCGGGTTACGGTTATCATAGAATTCTACTAACGTACCAAAGATATCAGAAATTGCTTCATTTAATGCTCCTGATTCATTTTGATAAATTAAATTCGAGCTATTTTCCGTAACTGCATGCGTTAATTCGTGACCAATTACGTCAATACCACCAGATAATGAAGTGAATGTTACACCATCACCATCTCCGTATACCATTTGTGAACCGTTCCAGAATGCATTATTATACTTACTTCCGTAATGAACAGTTGATTTTAATGGTGCTCCTGCATCATTAATAGAATTTCGGTTAAATGTATCTTTATAGTAATCATATGTTTTACCTGCATAGTAATGAGCATCTACTGCTGCTGCATCATACGCTGCATTGAAAACATTATCTGCATCTGCCCATAATGTTCCTGGTAATGTTGAGCGATTTTTCGCATCATATGTGAAAATTGTTGCTCCGCGCGTATTATCTTGCAAGTAGTAAGATGACCCAGATAACGTTGTATTAAGCGATTTCGTATCTCCTAATACACCTTTACCAGTTCCCACTTTATTCGTTCCTGTTACAGGCTTTACAACCGCTTTAGCATCCTGTTTAGGAGCATCTTGTTTAACAGGTGACTTATCATCATTCGTCACATGATCAATTGTATTAAACTTATTTAATACTTTACCGCTTTCCGCCTCAATGAAATAGTAGTAATTTCCTGGGCTTGGATCTAAGAAGTTTAGATTTACAACGTATGCATATGTCGTTTCTTCACCGTTTTGATATACATATAAGTCCGCTTTTGGTTCTACCTCATATTTAGGTGTTACTCCTAAATCTTGCTGCGCGATTTCAATTGCTTTTGCGCCTTCAATCTTATTTTTGTTTTTTAACTTTTCCTTTTTGTCTAAATCAGGCGCAACTGTTCCAGACAATACCTTTAAAGAACCATCTTTACTTACGTGAGCTACTTGAGTAGATCCCCATACAGGTACTCCCTCGTAAACTTGTTGCATACGTACTACTGTTGAATCAGTTACAGCGTCTTTTTTCACTTGTTTCACTTTGAAAGAATCTTGCGCACTCTTTTCCCCTAACTTATAATCACCTTTTGCCGCGTTTAAGTAATCAAACACAACAGATTCCGCTTTCTTACCAGTCGCTCCAGTTAGATCACCAGAAATAAACTCAGGTGACTGTACCGTCTCATTGTACTTCTTAGTAGAGAGTACATTTTTAGAATCCGCAAATGCAGAGCCTGTCCCTCCGAACGTAGTAACTGCCATTCCTGCCGCTAACACTAACGCTAAACTCTTCTTTTTCATCTAACATTCCCCCTAATAAAAAATTTTTGAAAAAGAGTAGTTTCATATTATCATTATGTTTCCACTATTAATATACTAAAAATTCAAATAATTGTTTTCTCAAGTTTTGTAGAATTTTCGGGAGCAAATATTGAGAAACCCCTTTCCGTTTGGAAAGGGGTTTTTTGGTTATGAATTAATTTGTTGAACCGTTTTAGCTTGTTGACCAACGATATCAGGTTTACTACTATACTGATGTATTCCTCCAGCAACTGTAAGAGTTACTATAAACGCCAATACTCCAAATACCATCTTTTTCATTTTCACTCCTCCTTATTATCATTCATCAAATCAATAACTAACCTATAATATCGATTACTTTCCTCAAATCTCGATAAACTAGCGAAATGTTCTGCGAGTTCAACGTATACTTTCTTTAATTCTATTTTATTTCCCGCAGATTTATACAAAGGAATAGCCTCATTTTCCAAAAATACTTTATAATCTTTTGCTTCTTCAAAATGTTTATATCTAAGAATTAAAAGCAAATATAACTTTGCATTAAATCTCTCTTCTTGTTTTGCTGCAACAATTCCCTTATCAATCCATTCTTTTGCCTCTTCTAATTCTTCTAATTTAATGCATACTAATGCCAGTTCATATATTGTATCTAGATAGTTTAAATCTACTTGTTTTTGAAGTTGCAGACTATCCAAATAATATTTCTTCGCCTGCTGATATTTGCTTTTTTTATAATATATACTTCCCATATTGCTTAAAGTAATAGCTAAAAGTACATCCTTATCCGCAAAAGATGTGGCCTCCCTCAATATACTCTCATACATTCTTAAGGCCTCTTCATACTGACCTTTTTCTGTGTAACTTACTGCAATAAGTATCTGGCAATTAATTATATTTCTAAACTTATATTCACTACGAAATCCTTCTAATGCTATATTCACAAAATGAATTGCAAGGTGATGAATATCTAAATGAGTATATGCAAGCGCTATATTATAGTACATACCCGTTTCATGATACCCTTGTTCCTTGGCCATTACTTCTGTTTTTAATAAGTGGTCTAGTCCATCCTTCCATCTATACTGCAAACAGCACAATAACCCTCTACTGTACGTATATAATAACTTCTGAAATGGAGAATACTTTTTGTAGACTTTCTTTAATCTCTCTAATTCTTCTTCAATTGCAGATATATCCCTTTTCATAATTAAATAACGTGTATACAGCAGTTTATAATAATTTATAATTTCAAAATCCAACACATGCTTCATTTCACCTTGCAACTCTTCGTATATGCGCTCTACTTGTTGCTTGTCCAAATGAACTAATGCATTCAACCACTCGTCCAACTTCACCTTCACATCTTCTTCTACATCTCTCAAATCCGTCACAGCAATTTCTAGTCTTGTGCAGAGCAATTGTAGAATTTCTTCTGATGCTTCAATCTTTCCATTTTCGATCTTACTTAAGTATGAGACAGAACAAATGCCCTGACATAATTCTTCTTGTGTCATTTTTTGCTGTAGCCGTTTATAAAAAACTTGCTTGCCTATTTTTTCTAATGTTTGTTGCATTGTCCTCCTCCATTCTCATTACCCCCATTACTCTAATAATACATAAAATCTTGAGAAATATAAATTGATAAATGTAAATTTTCTAAAAAATATGCATTATTTCATTTTTTTCTCCCTTGACTTCAATCCCCTATTACTTCTTTGCTACGGAAGGGGGAAAATTGGTATACTATAACCAAATTGCGGAGGTGTTTTCACAATGAATCATTATAAAGACGATAGTTACGCCTTACATACAGATTTATATCAAATCAACATGGCTTATACATATTGGAAAGATGGTATTCATACTCGCCGTTCTGTTTTTGATCTATACTTTCGAAAGCTTCCATTCGAAAACGGCTATGCTGTTTTTGCTGGTCTTGAAAAAATTGTAGAGTACATAGAAAATTTCAGCTTTACCGAAAGTGACATCGCTTATTTAGCAGAGCTGCAATTTGAAGAAGACTTCCTTCATTATTTACAAAACATGAAATTTACTGGCACGATTCGTAGTATGCAAGAAGGCGAAGTTGTTTTTAATAACGAACCATTATTACGTGTTGATGCACCGCTTGGCGAGGCACAAATAATTGAAACCGCCCTCTTAAATATTGTAAATTACCAAACATTAATTGCTACAAAAGCTGCACGTATGAAGCACGCTGCAAATAATGATGAGCTTTTAGAGTTCGGTACAAGACGCGCTCATGAGTTTGATGCTGCCCTTTGGGGAACACGAGCTGCCTTTATTGGTGGGTTTTCATCTACAAGTAACGTTCGCGCAGGGAAACGCTTTGGCATCCCTGTAGCTGGCACACATGCCCATTCTTTCGTTCAAGCATATCGCGATGAATATGTTGCATTTAAAAAATATGCTGAAACACATAAAAAATGTGTATTTCTTGTCGATACATACGACACATTAAAATCTGGTGTTCCAAATGCGATTCGTGTTGCAAAAGAGTTCGGGGATCGTATCGATTTTTATGGCATTCGCCTTGATAGTGGTGATATGGCATATTTATCAAAGGAGGCCAGAAAACAACTTGATGCAGCTGGATTTACAAACACAAAAATTATCGCTTCTAGCGATTTAGATGAATATACGATTATGCACTTGAAATCTCAAGGGGCAAAAATTGATGTATGGGGTGTTGGTACAAAGCTGATTACATCCTTTGAGCAGCCAGCATTAGGGGCCGTTTATAAACTAGTCGCTATTGAAGATACTGACGGAAAATTAAATGATACGATTAAGATTTCATCTAATCCTGAAAAAATTACAACCCCAGGACTTAAACGAATTTATCGTATTATTAACCGTGTTAACGATCATGCAGAGGGCGATTATATTGCTTTAGAGTCAGAAGAACCCGGAAAAGAAGAGCGTTTAAAAATGTTTCATCCAGTTCATACATATATAAGTAAATTCGTAACAAGCTTTGAAGCACGCGAACTGCATCAAGATATTTTCATTAACGGTAACAGAGCGTATGAATTACCTAATATATTAGAGATTCAAAAGTATAATGAACGCAGCCTCTCACTATTTTGGGAAGAGTATATGCGAACTTTAAACCCAGAAGAGTACCCTGTCGATTTAAGCCAAGAATGTTGGGATCATAAAATGAATTATATTCAAACTGTTCGAGAACAAGTTGAAAAAAACATACAAAAATAAAGTGAAGCTTTAATTAGTGGGGTTTTGTCCCTCCCCCACTTCTCCATTTTTCAATACTATATAGATATTTGTAAAAAATATATTAAAATAATAAGAAGAATATTGTTTTTTATAATTTAATATATTACATTATTTAAAAACAAAATAATATTTGATGTTATTTTCTTGAGTCAATTTCAACAAAATAACCAATAAAAAAGAGGACGCAATTGCGTCCTCTTTTTTATAAATCTTTTACTCGTAGTACACGCATTGCATTTAATACTGCAAGTAACGTCACACCAACATCTGAGAAGACTGCTTCCCACATTGTTGCAATACCAAAGGCGCCGAGTAATAACACTAACCCTTTTACCCCTAATGCAAATATAATATTTTGCCAGACAATACTACGTGTACGTTTTGCAATTTTTACAGCTGTCGCAATTTTTGAAGGCTCATCAGTCATAATAACGATGTCAGCAGCTTCAATTGCTGCATCTGATCCTAAACCGCCCATCGCAATACCAACGTCTGCCCTTGCTAGTACTGGCGTATCATTAATACCATCACCGACAAATGCAATCTTTTCTTTACCGCGTTTTGCTGCATCAATTTTTTCGATTTCTTCTACTTTTTGGTGTGGTAATAATTCGGCATGGACTTCATCTAAACCTAATTCTTTACCAACAGCTTCACCAACTGATTTTGCATCACCAGTTAACATGACTGTCTTCTTAATACCTAGTTCTTTTAACTTTTGAATTGCTTGTTTTGAATCCTCTTTTACCTCATCAGAGATAACAATATAACCTGCATATTTACCATCTACAGCAACATGAACTAGTGTACCTACTGTATTTGGTTGCTTAAATGTAATGTTTTCTTTTTTCATTAATTTAGCATTACCTGCGAAAATTTCTTTTCCTTGTACCTTTACAACCGTACCAAGACCTGAAATTTCACTATAGTCTTCAATACTATTTTCATCGATTGATTTTCCATATGCGTTTCGAATAGATTGTGCAATCGGATGATTTGAATATACTTCTGCAAATGCTGCATATTCTAATAGCTCTTCAGCTGTGATACCTTCACTAGGCTCCATCTTCGTAACTTTAAAGACACCTTTTGTTAATGTTCCTGTTTTATCAAAAACGATATATTTCACATCATTCAATGCTTCTAAATAGTTACTTCCTTTTACTAAAATACCACTTTTAGATGCCCCACCAATACCTCCAAAGAACCCAAGAGGAATCGATACAACGAGTGCACATGGACAAGAGATTACTAAGAACACTAAAGCTCTATAAATCCAATCGGAGAATGTAGCACCCTCTAAAATAAGTGGTGGAATAAATGCCATTATTGCTGCTGTTATAACTACAACAGGAGTATAATAACGTGCAAACTTCGTAATAAAGTTTTCTGTTGGCGCTTTTTTGCTACTTGCATTTTGTACTAAGTCTAAAATTTTCGATACAGTGGATTCACCGAACTCTTTTGTAACTTCGACAATTAATACACCATTTTGGTTTACAAAACCACTTAATACGTCATTACCAACTTCTACTTCCCTCGGTACAGACTCACCTGTTAACGCTGAAGTATCCATCATTGATGTTCCCTCAACTACTTTCCCGTCTAACGGTACTTTTTCACCTGGTTTTACGATAATATACTCACCAATTTGCACATCTTCTGGTGACACTTGTTTCGTTTCGTTTCCAACTTTCACATTCGCATAGTCAGGACGAATATCCATTAATGACGTAATTGATTTTCGAGAACGATTTACTGCAATACTTTGGAACAGTTCCCCTACTTGGTAAAATAGCATAACTGCTACCGCTTCTGGATATTGTTGAATCGCGAAAGCTCCTAAAGTTGCAATTGCCATTAAAAAGTTTTCATCGAACACTTGGCCGCGAGTTATGTTTCTTACCGCTCTCCAAACGATATCTCCACCTATTAATAAATAAGCAAGGACGAATAATGGAATTGTTATCATTTGCGGTAATCCGGCTAACGCAGCAATTCCTGTCAAAATTCCACCGACTACTAATCGTCCTATCATCTTTTTCACATTTCCATCACCATGATCATGGTCGTGTCCTTTTTCCTCTTCACGAACAACTTTTACATCAGGCTCTAACTTTTGAACAACATTTTTTATATTTTGTACAGTCGATTCAAGTTCTCGTTTATTTGCAACTTCTACTCGTAATTTCTTTGATACGAAATCAACAGTCGCTTCTGAAATTGTTGGCATTTCCTTTACCTTATTTTCAATCTTCATTGCACAATTTGCACAGTCTAAGCCTTCTAATACAAATACTTCTTTTACTGATTTTGTTTTTTGCTCTTCTTGCACTTTAATATGTGGCTCTAATTTTGTAACAAGTTGCTTCGCTTCCGTAACAACTTGATTTTCTTTATTTCGCGGTGTTTCTAAAAGCATCGTTTTTGTTGCAAAGTTTACGGAACAAGATGTTACCCCTTCTATATTCCCAACACCTTTTTCAATTTTCATTGCACAATTTGCACAATCTAAACCTTCTAGCATAAGTTTCTTTTTCACTAATGCTTCTGCCATCGTTCTCCCTCCTCGCTTTTTTATTCTTCCTCGTTTACGTGTTCAAACGCTTGCTCGAAGATATGAATTACGTGTTGATCAGCTAATGAGTAATAAACTACCTTTCCTTCTTTACGGTTCTTTACAAGCTTTGCTTGCTTTAATACACGAAGCTGATGTGAGATTGAAGATTGCGTCATTCCTAATAAATAAGCTAAATCACAAACACACATTTCAGCTTCAAATAATGCATGTAATATTCTCGTACGTGTACGGTCACCTAATACTTTAAATAATTCTGCTACTTTACTTAAACTTTCATCAGTCGGAATTGTTTGTTTTACTTGATCCACGATTTCCTCGTGAATTACCGTTTGAGAACATGCTTCCTGTTGCGTTTCTACTTTATTTTCAGCCATCACAGCTCACCTCTTCATTTGAACATATGAACAATTATTCATATGTATTATACCTTTATTATATGAGCGTCCATTCATATGTGTCAACGAATTCTCATACATTTTTTAAAACATTTCGTTCACATTTCAAAATAAACATATAAATATTCTCCGCATCTATCATGCTCTTCATACAAAAAGGATGCACGAAAACTACCGTGCATCCCTTCTTATTTATTAACTTTTACTGCATCCACAATTAACGAAGCAAATCCTAATTTACCATCTTGATTTCTATGATCAAAACGTTTCGATCGATAAATAAATCCACCATTCTCTTCCCAATCACTATAATGAAACTGGCCATTCTCATCACAGTATTCTAAAAGCTTTACTTGAAAACCTGCTGCTTCAAACATAGATATAATCGTTTTGTAGTTATGTACAATTTTATGACTTGCAGCTGGATGATCTAACGGGCCAGGTCCTCCCACTTGCACACCACGCTGATACTCTTCATTTTGAAAAAATGCATCCGGCACTGCACAGCGAATATATCCACTATCTTCTAAAAACTCATAACAAACTTTAGCTGCTTCTATACCTTCTTCATACGATAAATGCTCCCATACGTGCTCAGCCAAAATTACTGATAAAGAATTAGGCTGAAATTTATTAAGCCACGTTTCTCTTTTTAATAAATGTAATTCTTTTTCATTCGTATGTAACCACCCTGGGTTATTATTATATCCCTCTGCTCCAACGACAACTTTCGTCTCCATCTTTCCACCCCTTCTTATATTCCGACATAAAAATTCGACAACATAACATTGGTCTCCTTTATTTCCCCAAAAGAAAAAGCCTTGCGCGCTCCCTAGACGCACAAGGCTTACTAACTTTATATCCCTTTAATTAGCTTTTTCTAAACTATCTTGCGAACTTCCATCGTCTTTTAAATGACTATGTTTTTTCGAATAAACAAAGTATACAACCACTCCGATTGCTAACCAAACACCGAAGTATATCCATGTTTTTAACGGTAGATTTACCATTAAGAATAGACAGCTTGCAACTGAAATAATCGGTAAGATTGGTACAAGTGGTACCATAAATCCACGTTGTAATTTCGGGTGCGTTTTACGAAGAATGATGACAGTTACACCAACCATCGCAAATGTTAATAACGCTCCAATATTCGCTAAATTCGACAATTCTTTTAAATCGATAAATCCGGCAATTAAAGCACTACCAATTCCTGTTAACCAAACTGAAAATGTTGGTGCTTCTGTCTTCTTGTTAATTTTCGCAAAAGATTTTGGCAATAAACCGTCACGGCTCATAGCGAAGAATACACGTGTCGTAGCGTAGATGTATGCGAAAATTACAGCCATAATACCAATTACAGCTCCAATAGCGATTACACCAGCCACTTTATCTTGTCCTACAACTTCTAATACATAGGCCATCGCTTCAGGTACATCTAATTCCTTATAAGAAACCATACCTGTCATAACGAGACAAACTACAACATAAATGATTGTACAAATGACTAATGAAGCAATAATACCAATCGGCAAATCACGTTGTGGATTTTTCACTTCTTCAGCAGAAGTTGCTAATGCATCAAATCCTAAGAAAGCGAAGAATACTGCTGCTCCTCCGGCAAAGACTCCACTTAAGCCGTACGGTGCAAATGGTATCCAGTTTTCTGGTTTCACGTAGAATACACCAACTGCAATGAATAAAACAACAATACCAATTTTAATTAATACCATTATGTTATTCACACGCTTACTTTCTTTTGTACCTCGTGATAATAACCAAGTTATCACCAACGTAACGATAACTGCGGGTAAGTTCACCATACCACCTTGCGATGGAATCGTTAACAACGCTTTTGGAATTTCAAGTCCCAATCCACTCACTAAATTATTGAAATAACCTGTCCATCCGCCAGCTACTGCGGCAGTCGTTACGACATATACGGATAGCAATGTCCATCCCATTAAATGGGCAACAAACTCACCAATTGTTGCATATGAATATGTGTACACACTACCTGAAACAGGAAGTGCAGATGCAACCTCTGCATAACATAAAGCTGCAAATCCACAAACAATTGCTGCAATCATAAATGAAAAAATAACTGCTGGACCAGCATCTCTTGCTGCTACTAATCCAGTTAATACTAGAACTCCTGTACCAATTATCGCACCAATCCCTAGCATTGTTAGGTCAAATGCCCCTAGCGTTTTCGTCAAAGTTTTACTTTTACTTTCCCCTAACAATTGCGTAACGGATTTCTTTTTAAATAGGTTGGCCACGATGAATGCCCCCTTTTACCAAGAAGAGCTAAGAGGTATTATCTCTTAGCTCTTATCATGTTGTTTTATATATTGTTCGATTTTGTTTTGTATAATGCTTCTATTAGCAAGATACTGTTTCTGCTTCTAATAATTCTTTAGCACCCTTGTACTCTACACCGTGAGCTTCTGCAACTGCTTCGAATGTTACATAGCCTTCTAATGTATTAATACCTTTTAATAATGCAGTGTTGCCTAGGCAAGCTTCTTTGTAGCCTTTGTTAGCAATTTGTACTGCATATGGTACTGTTACGTTTGTTAATGCAAGAGTTGATGTACGTGGAACCGCACCTGGCATGTTTGCAACTGCATAATGAACAACGCCGTGTTTTTCATAAGTTGGGTTATCATGAGTTGTAATACGGTCAGTTGTTTCGAAAATACCACCTTGGTCAATCGCGATATCTACAACAACAGAACCTTGTTCCATTGATTTAATCATTTCTTCTGTTACAAGTTTTGGCGCTTTTGCACCTGGGATTAATACTGCACCGATTACAAGATCAGATTCTTTTACAGCTTCTGCAATATTGTAAGGATTAGACATTAAAGTTTTTACTTGGTTTCCGAAAATGTCATCTAATTGACGAAGACGTTCTGCACTTAAGTCGATGATTGTTACATCCGCACCTAGTCCAACTGCAATTTTAGCAGCATTTGTACCAGCTTGTCCACCACCGATAATTGTTACTTTACCACGTTTAACTCCTGGAACACCTGCAAGTAAGATACCTTTACCGCCTTTGTTTTTCTCAAGGAATTGCGCACCGATTTGTGCAGCCATACGACCAGCTACTTCACTCATAGGTGCAAGTAATGGTAATGAACGGTTTTCTAATTGTACTGTTTCATATGCGATAGCAACAACTTTCTTTTCAATTAACGCTTTTGTTAATTCTGGTTCTGGAGCTAAGTGTAAGTATGTGAATAAGATTAAACCTTCGCTGAAGTGTTTGTATTCGCTTTCAACTGGTTCCTTAACTTTCATAACCATTTCCATGTTCCAAGCTTCTTCAGCCGTATCAACAATTTTCGCTCCCGCTTCAACATACTGAGCATCTGTGAAACCAGATCCTACACCTGCGTCCTTTTGAATGAATACTTCGTGATTGTTACGAACTAAATGTACAACACCTGCTGGTGTCATTGCCACACGGTTTTCGTTGTTTTTAATTTCTGCTGGTACCCCAATACGCATAATGAAATGCCCCCTTATAATTAACAGAAAAAAGGAATTCTTTTTTCTTTTTCAAATAATTAATAACTTATGTCCTTATTCTAGCATAACTTAAAAGTTATGAAAACGCTAACATACCATTTTTTTAAAGTTTATATATTTAGAATAGTGTAAATATATAAAACATTGATTTTATTGGGTTCTCCGTACCACTCCATCATCTATTACTCTATTTCTATTATATCCATTCAAAATGCATAGTAATTATTTATTATTTGACAATAATGTAACAATGTAAAAAAACTAAGCAATGACGTATACATATACACTTATTACTTTGTTCAATACTTTAGAAATATATTCTTTTCACAAAAAAACAGCTACTGGCATTTAGCCAGCAGCTGGATAACTTATAAATAACTTTGAAAATAGATCTTCTGTCGTCTCACTAATTTTATCAAATATATCACTTTCACGATCTTCTTGCTCTTTTAACATCTTAATTGTTTCACGTGCATCTTCAGGATAATCGGTAATGATACCATCTACGTTTAACTTATAATATCCCTTTAAACTTTCCATATCATTTACCGTCCATACGTAAATTGGCTTGTTTAACTTCCTTGCTTCTTTTACTAATTTCTTATTTAACATGTATTCTTCTGCTACATAAAAATCAGCCTTCACATTCTTTAAGTTAGCTCTACTCGCATACAGTATATATCCTACTTTTATATTTGGATTTGCACGTTTAAACTCTTTAATAAGCGGATAGTGTAACGTTTGAATGACACATTGCTTCTCAAATTCATTATCTTTAATCGCTTTTAATACTTTGTTTACGAAATCTTTTTCGCCACCATGAAGCTTCACTTCAATATTAAGTTTGATTTTTCCTTTTGCCAGCTTAATGATCTCATCAAGTGTACTTATTTGTCCTGAAAAACCATCTTGACTAAGGGTAAGCTGTCTTAACTCCTCCATCGTTAAATCTGACACATGAACATTAACATTAGCAAGACGTTTTAGCTTCAAATCATGTATAACTGCTAGTTCACCGTCTTTTGTTTGCAGTACATCAATTTCAGCGTAGTCTGCTTTGGCATCAATAGCCCCCTGCACAGCTTCTTTCGTATTCTCTACACCTTTTGAAATATAACCACGATGAGCCATAATAACTGGTTCTTTATATGAATTTGAAATAAACGTTACAATGAAGGCAACGACCATTCCGGCGGTAATAATTCCTACAATATATACACCAATAAATTTCCAACGATGTTTTTGGAAGAAACATTTATCTGCTTTTGTTTTCGAATAATCTAATCCTTCTTCTAATAAAACATCTTCAACCGGAACCTTTTGTAAATACAATCGTGTTATTCCCATAATATAAAATGGCGTCACGATAAAACTAAATAAATACAATGTACTCGTTAAAAATACAGACATTGTTGATTCCGCTAATAATGCAAATGTTCCCTGTGGATTTGTAAATTCATACATGCCCCATAGACACAATAAATACATTCCAAAAAATACACCGTACACAATCCCTATTGAAATAAAAAATCCTACTAAAAAGAATAGTACTTTAAAAAAACTTTCTTTTACTAACGTTGCACTTTTACGTGCTGCTGTGCGAAACGGCTTTTGCTCTAAAACAACAATAGGTAGAACAAAAATCCAGCGAAGGTTCAAATACGCAACTACAGCAAAGAACGTGTAATAACCAACTTGTCCCATCGTTGTCTTAAACAGTTCTCCTGTAATAAAGTTAGGAATTTGAATTTGTGGAATTAATGCCGTTTCATATCCAATATTTAAAAGAGGTAACAATACGACCGCATATAAAATAAATCCTGGTAAGCAATATGTGAAAAGAGTAGGTAAATACGTTACGGTTTTATATAAAATCGGACGTAATTTCACCTTTTGTCTTTTATGAGCGAAGTACGAAATGATAATAAGCACCGCAAATTCCGTAAAGATAAGAAACAGTGCTAACAATGATAAAATGACGATTGCCAAAATGCCGTATGATGTCTTTAAAAACGCTAATAATTCATCATTCGTCGCATTTGCATAACCACCAAAATACAATAACTTATTAAAAATGATCCCAAATAGCGGGACAAATACAATCGCTGCTAATAATTTATAAGCAAGTTGAAAGGTTAATACATTCCAAAAAGCAAATCTAACTGTTTGAAAGGAATGTCCCATTACTCCTGGTATAGATAGTCTTTTACGGTGTTGCATATATTCCTCCACATTCTAAAACGATATTTGAGATGGATTCCACATTTCCAATTTCAATCCATCTTTTTAATAATAATATATTCCGCTTAACATGAACACTCTTATACATATAATGAAAAAAGTGATGGCTAATCCCATCACTTTTTTCACTCACTCTATTTTTTCTCTAATCCTTGTCCAAATGCTTTTAAGAAACTAAAACCGAATGTAATCGCCCTGTTGATATCTGGATCTTTTAATACTTTAAAGAAATCCATCACTTTTGTTTTCTTTCCGTTTTTCAGCTCATCTGTTGCAAATTGTAATCCAGTGACTAAACTAGATGTTATTTGTTTCGTTATTTCTGGGTCCACTGAAGATAATGCCTCTCCTGCCCCCATCATATTGTTTAATGCGTTTTTTACTGGTTCACGATTCAATTGTTCAACAGCTATTTTGGAAACATCTTCTTTTGCAGCAAGTAAACTAATTGCTGCATCTAAAATTCCAGCTTTTTGCAACTGTCCTAATAGCTGCATCGTCTCTTCTACTGCTTCTCTATTTTCAGCTAGCTCATTTAGCAGTTCATCTGTTACTTGCTGTTTTTTTTCTTCTTCTGTTACAATCTTCTTTTTAATTAAAGTAATCTCTTTTGCCATTATCTCCGCCCCCTAATTCTGGTCCACAAGTGATACGTATTGTTTTCTTTGCCACTTTCGCTCGATTTCAACACCATTTTGCGGATGACGTTTTTTATCTCTCGGGTTTGAAGATGGTAACGGACGATTTCCTTTTTCACGTAATACGCGCAGTTTCACCATTGTTTGTTTATAAGCTGGTGTACACGTATAAATGTCTGTTGCTGTTCCTGTTAAAATATTGATTGCCTCTTCATTTACTGTCGCATGCATCGGCAAATATAACTCATTTCCAGTCACACGATCTGTAACAAGCGCTTGTACTTTGATTTTTCCAAATGGTGATGCTAACTCTACAAGACCACCATCTTTCACATTGCGTTCTTTAGCAAGTTCAGGTGAAATTTCAACAAATACTTCAGACACTTTAGATAAAATACCAGCCGACTTATTCGTCATATTCCCTTCATGGAAATGCTCTAGCATACGGCCATTATTTAATAGTAAATCATACTCATCTGGTGCTATAACTGGCGGAACCCATTCATCTAGTGATAAACGTGCTAGTTTGTCTGGGAAGTTAAATCCATCTACATATAATAATGGTGTATCACTACCATCATGGCTACCCCAACATAAACTATTCCAGCCTTCTAGACGGTCGTACGTCGCTTGAGAGTATAACGGTGCAAGCGATGCAATTTCGTCCATAATTTCACTTGGACTTCCATAATTCCAGTCTCCGCCCAGTGCACGAGCTACTTTTTGTAAAATCCACCAATCTGGTTTTGAATCACCAAGCGGTTTCAATACTTCGTATAATCTTTGAATACGGCGCTCTGTATTCGTAAACGTTCCTTCTTTTTCTAAGCTTGGTGCTGCTGGTAAAATAACATCGGCGAAACGAGCTGTTTTCGATAAGAACATATCTTGAACAACAAGGAAGTCTAAATTCGCTAAAATATGTTGTACATGGTTGGCATTTGAATCTACTAAAGCCATTTCTTCTCCCATAACATACATACCACGCAGTTTTCCTTCTTCGGCCGCAAGTAACATTGCGATATTATTTAATCCCGGTTCTTTCGGAATGGTAGTACCGTATGCTTTTTCAAATTTCGCACGATGTACATCATCTGAAACTGCTTGGTAACCCGGAAGCCAGTTCGGTAATGTCGCCATATCACAAGCACCTTGTACGTTATTATGCCCGCGTAACGGATACGCACCGGCACCAGGACGACGGTAGTTACCTGTAACGAGAAGTAAATTTGAAATTGCTGCTGACGTTGTACTTCCTCCTGTATTTTGAGTTACACCCATTCCCCAAAGTACACAAGTACCATCTGCTTCATATACCATACGAGCCATTTCTTTTAACTGATCTTTAGAAATCCCTGTAATTCCCTCAGTATAATCAAGCGTATATTTTTCTAGCATTTTGCTATATTCATCAAAATTCTTTACATTTTCAGCTATGAACTTTTTATCGTGCCAATCTTGATCGATAATGTATTTCGTTATCCCAGCAAGCCATACATAATCTGTCCCTTGACTCGGGTGAACAAATATATCAGCACGCTCCGCCATTTCATGTTTACGAAGGTCTGCGACAATTAGTTTTTGTTCATATAATTTATGAGCACGCTTCACTCTAGTTGCAAGTACAGGATGTCCTTCTGTTGGATTTGCCCCAACAATAATAACAAGACCTGCCTCAGCAATATCTTTCACTGTTCCAGCATCTCCGCCCATACCGACAGTTTTAAATAAACCGTCTGTTGCTGGAGATTGGCAATAACGGGAACAGTTATCTACATTATTTGTTCCATATATTTGACGAGCTAGTTTTTGCATAAGATAGTTTTCTTCATTTGTTACTTTCGAAGAAGAAATAAACCCAAACGCATCGCTACCATACTCTGATTTAATATGTTGCATATTAGATGCAACAACTTCAAGAGCCTCTTCCCATGAAGCCTCAACAAACATATCCCCTTGGCGAATTAACGGCTTTGTAATACGCTCTTCACTGTTCACAAAGTCCCATCCGAATTTTCCTTTTACACATGTGGAAATACCATTAACCGGTGCATCTGAAACAGGTTGCACTTTTAAAATTTGACGATCTTTCGTCCATACCTCAAATGAACAACCTACACCACAAAATGTACAAACTGTTTTTGTCTTATTAATTTTCGTCTTACGCATCGCGGACTCTACTTCTGAAACTGCTAAAATACTGCTATATCCAGGCTCTACATCTTTTACAAAATCAATCATTGGATTTAGCACATCTGGTTTTAAACCAGTCATAAATCCAGCTTCTCCTAGCATCGTTTTTTCCATTAATGCATTACAAGGACAAACTGTTACACATTGCCCACAGCTAACACAAGACGAGTCATTTATACTCACACCATTGTCCCAAATAACACGTGGACGGTCTAAACTCCAATCAATCGATAAAGTTTCATTTACTTGTAAATTTTGGCATACTTCTACACACTGCCCACAAGCAATACATTGATTTGGATCGTATCGATAGAATGGATGCGACGTATCCACTTCGCATGCACTTACTTTCGGTTCATATGGATATTTCTGTTCTTCAATCTCCATCATATGTACTGTATTATGGACTTTACAGTTACCATTATTGTTATCACATACTGTACAATACAATAAATGATTCTCTAATATTCGATCCATCGCTTCAGTTTGTGCTTCCTTTGCACGTTCCGATTGCCTCTCAATATGCATGCCATCTTCCAACTTCGTCGAACAGGCACGTAGTAAACTTCCATTCACTTCTACAATACATGTATCACAAGTTTGAATAGGATCTACCTCTGGTACATGACAAATTTGAGGATGTTCTAAATTACTTTCGTTAAACAATTGGAGTATCGTCTTTTCACCTGATACGAAAAATTCTTTACCATCAACGGTTACACGGACTGTCTGTTCTGTCATAGTTTCCCCTCTCCTTACAACTAACTGTACAACACAATTATGAATCCGTTTTCATAATTGTGTTGTACATATTTTTGAAGCGCCCTGTTGAAATACTTTCCTTTGGAAGTCGATTCTAGATGTTATAAGGTATAACTACGAAAGCTTGAAAATGTCGCTATTCTACAAATCTATTATATCGTACATATACAATAATAACCAAAATAATCTGCCATCTTCTTGTTAGTAGATGCTTTTGTTTTTTCGATGTTTTATGATAAATATGGAGAAAAATACATATAAAGGGGAATTTAATATGGGGCCTATTCAAGAAACATATACAATTGTACGTTATCAATCTGGTACATTTTCAAAACAAACCGATGAGGTTGTTACGGAATCTCCTATTACAATTAAATTAAATAGCGAAGAATACGTAACAATTGTATGCACTCCTAATTACATTGAAGATATGGTAACCGGTTTTTTAATTTCTGAAGGAATTATTTCTTCTTATAAAGATATTGAAGAATTATGGATCCAAAAAGAAAACGGAATTGTCCATGTAAAATCATCAAAAATTAATCCGCTCTATCAAACTTTATATAATAAACGGTACGTAACTTCTTGTTGCGGGAAAAGTAGACAAGGTTTTGTTTTCGTCAACGATGCAGCAAAAGCAAAAAAGTTACATGATATACATATAACTATTACTCCGGAAGAATGTTTTCACCTAATGACTTCCTTACAACAATCTTCAACTACATTTCGCCAAACGGGTGGTGTGCATAATACCGCTTTATGTGATCGAAATAACATTCTTTTATCAAGAATGGATATCGGAAGACATAATGCGCTAGATAAAATATACGGTCATTGTTTACGAAACAATATCTCTGTTCAAGGGAAAATCATTGCGTTTAGCGGACGCATCTCATCTGAAATTTTGTTGAAGGTTTCAAAAATAGGTTGCGAAATTGTTCTATCTAAATCAGCTCCAACTAAACTAGCTCTGCAACTCGCCCACGATTTAGGTATTACCGTAGTAGGATTTATTCGAAATGGATCTTGCAATATTTATACACATCCGGAACGAATCGATGGCTACAAAATAAACGATTGAATACGTAAAAGAAAGTGAAAATTTAATCAGTGGAGGGTTTTTCCCTCCTCACTGATTATTAGCCCAACCAATCGGGCTTTTACGGGCAATCCGACTCCTACGAATAGTTGGATAAAAATGACTCCTTTACAAAGCTGGAATTTTAGTTATAAAAATGTAACATATTAAAACCTTGAATAGTTAATAAAGTTAATATATAATTTCATTACATAAATAAAATGAAAACATAGTAGCATAATCTTTTCATTCTTTTACAAATTAAGAAAGAATAGTCACAGAATACATTTAACTAAACTTAATCTTACAAAGTTAATGAATTAAATTTGAATCAATCTAGGAGGTTACAACTATGGAAATTCGCTTATTAACAACAGAGGACGCAGAAATTTATTTGAAAGTTTGTATGGAAGGTTTAACGAAAAACCCTGAGGCTTTTAGCTCCTCTTATGAAGATGTTCTTAAACATGAAAACCCTGTCGCTGCTATGGCAAAGCGATTAAGCAATCCGGATAAGTATACTCTAGGTGTCTTCAAAGATAATGATTTAGTCGGTATTGCTACTCTAGAAACAAAGCCATTTATTAAGCAAGAGCATAAGGCAAAAATCGGCTCAGTTTTTGTTTCTCCAAAAGCGCGTGGCCTCGGTGCAGGACGAGCTTTAATTAAAGCGATTATTGAAAATGCCGATAAATTACATGTAGAACAGCTTATGCTTGATGTTGTCGCTGATAACACTGCTGCAAAAAAATTATATGAGTCCCTCGGCTTCCAAACTTACGGTGTGCAAGAACGGTCCTTAAAACATAATGGCCAATATTGGGACGAAGAGCATATGGTTTTATTCTTAAATAATTAACATTTTAATATAATTTTTCAAAAGCATCTTCTTATTAATTAAGATGCTTTTTTCATTACAACAATGTAATCTTCATGTCACCTTTATCGATCGTTCCAATCCTTTCCATTCGTTATACTAAAAATATAAAGTGAAACTTCACTCAGCGAGGAGGATCCGTCTCCCGCTAATTATTAAATGAACGTATAGCATGCAATTGATATGTAGAGGAGAATGTAACATGAAACAAAACAAACAAGCTATCTTTTTAATATTTGCTACAGCAATTGTAACTTCTGGACTGGCAATTCTACCCTGGTTTATTATATAGAACACATTAAAAAAGCTTATTGCTTCTTAAGAAGCAATAAGCTTTTTTTCTATTATAAAATCCCGAAAAATTTATTTACACAACTTATCATAATAAGCATAGATACCGCAACACACATTACAATCGCATTACGATCTTGCTTTTCTTTTTGTAAACGTTCTACTTTTTTACTCATGTGTACAATCCCCT
Source organism: Bacillus sp. RC51 (assembly GCF_044908115.1). NCBI lineage: Bacteria > Bacillati > Bacillota > Bacilli > Caryophanales > Bacillaceae > Bacillus > Bacillus sp. RC51. Next base: position 57,083 of record NZ_JBIYCW010000011.1, on the reverse strand, counting down.
TTATATTAAAAAAAGTGTGAGATAGGAAATTTTTCTTATCCGATGCGAGGTGAATACGAAAACCCTCTCTATCTCACATACACAATAGAATGGAATTGTCATTTTATAAATAAAATGACATGACGTTATGTCGCAACATAGGGTATTTGTGTCGCTACGTTTTCTATTATAAAAAATAGTTGTGCAAAACTAGTGCATTTTTTATGTCAATTGCCCTGATTGAAAAAATCAGCCATCCATTCAATCACATAAAAAGAGTTTTTTATTATTTTCATGTAAACTATACAAGTAGAATGAATAGTTTGGGGTGCACAAGATTATGGTGAAAATTTTATTAGTAGACGATGAAGAACGTATGTTACGATTGTTAGATCTGTTCTTAAGCCCTCGTGGCTATTTTTGTATGAAAGCTACTTCTGGCCTTGAAGCGCTAGAATTAATCGAACAAAAGGACTTCGATATTATTTTATTAGATGTTATGATGCCGAATATGGATGGGTGGGATACTTGCTATCAAATCCGTCAAATTTCCAACGTTCCAATTATTATGCTAACAGCTCGCAACCAAAATTATGATATGGTCAAAGGTCTGACTATGGGAGCAGATGACTACATTACAAAACCATTTGATGAGCATGTATTAGTCGCGCGAATCGAGGCTATATTACGCCGTACGAAGAAAGATGGCTTTGTTAGCTTCAATGGTATTGAGTGGGATAAAACGAAACATACTGTTACAGTTTATGGTGAAAGAATCTCACTAACTCCTATTGAATTCTCGTTACTTGGACTCTTTTTACAAAATACAAACCGTGCTTACAGCCGTGATGATTTAATTGAAAAAATTTGGGGCTATCAAACAGACATCGAATACAGAACTATCGATTCACATATTCGTAATATCCGTGATAAATTACGCAAAAAAGAATTTCCAGTTGAAGATTACTTAGAAACCGTCTATAAAGTCGGATATAAATGGAAAAGTGAATAATTACTTCGGTCAGTGGGGATTGATAAAACCCCACTGATTAAAGTTTCACTTTATATGAAATAAGGTATGGTGAGAAAATGAGCAAACTTTCCCTTAAAGTTGGGACATACTTTTTAATATTAGCTTTATGTATTGAGACAATTGCTTTCGTATCTTTTTATAAAAGTCTTTCAAAAATGCGGGTTGAAGAGGAAACCGTTGCTCTATTAGAGAAAGGCAATCGGTATCGTGACAAAATTGTAAACCGAGCAAAATGGAATGAACATTCTAAACAAACTCCAAACACCGAACGTCCTAAACGCCCTTGGTATCAAGAGTTCACTATCGAGCATGCAGCTGAAGAATTAATTGGATCAGAATTAATTGCTAATACCGATATCACTATCATTATAACTGACAATAACGGCAAAATCATTTCCACCTCAGAACCCGTAACGAAAGAAATGCAAAAACAACTTACTTGTAAAACGGAAACTATTCCTAAAAGCGGGTTGATTGTAGAAAAAAACTGGAAAAAATCGAAATTCATCTCAACAGTAAGCCCACTTGAAATAAATGGATTTCAAGGTAACTTACATATGTTATTAAAAACATCCTTCTTAGAAAATATGCTACTTAAACTCATGGATCAATTCATTATCGTGAGTATTTTAACACTTATTTTAACAACTATTTCTGTCTTTGTTTTTTCTCGTGTTATTACAGAACCGCTTATAAAAATGAAGCGGGCGACAGAAAAAATGTCGAAATTAAATAAGCCGATTCAATTAGGAATTAAACGAAATGATGAACTTGGAAGTTTAGCAAAAACGATTGAAGATTTATCTAGTGAACTTACGTATATGAAAAAAGAACGAAACGAATTTCTCGCTAGTGTAGCGCATGAATTACTAACTCCATTAACCTATATGAAAGGTTATGCAAAGGTAGCAAAAAGAGATTCTCTAACGAAAGAAGAACGTGAAGAATACTTACAAATCATTGAAGACGAAACGGATAGTGTAACTGATCTCGTACAAGATTTATTTATGCTCGTACAATTAGAGCAACATCAATTCGTTATTAAAAAACAAAAAATGCTCCTGAGGCCATTTTTAGAACGCATGGTTGAAAAAACAAAAACAACATTAACGAACAAACAAATGCAAATTCATGTATACTGTAAAAATGATTTAGAAGTTTGTATAGATGAAAGGCGTATGGAACAAGTGATGTTAAATTTATTGCATAATGCTTATCAACATTCGCTAGAAAACACTTCTATAACAATACGTGTACTAGTAGCCAGTGCGAATACTTTTACAATAAGTATACAAGATGAAGGTGAAGGTATTCCTGAAGAAGATATCCCACACATTTTCGATCGCTTTTATCGTGTCGATAAATCTAGAACACGAGCTACAGGTGGAAAAGGTATCGGACTGGCTGTTGCAAAAGAAATTGTAGAACTTCATAATGGTTCTATTGAAGTTAAAAGTGAAGTAGAAGTCGGAACAGAATTTATAATTGAATTACCATTTGAATAATATATGCGTGAAATCACCAGTAGTAGTCAACACTACTGGTGCTATTTTATTTATAAAACCAGCTCATATAAGCTAAGCTTTTGAAATTATTCTTATTTCAATATAAAATATAGGTATAACTGTCAAAGATTTGGAGGGTGATACAATTGGATATCCATGTATTAACAAAAGACGAAGCAGAAATTTACTTAGAACTTCGAGTAGAAGGATTAAAACAAAATCCGGAAGCTTTCAGCTCTTCTTATGAAGATATTATTAATAAAGAGTGTGCTATTGAATATAAAGCCCAAAAATTAGCACAAGATGAGAACTATACACTAGGTGCATTTAAAGATGGCACTTTAATCGGAGTTGCAACACTGGAAACGAAACCATATGTAAAACAAGAACATAAAGCAAAAATCGGTTCAGTATACGTGTCTCCAAAAGCACGCGGACTTGGAGCGGGAAAAGCACTTATTAAAGAATGTCTTGAGCTTGCTAAATCTTTAGAAGTAGAGCAAGTTATGCTTGATGTTGTTGTCGGAAACGATGGTGCAAAAAAACTTTATGAGTCATTAGGCTTTAAGACATTTGGTGTGCAAGAACGTTCATTAAAATATAACGGACAATATTGGGATGAAGAGCATATGGTTCTTTTCCTAGATGAAGAAAAATAATAAAAAAACATCCTCCATTTATGAGGATGTTTTTTACTTTCTTGTAAACCATGCTGTATATAATAATTGAATGGCCTCTTCAATTTCTTCCTCTAATAAAGTCGCAAATCCGAGCAATACTGTACTTTTGGGAGAAGTCCCTTCCTTATAATATATCGAAGCAGGATACACTTTAATACTCCTTTCAGCTGCAGCTTCCATTAATTCTTTCTCTTCCATCCCATTATGCACTTTTAATAAAATATGTAGGCCGGAATCTTCCCCTATTACTTCAATGCGATTAGAAAAATATTTTTCTAATACAGAAATAAGACGGTCTCTCTTCTTTCGGTACACAACACGCATTTTATGAATATGTTTTTCCCAATGCCCGTCATTTAAAAATTTCCTAATGATCTCTTGATCCATTCTTGAAACGCTTTGTGTGTAAAATAAATATTGCTCTTGATACTGCTTAATGAGGGATTTTGGTAACACCATATAACTCATCCGTAATGATGGCAATAGCGCTTTAGAGAGCGTCCCCATATAAATTACTTTCCCATCTCTATCTAACCCTTGCAGTGCCGGTATAGGTTTTCCCGAATAACGAAATTCACTATCGTAATCATCTTCAACAATATACCTACCTTCTTCTTTCTTCGCCCATTGTAAAAGCTGCATCCTTCTCGTGATAGGCATAATCATCCCATATGGAAACTGATGAGAAGGTGTAACAAACACAATATTAGCTGAACTATTTTCTAACTCTGAAATACAAATACCATCTTTATCTAAAGATAACATTTGGACATTTTGTTCCCCTTGCTCAAAAACAACCATTTTCCGGTGGTAGCCTGGATTTTCAACTGCATAACCACTTCCTTTTAACAATTGAAATAACAACTTCACTAATATTTGCGTACCAGCTCCGATTACAATTTGACTAGCCGAACATCGCACACCTCTAGATTCATACAAATAGCTCGCGATTGCTTCTCGTAAACTTACCTCCCCTTGCGGATGTCCAATAAAAAGTAAATCTTTATTTTCAAATTGCCATACCTCGTTCGTAATTTTTCGATATACATGAAACGGAAAAGTACTAGTATCCACACCCGTTTGAGTGAAGTCAAATTTATACACCTGCTCTTGAAAAGGTACTTCCTCTATTACCTCTTCGCTACCTTCCGCATGAATCATTTGCTCGATTTCACATACAAAATAACCTTTTCTAGAAATCGACTCAATATATCCTTCGGCAAGAAGTTGCTCATAAGCCGCCTCTACTGTATTTTTACTTACTTGTAAATATGTTGCTAGCTTCCTCTTAGCCGGTAATTTCGTAAAAGATAGAATCGTTCCATCTTTAATTTCTTTTTTTATATACTCATACAACTGCACATACAATGCCTTCTTACTATTCATATTTAAATTAGGCGTTAATTCTAACATAATATCTGACCCCTTAATAAAACTAAAATCTGATACTTTTTACAGTACCAGATTTTATATATAATTCCTTTTATCATGTCACACATAAAAAATCAAATACTAAAGAGGAGATGCATGATCATGAACAAAAGTAGACGTATCGGACTCATTATGATTATTACAGGAGCCACATTATGGGGATTATCTGGACCGATGATTCAATGGCTATTTCAACATACGAACGTATCATCAATTGATTTTTTAACAATTCGCTTGTTGCTTGCAGGAGTATTTATTTTGTCTTTCTTACTAATAAAGAAACAAAACATATTTCAAATTTGGAGACACCCTAGACATTCTATACAGCTTATTATTTTCTCTATTCTTGGCATGCTTGGTGCGCAGTACGCTTTTATCGAAACAGTTCATATTAGTAATGCCGTAACGGCAACGCTATTTCAATTTCTAGGCCCTGTTCTTATTACCATTTACGTTGCGTTTGAGCAAAAGAAATTCCCTGCTTCTATGCAAATACTCGCAATTATAACTGCTCTAACAGGGACATACTTTATTATTACAAACGGATCAATTGAAAATATTGTTTTATCTAAAGCAGCTATTACTTTCGGTCTATTAACAGCGATTGGTTTTGCGTTTTATACCCTTCATCCGGCTTCCCTTATTAAAGAATGCGGAACAACTATAGTAATTGGCTGGGGGATGTTAATTGGAGGGATTGCACTGCTTATTTGTAATCGTTCTTTTGGGTGGAATCAGATTTCGCAAACTTTCACACTTCAAACTTTTTCTATGCTTATTCTTATCATTATAAGTGGCACTCTTTCTTTCCTTCTTTATATCGGGAGTCTTAAATATTTAGCAGCAACAGAAACAAGTATTTTATCTAGCATTGAACCACTTGTAGCTGCCATCGTTTCAATCACCTGGCTTAATGAATCTTTTGGAGCATATCAATTATTAGGCGGAGTATGTATCGTTCTTTCTGTTATTTTCTTAACAATGCCTCAAAAAGAGAGAGAACCAACCTTTTCAACTGAGCAAATATAAAGTGAAACTTTAATCAGTGGAGGGTTTTTTCATCCCCACTGATTATTAGCCCGCACCAATCGGGCGTTTACGGGCAGTTAATGCGGGATAGAAAATGTCAAAAAAGGTCGTACAAAACTTACGACCTCTTTTTATGATTTAAAGGAATTGTCTCGTCTTCTAGCAAATACAATTACACTAACAATAAAATTTAGGAGTGTGGCACCATGAAAAAAATCGGAACTATGCTACTTTTCTCCTTCCTCATTACTGGCTGCGCGCAATCGCAACCCGATTCAACAGCACCTAAAAAAGAAGTAATAGAAACGTCATCCTCTCAAATTAACGCACCTTCCTTTTTTCACCTTAGTGTCTTAAAAGATGTAAATTGGGAAGAAGCACCATCATTCGTAGAAGGAAAAATACCATTAAAAGGCATTGAAAGAAAAATTGCAATGGCTGATAGCTCTATTATCGCAAATGAGCAAAATGAAATAATGTGGTTCTTCCTGGATCCTGAAATGCCAACTGGAAAACTATCTATTATCGCGTTAAAACAAGGAACTACAACTCCAACACCAGTACTCTTTCAAAAAGAAACCTCCAAACAAACTTGGACTACTTCAAATACAGTCGATACAACCGTAAAGGAACTCCCTCTCGTAATGTCACTACCTTCATCTGGATTATGGGTATTAAACATATATGTGAATGAAAGATATTATGATCAATTTGTAATCAATGCCGAATAAAGTGACAAAACTGAAACACTTCCTTACAACAATGTAATTTCTACGTCACGTACTTCGATAGGTGGATTATCTCTCTTCTCTTATACTTAAAGTAAGAAATGACGCGAGGAGAGATGAGAGATGAAAAAAATGATAGAAGTGATCGTAGCAGTAACTAAGGTTTTAATAAATGGTAAACAAGTTGCAATGGAATTAAATAAAGTGAAACTTTATTCAGTGGGGGTTTTCCCCATCCCCCGCTGAATATTAGTTGAACCAATCGGGCTTTTACGGGCAGTGGATCTCCCAACTAACTTCCTTGCATCCACTGAATTTCGAGTTGGGAGTCTTACTGCCCCTTAATGCGGGATAAATAATGAACGGGGCTTGAATAAATTTACACTTCTTCATTGTTTTGATTTCTTATCTCAAAAAAAGCAGTGCCTTTTTAAGGCACTGCTTTTGACTATTTATAACTTGGCATTTTCGTAATTTGTGCCACCCCTGAATCAATGGCTGCTTTCGCTACTACTTCTGCAACACTTGGAACAACTCTTTTATCTAATGGATTTGGAATTACATAATTCGCATTACGCTCTTCGTCCGTAATTATGTTAGCGATCCCATATGCTGCCGCTAATTTCATCTCTTCTGTAATATCAGTCGCGCGCACGTCTAATGCACCACGGAATATACCAGGGAACGCTAATACATTATTTACTTGATTTGAATAATCAGAACGACCAGTTCCAACTACAGCAGCTCCAGCTTCTAATGCATCTTCTGGGAATATTTCTGGGATTGGATTCGCCATTGCAAACACAATTTGTTTCTCGTTCATCGTCTGTATAAGTTCTTTCGTTAATACGTTTGGAGCAGATACACCGATGAAAATATCAGCTTGATGAATTGCTTCTTTTAATGTTCCACGTACGTATTCTCGATTTGTCTTCTTTGAAACTTCGATTTGCGCTTCGTTCATCCATGTTTCACCTTCACAAACAATACCTTCTAAACTAACTAACGTAATGTGTTTTGCGCCAGCTTTTAATAATAATTTTCCAATTGCAATTCCTGCCGAGCCCGCACCGTTAATAACAATTTTCACATCATTCATTTGTTTACTTACAACTTTTAGTGCATTAATAACAGCTGCTAAAACGACAATAGCCGTCCCATGCTGATCATCATGAAATACAGGAATATTCGTTTCTTCTTTTAATCGTCTTTCAATTTCAAAACAGCGTGGTGCTGCAATATCCTCTAAATTAATTCCTGCAAATGTAGGCTCTAAATTTTTAACAAGGGTAACGATTTCATCCACATCAGTCGTCCCTAAACATAACGGGAAAGCATCTACATTCGCAAATGTCTTAAATAAAATACTTTTCCCTTCCATAACAGGCATAGCCGCTTTTGGCCCAATATTCCCTAAACCAAGTACTGCTGTTCCATCTGAAACAACTGCAACCATATTCCCTCTTGCTGTATAGTCATACGCTGTTTCTTCATCTGCCGCAATTGCTTTGCAAGACTCCGCTACACCTGGTGTATAAGTCAGGCTTAAATCATCCGCTGTATTTACTTCTACCTTACTTGTAATCTCAATTTTCCCTACTAACTCTTTATGCAATAACAATGATCTTTCATTAATTTGATTTTCTAACATACTTATAATCTCCCCTTAATTTGACAAGCTAGCTATATGAATATAGCTAGCTTGTTTGATCATGAAAACATTGTTAATAAGATTGTCGCTGTTACAACCATTGCTGCCCCGCCTAAACGCGTCGAAATTTGCGCAAATGGCATTAATTCCATACGATTTGAAGCTGATAAAATAGCAACATCTCCAGTTCCACCTAAACCGCTATGACATCCAGTTACAATCGCTGATTCAACTGGATACATTTTCATCACTTTCCCTACAAGAAAACCTGACGCTACCATTGTAAGAACAACCGATGCGCACACAACAACATATCCTACAGAAAGAACTGCTGCTACGTCTTTTAACGGAATATATAGCAATCCTAATCCGACCATTAATGGCCAAGTTAAATTCTTTGAAATAAATTTATATAAATGGAATGCTCCTTGTTCCATTTTTGCTGGCATTAATTTAAAGTATTTCACAAGTGCCGCTGAGAAAATCATAATGATTGCTCCTGGAATACCGATGAACTTAGAAGCAAATCCTCCAAAGATGAAGAACGTACACGCAATTAATAGACCTGCTCCCATTAATGAGAAGTCAATTGGCTTCTCTGTATTTTGTTCTTTTAATAACTCTGCTTGATTATCTGTTTTCACTAATACACCGTTACCACTAAGCTCAGGTCTCTTCTCACCTAAACGCTTCATATACCCTGCACTCACGATTGCAAACATATTCCCAATAATAGCTGCCGGAATAAGCTGTGATACAAACGTTGCTGATGATTCGTTTAAAATATCGCTGTAAGCTAGTGACAATGGTAAAATCCCTTCTCCAATACCACCACTCACAATAGGTACAATGATAAAGAAGAATGTCTGCTTCATTTCAAATCCAAATAGTGAGCCGACTAATAAGCCTACTGCTACAGAAGCTAACGTTCCTACTACTAAAGGAATAAACATGCGAACGAAACCTTGTACTAACACTTTCCGGTTCATTCCTAAAATACTTCCAACTACTAAACAAGAAATATATAAATATAAAAAGTTCGATTTTTTCATTAACATAGTGGCAGCTTCCATTGAAGCTGGATTCATCCAGTTAAAAAATACAAGTAACGATGGAATAAATAATGAGAGAATTGCTGGACCACCGATATTTTTTAAAATTGGAATTCTCATCCCAATGTCACCTAAGAAAATACCCATGATCATAATAACTGCAAAACCACCAATCATATCTGCTGGTAATTTATTATATACAGATGCTCCATAAATAATAGCAGCCAATACTACATATAACGGTAAAGGTATAACACCGATTTTAACGTTCATAATTTTAGAAGCGAAAGATTCACTTTTCAATTCATTGCCTTCAGAAAATGATACCGCTTCCACATTCTTTTGAATTCCCATATGGCACCCCCTTGTTTTCTTAATAACAATATTAAAACGCTTTCAATAGTAAAAATAGTTTTTGTAAGTTTTGTAATTGGTTTTGTAATTAAAAAAAGTATAAGCGACTTATAATAAGTCGCTTATACGTAAAAACTTATTTTATTTTGGTCAATACATCTTAATTTACTCACAGGTCTTCCTACATGTTGATACACCATTTCATTCTCTAATACTCCAATTTCAGTCAAAAACATTACATACTTTCGAATAGAAACTCTTGAGACCCCTACTAATTGCGCCATCTCATCTGTTGTGAACGCTTGTCCATGAAGCGATTCGATTTTCTGCCAAATTAGTTGCAATGTTTGCTTTGTTAACCCTTTTGGAAGCTCTTTAGTAACAAGAGCCTCTCTTTTGTCTTTTTGTAAAATTAGTGAATCTAGTTCCGATTGACTAATTTTTTGTTGTTCTTTCATGAAAGTAAATTTTTCTCGATACACCGTTAATGCTTCCTTAAAGCGTTCAAATGTAAATGGTTTAATTAGATAGTCTACAACTCCATATTGTAATGCTTTTTTAATACTTCCCATATCATGTACAGCTGAAATCATCATAATATCAATTTCTTTTTCTTGATTTCGAATATACATTAAAAGCTCAAATCCAGTCTCCTCAGGCATAAAAATATCAAGTAATATGAAGTCTACTCGTGACTTCTCTAACACTTCTATCGCTTCTTTAACTGAGTTAACTGCATGGACAAGTTCAAACCCTCCCACTTGCTCTAAATAATGCGTATTTAACATCGCAACCATCGGATCATCTTCTACAATCAAAACTTTGATCATTTTATCTCTCATCCCTACTTTTAGGTATTTCAATCGTTATTGTTGTTCCCGTTCCTAACAATGACTGCACATAAATTTCCCCATTTATTCGCTGTATACTTTCTTTTACAAGATACAAACCATAACCGCGATTATCCCCTTTTGTGGAATAACCTTTTGTAAATAATGCATCCACTGCGTCTTCTTCTATACCTTTCCCCGTATCTTGCACTGTAATAGTTAATGCATTCTGATATTGTATCCCAACTTCAACTTGTTTCTTTTTGCAATGTATCACTGCCTCTAATGCATTATCTATTAAGTTCCCTACAATCGTAATAAGTTCATGAGTAATACTTTCATCATATATTTCCGGCAAGTAAGAATCTTCACTTATAATTAACTTTATATTTTTCTCCCTAGCATAACTAAGTTTACCTAGTAAAAATCCAGCAAATACTGGACTTTTTATTCTTTTCATAACCCCACCAATTTCATATTGATGCTCTGATACCATGCCGCTTATATACTTTTGTAATTCTTCATATTGTTTCATATGTGTAAGCCCTAATACGACATGCATCTTATTCATAAACTCATGAGATTGTGCCCGTAATGCTTCCGCATATAGCCTAATACCAGTTAGTTCCTCGGCTAATTTTCTAATCTCTGTTTTATCACGAAATGTTGCAATTGCGCCAACTATTTCTCCTTTTACATATAAAGGAACACGATTCGTCACAATCGTAATTCCATAAATATTTTGTTCTTCGTTTAATTGTACCTCTCCCGTTTGCAACACTTCTTTTATACGCGAATTTGGCATATACAACTCAACATCTTTACCAATAAAATCTTCTTCCAGTCCACTTTTTTTAAATAGCCGTTTCGCTTCATTATTAATTAATGTTACTCTCGCCTCTTTATCTACAGCAATAATGCCTTCTTTTACAGATTGTAACATTGTATTTCTTTCTTCAAGAATTTTCGCTATCCTGTGCGGCTCAAGACCGAATAAACTTTTCTTTATATGCCTAGCTAGCAATATTGCTCCTATAAGTCCGACTAATACTCCAACTCCGACACCGATATAAATAATATGTCTACTTTCCTTAACTCTCTCTTTTACATTATCTGCCGAGATACCAACGGCCACCGCGCCAAGTTGTTCACCTGTTTCAGAAAATATAGGTACAAACACTCGCATTGAAATACCTAAAGTTCCTTCTGCTAGCGATACATGTTCCTTTCCTTTCAATGCAGGCCCTTCATCTCCCCCAATAAAATGATGACCTATTTTTTGAGGATCTGGATGTGATTTTCTTATTCCATTCATGTCCATAACTACAATAAATTGAACACCTGTGTTTTTTAATATTCTATTTGTATACGTTTGAATTGCAGAAGTATCTGCTTTCCCAATCAAACCATCGATTACAATCGAATCATTCGCCACAATATGTGCAATTGTTTTCGCTTTCTCTGCCTGGCTATCCTCCGTTGTCCGCTCTACATTATGACTAATTAATATATCTGTAACAAGTAAAGAAAAAATTACAACTGTACAAACTAACAATGTAATCGTTTTCCATAAATTCCATAGTCTTTTTCTTTTTTTCATCCCGTTAATGACTCCCCTAATTACTGAATATAAAAATAAGTAAGGTGATATTATTTTCACCTTACTTATTTGCTGTTATTATACTTTAAATTTACTAGTCATTGCTTGTAGTTCTTCTGTAGCCTTTGCAATTTCATCAATAGCATTCGTTACTTCATTTTCATCGCAGCTAAACCTTTCATTGTTTCTGCTGCTCGATTAATTTCGGAAACAAAATATAATAATAACACGTATTTTTTTTTGCTGATTATGCATTTTTACATATGTAATTATTCTTAAAAGTTTAAATTACAAAATAAGAGAACTTCCATACATAGAAGTTCTCTTTCTTCTTATCAATTTTTCTTCTTTAAAACACTTCTCACAAAACCTTCTTTATAATTCGTATACTCTTATTCCCTTACTTCACTTTGAACTTTTCACATAACTAATTGCTTGGCTCCCCATCTGTATCCAAGCCTTTTCAAAATTCTCCCTCGGTACGCTTATATTCGGACTATCATTAAGTGGATCTCGAATATATACAGATTCCTTATCATACCCAATAAGTACAACACAATGTTCATTATAAGTAATAGAAACATCTCCACCATTTGTTTCCCATATAGTGAATTCCTCCTCATCTAGTGGGGCATATGTTGCATTTGTAATCATGACTACCGGTTGTCCTGATTTTACACTCTTATAAATTTCTTCTATACTTTTTCCTGTTAAATCTATAGCTTCATTCGGTAAATATTTTTTTGCTAATTGAAAAAGCGGTCCATGATATACACCGTATCCCGATTCAGAAAACGTATAAATGTTCCCCACAAATCCTTCATTCGGATTTCCTCTTACACCATCGTCTAAAAAATCTACCTTTTTGATGTCACTCGCTAATTTCATCTTATCTATAGAAACACCCGCATATTGTAACATCATCGCTAAACTTGTTACTTCGCAGCCTCTATCTAACTCTGGTAACTGCTGAATTAAAGGCACATTTGATAACATGACTTTTTCATCGTTATTACTAAACTCTATTCGTTTTTGACTTTGTATACTTGATAATAGTAATCCCTTTACTTTCTCCACATACTCTGTAATCCCATTTGTATATGCACCCCATACCCCTATACATAGTACGGACATACATATATACCACTTCCATTTTCGTATCACTCTCACGCCCTTTTTAATTCGTTAAATACGAATAAAACGCATCAGCATCTGTTTGAATCATAGGAACAAACTTAAGCTCTTTTCCCTTTTCAGGTTGTTCAAGATTTATCTTCTCCGCTAAATCTTGAATATTCAAATTCGCTCTATCCATACCCAGCTCATCTGCCATTTCTACTACTTTTTGTTCATTAATTTCTCTTAATACTTGATATATATCTTTGCCGTATAAATCAATATGATATTTTTTTGCTTCTCCCTGCACTTTTTGTTCGTACACTTCTTGTGCTAAATCTTCCATCTCTTTTCCTTTTTGAGAAATACCTAACTTTCCTGCTTCTTCTCTTACTTTCGTTCCATAGATTTCTTCCGCAATGTCTTCTATTTCTTTTCCATTTGTCGAAATACCTAATTTATCCGCTTCATCATTAATTTTAATCGTATTAATTTGAGTAATCAAATTCACAATCGATGTATTATCTATAGATATGCCTAGTTTTGACGCTTCTTGCTTCACTTTTGTTTCATAGATTTCTTCTGAAAGAGTTCCGACATCTTTTCCTTCTGCCGAAATACCTAATTGTTCTGCTTCTCTTCCTACCTCAGTCTCATGAATTTCTTTTTCTAACGTAATTTGTTCTTTCCCATCCGTTTCAATGCCTAACTTTTCCGCTTTTTCTTCCGTATGCATTGCATGTATTTTCCCATCATTTAATTGTTCTTTACTACGCTGCGTGTAATCTGTCTTTCCTTTTTTCATTCCAGAAGGAGAGGCACCCCCTAATATACTTAAACTCATTACTCCAATAGTGAATACCGTCATCATTTTCTTTTTCAAGACTTCTTCCTCCCTCTCACGCTTTCTTTTCCCAGCTTTCCCATAATTTTTTTTATACTATACATAAACTTCATCTCTGTTAGAAATAACCTTATGATTTATCCAGTTCATTCAAAAAAACTTACAATTTTTCTTTCCATCACAAGTTTCCATTATGTAATACATGATACAAGTCGTTTCTTAACTTTCCCTTAAAAAAAAGACGACCTTGTAAAAACAAGATCGTCTTCTCACTTATATTCTTTGGTTTTTAGGGAAAATCACTTCAAAACAAGTTCCTTCTCCCCATTTGCTCTCTACCGATATTTTTCCATAATGCTTTTCTACAATCCAATTAGCGATTGAAAGACCTAACCCCGCTCCTTCTGATGGACTTCTTGCTTTATCTCCTTGATAAAAACGATCAAATAACTTTGGAATATCCACTTCTTTAACTCCTATCCCGTTATCCTTCACTTGTATGCGAATCGAACTACTCGTTTGCATACAAGTAATTTGAATATGTCCACCTTCATTCGTATACTTCATTGCATTATCTAGCAATATGACCATCAATTGATGAATTCTCTCTCTATCGCCAATAAACGATATGTCACGTTCTACTTTTAATATCATCTCTTTTTCTTGATAAGAAGCAATCTCTTTATATGGATCTACTATTTCTTCTAACAATTTATCCACTTCAAATGTTTTCTTATCCATCTCGATTTGATTAGAATCCGAACGTGCTAACAATAATAAATTGTTAACTAGTTTTGATAGCCGTCTACATTCCTTTGAAATTGTAGAAATATCCATCGCCTTTTCTTCTATCGTCGCAGATGGTGACTGGAATAATACATCTGTTTTTGATTGAATAACCGCAAGTGGTGTTCTTAATTCATGCGATGCGTCCGAAACGAACTGCTGCTGTTTCTCCCATGAATTTTGAATCGGTATGAGTGCTCTACCCGCTAGGAAAAAGCCGATTCCTATTGCACATAGACTTCCTATGCTGCAACCTATAACGAGAATTAAAAATAAAGTATTTATCATTTCTTTTTCGGCTGTTGTATCACGTACGATTTGCACAATTTGTCCGTCATCCTGAAACGCTAATGTTCTGAAATAATGCCCCTTTACTTCTATATCCTGAAGAACTCCTAATTTCTTTGGCGCAAAAGCTGGAATATTCTCTGTAAAAATAGAGAAAAATCTAGGGTTTTTCTCATCCATTGAGATTGTATTTCCCTTCCAGAACAACTTCATGACTCTTGGATCCCCAATTTGAATATTTTTCATGCCTCCCTTTGGAGGATTCTTAGATTTAACCCCATCTTTATATTCAATTATTTTTTCAAATGATTTATCTACTGCACCATAAATTCGATTATATGTGTATAAATAAATTATACTGCCTAATACCCCAATTAATACGATAAAAACTAATGAATTTACTATAGTCAAACGAATGCGTGTTTTTTGAAACATGCTTCCCTTTCTCATTGTTCTTTTAATATATATCCAATACCACGAACGGTTTGAATATCTTTCTGATAACCGAATGGTTCTAATTTTTTACGTAAATGATGTACATACACTTCTACAATTGCTACTGTCGTATCTGAATCAAATCCCCAAACACGATCGAAAATTTGTTCACGCATTAAAATCTTCCCGCTATTTTGAATGAGATACTCTAGTAGCTCGTATTGTTTTAATGTCAGTTTAATACCTTGTCCATCTACTTGAATGTCTTTATCTTTTCCGAACAATTCAATTCCTTTATAGCGAATGGTCTGCTGTGTTGTTAAACTACCACTTCTGCGTAGTAATGCACGAATTCTCGCTTTTAATTCAGGGGCCTGAAACGGTTTAACAATATAATCATCTCCACCAAAGTCCAATCCTTTCACTCGATCTTCTAAAGAATCTCTCGCTGTCAAAAACAGGACTGGCGTTTCAATCTTTTCATCACGTATTTTTTGAATCACTTCAAATCCGTCCATTTCTGGCATCATCACATCAAGCAAAATTGCATCATAAATGTTTTGCAGCGCCAAAAACAAGCCGTCTTCCCCATTCATTGCCGTATCCACTTCAAATTCATCACGTAAAATTTGTACGATAGACTCTAATAACGAGGCATTATCTTCTACTACAAGTAAGCGCATATTCTCACCTTCCACAATCTATTTCAACTCTCTTTATTATTGCATCTCTTCTCTTCATAACGAAATAATGTAATCATATTATGTAATTTCATTTTCAACTATTTCCTTCTAAAGTTTTGCTCGATATAAAATTTTGAACCTTTATTATAAAGGCTCTTTCTTAAATTTTGCTTAATAAAAAATTGAAAGAAATAAGATTACCCTTATCTCTTTCAATTTTTTACTACATACACCTTTTTACTCGGCAATTCTAAACAATTTAACTGACCACCATAAACCGCACCGCCATCAATTCCAATAATACGATTACTACCAAAATACACTCCGCAATTCTCACTACCATGAAGCGTTTTTGTTTCCGTATGGCCAAATACAACAACCTTTTCGCCGCTATATCCATTATGAAATTCATTACGGATCCACATTAACGTATATGGTTCAGATTCAGAAACTCGGTTCATCGGCTCAACACCAGCATGTACAAAGATATACTCTTCTGTTTCAATGTAATGATCTAATTCTTGAATAAACGTTACATGTTCCTCTAATATATGAGATTGTAAAATCGGTTTTTGGAAGTTTTCCTCATTAACCGCAATGTCTTCTTCTACAAATCCATAGCTATATAACGTTTTATCTCCACCATTCCTTTTTACCCAATGGTTCCATGAACGTTCCTCATCAGTCGTTAACGCCTTGATCATCATATCTTCATGATTGCCCTTTAGAACGAGGGCTCCCGCTTCTTTTAACTCTTTTACCTTTTCAATTACTGCACGCGCATTTGGACCACGATCTACATAATCCCCTAATAAAATCAATTGATCCTGTCTTGCATCGTATTGAGCTTCTTCCAATAACTGTTCGAACTTTTCTATTTCTCCATGAATATCACTAATAACAAGTATTCTCTTCATTTCTTCCCCTTCTTTCTAAACCATTCTCTTTCTAATTATAGATTAAAACGACAGAAATTTCTGAATCACAATCCGAAATAGCATTTATTACAAATAAAACTATTATCCTTACAACAATGTAAGTCTCTTGTCATCCAATTCGATGGTTGCAATTACTGCATTTCCTTATACTAAAAGTAAGAAATGAAACAAAAAACAAGGAGAGATGAGATATGAAAAAAGTGATGGAAGTTGTAGTAGCGGTGGCAGAGGTTTTCGTAAATGGGAAACAAGTTGCAATGGAGTTAAACAAATAATGAAAAAGACAAAATTCATTCTAGACCCTTTACTCATATAAACGAGATAAGACTTCATCATTTCTTTGATCCCTTATCTCCCAATAAAGAAAGCCGCATCCTGAAAAAGGATGCGGCTTTCTCTTATTTTTGACTCGTACGAGCTGAAATACTAATTGCTCTATCTGTTGCTTTTGCAGCTTCATCTAAAACTTCTTTACTATTCTTTCCGTCATACATTGCTTCTAATGCTTTTACAACTGCATCTCTTGATTCTGGGAATACACTAATTAATGCACCTTGAGTTGCTGGAGATTGCTTCGTTGCTTGTAATTGCTCTACCGTTACTTTTAACTGCGGATACTTTTCATACTGCTCTTTTACTAACGGCTCATTATATGCATCTGGATTAATTGAGAAATATCCTGTTGCAGTATGCCATTTTGCTTGTACATCTGGCTTCGTTAAATATTTCATAAAGTCCCAAGCACCTTGCTGCGTTTCTTCTGAAACCATATTCGTCATCCATAATGATGCACCGCCAATAACAACACCATTTTGTTTCGAATCTTCTGGATACGGAATATACGAAACGCCTACATTAAACTTAGATGCATCAATTAAATCACGAACACCAGCTGAAGAATCTAAATACATAGCAACTTGTCCAGACTGGAACGCAGCACGAATATCATCCCAACTTGCTCCATACTTTCCAAGTGTACCAGCTTTATTTAATTCATCTAACATCCCAAATACTTTTTGACCTTCTTTTCCGTTAAATACCGCTTTCTTTGCAGCATCTTTACGGCCGTTTTCGTTGTCTACATATAAAGCACCTTGTGTCGCTAACAACTCTTCAAAGAACCAACCATAATTCAGCATTGAAAATCCATACTGCTTTACATTTCCGCCTTCTTTAATCGTTAACTTTTCCGCCGCTTCTTTTAACTCATCATATGTTTGCGGAGCTTTCTCTGGATCTAATCCAGCCTTCGCGAAAGCATCCTTATTATAAATTAATACTGGTGTAGATGAATTAAACGGCATAGAATACATTTTTTCATCAACTGAATAATAGTTCGTAATTGCTTTTTCTAATTTTGATGTATCGTACTTATCTTTTTTAATCCAGCTATCGATAGGCGTAATCTTTTTGCTATCAATCATATACTTCGTTGTAATTTCACTCGATTGAACAAGAGCTGGCGCTTCTTTCGTTGCAGACATCGTTTTAAATTTCGTTAAAGACTCTTCGTATGTTCCTTGGAACTCTGCCTTTATCTCGTATTTATTCTGCGACTTATTATAGTCTGCAACAAGCCCATCTAGTACACCTTGTGTTTTTCCACCCATTGCATGCCAGAAACGAATTACAGTTTTATCACCATTCTTTTCAACTGGAGCTACTTTTGCCTGTGCTTCAGGTTTCCCCTCTGTTTTACTATTTGAACAAGCTGCGCCGGTTAATGCCATTGTGGCTGCCATTAAAAGAGCAGCACTTTTTTTCAATAAACTCATCTCAATCCCACCTTTTCCTATGTATGCTTATTTAATTGCACCTTTTGTTAATCCTTTTTGTAATTGCTTTTGCCCTAAAAATAATAAAATCAATGTTGGAATGACGATAACCGTAACACCAGCCATTACACTGCCCCAATCAGTTGCAACTTCTTGAGATTGAAGCTGCTTTACACCAATTTGAACCGTTCTTACTTTTTCATCAGTGGTTACTAAAAGCGGCCACAAATACATATTCCACGTTGTTAAAAAGCTATATACTCCAAGAGTAATAAAACTCGTTTTACAATACGGCATTACTACGCTGAATAAAAACCTTACATTTCCAATACCTTCAATAAAAGCAGCTTCTTTCAGTTCATTCGGAAGCGTCATAAAATGTTGACGTAGTAAGAAAATACCGAAAGCTGTTGCAAAAAACGGCACCGTCATCCCAGCAAAACTATTAATCCATCCGAAGTTTTGAATCGTTAAAAAGTTCGGTACCATCGTTGCTTCCCACGGAATAAGCATTGTTGAAATAAACAAGAAGAAAATTAAGTTTCTACCTTTAAACTGAAGAAAAACAAAAGCATAAGCTGCTAAACTGGATACGATCAGTTGTCCAAGCATAACAACTGTCGATACAATTAAACTGTTATATAAGTATGTAAAAAGAGGTACTTTTTGAAAAATATTAATGAAATTATCGAAAGTGAATTGGGTCGGAAATAACCTTCTCATTTGAATATCATCTGGTGTCATAAAGCTTATTAAAAACGCATAGAGTACAGGAAAAAACACCATTACTGCACTAATAATGAGCAGCATGTATAATAGGAAATTTTGTTTCCACTGTTTAACGATCATTTATAATGCACCTTTCTCTCAGCAAACTTGAATTGAATCAATGTAGCAATAAAAATGAAAACGAATAATACCATCGCTTGTGCACTTGCTGTTCCAAATTGATGATTCACAAATGCCTCTTTATAAATCGAATACACAATTAAATTCGTTGCATCATTTGGTCCACCGTGCGTTAAAATATCAATTTGTCCAAAGCTTTGGAACGCACTAATTAACGTTACTGTCACGATAAAGAATAAAGTTGGTGATAGCATCGGTAATGTGACGCGGCGAAGCTTATATAAATAACTAGCACCATCTATAGATGCACTCTCATATAAAGACGTATCAATATTTTGTAAACCACCTAATATAACTAAAAATGCAAATCCTGTATTCACCCAAACCGTTGTAACCGATACAGAAAACAGTGCCCATTCTGGACTCGTTAACCATGCGATTGCAGGAAGATTCATAGAGGCTAATATATTATTAAATAACCCTACACTTGGATGAAATAAAAATAGCCAAATCACTGCACTAGCAGCTACTGATATTCCCATCGTTGAAGAAAACAGTACTCGGAATAACCCGATCCCTCTTACTTTTTCATTTGCAATTAATGCAAGAAATAAGGCGAATACAATGCTAGTAGGCACTGTATATAAAACAAATAATAAAGTTGACTTTATACTTTTGTAGAAAGCAGGATCCGAAAATAAATATTGATAATTTTCTAAGCCAACGAAAAGATTAGCTTCTCCGTGTATATCTGTTAAATAAAAGCTATAGTAGATCGTCCTAAACAATGGATAGAAAAGAAAAATTGAAAATAACAAAATAGATGGCGCCAAAAACAATAATCCTATTCTTAAATCTTTCGTTCTGCCCCATAAACTCTTCTTTTTTGACACTGTTGTTTGAACTGGTAACTTACCTACTTCAATCATTATTTCGCCACCACTTTCAACTCTTCTTCAGCTACCACTTTTAATCTTTCATTCGTATTTTGGTGAAAGAAGCATAGTTTTTCTTGCGAGAATAATAATTTTACTTTGTCACCTTTGTTCAGGAGTAACTGTCCGATGACTTTCGCACTCCAAGTTGTTCCATTTACCGCGAAGTTTAATATAGATTCATTCCCTAATACTTCTACAGATTGCAGCGTAACTTCTTGTCCTTCCTCAGACAATGCAATATGCTCAGGACGCATGCCGATTCGAATTATTCCTTCTGGTAATTGCTTTAACTGTCCAATAGATAATGGAATTTGCAATTGCCCTATATGTAATATGCCTTTTTCTTTATCCACTTCCCCATCATTTATATTCATAGAAGGAGAACCTATAAAACTTGCAACAAATTCGTTTGCTGGTTCGTTATATATATCAAGCGGTGTTCCAACTTGTTGTATACTTCCTTTATTTAAAACCATAATACGATCTCCCATAGTCATTGCTTCTATTTGATCGTGAGTAACGTAAATCATCGTAATTCCTAATCGTTGCTGAATTTCTCTAATTTCAATCCTCATCTGTGCACGTAATTTCGCATCTAAATTCGAAAGTGGTTCATCCATTAAACAAATCGGTGCTTGACTCACGATTGCCCTGGCAAGCGCAACACGCTGTCTTTGTCCGCCTGATAATTGTCCCGGTTTCATTTTCACATACTCTTTCAGTCCTACCATTTCAATAGCTTCCATTAATCGCTTTTGTCGCTCTTCTTTTTGTACCTTCCTTACCTTAAGTCCAAATAAAATATTTTCTTCTACAGTTAGGTGTGGATATAATGCATAATTTTGAAATACCATTGATAGATTACGGTCTTTCGACTCTAAATCATTTGCAACACGTTCATTAATCATTAAATCTCCCGAAGAGATTTCTTCTAAGCCAGCGATCATTCGTAGTAATGTACTTTTTCCACATCCCGAAGGCCCAACTAAAACAAAAAATTCTCCCTTCTTAATATGAACTGATACGTCTTTAACCGCTGTCTCTTCCGCATTTTTATATACCTTTGAAACATCTTTCAATTCGATCACAAGGTTGCACTCCTTTTTTCTTCTTGTATCCATACTTCATAATGACTCGTTGAAATCGCACTTGCTCCTGCACGAATGGCAATTTCCGCATCTTCCCGCGTTTGAATCAATCCGCCTGCAATAATAGGAAATTCTATTTCCACTGCTAGCTGCTTAATAATTGAAGGCATAATACCAGGCATAATCTCTACTGCATTCGGTTTAGTCGTTTTACAATTTTCAATTGATTTTGTAAGAGATAAAGTATCGACAATAAAAATACGTTGAATCGTTTTTAATCCAATTTTATTGGCATTTCGAATTGTCGAACCTTTTGTTGAAATAATGCCTTGTGCTCCGATAACATCTTGAATATATAAAAGTGCTTCCTCTGTGTTCGTATTTAAGCCTTGTATAAAATCACAATGAAGAAATACATCGTGTCCATGTTTCTGTAGTTCATATACACGCTCTGGTAACTCCAGCATTGAACCAGTCATAAGAAAAACTGTTTTCGGTAATTTTTTGTATGTTTTGTACCCTTTCCAATCCTTTATCATCGCAATATAAGGTTCTTTAAACATTTATTCCACCTAGCTTTTCTATTTTTATCCAAACTAAAAACACCTACTTACATAGAACACCTTTCTCCTTATTTGAACTCTAGGGAATAGAGCACACTTAAGAAAGCGGCACGTTATATGTAAGCGGGTGTTCTCAAATGTTCTCTACCCTAGTTATTTTGTTACCTTTACTATATTACGCATTTATTAAGTCAGTTTTGATAAATTGTTAATTAGATGTTAATCGAATGTTAATATTCACCATATCACTTTTACAATAATCTAGATATACGAATAAACTCCAACAGCAAACAACTGTGTTTAAAATTTAAGTGATATGCAAATTCATTCCATAATTAATCAATTCTAGTTTTCTCGCCACTGCTTGCGAAGCAAAGTTATCCCAAGAAGTACTATAAAGCGGAATGCGCTTTTCCTCTTGTATTGATAGTGCCCAGGCTGTAACGACATCAGCACCATATCCATTCCCTTGAAACTCCACTAAAGTTTCCACACTTGCCTCAGCAGCTACGGGCGTACTTCTGGCACTGCAACATATAGAAACTACCTTTTCATTTTTTACAATTGCAAAATAAGGTTGCCTCCATTCCATCTGTTCTATTAGATTAGAAAAATTTTCTCGCAAAAGCTCTTTATTCTTCTCTGTTATTTGTATTGTTCTAGTTGGCTTATGTAAATTATTAGGGAACATGAAAGCAGGACCCACCCAAATATTCTCCACCGTTCTCTCTTCATTTAATACTTTAATGATCTTTGCTATCTCAATGTGATTTGAGCATTCTCGAATTAATTTCTCAATCTTACTTATCATTTCACCATGCAGTTTATAATGATACCTCGTTATATTCCCTTCACGAGTTCTGCTAAGAAAAAAACGTGGTGCTTTCAGATTTCTATTTTCATTTACACACTTTATTCTTCCTACTTGATTATGAACAAATAAAACTTCTGCCTGAATTGCTATTAACTCAAGTTCTGAAAATCGCATTTATACCCTCCTTAACTACTATTTGTAGCCTTCTCGATATAGCATCCATCCATTTTTTCAAAACAAAAATCCCATTTAAATACACATTACTGAATCCATCATACTAAAATGACTTCTTCATTCTGTCTATCTAAATGGGATTATCTCGTGCTTTTTATTTCTTCAGCTTGTTATTCTGCCAGTTGTGGTTGCGGCTGTACTACTTCATTCGCTCCAGCTATCCTCAACATATTCGCAATATCTTTAAAACCTCTTTTTTCAGCATATTGCAGCGGCGTAATATTTTCCTTATTGGCCATATTTACATCTGCCCCGTGGTCAATAAGCATTTGAATTACTTTCTTATGACTTTCACTACCATTTCCTAATACAATTGCTTCTAATAAAGCTGTTCCACCACGTTCATTCTTATAATTCACATCAATATCTGTATGCTCTAATAATTCTTTAACAACCTCTACATGGCCACGCTCAGATGCAGAAATAAGTGCTGTTCCACCTGACTTAGTCATTTCCTTCGTATTAACTCCTGCATTAATTAATACTTTTACAATATCCGTATATCCTTCTCTACTTGCATAAAGAAATGGATTGCTTTGTTTTTCGTCTTGAATTTCAATATCAGCACCCGCATCAATTAATGCTTTAACTGTCTCTACATGATTTTGATACGTCGCTGCAAGGACAGGCGTTTCTCCGTTGTCACCTTCTACATTGATATTCGCTCCATCTTGGATCAGCTTCATAGCTGTTTCTGTGTCTCCAAGCGTCGCAGAAAGTAGCAACTGTTTGTCCATTAAATTTATACTTTTTTCTTCTTTAGATTCTTCCTGTTCTTTATGCTTTTCTTTTTTCTTTTCGTTTTTCACATGAACCGGTTTTGATTCTGGCTCTTCTTGCTTATCGCAAGCCACTACCGTCATTAAAAGTCCTAATAACATACATAATAAAATTTTTTGTTTTCTCACAACTACAGCTCCTATGAAAGATAATGTTTTCTTAACCATTCCTCCATCACATACAATAACTCTTCTTGAGTACATTTATCCATAAGCCCTTTAGATTCCTTCTTTAATCGGATTATCTTAAACTTATACTATGTTTCTCAACCTATTGGAATGATACGCCTGATGGCCTCATCATTAACATTATGAAGCAATTAGTTTAGCACGTTTTTACCGCATTTGTATACATTTCTAAAAAGTACATAAAGTGAAACTTTAATCAGTGGGGGTTGTTCATCCCCCACTGATTATTAGTTGAACCAATCGGGCATTTACGGGCAGTTGATCTCCCACCTAACTTCTTCGCTCCAGCCACATTTTGAGGTGGGAGTTTTACTGCCCGTTAATGCGGGGTAAATGATTGCTTTAGTTTACTATATTCCATTGTAACCGTTCTTCTAAAATTTTTACACCTTTTCTATATTTGCACCTGAGTAATAATAGAAAAAGACAACTATATAGTTGTCTTTTTCTATTATTAATGATGCCCACCGTGATTCCCTGTTTTCGGTTTTCCCATCATCTCTTTATTCATTTCCCATTTATGCTCTGATAGCTCTTTATACGAAAGAACTTTCCCCTTATAGTTAGATACAAAACTCTCTGCATCTTTTTTATTTTTAAATGAAATGACATTATAAGCCATCGGTGTCGTTATTGTTTTATCATATACGTAAGTAGCATCTTCCAACGAAACCCAATCTTTCGAATCATAATCTCGAACAAATTTTTCTTTCGTCTTTTCACCTGAATTGATCTCCATCCATTTATACATGCAACCAATATCATCAAACTTTAATGCTTTTCCATTTTCTAAAATAATTTCGGTTGCGAATTGATTATCGATTACCCCAATTTGGCAAATGTCACACTTATCATTTTTCTCATTAATCGCAACAGCTGTTAGTTCTTTTTTCCCACATCCTACTATCGTAAATATGAAACATAAACATATAGCAAGTACGACATATTTTACTTTCATCAATATTCCTCCCTAGAAACCGTATACTCCACGAAAAGAATACCAAAAGGTTGTGTGAGATTTGTGAAAAAACAATGTTCTTTTTGTAATATATGGAACAAAAAAGAGATGTGCAGTTACTTCTACACATCTCTCATCATTCACAACCAGTAATTAATAAATCATCTTCTAACTTAACTAATAATGTGTCCGTATCAATGTTTTGTCCAACTTCTACATTTACTAACCTTATATTCCCACTGATCCCTACCCCGATTTTCTCAAGCTCACCATCGTGCTTTCGAATCATCATTAATTTTTCCCATTCATATACGTAAGAGGATTCATTAATAAAAATCTCCTCTACTTTTCCTTTACACGAACTATAAATTTCTTCTATTCTTGTTTGCATTCAAAATCTACTCCCTACTTCACGCTTCGCTATTTCCATCTTATTCTACCATTCTTGCATACAGGCATTTATCTTTTTAAAAATTCAAAATTACCCTGTGAACAAAATGATCAAAATAAAGATTATGCTTCTAATGATGTTATTTTTCAAATTATTTACCATTCCAATTGAACCTTTTATTATAAACAAAAAACCTTTTATCTGAATTTTTATTTTATTTTGAAAGCGTAATCATTTTTTTGGAGGGGGAGATTACATGTTAGCATTACTCGGATTTACAATGGTATTTGTCTTTATGTTTTTGATTATGACGAAACGTATGTCTGCATTAGTAGCATTAATATTAGTTCCAATTATTTTCGCATTAATTGGTGGCTTTTATGCCAATATGGGCCCGATGATGTTAGAAGGAATTCAAAAGCTAGCACCTACTGGTATTATGCTTATGTTCGCCATTTTATATTTCGGAATTATGATTGATAGCGGTTTATTCGATCCTGTTATTAGTAAAATTTTAAAATTTGTAAAAGGTGATCCTTTAAAAATTGTTGTTGGTACAGCTATTCTTACTATTATCGTTTCATTAGATGGTGACGGAACAACAACATATATGATTACAGTTTCCGCAATGTATCCACTATATAAACGTCTTGGGATGAATCCACTTATATTAGCTGGGGTTGTTATGTTAGGGGCAGGTGTTACCAATCTTACACCTTGGGGTGGACCAACTGCTCGGGTTATGAGTGCTCTTGGACTTGATGCATCAGAGCTCTTCACACCACTTATACCAGGAATGATTGCTGGTGCAATTTGGGTAGTTTTCGTTGCCTACTATCTTGGAAAAAAAGAAAGAAAACGTTTAGGAATTATGGATGTCCAATATTTAAAACACATGCAAACAATGGATGAGCAAGCTGCGACAGTCGAAGCTGAAATACATAAACGCCCGAAACTGCTATGGATTAACTTTTTATTAACTGTTGCCCTACTCGTCTGTCTCATACTAGAAATTATGCCGTTACCTGTGTTATTTACAGTCGCTTTTGCTATTGCGGTGATGATTAATTATCCAAGCTTGGAACAACAAAAAGAACGTATTGCTTCTCACGCTGGAAACGTATTAGCGGTTGTTTCTCTCGTATTTGCCGCTGGAATTTTCACTGGTATTCTATCAGGGACAAAAATGGTAGATGCAATGGCTCAAAGTGTAGTGACTCTTATACCAGATGCTCTTGGACCACAACTACCAATTATTACAGCTCTTCTTAGTATGCCGTTCACATTTTTCATGTCCAATGATGCTTTTTACTTCGGTGTACTACCTATTTTAACAAAAGCTGCCGCTGCTTACGGAATTAGTGCAGCAGAAATGGGACGTGCTTCGTTACTCGGTCAACCTGTTCACTTACTGAGTCCCCTCGTTGCTTCCACTTATTTATTAGTCGGAATGGCCAAGGTTGATTTTGGTGAACACCAACGATTCACTTTACTTTGGGCTGTTGGAACGACAATGGTTATGTTGATTACTGGAATTGTAATTGGAATTATTCCAATATAAGATGAAACTAGGAAAAACAGTAGAGGAAATGTAATAATCCTCTACTGTTTTTATTGTTGTAAGAATCCCCTATGAAGAAACGCGGAAATACCTTCTTTCTGGTCTTCCCACACTTCCATATATAAGCTCCGCATGCACTTTCTTTCCAGAGATCAAATACTCTAAATAGCGCCTCGCAGTTGATCGGCTTACACCTACCATTGAACTTAGTATCTCTGCAGTAATTCCCTCTTCATTAATAGTTAGCATATGCTTTTTTATTTTTGCTAACGTTAAAGGGTCGATTCCTTTTGGCGCATATTCTATTGGATTTGCCTGTACCCCTCTTTGGGACCATAGGTGTTCAATCTGTTCTGAAGATAATTGAGCATTTTTCTTTAACTTCGTAATCTTCTTTTGATAACTTTCTAAACTTGTTTTAAACCGATCAAATGTAAGTGGCTTTACGATATAATCTGTTACCCCGCCTCGTAAAGCATGCCGCACTACATCCGTCTCTGATGCGGCTGTGATCATAATAATATCTGTATCATGCAAATTATGCCTAATATATGTGACGAGTTCTGTCCCTTGCATGTCAGGTAAATATACATCTAATAAAACGAGTTGTGGCTTTACAAATTCTAACCATTCCTTCGCCTGTTCTCCAGTCGTTGCTGTTCCAATTACTTTAAACCCCTCAATTTTTTCAGTAAAACGACGATGAATTTCCGCAATCCGAATATCATCTTCTACAATCAATACTTCAATCCCCTCATTCATTACAATTCGCCTCTCTCTTTCGGTAATGCAATGATAAATAAAGCACCACCTAAATCCCCTTTTTCAATCGCAATACTCCCGTTTAAATCTTCTACTAACTCTTTCACTTTTGCTAATCCATATCCACGTTTTTCGCCCACTTTCGTCGAAAAACCTTTATAGAATATACTTGTAATTATTTCATCATGAACACCTTGTCCTGAATCTTCTACTTCAATTAATATTTCTTCCCCAATGTCTGTTACAAACATTCTTACTTTCTTATCATGATCTTGATTTCTTTCAATTGCTTCAAATGCATTCGTGATCAAATTCCCTAAAATAGAAACAACGTAATTACTCTCAATATGCGGACTTAACTCTTCTAAACTACTTTCCCGATCTAACATAAAATCAATCTTCAACTCTCGTGCCCTATTATAAAATCCAATTAAAATCCCACCTAACCATGGATTTTGAATTCGTTTCATAATAAATTGAACGAACTCTTGATATACTGCCGTTTCCTTATGAATAAGCTCTAAAGCATCTTCATAAGACTCTAATTGAATAAGACCTGAAAGCGTATACAATAAGTTGTTATATTCGTGCGTTTGCGCCCGCAATGCCTCTGTATACTGCCGTGTTTGAGATAATTCCGCTGTTAATTGATCCATCTCAGATTTCAAGCGCAAGCTGGATACTACACCAGTTACTTTATTATTAACTTTAATAGGTAGGCGATTGGCAATAACATCCTGCCCTTTTATATTTAATTGGCGATCAAATTGTTCTTCTCCGGTTTGAAGCACATCCAGTATCGATGAATTAGGAATAACATCTAAAATAAATTCTCCCATTATATTTTGTTGTTTATCTAAAGAAAGGATATCGTATGCCGCTTGATTTACTAAACTAACCTTTCCATTTTTATCGATTACTACAATCCCTTCACGTACAGATTGAATAACTGTACTATGCTCCTCATATAAAGATGAAATTTCTTCTGGCTCCATTCCAAACATCATCCGCTTAATACTTTTTGCTAAATATACAGAGCCCATTATCCCAATTAACAGACCTGTTATTGTAATCCAAAACACACGCTTTCCATACACTTCTATCGCTCCATGAATATCATCCATTGAAAAACCAACAGATACTACACCAATAATTTCATTATCCTGATTACGAATCGGGACTTTTCCGCGTAGTGAAGGCCCTAATGATCCCGTTGCTTTCGAAACATAAGATTTCCCTTCTAATAGAACCCCTTTGTTATCTCCGCCCACCATAGCTTCTCCTATTTTATCTCGCTTAGGATGTGCATAACGAATACCATCTTTATTTCCAACTACAATAAAGTCAGCATCTGTTTCGATTCGAATTTTTTCTGCAATTGGCTGAATAATAGAAGCTGGATTTTCTTTTTGAAAAGCTTCCTGGATTTCCGGTATAGCAGCAACTGTTTTCGCAACATGCAACGCTCTTTTTCCGATTTGGTCTTCTACCGTTTCAGATAATATGTAGTAAAATAAATAACTCGTTAACAAAAGCACAGCAAGAATAAGTGTACTAATAGTTAATGTAATTCTCGGTTGTAGTTTCAATTTCTTCAATTTCAAAATCATTCCCCTAACATGGCTAAAGATAGAATTTAAAGAAAATACAGTCTTTTTAATTATCACCTTTTATCATAACACGGTTACTATATATTTCTTTATCTTTATCTTCATAAAGTGAAACTTTAATCAGTGGGGGTTTTGTTCATCCCCCACTGATTATTAGCCTTCACCAATCGGGCATCTACGGGCCGCCCGACTCCCACCTAACTTCTTTGCTCCAGCCGAATTATGAGGTGGGAGTTTTACTGCCCACAAATAGCGGGATAAAAAAAGAAACGAAGTAAAATTACTACCTCGTTTCTTAATGCTTGTTATTACACTTTAAATTTACCAATCATCTCTTGTAATTCTTCAGCCATTCGCGATAAGTGAACTGCTGCTGAATTTATTTCTTCTACTGAAGCTACTTGTTCTTCAGAGGAGCCAGCAATATTTTGAACGCTTGCTGCATTTTCTTCAATCGTTGCTGCAATTTCATTAATAGATGCACTTACTTGTTTTGTATCTATCGTCATTCGCTTCGCTACATCTACCATACTATCAATTTGTACAACTGTATCATTTGTAGATTTCAATATTTCTACAAAGCTTTGCTTCGCCTCATTTGCAACTACAAGCCCTGATTGTACCTCTGTCCCAACTTGATTCATAGAACTTACAGTTTCTTTTATATCAAATTGTATCTCTTTCACTAACTTTCCAATTTCCGTAGAAGACTGTCCCGATTGTTCCGCTAGTTTACGTACTTCATCTGCTACAATTGCAAAACCTCTTCCTTGCTCTCCAGCTCTTGCAGCCTCAATTGCAGCATTTAATGCTAATAAGTTTGTCTGCTGTGCAATATGTTGAATCACTTCTAGAATAGCTCCAATTTGCTTCGACTTATCATCTAATAAAGAAATGACTTTGTCTGACTGTGACACAGATTCATGAATTAATTGCATTTGATTCACAGTTTGTTCAACTAACTTTCCACCATCTTCAGCTTTTTGCTTCGTATACATAGATGCTGTGGACACTAATGAAGAGCTATCCGCAACACGCTGAATTCCTTCTGTAACTTCTTCTAACAAAGTCGCTCCTTCTTCAACTTCCCGCGTTTGTATTTCTGCCCCACTCGATACTTGTTCCATCGCCCTTGTAATTTGTTCCGTCGCTTCACTTGCTTGCTTCATACTAGCTGTTAATTCTTCCGAAGAAGCTGCTACATGACCAGCTGAAGTATTAATATTTGAAATTACATCATGTAATGATGCCGCCATCTCATTAAAGCTTTCACCTAACTGACCAATTTCATCTCTTGAACGAACAGTAATTGACTCCGTTAAGTCACCTTCGCTAATTTTCCTCGCTGATATAACAAGTTGTTTTAACGGTTTAATAATAGATGCGATTATGAAGTAAATTACAATCCCACCAATTATTAATGAGATACCAATAACAGTTAATGTTTTATAGAAAATAGGTTCAGCCGCTTCAATTATTTCTTTTGAAGGCATAATTCCTGCTATTTTCCATCCGGTTTGCTTATTTGTTTTAAAAGTGATATTGCGATCCTCGCCATCTAATGAAAATTGAAAATCACCTGTTTCTTGTTTATACAGTTCCTTTTCAAGTTTCTCTTCTACCTTTTCCCCTGGCTTCAGCATTGGATGTGCTACTACATTTTTATCCTGATCAAAAATTGCAACATACCCTTCTTTACCGATATTAACCATTTTCGAAGTATTTACAATATCATTTATAATTAAATCAATACCGAGAACACCACTTTTATCCTCATTTTGTTTTGCTATTGTAACAACAATATTTCCTGTCGTTTTTGATTTATATGGAGCCGTAATAATTACTTCTCCACTTTTTTTCACTGCCTCTTTATACCAATCTCTTTCTGCCGGATTATACCCTTCTGGCATTTGAATTGCCGGTGATTGAATAAATTGCCCATTACTAGATCCAGTATATATTGCTTCCATTTCTGGATGTAATTTATTATATTCTTCTAATTTATTTTGCACGTTTTGAAGCTGATCTGCTTGATAACTCGCTCCAGTGAATAATTTTGTAAAATATGCTGCGTCTACTTTCTTACTATCTAACTCTTTATTAATTACATTATTTAAAACCTTCACGTTATCTTTTGCTGATTGCAAAATTGTTTCATTAAAATTTGTCTTCGCCTGCTGATAAGACGTCCAACCAATTACAATACTTGGAAGAATTAAAATAATAATAAATGATACAAGTAACTTTGTTTTTAAGCTTCTACTCCTTAATTTTCCTTGAAACATATTCCTACCCCTCCATACCGTTTTAAATGCAATTACTTTACATTTAATCTTTTTATACAAATCATACGATTTAAATGTATTGATGAGACCCTCTTTCTCTTTTCCCTCATCTTTCTCTACATTTAAAGTATTGTTACATACCTTTTTCATTCTATAGAATTTAAATAATTAAAACAATATATAAAAATGTACATTATTCGAAATATTACATTTCACGAAAGAACCTCTAGTATCCCATTTACTAGAGGTTCTTTTCATCTTGCTATTCTTTATCTTTGTTTATTTCTTTCTTCTCATCTTCTACTACAGATACGACAGGTTTATCGTTTGATAGTTGCTGCACGGCACCTTTTCCAGCGAATCCTTCTAGTAATTCTTTTAAATCAATACCAGAAGAGGCTTTTAAAGTTTCTTGCATTGTTGCCATTAAATCTGTCGCATACCCTGCAACTTTTCCGGCGCCGCTATTCTTTCCACCACCGCCTGTATCAACGACTGTAATTTTATCAATGTTGCTAAGCGGACTCGCAATTTCTTTCGCATAACTTGGAAGCATTTTAAGAACCATATCCATAATCGCGGCTTGCCCATATAATTCAAATGCTTCTGCAATTTTTTGTTTTGCTTCTGCTTCTGCTAAACCTTTTAACCTAATAACATCTGCTTCCGCTGTACCTTGCGCCTTTTGTACTTCTGCCTTTGCCTGACCTTGTGCTTTTTCAATTTCTGCTTTTGCTAAACCTTCTACACGAACTTCTTCTGCACGTGCTCTTGCTTCTGCTTCAATTTTATATTGATCCGCATCTGCTTTTTTCATTTGTTTTACCTTTTCCGCTTCAGCTGATTGTTCAACAGCATAGCGATCTGCATCTGCCTTTTTCTTTACTTCTGCATCGTATTGCTTTTCACGACGCGCAATCTCTTTTTCTTCTAACTCAATTTGCTTTTCACGCTCAATGATTTTAACTCGCATTTGCTCTTCTGTAACACCTTGTTGCGCTTTCGCTTGTTGTAATTCGTAAGAAAGATCTGCATCTGCACGAGCTTGTTCTTGGTCCCTCTTATAAGATTGTACTTTTAATTCCTTATGTTTTTCAGCTTCAGCGATTTGTGCATCACGTTGATATTCTGCTTCTTTTGCTTCTTTCTCAGCACGAGCTTTTTCAATTCGTGCCTCTTTTTCACGCTCTGCATTTGCAACTGTCGCATCACGCTTAACCATTGCAATTTGCGGCTGACCAAGTGCATCTAAGTAACCGTTTTTATCCATTATTTCTTTAATTGTAAAGGAAACGATGCGAAGTCCCATCTTCTTCAAATCAGTAGAAGCCACTTCATGCACCTTTTGTGCGAATTGCTCTCTATTACTATAAGCATCTTCTACTGTCATAGAAGATAAAATAGCACGTAGATGCCCTTCTAAAACTTCTTTTGCTTCTACTTTTAACTCTTCCGTTTCTTTTCCTAAATATTGTTCAGCCGCTGTAGAAACTTCTTCAATTGTCGATCCTACTTTAATAATAGAAACACCGTTTACTGTAATCGGTACACCTTGTTTCGTATACGTATCACGTGTTCCAACTTCTAATTTGTAGTTTAATAAGCTAAGAAGTTCTGCCCGTTGCATAATTGGAACAACGAAAGTACCACCACCGCGGATAATCTTAATCTTCTTTCCATCATCAGTGGTAACGACATTCTTTCCACCACCAAGCCAGTTCCCTGTTACAATTAATGCTTCGTCCGGGCCAACTGTACGATACTTCGTAATAAATACTAAAATGAGTAAAAGTAAAATTGCGAGTAAAACTCCACCGATAATTAATGGAATCGTCATATAAATTCCCCCTTATAATTTTGGTTTCTTTAAAGAATAAGCGATGTTTTGTACAAGCAAAACACCATCTTGAACTCCTTCAATAATGACCTCGGTTCCTTGTGAAATATCTTTTTTTCCAATTGTTTTCGCTGGTATTGCATTACTTCCAAATTGGGATGAGATTAATACTTCTCCAAATCCTTCTGTAGGAATTGTCGTAATGACTTCCCCCTTGCAACCAATGAATTCATCCATACGTTGCACAGTATTTTGTTCCGCTTCTGCAATTGGTTTTAAAATTAGTATTTTCATTATGAAAACACCGATAAAAGATATAGCAAATGAGGACCCGAAAATAACGAGACTATTATAAGAATATAAATATTCTCCTATATAACTAAGTCCACATAACATGGCGAAAAAACTAAGTAGCAACGTTACAACGGATACAGATCCTCCACCAAAGCTAAATATTGATTCAAATATATCTCCAAAGAAGATATAAATGACAGTAAGTATAGTTGCAATTATAAATCCGTATAAATAAATTGTTTCAAGTGGATAACCAAACAAGACCATTTCTTATCCCCCTTTCTTAAACAATCCCTTTTTTGTTATGTGTATGCCCCACCTCTTTCAAAAAATATTAATCTTAATTTTCAGTTATTTAATTTTTAAAGAAAAACCTGTAAGACAGGTCTCTAAAAAAGAACAGGAGAAACCTATTGTGACAGGCTCCTCCTAGTAAATAACCGATATATTGTATATCTATATAATATACTGTTTTCCACAAAAAGTAAAGTTAAACATACATTGGAAAAGCACTTATTTTACTGATAATGCGTACGTTCCATCGCCATTATCATATTTATATACATACAAGTAATACTTACCTGGTTTTGCATTAAATTTTGCTTCTATATGATTTCCATTAGCTTGACCGTAAGCTGCGTAATTTTGCATATCTGATTCATGGTGAAGTACCCATGTCATCCCGATTCCATACTCATTTAAAACAGAAATATCGATATCTTTCGCTGATGCGACATTAAATGTATAAACATCGGTATGATCCCCACCGATAAGGCTACCTTTTATAGTAGTGTTTAACCCAATACGATTTGCTTCCTCTGAACGATTATTTGGTTCAGATTCTGTTAAACTCCCATCTTTAATCGTAACAGTTGTTTCATTTCTGCTCTCTTTACCTTTATCATCTTTTACTCTTAACGCTACTTTATAAGTTCCTTCTCTTTCATATGCATGTACTGGATTAACTTCTGTACTTGTACTTCCATCCCCGAAGTCCCATAAATAAGAAACGATTTTTCCATCTTCATCGTTTGACCCATCACTTTTGAATTGAATTCCTTCTTTTACAAGCCCGTTATAAGGTCCGTTTACATTAACCGTCGGAGCTTTATTTTCTCCGTCATCTTTTGCGATACCGTGGAAGACTACATCATATTCAAATTGATTAGAGCTATTCACACGGTAATTGACGAAATATGCTGTAACCGTTTTGTAGCCACTCCATTCTTTTTGCGTCAATTGTTCTAAAGCCTCATTTACTCTTTTACTCATTGCTTTCCAGTCTTCTGACTCACCTTTTGTTACACTACCTGTAAATGTGCCTTCTAATGTAAATGTATTAAAGAATTGAGATGTATGCTTTGTCATTTTTGTATCTTTCATAGACAACGTTTCACTAATTTCTTTCTTCACTTCTGTTAGTGCTTTTGGTGCATGTTCAGCTAAATAATCATCTGCTACTTCCGGCACATTGTACTTATCTTGATTATCAATTAACTGCTGCATATACTCTTGATACTCTTTATTTAACTTAGAATCTTTACTTAAAGTCTCACGATACGTATCATAATTTCCCACATCATTCGCACGAATTAAATCTTGAATTTTATCAAACGTTTCAAATTGATGAGTATATAAGTAAGACTGCAATGCGAACGAGTAGTTATAGAAATCCCAAGAACCATATTTAGCAAATAGTGTACGCTCTGCTGTATAACGACTTGCAGGATCAGATGATAATCCACTAATGATGCTCTTTCTTGGTACAACGTTATTTGTACGAGTAGATCCTGCGAAAAATTCTGCATTCCCTTCTTGGAACCAAGTTAATCTTTCATTTTGATACATATCTCCTCTTCCAAATAAACCGGGAACTTCATATCTCCCTTGAAGATAATGAGTAAACTCATGACGGAATAACTCTTCTAAACTATAAATACTTTGCTCTGGCGTACGCTCATATGTAAAGAATGTCCCTGTCTCTTCAATATAAATTCCACCGTTGTTTGTTTCATATCCATACAATTGTCTATTTAACTGGTATTCGTCTGGAGTGTTATAGATTACTATCGTTAATACGTCGTCTGCATTACCTTGTTCTAAAGCTTTGTCATTTCCGATCACACGGTGATATTGCGCTTTTACTTCCTTCGCAGCCCAATATAATCTCTTGATTTTTTCTTCTGACACTTTATCCCCAGTTTTAAATACAATAGATCCATCATCGAATGTATACGTTTTTGGTAAGTATTGCTCTTTTCCTTCTTTACGTATCTTCTCTAAATCTACCGTATTCCCGCTATAATCTTTCCCATTATAGTTTGTTGTAATTTGTTCTACTGCAACAAAATACGGCTCACTTAAACGTGGGTACATATGCATTGCCTGTGTAACAACCTCTAATCCTTTATTTGGATTACTATGAAACTTACCTAAACGACTAGCAAAATAAATTCCATTATTAACGAGCCATTTATTCTCTGGCGTTACTTCATTTAGAAGAGCAATACGATTTATTTCATTAATAAACCCATCTACTTTTCCATACCACATCGTTTCATTCGCTTCTTTACGAGCCTCATTTAAGTAAGATTGTATATCATAATCAATGCCTTGCATCATATCGTATACAGCTTGTCCTTTCATACGATCGTCTACATATGCATTAAAATTATCATTATATTGTTTTAAAATATTCGATGCGTATTGCACCGTTTCAACATCACTTGATGCATTACTAATTAATTTTCCATATGCAGATACGACTGTATCTTGCTCATTTGTTCCAAGCTTAAAGTTGGGATTTTTCGCAATAGCTTTTAACGCTGGTAAACATTTGTCCTGGAAGCTTCTTTCATTTAAGTCGCTTAATTCATTATTATAAAATGCAAGATAAAAAGCTGAACGTAACACCTCAGTAAACGTTTGAATTCCTTTTGAATCATCTTTCGTAAATGTACTACCTCTATGAGCTAATTCGTCTATAATTACTTGCATTTTTCCGTTATCTTTATAAAAGGCTTTTGCATCTTCATTAAACTGGAATAAGTCTGTAATTTGGTGCCACTTAATACTGCCTAACGTTTCAATTAATTCTTGATCATTCATTTTGTTTAAATCAGCCATTGAATAGCTTTCTTTAGCTTGCTTTACTGCCGAGTTCTTCGTAATAGATGCTGGTCGCTGTGAAAAATCTCCTACTTTTAAACGTTCTTGAAATGATAATGTTTCCTCAGCTTTAGAAGCGTGTCCGATCTCATCTACTGGTTTTTCAATTCCAACTGGTTTCGAATGCAATACATTATACGGTACCTTTTCTTCTGCTGATACATTCGTTTGAATTGCTCCGAGCGATAGCGCCATTGTACTAATACTAAGCAACACTTTATTGATCTTTGATTGCTTGTTCATATTATTGCCCCCTATTTATATATTCCATTCAAGAAATTAACATATTATCTGGATGAAATGATATAAAATGCAATATTTCATATTATTTCTTCATACATTTTGAACATATAGTGAACGAAAGGGACTTACAGTTGCCACTACAGTTGCTCCATTATTTAAGCAATCGAAACATCCTCGTATTAATATCCTTCCCCTATTCAAAAAGCCCTTATCATAAGCATATTTCAACATGAAATTGTTATAATAAGGGCTTCTCAAAAACTTATATAATTATTTTATATAATAATAAGATAAAACGTTATTTATTTCTTAAATAATCTCTTTCTAAATACAAACATACTTAATGCTGAAAGAACAAGTGCTAATCCAGAAAGTAAGGTCGGTGTGTTAGCTTGACCACCAGTTGCTGCTAAAGACTTCTGATTTTCCTCTTGCTTATTAGCATGTTGTTTATTTGAATCTTTTTCTTTCGCACTCTCTTGTCCTACCACTTTTACTGGACCAACTTGATTATTCCCTTTTGGCTCTTGATCCAATCCAGTTGCTGATTCTTTTACCTCTTCTTTTGTACCTGCAACTTCTTTCGCCGGCTCTTTTACTTCTTCTTTTGTTTCTTCAACTTCTTTTATCGGCTCTTTTACTTCTTCTTTTGTTTCTTCAATTTCTTTTACCGGCTCTTTTACTTCTTCTTTTGTTTCTTCAATTTCTTTTACCGGCTCTTTTACTTCTTCTTTTGTTTCTTCAACTTCTTTTACTTCTTCTTTTGTTTCTTCAATTTCTTTTACCGGCTCTTTTACTTCTTCTTTTGTTTCTTCAACTTCTTTTATCGGCTCTTTTACTTCTTCTTTTATTTCTTCAACTTCTTTTACCGGCTCTTTTACTTCTTCTTTTATTTCTTCAACTTCTTTTGTTGGTTCTGTCACTTCTTCTTTTTCAACTATATTCTGGATAACTGTTCCATTAAAGCTTATACTAGTTTCATCCGAATCTAAATCAAATTTATATACCTTTTCACCTGGAGTACTCCATTTCATTACTCCGTTATTAAACGTTCCACCCTCACTTGTTAGTTTAATATTCTCAATAGTTTCTCCTTCTAAGTCATATACCGGAACTTGAATTTCTTCATTTACTTTCGCTTCATTTAAAATGATTTTTTGTCTTCCGGCATCAATTGAAAACCATTGACCTAATTGTATTAACGGCCTTACATCACGAATCTCATTTCCAGCTAATTTTAAACTTAGTAGGTCTAACATTGAACCAAGAACTGATACATCTTTAATATGATTATCCGCAAGGTTTAACCACTGTAAATTTTCCAGTGAAGATAACGGCGTTATATCTTCAATTTTATTATGAGATACATTCACGTCTTTCAATTGTTTCAAGTTTGAAATGAACTCAATATTTTTCAACCCTACTCCTTCTAAAGTGAGGTTTTCTAAGTTCGTCATGTATTCTAAACCAGTTAGATCTTTTATCTCTTTTCCTTTTTCTTTAAGTATCTCTAATGTTTTAATCTGTAATAAATCTTCTTTTGTTATAGGGGCATTTAGATTCTCTCTACCAAAATTCTTTTTATTAATATGTTGTTGTAAATTTTTATCAAGAATTACATTTTTATTTTCTGTTTGTTTTTCAACTATACTTTGTATAACCGTCCCATTAAATCTTATTTTACTTTCAGCAGGATTCGTATCTAGTTTAAATTCATATATTTTTTCTCCAGGACTATTCCATTTTATAAATCCGTTACTCAGCGTAGCCCCCTCACTTTTCAATTTAATATTTTGAAGTGGCTCTCCTTTAAAATTGTATACTGGAATTTTTATTTCTTCATCTACGCTTGCTTCATCTAAAAAGATTTTTTGTCTTTGAATATCTATTGAAGTTCGCTTACCCAATTCCTCAACAGACTTTATGTCAGAAATTTCATTCGCTCCAAGATTTATCTCATGTAAATTTGTTAAATTACTCAGTGGCGATATATCAGAGATATAATTCTCTTCTAAATTCAATACTTGTATTTTTACTAATTTAGATAATGATGATATATCTTTTATTTCACTATCAGCAATTTCTAGTTCAATAAGATTACTCATTTTACTAATAGGCTCAACATCACTAATTTTATTATTTCCTATCCATAATAGATTCACATTCTTTAACTTCTCAATACCCGAAAGATTACTAATTTGATTATTTGCTAAGTATACTTCTTCTAACGATAACACTGTAAATAATGGTGTAAGATCCTTTATATTATTACCAATTAAATCTAATATTTTAATCTTTTTCATTTGACTTAACGGTGTAAGATCTGCAATTTTGTTATCTCTTAAAAAGAGCATGTCAAGATTCTCTAGCTTAGAAACGGGTTGAATGCTTTCAATTGGATTAGAGGATAAATCTAAATATTTCAAATGTCTCAATCCCGAGATAACAGATATGTCTGTTACATTAGACTCTCTTAATGTCAACTTCTCTAAGTTTGTCATATATTCTAAACCAGCTATTTCATTTATCCCCTCACCTGAGTATATGGATAATGTTTTAATTTGTAATAAATCTTCCTTCGTTATAGGTTCATTTATATTTTTTCTCTCTAAATTATTTTTATTAATATGCTGTTGTAATTTCTTATCAACTATTACATTTGCACTTTCATCTTGTTGATCCACTTTATCCTCTTTATTTTCCTTTTGTTCTTCTGGAACATTGCCTTCTAAACTCAATGTATTTACTTCAAATTGCACTTGATACTTATTATCATAGGCCATTGTTGGAATATAAATATGCATTTGCATATTATACCTCTTTCCTAATTCCCCTACTTCAAACTGAATCACTTTCGTTCCATTTTTCTTTTTATCTTCTGATATTACTTTTACATCATGAAACACACCAGGAGTATGAATATCTTCTGTTTTCAAGTATTTGAAGAAATCACTATCACTTAACGTTGCCGTTACAATTTTCTTCCCATTCTCAATTGTTAATTTCGGATTTTTTATATAAACAGCTGCCATAGACTCTTCATTCGTTTTATCTTTATACGCTTTAATAACAGCATCATATGTACCATCTTCTAAAGCATATCCCGTTTTATTAGCCTCAATTGCTACCGCTGCTAAAGCAGGTGTTGAATACGCAGCAAACGGTAGCGATAACGCCGCAGCGATAATCATCGCATTTATATGTTTTCTTTTAGTTTTTTTCAACTTTACATCTCCTCCAAAATATATAAATCGAAATGTAATCATTTCTCGAATAAATGATAATGATTTTCATTATCATTGTCAACTAAAAAAATAAAAAGTTTACAAAAAAATAACCCCTTTACAAGGGGTTATGCCATTTTTTCTCCTGATTCTTCTTTAAAAAAGCTTTTCATCGCATGGAATACATCTGCTTTTTGCTTTAAAATATAATATCTGAAATTCTCGTCTTTAATATTTTTATATGCTGACATAAGCGTACTGTGGCGGTTGTACTGATTCACTTCCCCATACCCAAACATATTACACTTCTTCATCAACTCTTCCACAAGCTTTACGCATCTAGCATTATCCGAAGTTAAATTATCACCGTCTGAAAAATGGAATGGATAAATATTATAACGGTCTGGTGAATATTTATTATCGATTAACTCAAGTGCTTTTTTGTATACAGAAGAACAGATCGTTCCGCCACTTTCCCCTTTTGAGAAAAACTCTTCTTCTGTGACGACCTTTGCTTCCGTATGGTGAGCAATAAACTCAATGTCTACGGTTTCATACTTTGTGCGTAAAAATCTTGTCATCCAGAAAAAGAAGCTACGTGCCATATACTTCTCCCATATCCCCATCGATCCACTCGTATCCATCATCGCTAATACAACGGCTTTTGAATCTGGCTTTAACACTTCATTCCAAGTACGGAACTTTAAATCTTCTTGGTGAATTGGATGGAAAGATGCTTTACCACGCATTGCATTTCGTTTATATGCAGATATCATCGTCCGTTTCTTATCAATATTTCCCCATAATCCTGTTTTTCTAATATCATTAAATTCAATATGTTCAATCCGGTTTTCATCCATTTCTTTTCTCTTTAAATTAGGCAGCTCTAACTCTTTGAAAAACGCTTGCTCCAATTCTAAAATTGAGACTTCTGCTTCATAATAATCTTCTCCAGCTGCATCTCCTGCCCCTTGCCCTTTTCCTGGTCCCTTCTGCTTTTGACCACCGGATCCATCTCTTGCAACAACATCACCAACTTTGCTGTCACCGTTTCCTTGCCCAACGTGTTTGTTTTTATCATAATTGTATCTAATCTTATATTCATCTAAAGAACGAATCGGTATTTTCACAACATCCTTGCCATTAGACATAACTATACTTTCTTCTGTTACAAGGTCTGGTAAATTATTTTTGATTGCCTCCTGCACTTTTTCTTGATGGCGTTGTTGGTCGTCATATCCTTTGCGATGGAGGGACCAGTTTTCCTGTGAAATCGTATAATTTGGTTGGTTTTCTTCGCCCATTCCTTTCCCTCCTTACTGTAATTGTCTTCCTCTATGAACAGCAATCTATAAATTTTGTTCTGTAATATGCCAAGCTAGAATATTTGAAAGGTAACTGTCCATCGAAAATCATCCCATAAACATATATAGCGTTTTTCATACAATACTCCGAGCATCCTAAACAAAATTTTGCCACTCACATACTAGGAAGAAATATTCAGCCGTTGATAAGAAAGAAACACAATGCATTGTTGCACACATTTTCACTTTGCAACATATTGTATTGTGTTGGCTTTTTTCGTATGAATGGTTGGTTACTCTATCATATGCATATTGTAAAAATAATTGACAATAAATTCATGAAATTGCATCTTAATTTATTATATTCGGACAAGGTATGACACTTTTTACAAGTATCAATAGATAACAAAACGCCGTCCCAAGAACAAGAGACAGCGTTTTGTTAT
Organism: Bacillus sp. RC51; assembly: GCF_044908115.1. Classification (NCBI taxonomy): domain Bacteria; kingdom Bacillati; phylum Bacillota; class Bacilli; order Caryophanales; family Bacillaceae; genus Bacillus; species Bacillus sp. RC51. The sequence continues at coordinate 14,809 of NZ_JBIYCW010000011.1, read as the reverse complement.
CAAACTATCGATTTAACAAACTACCTACATATCGTAACAATTCATTCGCAGATGAAGAATTATATCCATGCTCATCAATTAAGCGTGCAACAACATCATTAATTTTCTTAAGCTGATTTTCATCTGGCGTTTTCGTTGATGTTGTAATTTTCACTATATCTTTTAAATCAGCAAATAGTTTTTTCTGAATCGCTTCACGAAGACGTTCATGTGAATTATAATCAAAGCGCTTTCCTTTACGGGCATAAGCAGAAATTCGAATTAAAATTTCTTCACGGAATGCTTTCTTAGCATTTTCTGAAATTCCAATTTGCTCTTCAATCGAACGCATAAGTTTTTCATCTGGGCTCATTTCTTCACCTGTTAAAGGATCACGTAATTTTGATTTATTGCAGTACGCTTCGACGTTATCTAAGTAATTATCCATAAGTGTCTTAGCTGATTCTTCGTATGAATAAACAAACGCTTTTTGTACTTCTTTCTTAGCAATTTCATCGTATTCTTTTCTCGCTAATGAGATGAAATTCATATAGCGCTCTCGATCTTCATTACTAATTGATGGATGCTGATCCAACCCGTCTTTTAGCGATCTAAGTACATCTAGTGCATTAATAGATGGTACCTCTTTTCGAATAATTGTAGAAGAAATTCGGTTAATGACATAACGAGGATCAATCCCCTTCATACCTTCATCTTGATATTCGCGTTGCAATTCTTCTACATCAATCGCATTATATCCTTCTACCGTTTCTCCATCATATAAACGCATCTTTTTAATTGAATCAATATCCGGACGCTTCGGATCTTTTAAACGAGTTAAAATAGTGAACATTGCCGCAACGCGAAGTGTATGCGGTGCAATATGAACATTAGACACATCACTTTCACGAATCATTTTTTCATAAATATGTTCTTCTTCACTAACCCGTAAATTATATGGAACCGGCATTACAATAATTCGTGAATGCAATGCTTCATTTTTCTTATTTGCTATGAAGGAACGATACTCCGTTTCATTTGTATGCGCTACAATTAATTCATCTGCTGAAATAAGCGCAAATCTTCCTGCTTTAAAATTCCCTTCTTGTGTAAGCGATAGTAAATGCCATAAAAATTTCTCATCACATTTTAACATCTCTTGGAATTCCATCATGCCGCGGTTCGCCTTATTTAATTCTCCATCAAATCGATATGCACGAGGATCTGATTCCGAACCGTATTCTGCAATTGTAGAAAAGTCTAGACTACCTGTTAAATCGGCAATATCTTGTGATTTTGGATCAGAAGGACTAAATGTACCAATTCCTGTACGGCGATCTTCAGAGAAGAAAATACGCTCTACAACTACATCCTCAATTCTTGATCCATATTCTTGCTCTAAACGCATAACATTTAATGGTGATAAATTCCCTTCAATCCTTACTCCATATTCATCAAAGAAATCATTCCGTAAATGCTGTGGAATTAAATGAAGTGGATCTTCATGCATTGGGCATCCTTTTATTGCAAAAATCGCTCCACGATCTGTTCGTGAATATGTTTCTAATCCTCGTTTCAACATCGTAACTAATGTTGATTTCCCCCCACTAACAGGCCCCATTAATAACAAAATACGTTTCCTAACATCTAATCGTTTTGCAGATGGATGAAAATATTCTTCCACAAGGCGTTCTAAAGCATCCTCTAATCCAAATAGCTGATTACTAAAGAAGTTATATTTTCTTCTACCATCAACTTCTTCAATTCCAGCATCTTTTATCATATTGTAAATGCGAGAGTGTGCTGTTTGAGCCACCCATGGTCTTTCTTTCACAAGCTCCAAATACTCCGCAAACGTACCTTCCCATTGTAAACGTTCTTCTGCTTCCCGATATTGTTCAATTTTCTTTAAAATATCCATTATAGCTCCTCCCCCATCTCCTTGTTCAATCGGATTATTATAAAAGGTATGCTAGGATGTCCTTAAACATTCTTTAAATCAAAACGAAATATATAATAGCGCTATAAAATTCTCTCCAAAATTCAAAGAAAATTCTGTATAATAAAGGTATTAAAGTTTTCACGCTGCTATTCATTGTAAATAAATTCTTTTCTTCTAGGAACCTTACATACATTTCGATTCACAAATAGGATTCGTAAACCGAAAAAGTAAGGAGGAAATTAGTATGAAGTTATTATTAATTTTAGGTGTATCGCTCACATTTCTTACAGCTATTTTCACATCTGGTTATAACGATAAACCAGGTACACAAAAAAAGTGATGTGCTTTTCAGCACATCACTTTTTTTCTTGTTTTTTATACACTATTTAAAATAAATATTTTCCACATCGTATATCGATAAAGGGCGATTATAAAAATAACCTTGCGCTATTTTTACATTTTTCTCCTTTAAAAACTGTATTTGTTCCGCCTTTTCTACTCCTTCTGCAATTACATTTAACCCTAGAGTATGTGCTAAATTAATAATTGCAGCCGTAATATTCGTATCTCTTTCATCTTTATATATACCTTCCATAAAAGAACGATCAATTTTTAACGTATCAATCGGATATGTTTTTAAATAACTTAAAGATGAATATCCCGTTCCAAAGTCATCTAAATGAATCTTTAAATTTTGTTCCTTTAACTGCAATAACACTCTTTTTGATACATCTTTATGTATAAGAGCCCCTTCTGTAACTTCTATTGCTAATAAATGAGGGGGAACGTTGTACTTATTTAAAGCACGTGTAATCATCTCTATTAATGTAATAGAGCGAAAATGTTTAGCTGAAATATTAACTGCGATTGGTACAACCACATATCCTTTATTTAACCATTCACGTATCTGTTCACAAACTTGATGTACTACCCATTCATCAAGTTTAATAATAAACCCTGTTCTTTCAGCAAGTGGGATAAATTGATTGGGCGAGACAAAACCTAGCTCCTTATTCTCCCACCTTATTAAGGCTTCCATACTGGCTATCTTCCCCGTTTCAATATTGATTTGAGGTTGATAATATAGGGAAAATTCATTTTTTTCTATAGCACGATGTAACTGATTTTCTATTATAAATCTTTGTTCACGTTCACAATCTAATCCACTACAATAAAAATGATAATACCCTTTTCCTTTTTCCTTTGCATTTTCCAAAGCTGCGTCGACTCTTTGGAAAAGTATTTTTTCATCCATTCCATCTTCTGGGGCCATTACAATCCCAATTGATGCACTCAAATAAACATCCTCTTCTTCTATTACAAAATGCCCACTAATTTTTTTTAATATTGTTTGTGCAACTTCCTCTACGTATTCTCTCGTTATATTTTCTATTAACATAACAAATTGATCATCATGTTCTCTAAATAAATGCATATCTTCTATTTTTAGGTCCCGTAAGCATTCAGTAACTTTTTTTAAGACTTGATCCCCTTCTTTATGACCAAATGTATCATTAATAAGGTGAAATTCATCCAAATCTATAAAAACCAATGCGAATTCTTTATTCTCAGCTAAAAATTCATTTAGCTTATTTGTACATGATATTCTATTCATTAACCCCGTTAACTGATCAAAGTAAGCCAAATATTCTGTTTTCATCTCATTTAATACTTGCTTCGTAACATCCCTCGTAACAATGTACACCCCGACGATTTCACTATTCACAATAATGGGGATTGTCCTCACGGAAATATAAAGTTCATATCCTTCTTTATGAATATATTTCTTTGCAACAATTTGTTTTGCTCTTCCCTGTAAAGCATTTTTAAATATAATTTGAAAAGTTTTTTCATATTCTTTATTTATAAACTGAAAAATAAATTGGTCCTTTAACTCTTCATATCGATACCCAAAAATTTCATAAGTCGCTGGATTTGCATATGTAATTCTTCCCATAGAGTCTACAGATATAATGGAATCATTATTATATTCTAGTAATGACTTAAATAACATTTGTTTTTCTTCTATTTCCACTTTTTTCTTAACCTGTGCTGTAATATCTCTAGTAATACAAATAATAAACTGACATGTTCCATTTACATCGCATACTGGATTAAGTGAAGATTCATAATGTATATCACCAGTTGGCAAACTAATTACATCACAAAATGTAATTGCTCTCGCTTCTCTCATTACTTTTGCATATTGTCCTTGCAATAACCTTGCCGTATCTTCTGGTAATACTTCTGCAAAAGTTTTCCCATAACATTCTTTCCCTAGCCTGGCGTGATTCATTCCTATTTTATTCACATAAATATATTTAAAAGTTTCATCATCAATAACTTTCACAATAAACACTAAATCTTGAATAGCATGTAACAATCCCTGTCTTACTAAATCCATATCTATCATACTTAAAAAGGTATTTTGATTATTATATTGTTCCTTCATATTTATCTCAACCCGTCTTATCTATTTTTATTCATATATCTCATTCTATATGAATATGTACCTTTTTTAAAATGTATGATTACATATTTTTTTAAAAAATAAAAAAGCCGCCAAATGGCGACTTTTAATAAACGATTTCTAAATCTAATCCTGGATAATTTTGTTGACGGAACGCTTCATAAATTAAAATTGCTGCTGTATTAGATAAATTTAATGAACGTACTTTATCCGTCATTGGAATACGTAAACAATGATCGAAGTTTTCTTCAATTACATTAGCTGGTAATCCATTTGTTTCTCTTCCAAATACGAAATAGTAATCCTTCTCACGTTTGCTATAATCAAATGCTGTATGAGCTTTCTCGCCATACTTTGTTAAATAAAAGAATTCACCATCTTTATTTTTCTCATAAAATTCTTCGATTGAATCATAATACGTAACTTTTACGTGCTGCCAATAATCTAATCCTGCACGCTTTAACATTTTGTCATCCGTTGAAAATCCAAGCGGTCTAATCAAATGCAATTCTGTTCCAGTTGCTGCACAAGTACGTGCAATATTTCCTGTATTTGCTGGAATTTCTGGTTGATATAAAACAACATGTACTCCCACGCGATATTCACCTCTATTTTTTATCTACTACGTATTATACCACTTGAACGAAAAATCTCTACCCATTAATAATATGAAAGAATTTATATTTCATTTGTGGTGTATATTTACTAGAATCTTCATAGTTCCAATAACGCCTGCGGCTATTCGCTGAATGTGCATTTACAAGCGGCATACCATCAGCGTCTTTTGCTACTACAATTGTCGTATGATTCCACCTACCATCATCCTCAAAATCATACGCAATTACATCGCCAAGAATAAGGTCTTCTGGCCTTTCTACTGCTTCTGCTCGAAGCCCTGTTGTAGCACCTGACAAATACCAATAAAAAGAGTGTGCTACAGCCCAGCTCCAACTCCACTGGTTTCCCCTTTGCCACCACCCTTTACGAATGTTAGGATGTCCATTCATTGGTACTTCTCCAGTGTGCAGACATTGTGAAATGAAATTTGTACAATTATCCGGAAAATTACGGTATGCAGAATTACGATCATCCCACCAACGCTCTGCATATTTCACTGCCTCTAAACGATTATATTGATATGAACCGTATTTTTCTTTCGTGACTTCCCGTTCTAACGTTTCACCTATTCCTATTTCTTCTGACACTTCAAGAGCATAATCATCTATTATACAACTATTTTTTAAATAAACTCGTCGTTTTAATTGTTCCTCTTCGATATAAAATAATTCTTTATGCTTAATTAAATATTTCAAGTGTATTTGATAATCAATTTCTTGATGCTCATTACTATTTAATTGTCTAATGAAAGAAATATCTGCAGTTGCTTTCACTATATGTGCACTACGCTTTTGAAACAATTGTTTCTTTCTCTGTACCATTTGTAACAAATCTACTGCAATACCATCTACATCTGTTCGTTTCTCTGTTATATATGCTAAAAACTGTTGCACTTGCTTTTCAATATTCGCTTTTACAACCATTTCGTCTCCCTCCCATATTACAATATGAAAAAGGGAGATATTATCTACTCTTTTTTCTGTGCTAACAATTCAAGTCCACGATTCATTTCATGAAGAACCTCTTCATCTTTCTCACGTTCCATCGCTTTTTCAATCGCTTCTCCTACTCCATCTCCACCAATTTTCCCAAGTGCCCATGCTGCTGTTCCTCGAAGTACTGGTCTTGGATCATCTTTCATAACACCGATTAAATCAGGAATTGCTGCTGTTTCTTTAAAATGTGCAAGTGCTAAAATAGCATTTCGTTGCAATGGTTTTTTACCTCTCCATGAACCAGACATAATTCCATACTTCTCTTTAAAATCACGATTACTAATTGTTAAAAGTGGTGTTAATAACGGTTTAACTAACTCAGGGTCAGGCTCCATTTCAGGATGGTTATGAAAATCCATTCCTTTATTTTTCGGACAAACAGTCTGACACGTATCACATCCATATATACGGTTTCCTATTTTATCGCGATATTCTTCAGGCAGAAACCCTTTTGTCTGTGTTAAAAATGCAATACATTTCTTCGAGTCCAACTGCCCCCCTTGTACTAAAGCACCTGTAGGACAAATATCAATACATTTCGTACAACTTCCACATTGATCTTCTATTGGCCGATCAGGAGGGAATGGAACATTCGTAATCATTTCTCCTAAGTATACATACGAACCAAATTCCGGCGTAATAATAGCGCAGTTCTTACCACTCCATCCAATACCGGCACGCTCTGAAACAGCTCGATCACTTAGCTCCCCTGTATCAACCATTGATTTCACTTCTATATCCGGCAGCTTTTCGATTAAATACGCCTCTAACTTTTGCAAACGATCTCGTAGAACAAGGTGATAATCTTGGCCCCAAGAAGCACGGCAAAAAATCCCACGTCGTTCCCCTCGTTTACTTAATGGTGCATTTTTTAATTTTGAAGGGTATGCTAAAGCAATCGCAATAATTGATTTCGCACCAGGTAACAATAGCTGTGGATTCGTTCTCTTCTCTATATCAGGCTCTTCGAATCCAGACTGATAATTCAATTGTTGTTGCTGGATTAGACGCTGCTTTAATTCCTCAAATGGTGAAGCACTGGCAAAACCTATTTTATCTATACCAATCGTTTTACTATACGCAATTACATCTTGCTTTAATTGTTCAAAGTCCATTTTCAATCGCCTCCACCGATGAATTCATCCCTTATGTAACGACTATATTGGTTATCAATTCACTTTTGGAATAATATTCTTCACTTCTATTTTCGCATACAATTATGATTTTCAAACATTAAAAAACGCAATGCTTCGTTTATCTTAGAAACGAAACACTGCGTTGATCACAATTTATTAGAAAAACATTAAATAAAATTTGGAGCGGGTGAAGAGAATCGAACTCTCGACCAGAGCTTGGAAGGCTCTTGTTTTACCACTAAACTACACCCGCAAATATGAAAAAAATATAAGATATTGAAATAACTTATGTAAAGTAGTATAGCATGTAAAAAAAATCGAAGCAAGAAATTTATCGAAAAAAGTCGAAAAAGTGATGAGATACCTCATCACTTTTTCAATTCTTTATCAATCGCCTTCTTCATACTATCGAAATCAGGGTTTGCAAGATTCCCATTTATATATACTGAAGGAGCACCTTGAACTTTTAATTTTTGAGCACGATCTGAATCTTTACGTACTTTGTCTTTCATTTCTTTACTGTGTAAATCTTTTTTAAACTGTTCTACATTAATTTTCGGAAGCTTTTCTTTCACAATATTAAGAAGTAATTCTTCTGTAATCCATTCTTCCGTATCTTTCTTTTGATTTTGATAAATCTCATCATAGAAAATCCAGAATGAATCTTGATCTTGTTTATAAATTGCTTCACCAGCAGCTGCACCTAAATCAGAGTCTTTTCCGATAAACGGGAAGTTAATAAAATATAACTGCACTTTACCTTTATCAATATACTCTTCTTTTAATCGTGGTAATACTGTTACATCCCAAGTACGACAAGCTGGACATTTAAAGTCTCCAAATTCAACTACCTTAACTGGAGCATCATCTTTCCCTAAAGATTGTTGCGTAGAATAAGCAAACATCTCATTCCCTTTATCTTTCTTGTCATTTATGATGCTATACACAATCGTCCCGATTACAATCAATACTGCGATAGAAAAAACTATACCAAGAGCCATGAGTTTGTTTGATGATTTCATATACATTCCTCTTTAATTTCATATTCTGTATACATCATTGTACACAATACACATAATATCAATACTTACATAGGTCACGCAATGAACACGCTCACATAAATTACAAAAATACAACGTTTGTGACAATATTGTGTCGCCTTTTGTCACAAATTATTAAAAAAGAAGCTCCTATGTAGGAACTTCTTTTAACTTACTGCTTTTTCACGGGCATTTTTTAACATGGATTGCTCTGTTTTTATATCATGGCGAATTACTAATTTCTCACTAACTGCTTGCACATATTCATCATGATTTATATACCCTTCTTTCTCCATTAGCCTTAAAACTACATTCCGTCTCTCAACTGCTTTATCATAATTTTGTGCAGGTGAGTAATAAGCCGGTGCTTTTACTATAGCAGCCATCATTGCACTTTCAGCCAGTGTTAATTGATCCACCTTTTTACCGAAGTAAAGGTTTGCTGCTTTTTCAATCCCCCATGCGCCTTCTCCGTAGTAAATATTACTTACATACAATTTTAATATCTCATCCTTTGTGAATGTACGTTCAATCTTTTTCGTATAAAAAATTTCTTTCCACTTACGGGAAAATGTACGTTCATTAGATAAGAAAGCATTTTTAGATAACTGCTGTGTAATCGTGCTTCCTCCTTGCACAACACCACCAGCTTTTATATTTTCAATAGACGCCCTGATAATCGCTATATAGTCTAAACCGTTATGATGATAAAACCTTTTATCTTCCGTCGCAATAAATGCGTTTGTTAATGATTCTGGCACCTCTAACTTAGCGGGTACATGTAATTTACTAATATCACTTCGCTCAATCATTACATTTCCAGCGAATAATAATGCAAAACTTAACAATAATAATAATATAATGGCTTTATAAAGAAATTTAGTTAATGGATTTAATGCAACTTTTTGATGATAATTCACTCTAGATAATACTCGTTCTTTCATCTCGAACACCTCTTTTCCACACAGCATATAACTCTTAATTTAAGAATACCTTGTTATAAAAGAATATCCCATCGATTTCTCTTACACCTACCTTACAACATTGTAAGGTGTAAAAATGTATTGTATCACAGTCCCTTTTTATCTACTATTCATATGAAATGTTGAATATACATTTGTTTATCACACTATTTATAGGCAGTAGGACTCTCCTTAATTTCACTTTATTCTTTTATTATATCAGTTTATACATTTATACTTTTAAACATCTAGCAATCTAATTATATACGATATATCACCATTGTACAGAACAAACGTTCCGTAAATCAATACTAATCTCGCTATTTGTGAGCAGTAAGTCTTCTCCCTCAAAACTTGGCTAAAGCTAGGAAATTAGGTGGTAGTCCTGCTTCCTCCACCAATTATTAGCCTACACTTTATTATTGTGACCTTTTTCTGAAACAGTATACATAAAGAAAAGGTTAGCAATTTGAGCTGTCCTCAAATAACTAACCTTTTCTTTACAACCTTCCTATAAGATTATATGGCTGAACTTCCCATGTTTCGTATGGAATAAAATGCATTGCTTTCATCGCATCAAGTGTCCTTGATTTCATATGAGGACGCGTTATATACTCATCAATGTTCTCTTCGTTTAAAGCAACAAATTTAGCCTCTTGTATTTCTTCAGGTTGAATTTTTATTTCACCACTAACATATGCTACTTTAAAAACAACAGCTACAATATGCATAGAAGCATTATAATAAATCCCTGTAACTCCGATAGGCTTCACAGTTAATCCTGTTTCCTCCATTATTTCTCTGCAAACAGCTTGATCGAGCGCTTCCCCTTCTTCTACCTGTCCTCCAGGCATTTCCCACGTATCAGCTCGCCAGTGCACTTTCGTTAAAAGCACCTCATTCTTTTCATTTGTTAAATAACCTGCTACGGCTACAATATGCTTTGGTGTTTTATGCTCCACAGAAATACCTCCTAGAAATCCAGTTATTTCATGTACAATCTATAACCATATTCCCTACCTACAACAAAACACCTTTAATAATTCATCATCTTAATTAACTTCACAAAAAAAGACCTATTCGTTAAACGAAAGGATCTTCTGTCTTATTATTCTCCTAAGTCTACGTTGTGGTAAACTTGTTGTACATCTTCTAAATCTATAGATGAATAATTAATATATCAACGTTATTTAATTTTCCATCCCATATTTATACAAAGGGATATTACTTAATTGAGGTATATCATTTTTATCCATTCAAGCTACATATTAATAAATCTAAATATTAATTTGCGCTATGCTGAAACATTTTTTGCGGGTAATTCATTTTCTCTTCCTTTATTATATCTAGTTATTAGAAATCCTTGTATAGGTTTCTCAACACCAAAAGTAATAACTGTTGCTAAAGCTATTGATATTAATATTGGAACAAGGATAAATATCTCATTTATTAAGCCAAATTGTTCTATAAAATCAATAATGATATATCCAATACTTTGATGTATCAAATATAGACTGTAAGATATTGTTCCTAAGAATGTAAATATTCTAGTACCTAAGAAGCTCAATTTATTATTAATTAGTAAATAAAAGACTCCAACGAAACAACAGATTATTAAACCTGACAATACACCATGAAAGCAAAATTGAAACACTAATGCAAAAACAATAATCAAATAGTTGACTATCAATTTACTTTGTTTCAATTGATAAAACATGATACCAACAATGAATAAATTCGAATAATTTATTATACCTAAATCACCAATAATAGGAGTTATAAGGCTATTTACATAAAGTATTTTAATTGTAAATAGCCCCAGCAACCATAAACTTGTAATTAATACAGGTCGTTTAGCTAGTCCCATTGATAACAAGATTACACAAAAGATATAAAAAGTTACTTCTATACCTAAACTCCAATATGAACCATCCACCAAATCAATTCCTGTGCCTGGAATAACCCCTTGAAACATGGTTAAGTTAAACAAATAATCCCTTAAACTAACCCCCATCCCCTCTAAACCCATTAAAACTATAGTCATGAAAGTTAATGTTACTGCTACCAAATAAGCAGGATAAAGTCTAACCGCCCTCTTAAAGATGAAATCTTTTGTATTATTAGTTTTTAAAAGTGTCATGTATATAACAAAACCACTAATCATAAAAAATAAGTGTACCCCATAACTACCGTACTTAAAATTTAATAAATACTCTTCTTTTACGTGACCATAGGATTGATTATAAAAATAAGTGTAATGAAATAGTAGTACAGACAGTGCTGCTAAACCACGTAAAGCATCTAGTTCAGTTAACCTTTTCTCCTTCAAAAAGAACGCCTCCAAACAAATTGCGCTTTATTAAGAACATAAAATATATTATTCCCCATAAATTATTTAACTTCTACACTTTCATTTCGTGGCTAACTAAAGCTAATCCTTTTTGTTATTATATTTACCTTATTTAATTAACTAACCAATTGTATTACTTTATAGTAGTTATAGGTTTTAATTGTTCGGTTGGAGTAGTTCTTAATTTGCAAATCAAAAAGAAATCCCTTATAAATATATTCCAACAACGAAAAAACTCACCTCTTATATGAATGGTTTTCATACAAAAAGTGAGTTTTTATGTGTTTTGTTTCCCAAAATGAAAATGGTAAATTTATCACAGTATTTTTAAGAAATCTTCAAAATGGATATCGTAACCCTAAAAAATACTGTTTATATTTTACGGCTCTTTACCACTTTAAAATACTTACACTTTGATTATATACGTTGATTTAATAAGACTGGCAGACCTTTCCTACAAACAAAGGATCTTCTGTCTTATTATTCCCCTAAGTCTACGTTGTGGTAAACTTGCTGTACATCTTCTAAATCTTCTAATGCATCAACCATTTTTTCAAATTGTACTTGAGCATCTTCAGGAAGTTCTACATCACTTTGTGCAAGCATTGTTAATTCTGCAACTGTAAATTCTTCAACACCAGCACCTTTAAGTGCAGATTGTACTGAATGGAACTGATCAGGTTCAGCATAAACGATAACAGAATCTTCTTCTTCTAGAATGTCACGTGCATCTACATCTGCTTCCATTAAGATTTCAAGAACTTCATCTAATGTTTTACCTTCAAGACCGATAACAGCTGTCGCATCAAACATGTAAGCGACAGAACCGTTTACACCCATGTTACCACTGTTTTTGCTAAATGCAGCTCGTACATCTGCTGCAGTACGGTTTACGTTATTTGTCAGTGTATCTACAATTACCATAGATCCGTTTGGTCCAAAGCCTTCATAACGAAGCTCGTCATAGTTTTCTTCTGAACCGCCTTTTGCCTTTTCAATCGCACGGTCAATAATTGTTCTTGGCACGTTGTATGTTTTCGCACGTTCTAATACAACTCTTAACGTTTGGTTTGATTCTGGATCTGGCTCGCCTTGTTTTGCTGCCACATAAATTTCACGTCCAAATTTCGCGTATATACGGCTTGTATTTGCATCTTTTGATGCTTTTTTTTCTTTAATATTGTTCCATTTACGGCCCATACTTTCCACTCTCTTTCCCATTTTAAATCTACATAAAAATATTAATATGAAATATAATGTGTATTCAACACATTTTTAAAAGAAATATAAAAAGTTCATTTTTGATTCATATTACAGACATAATATAAATCATTATCATTTTGTTCTTTCAACAAGTTATATTATACATGAATTCCTAAGTTTATTACGAATTTTAGAATCACATAGCATAATTTAACAAAAAAGACCCTAACATTTCTGTTAGGGTCTTTTTAGGTGACATTTATATAGAGTGCTACCCTTAAAATCCTTTATTTTAAAGCATTTTAAAAATTTTGAGCTTCTTTAAACATGATAAATTAAAATGAAACGGAGCCAAAATGGAATCATATTAAATAACTGACACCTTTTACTTTCATTTCTCTCCCTTGATTAAATTTATCATATTTCATTTATTACTGTGATGATTTATTTTATTATTTCTCGCTAAACAATAAGAAACAGGGCAAAGCTGCCATGTCCTTTTAAAGATTTGTTATGTAGTATGTTATGAACTATTCATTATTAAACTAAAGCTATTCCTTTTCATCCCTCTATTAATCCCCTAATATTACCATAATTACTTTCTATTGCTGTATAATTAAAATAGGAAAAAATTTGAAGAAAAAGATAGGGGAGAATTATGACACATTCAAATGAGAAAAAAGCGCATGGTCTTAAAGGGATAGGATAGGAGAAAAGCTAAACCCAACTATCTATCAAGTGAGATTCATAAAATTGGATGGTCCAATTCAATTTTAGCCGTTCCCTAAATTAAAGGAATTAGGGGACTGGTTGAGTACTTCAACGCAAATATGGTCGTGTCACTCAACTATGTACAAGTACAACAGAGAAGAGTTTGAAAAGAAGTTTTTCGAAATTACCAGCTGATAATGTGGTAATTTCAACTGGTGGTATCGGATTTAACTTCATGTCACCAGGGTGGAGAGATTCTCTCTAGAGTGCTCGAAAAAATTCTTGTATATGTAATATTCTACTGAAATTTTATCCTTTTAATACTCATAGTTTCTTCCAACTGTATCTAAAGTTCGTCACTTACTCACCGCACACTACCCCAACGCACTATTAGTGCTTATTTTGTAGTGTGAAGAAAACACAAAAAAACTCTACACAATTAGTGTAGAGCCTTAATGTTACGCCGTTCGTGATACCGATGGTCGGGGTCGAACCGACACTCCCGAAGGAACACGATTTTGAGTCGTGCGCGTCTGCCAATTCCGCCACATCGGCATAAAAGAAAGGCGGCAACCGGATTTGAACCGGTGGTAAAGGTTTTGCAGACCTCTGCCTTACCACTTGGCTATGCCGCCATATGAAGTTAAAATGGAGCGGAAGACGGGATTCGAACCCGCGACCCCAACCTTGGCAAGGTTGTATTCTACCACTGAACTACTTCCGCAAAAATGGCTGGGCTAGCTGGATTCGAACCAGCGCATGACGGAGTCAAAGTCCGTTGCCTTACCGCTTGGCTATAGCCCACCGAAGTTTTACTTAATTATATGTAAGTATCCATTAATTTATTTGTAATTTTAAAAAATAAAAATGGGGCGACTGATGGGAATTGAACCCACGAATGCCGGAGCCACAATCCGGTGCGTTAACCACTTCGCCACAACCGCCATGTTGTGTTTATATATTTGGCAGGGGCAGTAGGAATTGAACCCACACTGGAGGTTTTGGAGACCTCAGTTCTACCTTTAAACTATGCCCCTATGTAAAATGGTGGAGGGGGGCAGATTCGAACTGCCGAACCCGAAGGAGCGGATTTACAGTCCGCCGCGTTTAGCCACTTCGCTACCCCTCCGAAACTTACATGGTGCCGGCTAGAGGACTTGAACCCCCAACCTACTGATTACAAGTCAGTTGCTCTACCAATTGAGCTAAGCCGGCATATTTTATTAAAATGGTGGCTCGGGACGGAATCGAACCGCCGACACGAGGATTTTCAGTCCTCTGCTCTACCGACTGAGCTACCGAGCCTTATTAAAATGGCGGTCCCGACCGGGGTCGAACCGGCGATCTCCTGCGTGACAGGCAGGCATGTTAACCACTACACCACGGGACCATTTGGTTGCGGG